>NZ_PGUY01000037.1 GCF_002863585.1 Peribacillus deserti | reverse complement strand
ACGATGCACAGGATGTGCGAGCCAGGCGGGGCCACAGGACGTGGCGTTACGAGCGTGGTAAGGGCGACTACTGTCTTCGCTATCGCTTGCCAATCAGCAAGTCTTCTTTATCAGGTGTCTGCTTTTCTTTTAACTTTTGCCTCTAATTAAAAAAGATCATCATTCAGCTTTTGGATAGATCTTATCTTGAAAAGCATCGTCCTCCGCTTTTCGATCAGGTGAGACCCTACAGACGAAGCCGAGGAGGCTCGGGCGCCCGCCCCTAAGGTCCGCGAGCATCCTCACGTTCCAATCACCCCCCTTGTTCAACAACAACAGTGTTTGCGAAAACAGCTTTTTATTTGAGGCACTTAGCAATTCAACCTGATTTCTCAAACAAATTCTATATGCAGGAGAACGGCTCATCTATGGAATATATCAGCATCAGAAATCAAAAAAAAGGCCTGCACTCCACGCAGCCTTTTTCTATGTTACTCTTTTTTTTCTTCTACCATCAGCACGATCTTGCCAGCTTCAATTTCGTCCATATATCTATTGGTTTTTTCTTCCGATACACCGTTCTCCTTTAAGTGGTCATCAAGCTGCGGTTCCACATCCATAAAGAAACGCATAGCCTTTTGGAAAAAGGAATCGTCTTTATCATCATCAAGTGTTGTAATCACATTTACTTCCATAGCCTGATCGTCATTTTTGAAATCCAAACTCTTTTCGTCTCTGGCTATAAGGGTAAATACATGATCTTCGAATCCTCTTTCCTTTATCTTATCAATGGCATCCATGGCCTCTTGAGTAGTTCCGTACACGCCATATACACTATGATTCATGGTTCTTCCTCCCTTATTCCTTTCTTGTCTTTTAACCTTTTGCAGCGCTTTATAAACACCGGCCTTTTTGATGATTCATCGACTGCATTCCTTTTTTCCATAAAAAAACCTTATAGCTGCCTTTCAACAGCATATAAGGTGTTTGTTATCTTTTAGGAATGTGTATAATCCTTCAGGGTCTGCTGCAATGTTCCTTTTGTTTCTGCTTTCTTGTCAAAGGAAACTCCTAAATGAACCATTTTCCTGACAAGCTCAGCACGTAAACCAGTAATGACAGCCTTGCAGCCCATCATGGAAACACCGGTTAACACTTTTTCAAAATGAACGATTACCTCCACTTCCATATTGGTGATGCCCGATAAATCTATAATTAAAGTCTGGATACTCAAATCGGAGATATCCGACAATACTTTTTCTTCTATTATCTGCATTCTATACGGGTCAATCGTACCGATTAACGGCAGTACTGCCACACCTGTGCTGATTGGTATAATCGGGACGGATAAATGCTCAACCAGTTTTCTTTGGGAATTGATCATTTCATCCTTGTAGTTGGAATAGCTGAGGAAAAAGGTGTTGAGGAATTGGTCAACACTGTCATTGATTCTTTTTTCCATAATGAAAAATTCATCACGGTAATTTGAATTATTGATCATTTGATCATGCAGATATAGGAAGTGCCATAAAGTCCGTCTAATTGCCTGTACCCACTCAAGCTTGAAGGCCAGCGTCAAAGCGTTATGCGCCCATGCCATTCCTTCTTGCTTTGCAAAGCTAATAAGCTCAGGTTCATTTTGCTGCACAATATACACAACCAATTTTTCAGCATTTTTAAGCAGATCTATGTTTCCTTTTTGCAGGATATCGTTGATTTTACCAGCCACATTTACCGCTTCCGACAACAATTTTTCCTCAAATTCCGCTCTGTTTTGTATAATGAATTCGGTAATATCGTCAATTTGTTCTTGTGAAATCTCCATTCCATGTACTCCTCTCTATTTCTAGGTATGAAATATTCATAATGGCAAGAAGATCACCATATTGGATTATATACTATTTCTTTTTTTCTATAGTATTTCCTTCTTATTTTATAATCTTTGCTTAAAAACAAACAAGCAGGAACAATTGGCAATAAAAACAGAGCCATCCATTCTTTCCGTTATGTTGCTTTTTATGGATTTTTCATAGCCTGCTCCCCGCCTTACTTCCGGCCTGCTAATCACCTCTTAAACCAATCCGCATTCTCTTCCATATGAACAAATGGAATGTCTGTTTCAATCTCTCCCGTAATCCGCTCCGTGTTCACATCTTCTCCCTGAAGCCATTTCGCAAAGTCAAATTGAACCGGCTGCTGATTCCCGCCAAGAGCTATCCATGTTTTCAATTCTTGAGGGAAATAACCAGATGTGTGAATGGTGCCGGCCCAGCTGCTATAAAGATCGGAGAAGACTCCCTTATCCTTGTCATTTAACAGCCTGAAGGCATGGTGGGCACTCAGCCGTTTCTCCTGTTGTTCCTGCTGCATGATTTCTAATCTGCGTTCTGAATCTACAAGATGGTTCCGGTTTTCATTCTTCATAATTTCAAAGTGATTGGTACAGGCCCTTGACCGACGAACCTCTACACCTCTTGGAGAAGTTTCAATGATATAGGTTTCATTGCTTGTGTCATGGACAATATAGCTGAATGAATGGCGGTGAGGGATTTCCTTCAGCATTTCAACTGCTTCTCCCACACTGGCACAGGCTTCAAGAATGAGACGTCCAATCATGCAGCAGATAAAGCCGTCACCAGGATTTTTGCGATGCATAAAATTATAGCCAATCGCCAGCCCCTTTTCGTTCATTCCATCCATGCGGCCTGTTACCCGCTGGCTTGGTCCGGCCATCGCATACCCCTGGTCCTCAGGCTGGAAAAATACATAACGGCCCTCATACGTTTTTGGGTGATAATCATAGTTTCTGATTAAATAGTTGTCACCAGTTAAGATAGAACAGCCTGACCTGACATAATCCAGACGGTAGCCGCCAAACTCCTGAAGGACACGCTCCATCGGCCACTCGAGAGCTGCCTGCAGCCCTAGAAGCTCATCCCAGATTCCAGGAGCAAACCTGCCAATTGCCGATTTAACTTCTTCTTCCGACACAGTAAATCTGGGTTTCCTTACCTTCCATTGATTTTCGCGGTTTATAATGGTCAGTGAGTTTTTTATCCGTTTGCCCTGATAATAGCCAAAATCATAATGTGTTCCCCTGAATTGAATCACATCGCTATATATGTGTTTCATGCTGTTCCCTCATTTTCAATGTAATTTATATAGTGACAAGCGGATGGTTCACCCTCTCGTCCATTTCATTTCCTTTTTTAATATTGATATATCTATTTTTATAGGTCAATGAAAAGGAATTTTAGCTCAACGCAAAAAAGCATGGGACTCACCCACGCTTTTTGTTTGCTGTTTAAACCATTACCTTACAAATATCATTTGTAAATTCTACGGGATCCGAAATGGTTAGGCCTTCAATCAGCAGCGCTTGATTGTATAGGAGATTTGTATACAATCTTAATTTTTCTTTATCGTTGTCAAAGGCATTTTTCAAGGACTGAAAAACCTCATGGTTGGTGTTAATTTCCAGCACCTTTTCAGCCTCTACATTCTGATTATTCGGCATAGCCTTTAAAATTTTCTCCATTTCAATCGACACCTGTCCATCTGCCGCAATGCAGACCGGGTGGGATTTCAACCGTTTAGATGCCCTGACATCCTTTACTTTTGATGATAAAGCATTCTTCATATATTCAAAGAGCTCTTTGTTCTCGCTCTCTTCCGCCGGATCGGATTTATTTTCTTCCTCGAATCCTAAATCCCCGCTTGATACAGATTTAAATTCTTTTTCCTTATAGGCCATCAGCATTTTGATCGCAAATTCATCTATATCATCTGTGAAGTATAAAATTTCGTAGCCTTTATCAGCCACTATTTCAGTCTGCGGAAGCTTATCAATTCTCTCAATGGATTCGCCGGAAGCATAGAAGATATACTTCTGATCCTCTGGCATCCTGCTTACATACTCATCTAAGGTAACAAGCTTCTTCTCCTTGGAAGAGTAGAACATAATCAAGTCCTGCAGCGTTTCCTTATGAGTTCCATAATCACTGTATACCCCGTACTTTAATTGTCTGCCGAAAGATTGATAAAATTCTTCATATTTCTCTCTTTCATTCTTCAGTAAGCTTTGAAGTTCACTTTTAATTTTCTTGCTGATATTTTTCGCGATCAGCTTTAATTGGCGGTCATGCTGCAGGATTTCTCTCGAAATATTGAGTGATAAATCGTCTGAATCTACCATCCCTTCAACAAAACTAAAATGGTCTGGAAGCAGATCGGAACACTTATTCATGATCAATACACCATTAGAGTAGAGCTCCAGCCCTTTTTCATATTCAGAAGTGTAGTAATCGAAAGGCATTTTCTCTGGAATGAATAAAATGGCGTTATATCTGATCGCCCCATCAACACTAATATGAATATGCTTTAAAGGCTTGTCAAAACCGTAATGTTTTTCCGCGTAAAAATTCTCGTAATCCTCTGGAGTGAGTTCATTTTTATTTTTTCTCCAGATCGGGACCATGCTATTGATAATCTGCTCTTCTTTATATTCTTCAAAA
The DNA here is from genome assembly GCF_002863585.1 of Peribacillus deserti. Classification (GTDB taxonomy): domain Bacteria; phylum Bacillota; class Bacilli; order Bacillales; family DSM-1321; genus Paraperibacillus; species Paraperibacillus deserti_A. The sequence goes on along the minus strand of NZ_PGUY01000037.1, from coordinate 94,446 downwards.
TCACTTTCGCTGCCTTCTTTAAGCTTTCGCTCAGTGACATCCATTTTAATTGGGTAGCGGATGAAATCGGAATATTTCTTGATGATTGCTTTTAACCGGTATTCTTCTAAATATTCATCATAACTTTCTTCTTCTGCATTCTCTTTTATATTCAATATAATTTCTGTTCCGGCCGCTTCCTTCTGACACGGCTGGATGGTATAGCCTTCAGCACCTGAAGATTCCCACTTGTAAGCAGTATCGCTGTCCAGTGCCTTAGTGATAACAGTCACTTTATCCGCAACCATAAATGCTGAATAAAAACCAACACCGAATTGCCCTATAATTTCGTGGCCGTCTTCGGCTTCGTTTTCTTTCTTGAACGCTAAGGATCCGCTCTTCGCGATGATCCCCAGGTTGTTTTCAAGATCTTCCTGCGTCATTCCGATCCCAGTATCAGAGATTGTAAGAGTCCTATTATCCTTATCTGCCGCAATCTTTATGTAATAGCTGTCCTTATCAAAGCTTAATCGATCATCCGTCAACGCCTTATAGTATAATTTGTCGATGGCATCACTTGCATTAGAGATTAACTCTCTTAAGAAAATTTCCCTCTGTGAATAAATTGAGTTAATCATCATTTCTAAGAGCCTTTTAGACTCTGCCTGAAACTGTTTGGTCTGCATGAAAACCTTCTCCTTTCGAGGATTAACTTATTTATATTGCATACGTCCATTTTAGCACTCTGCACCAGCGAGTGCTAATCAATAAATAAATAACATATACCGGAGTTTCGTGTCAATAAGGCTGCTAAAAATAATTGGGGCTTGAATGGGCAAAGACCTATTTAGTAGGCCAGCCGGTAAATTAAAAATCTCTCAAACTGATCATGCTTAGAGAGGTCAGGCAGTTCAATTTCCTGCGTTAATTCAAATAAAGTCTGCTTTTCCAAAAAATAAATATAATCGTCCGCGGGATAATAAAGAATCAGTTCTACCTCCCGTTTCGCTCTTTCCACTGACCTCAAAATGTTTTGTACCACTTTCATAAAAACTTGTACCGAAAAAGGATTAAAAAAATAGAACCGGTTATCCTGCGGCTGAATCTGATAATCTTCTGCCAAACAGCAATAAAACTGGAGTTTATCACTGCTGGTTTTAGTTCTCTTACCATAACTCAATTTATTCTTTTCTGCCTCCTGACAGAATCCCCCGTCCATTTCTATCCCGGCCGCAGAGGCATGGTGGAAATAATGAACGTAAAAGTTTAGCCGCCCCTTACCGCAGCCAAAATCGACCACTCGATCACTTGGCTTTACTTCATACTGATTAAATAGTTTTTCAAGTGCAGCATATGGCGTGGGCTCATACCGGTGGTAATGCAGGGACTGATGAAATCCCCTTTGGTCCCCTGCTGTTTTGATGCCTAGTAATTTATCGTAGTAGTATTCTTTCATGGATACTCCTATCTTAAAGTTGATCTTCTTATTATACATAATACAATGCTGCTATAAACCAACCGGCTTTATCTCCTCGCCCAGGACTGATTCCCTGCTAGTTTTTCAGTCTCACAATAGGCTACAACAACTTTAATGCCGCAAAAAAACCTTCCACACCTGGTGTGAAAGGTTTTTTTCTATTTTACAGGATCAGGCCGCATATTGTGTACTTTCCGCGGTTCATTCTTTATCCCCTTAGATCCAGGGGTTTTAATAATCATCGCAATTAATACGGAGATGATACTAAGAACGGCAATCAGTGTAAAAGTGGGAACGAAGCCGCCTAATGCGGAAGCTATAAAAGAGCCCGACAAGGCACCGAGGCCAAATCCCTGATAGACGATTCCGTAGTTTTTGCTTTGATTTTTCAAACCGAAGAAATCGGCTACAATTGCTGGAAATACGGTGATGTTGCCGCCGAAGCAAAAAGCAATGGCTGCTACACAGGCAAAGAATAATCCGAAGTTGAGCTTTACGAAACTTAAGATTGTTACGGCTATCCCGGTTACAAGCAGTGCACCTGCTACTACCTTTAACCGGCCGACTTTGTCTGAAAGAGCTCCGAGGATAATACGTCCTGCAGTATTAAAAATAGCGACCAGCGCAACAGCATTACTTGCTGCCGCCACACTTAACCCAGCCATGCTGACACCAATATCCTTCACGATGCTGATCAGATATAAACCGCTCATACAAGCTGTGAAAAAGATGATGAATAACAGATAAGCCTGCTTTGTTTTTAACATTTCTTTCACTGTATAATCTTTGATCTTCATATCATTTCCTGATTCCGTAGAGCCGCCCGCCGAAGCTTCCCTTATGAGGAATGAACCAGCAACAACCAGCACCGTAACAATTATTCCCCAATACAGAAATGCCTGGGAAACACCGACTGATTGTATCAGTGAAGCGTTAATATACTTAAAAAGTAAACTGCCTGTACCATAGGCACCGACGGATATACCTGAAATAAGTCCTTTTCTTTCAGGAAACCACTTTATCAGATTTGAAAGAGTGGTTATGTAGGCTGTCCCATCTGCAAAACCTACAACAAAACCTGCCAGAATAAAGAGCATCCAAAGAGATGAGATCTGAGAGCTCAGCATCAGTCCTGCACCTAGTACAATGCCTGCGCATGCAATTAAACGGCGAAGTCCCCATTTATCCTGCAGCTTTCCCGCAAATAAAGTGGCGAATGCCAGCGAGAAGCTTGTTATTGAAAATGTAATGGCTACAGTGCTTAAATCCCAGCCGAACTTCTCTTTTAAAGGCTGGTTAAATAAACTCCACGTGTATATAGTTCCTAACCCCATTTGAACGATAATTGTTCCGAGTACAATAAGCCACCGATTTTTTAGACTTGTTTTCATGTCGCGCCGCCTCTTTCTTTCGGTATATATTCTAAGGTGTCCATTAGTAATTTTTTCACCAGCGATGTTTGCTGAATGTAAAAAAATTATACCTCTGAAAATACTTATGAAACCGATTTCAGAACGAGATAGCTACTTCATGGAATGAATTGCACTTAAAAACGCATAATTTGTCGAAACTCTTTCACTTTACTCCTGCTTACAGGAATCTCTTCCGGCCTATCGATCAGCCTTAACATGTACGTCTGATTAAACCATGGCACAATTTCCTTTATTTTAGAAAGATTGACCGCATAGGAGCGATGGGAGCGAAAAAATTGATTCTCGGGCAGCAGGGAATAAAACTCTGAGATGCTCATCGGCATGGTGTACTCTGCATGCCGCGTGTAGACCAATGTTACCTTTTCACTGGCTGCCGCGTAGTAAATATCATCCATATCGGTGACAATAATTTTGTCATTCTTTCTGAGGTTTATTCTATGTGAAACGGACTTGCCTGGTTCGTCTTCCACTTTCTTTTCCTGCTTCTGTATCTGTTCCCCGCTTGTTTGATCACGGAAAAAAGCGGCTTCCAGCTTGCTTAGCATGGAAGCAATCCGTTTCTCATCATAGGGTTTAAGGATATAGTCAAAGGCTTCCAATTCAAACGCTTCTGCAGCATGTTCTTTATAAGCAGTTGTAAAAACGATGTAAGGCCTTTTGGCAAACTTACGTATGTTTCCTGCCAGAAGCATTCCGTCCAGGGAAGGGATGTTGATATCCAAGAAGATCGCATCGACCTCATGTTTCTGCAAGAATTTCAATACATCGACGCCATCATCAAAACAATCCACAATTTCGATATCACTGTGAGTCTCAATCAGATATTCCAGCTCTTCCCGGGCTGGTATTTCGTCTTCTACAATAATGGCTTTCATATGTCACCCTTCTTGATGGTAAAATAAATTTCCGTTCCTGGATGTAATCGGCGGATAACTAACCCCTGTCCGTAAATGAGTTTAACCCGCTGATGAACATTGTACAAACCAATCTGTCTCGCCGGAACGTTGTTGTTATACAAATTGTTCACGACTTCATCATCTATTCCTGCTCCCGTATCTTTAACTGTTATCCGAACCGAATCTTCCCTATCTTTAACTGATATAGAAACGATTCCTGGTCCCTTTATTTTAAGTATCCCATGATTGATTGCATTCTCTACCAGCGGCTGGATCAAGAGGCTCGGAATTTGCACATTGACATCATCAATATCATAATCCACCTGTAAACGGCTGCCAAAGCGGGCCCTTTCAATGGCTACATAATCCTGAACCTGTTCCAGCGCTTTGTGGATATCAATCAGTTCATCATTGATCTCCAGGCTGAAACGCATATATCCCGATAAATTATTAATCAATTCACGTGCCTTATCAGGATTTCGGCGGGTGGTAGAAGCAATAGCATTCAGTGCATTAAACAAAAAGTGAGGGTTAATCTTCGTCTGCAGGGCCTTCAATTCTGCCCTGTTAGCCTCTTCCTTGATTTGTTCAACCCGTGAAACTTCCATTAAGGTTGAAATGATCTGTGACAGCCCAATCGCCATAGTTTGCAGGGAATAAGACATATTATACGCTTTACGATAGTAGATTTTAAGCGTTCCTGTTACGACTCCACGCTCCTCTAGAGGCATAATGAGAAGGTACTGAATCTGCGGAGTGTGGTGATCGGCCACCTGGTTCCGGATTGTGATCTTCCCGCTCCGAATGGCTTTCTTCGTAAGATCGCTGATGATCTCCTGGCCAATTTTATAGTTTTCCTGGCCGAAGCCTACATACGCCAGCACATTCTGTGTATCGGTAATGGCTACCGCGTCGGCCTTAATATCCTCTTTTATAATTGTACAAATGGTCTGTAATGATTCTTCGTTAATGGACCGAAAATAAGGAAGTGTCTTGTTCGCAATTTCCAGAGCAAGCTTTGCCTGCCTAGCTGCAATTAGCTCTTTCTCATTTTCCACACTCATGACAAGCATCACAATCAGCCCAATACTGATCTCTCCTGCTATCATCGGAAAACCAATCTTTGAAACAATCTCTAAACCACGCTCAAAGGGATCCGCCATTATCAGAATCAGCAGCATCGTCAATACTTCACAAATCATTCCTGCGGCAATGCCGTATAACCAGCGCAGCGACTTTTTCACTCTAATGTTAATATAGCCAGCAACAATACCAGCCAAAATGCTAGTTATCAAGCAAGGAAGTGAGGTAATGCCGCCAATATCAATTAAGTAGCGGTGAAGCCCCGAAACGATTCCAGTCACGATCCCTACCCAGGGCCCAAATAGAATTCCCCCGGACATCACCGCAATGATTCTCACATTCACCAGTGAACCTTCCACATTTATTCCGGAATAAGTTCCAAAAATGGCAAAGATACAAAAAATAACAGTTAGAAGTAACCGTTCTGTAAAGGAATGATTGTCTTTTTGAAAAGATTCCTTGAACCGGGGAATCCGGGTAATAATAAACAGGCATATCAAGAGAAGAGCTGCCCTTTCGAATAACTGTATCAGCATTTCTATGGATGAATTCATTATAAAGTTCCTCTCTAGCAGACTATAAAATCCTTTTATAGTTTAACAGATAAAAGAACTTCATTCATGGGCAGGTGATTAGCAATAGAAAGAAGCCGAGGATAAATTCTCCTCGGCCCCTAATTACTTATGATTTGCTCCAGATTATTAATAATTTAATTTTATCTTTTCGGAGCAAGCTCTACTCCCTGCCGGATTGCTTCCATTAAGCTCTTTTCATCTGCAATGCCTTTACCGGCAATATCAAAGGCAGTTCCATGGTCCACACTTGTACGAATGATAGGCAGCCCAACGGTAATATTCACTCCAGCATCCAGACCTAATACTTTAACCGGTCCATGTCCCTGATCATGGTACATGGCAACCACAATATCAAAGTCCCCTCGTACGGTACGGAAAAATAATGTATCTGCCGGAAGCGGCCCAACTACATTAATGCCTTCCTCAACCGCTCGCTGAACGCCGGGAATGACCTTTTCCTCTTCTTCGCCGTAACCGAACAGCCCATTTTCACCTGCATGCGGGTTGATACCGCAAACAGCAATGCGCGGATTTTGAATACCTGATTTTGCAAGAGTTTCATGTGCCAGCTTGATTACTCGGTGTACGCGGTCAGGATTAATCATTTTTACAGCATCTATGATGCCAACATGCGTGGTTACATGAATGACCTTTAGATTTGGAGCAGAAAGCATCATTGAAAATTCACTGGTGTTAGTCAGATCAGCAAGAATCTCAGTATGGCCTGGATATTTATGGCCGCCTTTATGCAAGGCTTCCTTGTTCAACGGTGCTGTACAAATCGCATCAATCTGATGCTTCTTCGCTAAATGGATAGCTTCTGCCAGGTACTCAAATGCTGCATGTCCAGCTTCAGACGATACCTGCCCTATCGGAAGGTCTGCACTCAGTAAATCCAAGTCGATGCAATACACTGTTCCGTATTCAAAGCTTAGTTCCGGAATCTGCTCTTCAGAAATGGATTGAATGTTAAGCTCACTGTTGACATAGCCTTTCGCTCTCTCCAAAATCTTCTTGTCACCAATAACGATCGGCCGGCATAGTTCATATATCTCTTTATATTGCAAACTTTTCAATATAATTTCGGGTCCGACACCTGCTGCATCTCCCATCGTAATTCCAATAATAGCTTTATTTTTCTGCATAATCCTCTTCCTTTCCTACCATCGATTGTAACGCATTGACCAAGGAATGATCGTTTCCGAATCCCCCCGCCTTTGTTACGGCACCAAAATCTCTTATTCCATCAGATACCGTTCCGAAAGGCAGCCCTGTTTCAACTTCGGAATGCAGATGCATTTGATGAATATTCAACTGTCTGCAAACGGCTTTAGCGGTGTCCCCTCCTGTTAAAACCAAACCATCTATGTCATCGGCAGCCTCAAGTATTCTTTTGGCCACATAACCCAGTTCAATGGAAATAGTTTCGCTTATTGCAGTTGGAGTCATCCCAAATTGGCTGACTAACGCTGCAGTAGCATTACGATTTTCATCAGAGGAGTCCACATATAAAACCAAATGCTTTATTTCATTTTCTCCAGCTGCCTTAGCTAAAACAGCAGATATATCATACTTTTTTGTTACTAATTCAACAGGATCCATTTCCAAGAGGAGGGTATCAGGGAGCTTTTTAACTAGATCCAGCTGTTTTTTTGTCACATTTGAGAGACTGGCCGAAACAGTAAGAGTTTTTGTAATCTGCTGGTTCCCCTGTGTAATCCTAGATTTTGTTCCCAAACCTATCTCTGCCGGCAAGTATTCGATCAACCCTGCTGACCCAGCCCATAGGGTCTTCAATTTCAACCCTGCAAAAGCTTGTGCTATGCTCTCTAAATCCTCATTACTTTCAGCATCGCAGACAAACCAGGTCTTCCCTTCAGCATATACTTCCAGAATGTACTGTCCAAGCGAATCGTGCTCTTCCAGTACACTCTTTGTTACTATAGAAATGTTACTCGAAGATACATTCTTTAACGTTCCCGGAATATAGCTGTCCCTAACTGGTGTTTTCGGGTCTTTTCCGAATTCTGTCTGGTGTACTTTTTGCCCATTCACATATTGATTGCCGTTTAATGTGATACGATTCATTTTTGGGAATGCAGGAGCGATAACCACTAGTTCAGGATTGAAGACTGCGCACACTGCAGCAATCTCCTCTCCAATATTGCCTCTTAAAGTAGAATCGACCTTCTTGTAAATATGCTGACAGTCGTCTTGATAAAGAAATTTACTCGCTTCGAATACTGCTTCATAGGCTTCTTTTTGAGGCAATGCCCTACTATCTGTATCAACGATTACGACTTCTTGGAGAGCTCCTGTTAATGGTTTATCGAGATCAAATAAAACAGTTGCAGAAAGCCCTTGCTTGGATAGTTGAACTCCGGAGTCATTAGCGCCTGTTAAATCATCTGCAATAATAAAGAAATTTTTCATACTTGCTGGCTCCTCACTAAGAAGTTTCCTTCATCTACAACTTTATGAATTACACGATCTTGTTTTTTAGTTCTGCTCTTCTAGCAAACCATGTAGTTAGTAACGGTGTCAGTATTGCAGTCACAATAACTGCCGCAGTCCCCTGCAGCGCTGCAGTTGCTGCAACCTCACTATAGCCTGTGTATACAGCTGCTACTGCCATCGGGATTGCTGGATAAGGTGCAACGAACATCACTTTCACTTTCATCATTTCAACCCGCGTTCATAAGAATTTAGTATTCAGCTCGTTTATCTACTACTTTTTCCTTAAACAGGAACTTTACTTCTTCAAAAAACAACTCTACTTAAATAATAGCAATAGATCCGCCTCAATCTCCACTTTTCATAATATCCAATCATACAAATTATCCAAATTCCCGATACCCTGCCCTATTCAAAAATGGCGTTACTATTCGCAGAGCCCGCATCTAACCGTGTTCAAAGGGGCCGGCTAGAGAAGAGCTGCCCGTTCGAATAATTGCATCAGCAATTTTTATGGATGAATCATCATAGGTTCCTCTCAAGCAAACCATAGAATCGTTTTTAGTTAACAGATAAAAGAACCTCATTCATGGGCAGGCGATTAGCAATAGAAAGAAGCCAAGGATACATTCTCCTCGGCTTCTCATGCTTACCTTAAATGATCAGAAGTTCCATTAGTTTTGTAGAAAAGTTTCACCATTAAAGTTCCATCCGCATTTTCTTTCATATCCACATGTTCCTAAAATCACCAGGTGTTGTCATGCTTGCCTCCTAAGCCACTCTACCAATTCCTTATTCCGCTCCCATAAATGCCTATGCTCAAGCACATATGCAGCTGCTTCCGATTCACTCCCGAAGATAAAAGAATCGACATGTTGTTTCGGGATTTGCTTACTGCCGGTCAAATAATCTATAACATATGGATTCACATCTTTTGCTCTTTTAACTAATCTTTTAGTTTTTGGAGTTATTCCATTTATCTCATATTCAATGAGAAGGCTATTAAATGCTCCATGTGCAGTCGAATCCTCTTTATATTCGTTTAACAAAGCATTCGCCTTTTGTATATGACCTGATTGAACGTATGCCCCAAACAATTCATACCTTACACCTTGATTATCCATCGGGTTTAACATAAGAAGCTCCTCATACTGTGAAATAGCTTCTTTAACCATGCCCATATCCTGTAAAAGTGCTGCATAAAGAAATTTAACTCTCATATAAGGGCGTGTCTCAGTAAGCCCCCAAAAATGCCCTTTATTCTGATTAAAAAAGGACTTTCCAAGCTCCTTTTCTCCTGCTTCAAGACCAGCTTTATATAAGCTGAGTCTTTCCTCAAGATTTCTTTCAGATTCTGCTAGAATGTTAAAAGCGTCCGGACTATTCGGATATAATTTTAATGCCTCTTTTGCCAGCTGTACCCGCTTCTTTCCTGCTGCTTCATAAGCATCAAATAAAAGTTCCTGCGCTCTTTCTTTTTTCGATAACTTCTTTTTGGCAGGCTTAGGATTCATTCTGTTAGTTAAAAATTCCTGGATTTGATCCATAGACTCAAAATTTTGCTCATTGATCTCACGCTGCAACTGAAGGAGCTCCCGTTCAAGCGCAGCTTTGGGTATTAGCGGGTTACTCTGAACATTATGTTCAAATTTCTCGCGGTATACGTCCAGTTCAGCTTTTTCTCTCAGCCCTTGCAGCTGATCAACTTCGGCTTCTAGAGCATCCTGCATTTCTTTAAACCTCGAAGATATGCTTGCACTGGAGACTCTGAATTGTTCTGCCAGTTCCTTTTGAGTGAAATAACCGCCAAATGGTACTAATTTGTCAACTAGATAAATTAATGCTGCCACATAAATTTCCGGCTTTTTGATAGAAGGATTTTTTCGCGAGCAATACTTACCCCACAAGGTTACTCCTAAGTCAAGAACTGCTTCGTCATCACGTCCTTGATCCATCATGAATTCTAGAAAATGATCTGCTACTTCCTTATGTGCCTCTGAATTCCAAACACCCTCCTCGGTAAATACAGACATAAAGAGGTTCAGCACGTCTAAAAATAATTCAGACATAAATTCTTGTGGATCTCCTATTTCGCTGCCTTCATAGAGACTGATAACAGCTTGCTCCAACTGCTTGGAAATAACAGGGGGCACTTCAATAAATGGGCCTAGTACAATCGAGTTTTCTACAGCCGGAAATATAGCTGCCAGCAGAAGGCTGCCACTTTCTACCTGCAGATCCTCTTCAAGAACTTTTACATTTTGAACCTTGTTTGAAAAAAGATCCTTCACGACAATTGATTGATCACTGTTCTGATGCTCAATGACACCGACAGAGGGCCTGACTGTTTTCCATTTATTCAGGATATCCTTTACCCGCGGCCGATGGCGGTTAGCCTGTTTATCAAGGTATTTACTTAATATAGTCGAGTCACCAAGTTCGACGGAGGTAATAAACCATATACTCCCAAATACGCGAGCGATCTCTTTATCACGATCTGGTACATTGAATGCCTGATAATACGTTCCTAATGAACGTTCCAGCTCATGCTGATAATAGTTCATTGCAAAGCCCAGCATGTCTAAAAGAATCTCATCCAGTTCCTTCTCGAGCGTATGCGAAAGAGATAACACATTTCCTTTTCCGCAGCATTTTTTGTACTTTTCCCCGCTGCCGCACCCGCAAGGATCATTCCGCCCTATATGAGTCATATTATTTTCTCCCCTTTCAAGTTCTTTATTAATGCTATCTTAACAGACTCGCCTGATTGAAGCTCCTAACTCCATTATGACCAAAATAGGGAATTTTTAGAAAAATTTAAGTTTTCTAGAAGTTCGCTAAATGCAAAAAAACCCTTCCCGAGTGGAAAAGAGTTTTTAAATGAACCTTTATCAGTAGAATCTCCCGCAGCTTATTACAAGCTTAGCCCGCCTTATGCTTTATTTTATCTATAATGGCTGAAACATAATACCGGACAGTTCCAATTGAGCTTCTTCGTTCAGGCTGGCTGTTAGCTAGCATTGCTTCGTAAGGGTGTTTGTCTTTTTCATTTCCACCCATTTCTTCATCCATGAGTTCCTGTGAATAAATCCGCTCTCCCGCCATTACACCCCGAATAGAAGACACTAATTCCTCGCTTGGACTGTCTTTCAGTAGATACCCTCTTACATCTGCGTTTAGAGCACGTTGAAAGTAGCCTCTCCTTGCAAAAGTTGTTAATATAATAGTTTTACATTCAAGCTGTTTTAAAGCTTCTGCGGCCTCTAGCCCGCTCTGTACAGGCATCTCTATATCCATGATACAAACATCAGGCTGTAAGCTGTGAATAAGAGAAAGCGCCTCTCTCCCATTGCCCGCCTGTCCTACAACTTCCATATCATTTTCTAAATTAAGCAAAGATTCAATTGTCCCTAACAGCAGTTCCTGATCCTCAGCAATAACAATTCGAATCATTTGTATCTCTCCTTATCAGGCAGTGCTATAAAGCACACCTCCCCTATAAGGGGGGCAGCCTTGATGGTGAAGTTACAGTTCAGGTTTTGCCTGTACAGAAGCACTGTTTTTTGTTAAATGTTTAATCTCTTTAAAGCTGACAAAATTTTTGCGCTGCTCGTCCCATAGGCGGAAACGGATTGACTTTAAGCTTGTAGCGAGAGTAATGGTAGGTACGTTCTTTAATGGCTCCGTTTTTTCATGTGCCTCTTCCAGTTTATAGTTAGGCACCCTTGGACTTAAATGGTGAACATGGTGGAAGCCGATATTCCCCGTAAGAAATTGCAGAAGTTTTGGCAGCTTGTAAAACGAACTTCCTTCTACTGCTGCTTTTACATACTCCCACTCTTTATCTTCTTCAAAATAAGAATCCTCAAAGGTATGCTGTACATAAAACAGCCAGATGCCTGCTGCACCGGATATCCAGAATATCGAACCTTGTACTAGAAGGAACTCCTGCCATCCAACGGCCCAGCTGAGCAATCCTGCCAATAGAAGGATTAGAACATTCGTCAAATATGTGTTCATGCGTTCTTTTTTTCTGGCACCTTTTCGGTTAAATCTATTTTTAATAAGGAAAACCCATATAGGACCTAATCCAAGCATAACTATTGGATTCCGATAAATCCGATAAGCTATACGAAGCTTAAGCGGTGCTGCCAAATACTCATCTACCGTCAGCGTCCAGATATCTCCTGTACCCCTTTTATCTAGATTACCGCTTGTAGCATGGTGAACGGAATGTTCATGCCCCCATTGATCAAACGGGAACAAAGTCAGAACACCCATAGCAGTCCCAACGGCTCTGTTGGCTTTACGATTTTTAAAGAAAGAATGATGTGTACAATCGTGAAAAATAATGAAAATTCGTGTCAAAAACCCTGCTGCGATCACAGCGGGAACTAATGATAACCAAAAGGAAACGGACAGGCTTTTATAAGCAAGGTACCATAAGATAATAAATGGCCCGACCGTATTAATAATCTGCCAGACACTTTCCTTCGTAGTTGATTTTTCAAAAGGAGCAACTTGTTTTTTCAATGTTTTAGTATTTTCTGTAGTCATTAGTGGAATTCACTTCCTTTTGTGTTGATATACCGAGTATAGTGAAATAAAAATCATCGTGTAAGTAGCTAGTGTCATGCGCAAGGTATGACAAATGTCATATACAGCTTGTTTTCACATCCTTTTTAAAAAGTTTCTAAATGAATCCCCTGCTCTTATGACCTGGTTCTATATAGAAATTACCCGTTTTTTTTATGGCGACACCAGCTAATTTAAGTTTATTTTTATAATTTATTAAATTAAGAGCCGATTTATATAGCATATCAAGTATAATGAAGCCTATTCAGATTATGCATATGATATTTCCCTTAGAGAATCCTATATATAAGTCGGATAATACTAAAAAACGAGGTCTAAGTACATGAGTGAAAAAAGTTTTGAAGATTACCGTTTAAGCGATGAAATTAAAAGAGCCCTGTCTGTTTTAAGATATGAAACACCAACTGAGGTACAAAGTAAAGTTCTGCCCGCAGCCTTGAAAAATAAAGATCTTGTTGTCAAATCTCAAACAGGAAGCGGTAAGACGGCTGCCTTTGGAATCCCGCTTTGCGATAGAATCGACTGGGAAGAAAAATTACCGCAGGCGCTGATTCTCACCCCAACCCGAGAACTAGCGGTTCAAGTACGTGAGGATTTAACGAATATAGGTAGATTTAAACGAATTAAAGCGATGGCCGTTTATGGAAAAGAACCTTTTGCTAAACAAAAAGAAGAATTAAAGCAAAAAACGCACGCAGTTGTCGGTACACCCGGACGTGTGATGGACCATATTGAAAGAGGTACGCTCGCTTTAGACAAAATAAAGTATCTTATTATCGATGAAGCAGATGAAATGCTAAATATGGGCTTTATTGACACAGTAGAGTCCATTATTAAAGAGCTGCCGGCTGGCCGGGTGACAATGGTATTTTCGGCTACACTGCCTGAAGATGTTGAAAATCTCTGCCATGACTATATGCAGAATCCCATTCATATTCAGATTGAAGCTACGGGAATCACGACGGATACTATTGAACATCGTGTGATCGAAGTGAAGGAGGAAGAAAAGCTTTCACTGCTGAAAGATGTGACGGTCATAGAAAACCCAGATAGCTGCATCATTTTCTGCAGAACGAAAGAACATGTGGATACGGTGTTTAGCGATTTGGAAGAATCCTATTATTCCTGTGAAAGACTTCATGGAGGCTTAGAACAAGAAGATCGGTTTGCTGTAATGGAAGGGTTCAAAAGAGGGAACTTCCGATATCTTGTAGCAACAGACGTGGCTGCCAGAGGAATTGATGTTGAAAACGTCACCCTAGTCATCAACTATGACGTTCCAATGGAAAAAGAAAGCTATGTTCACCGGACCGGAAGAACCGGACGTGCCGGAAATAAAGGAAAAGCAATTATGTTCGCTACACCTTATGAAGGAAAGTTCGTGAGAGCCATTGAAAGATACATTGGCTTTGAAATCCCTGCTATGGACGCCCCAAAACCCCATGAAGTGGCTGCCGGAAAACCGGCGTTCGAAGAAAAGATCAGCGGCCGCCGAGTGGTGAAAAATAATAAAACAGCCCGAATCAACCAGGACATCATGAAACTTCACTTCAGCGGCGGAAAAAAGAAAAAACTCCGAGCAGTCGATTTTGTCGGAACAATTGCAAACATCCCCGGAGTAACAGCTGACGATATCGGAATAATAACCATACAAGATACTCTGTCCTATGTAGATATTCTGAACGGAAAGGGCTCGTTAGTTCTCCAGGCTATGGAGCATACACCGATTAAGGGAAAGAAGTTGAAAGTGAGCAAGGCAATTAAGTAATAAGCAGGCAGAAAGGATGTTAAATAATATCTGCACATATAGTATTTTCCATACATTATAACCTGCCTGATCGAACCAAACTTTCATATCTTTAAAAAACCGCCTTGAATCTATGTTCAGGGCGGTTTTAATTCTGCTTTTTAATAATGGCTTAAGATTATGGATGGATGCCGTCTGAAATCTGCCATTTCAATACAAAACCACCACGTAAAGAAAAAAATATTCTTCTCTCTTATGCGAGTTTTGCAAAAAACACCTTATTGTAAAATCCCTGCCTGATCGAACACAGAAACTGTTGCTTTTGCTTCCCCAATTCCAGCTCCATAATGATCCACAGCAGATTGAATAATCACTTTGCGTGCATCTCTGAAATTAGAGGTTGGTGTTAAATAAATCGTAAGTGCACGATAGGAGATTTTCCCTAATTTTTCTCGGGCAAATTTCTTTGGGCTGTCAAATAAGCCGCATGATTGATAATAGAGGAATTAAATCACTACATCACTAAAATAACGCACCGTTTTCATTTCATCTCCGATATTCCGCAAATTCCAGGTCATTTCAATAAAAATTTCTGCGAGTTTACTATATTTATCACCATACTTCTCTGCCATCTGCAGGGAGATGATACTTTCATATAAATAAGCCATTTCTTTCGCAATAGTTTTAGCTTCATAGGTCTGCATATCGCTGTCCAGCTTTGCAAATATATTAAGTTTATCAGAAAGGTCTGCCAGCTTTTTTTCTACTATGTCTTTCATATCACCATCTGGCAGCCTCTCTAGACGGCTGCTCATTTCATCGATAAACAGGGTGTGCGCCTGGAATTTACTCACAAGCCGGATCACCTCCAACCCCAAAATATTGGCGGTTCCTTCCCAGACAGTGAGCACCTGGGCATCACGGAGCAGCCTCGGTGTGACAAAGTCTTCGATAAAACCGTTGCCTCCATGCATCTCTATGGCTTCATGGGAAAAATGGATGGCCATTTCCGCGGTTTCTTTTTTCAAAATGGCGATGAACAGGCGGTTTAAGACGGTTTCTCTGTCTGAAGCATTTCCGTCTGTCACTTGTTGATAAAACTTAATCATATCAAAAATTGCAGCGAGCTCCACGGCATGTTTCGCGGTCAGTTTTCCAAGCGTATCCTGAACCATCGGAAATTCAGCCAAACTCTTACCGAAAGCCTTTCTGTTTCTGGCATATTCCTTCGCCTCTAAAAGAGCCCGCTGCATAATTCCAACCGATGCTGCTGCATTGCAAATACGAGAGAGATTCAAGGCCTCCATCATATAGTAAAATCCTCTTTTAGGATCTCCAACAACATAGGCCCTGGCTCCGTCAAATTCCACTTCTCCAGAAGGGACGGCCCGGACACCAAGCTTATCTTTCAGGCGGCGGATGCTGATTCCGTTCAAAGAACCATCATCATTCCGCCACGGGACGGCAAACAGAGTCAGACCCCTTGATCCCGCCGGCGCTCCTTCAATACGTGCAAGCACCATTGCCACACCGCACATGCCCGCATTCGAGGCAAAATACTTTTCCCCGTAGAGCCGGAAGTGTCCTCCTTCTTCAACCGCCTTGACTACATTTGCTCCAACATCTGACCCTCCCTGTCTTTCCGTCAGGAAGGTCGCCCCTTCAAATAAGGACACATCCCCGGTTGCGCAGACGTGCTTAAGGAACTTTTCTTTCACTGCGTCATCTGCGAAATGATCCAGTAAATACGCTGTTGCCATAGTTAATGTGACTGGACAATAAAATCCAGGCTCAGACTGAGAGAGAACATAGCCAAGCGCAAAACTGTAGGTATAATTCCCTTTGCGTCCGAGTTCCGGTATTTCTTTGTGAACATAGCCGACAATCCCGGTTTCATACGTTTCCGCTACTGTTTTCCGATATCCTTCATTTACCAATACCTCCGAAATATCGTCGCCCATCTTATTGTATTTTACCAGCCGCGGCTGTCCTTCGCGGTCTGTATGGCGGGCCCTCTCATCGATTTCTCCGGCGGACTTTTTTCCAAATTCACTAAGAACCTTATCAGTATATTGAAAAAGCTCATCATCCAGATGATCCTTAATCAGCAGCTGCAGTGTTTCATCACAAGCATAAAAATTCCGCTCCTCTAGCTCACTTCTTTCCTTTTGAAGATTCATCATTTATCCCCTCTATCCCGAAGCGGCTGCTTCAAAATTTTACCCGAGGCATTGCGAGGCAGCATATCCACCTGCTCGTACAGCCGGGGAATCTTAAAAGATGCCAGGTTTTCAGTTAACAATGCTTTAAGCTCTTCCATATTTACTTTTTCCTTAGCCAAAAAGTAGGCCTTTACCGTTTCTCCCCATTCCTTGTGCGGTACACCTACCACTGCCGCCTCTTGAATGGAAGGATAAGAAAGGAGAACTTCCTCAATTTCCTTCGGATAAATATTTACACCACCAGAAATGATCAGATCTTTTTTCCGGTCTACCACCCAGATGTATCCCTCACCATCCACCTTTGCAAGATCACCCGTTAACAGCCAATCGCCGCTGAACGCCTTTTTTGTGGCCTCTTCATCCTTATAATAACGAGCCATATTGCCCTCGCCTCGAAGCAAGATCTCACCGACCTCACCAGGTTGCACAGCTTCGCCGCGGTCGTTCACAATTTTAATTTCTGTATGCAGAGCTGCACGCCGCCCAATACTGCCTGCTTTGCCCTCATGTTCTTTCCCAAGCAAAAGTGTTCCGCTGGGCCCTGCCTCTGTTAAACCATATACACAGACCAAATTGTCGGTCTGAAAATACTCCTGGACAAACTTCACTTCACCCGGCGACAACGGGGCACCGCCGTACACCCACCATTTCATAGAAGACAAATCTGTCTGTTTGATCTGAGGATCATTTGCTGTTAATAAATAGGCTACAGGAGCACCGAAGAAATGAGTCGTTTTTTCCTGTTCAACGGAATTCAGTAAAAGCTCAGGAGTAAAAGTTGGGGTCAATACTAGAGTTGAGCCGGTCACTATACCGGCCATCAAGAACAAATGCAGAGGTGCAGAATGACTTAGAGGCATCATTAACAGGAGGCGGCTTTCCGGTTTCATTTCCATTTCCACACAGATCATCTGCGCGACAGTCAGAATGCTGCGATAGCGGAATAAAACACCTTTTGACCTGCCGGTTGTCCCCGAAGTATACAATATCGTCGATTCATCCTCTTCAGTCAGAGTACAAGAAATTGGTGCATCATTTCCTTTCTTAAGCAGATGGTCAAAGGCCTCCCACACGGAACCGTAAGGCTCGCCCGTTTTTATAAGCAGCAGGGGAACTTCGAGTCCTTTAATAGATTCAAATAATAAGTGATGGACAATAAGCGCCTTGGCATCTGAATGATCTAATATGTATTCGACTTCAGGCTGTGTCAGTTTCGCATTGATGGGGACAATGATGGCTCCGATTCGCTGAACGGCAAAATAAGCGATTACAAATTCGGGCACATTCGGCATAAACAAAACCACCTTGTCACCCCTGGAGATTCCTTTCTTAAGCAGTGCATTCCCAAACTGATTCACTAAGCAATCCATCGCACGATAAGAATATCTTTTCCCCATTCCGATAACAGCTTCAGCTTCAGGATATTTCCGGGCATTCCTTGCCAGCAGCTCAGAACTATTCAATATGCTTTCCTCCTAATTTTTCAGTAAATTGAGCAATCAATTCTTCCATTTCAGCCTTCATCTCCTGGAGCTCTGTTATCCTTCCGTCCACCTCCTTGATTTTTTCTCTCCCATAGTCTATGGTCCGCTCCAGCTGTTTTTTCCCTGTTCGATCTTTATCAAAAAGCAGAATCATCTCTTTAATTTCCTCCAGCGAAAAACCAAACCGCTTTCCACGGATAATCAGCTTCAGCCTGGTACAATCTGCATTAGAAAAGAGACGTTGATTCACCTCTGATCGAACCGGCTTTAGAAGACCAAGCTCTTCATAATAGCGTAATGTCCTTGAAGAAACCTGAAACATTTGCGCCACTTCCCTCGTTGTCTTCATTAACGGCCCTCCTCAGGTATATAGTTAGAGTTCATGTATCAACTTTAGTTTAACATTGACGTTAACGTAAAAGGCAAACATTACTTTTCAACAGAAAACTACTTATTATTGATTCATTTTCTGCTCAAATCACAAAAGAGCTTAGCACTGTTTTAGTGTTAGGACTGAATGAAATATATTGTGTTCTGTTGAATGTTGCTTTTTTAGCTGCCAGTCGCCCAGAAAGAATAGAAAAAACGGCTTAAGAGGGGTTTTCTCTGGTTTAAGAGGAATTTCTGGGATTTAAGAGGGTTATCTAGTTTTTATGAGGATTTTTCAGATTTTAAGAGGGTTTTTAGAAATTTTAAGAGGATTTTCGTAGATCTATAAGTATCTGAGGGCATCCATTACATGTGTACATAACTCCTGACAACTGGAGCTAGTGTCAATGATTCGCTAAGGTGCTGCCATTCCACCAATCAGCACCGATACTGTTATACTTGTATATCAGGAATAATTACTAGAGGTGAGCAAGAAATGATAAAAATCATTACAGATAGTTCGGCAGATTTACCAGAAGATTTAATGAAAAAATATGATATAACAGCCGTTCCGTTAACAATCACTATGGATGGCCGGGATTATTATGAAAAAGTAGATTTAACTCCGAAAGAATTCTTTACTAAGATGTTTGCTATGGACGAGCTCCCTAAGACATCTCAGCCTTCCCCGGCTTCATTTGCAGATGCTTTTTCTGCCTATGGAACAGATACAGAGATCCTGTGTCTCACCATTTCTTCCGGCCTAAGCGGCACATATCAATCAGCATGCCTGGGAAAAGAGTTATCCCAGGCGAACGTAACGGTCTTTGATACACTGGCCGGTTCATTGGGCCATGGACTGCAGCTTATCCGGGCAGCGGAACTTGCAGACCAAGGCAGGACTATGAATGAAATTGTGGCTGAACTTACACAATTCAGAGAATCAATGACCATTCTTGTTCTTTTAGATACGCTGGAAAACATCGTTAAGGGCGGCCGGCTCAGCAAGTTCCAAGGATCAATAGCTAAAATCTTGAATATCAAAGTCATTTTAGAGAGAGTAGAAGGAGGGAAAGTGGAAATCTCCGATAAGATACGAGGGAAGAAGAAGTTTCAAAAAAGAGTCCTGGAAATCATTCAGGAAAAGGGAAGTGATTTTTCCCAAACCACCTTTGGCATCACCCATACCGGGAATGAGCAAGATGCTGAAGACCTTAAACAAGAATTGATCCATCAATTCCAGCCGAAAGAAGTGATTGTTCATTACATGGGGGCCACGATGGGAACATATGCAGGCAAAAACGGTATGATCCTCTCCTTCTAGTAATTGTCATGAAGGGATTCCTAAAACTAATTCAATAACTATGCAAGTAAGCTCTATGTAAAATAGGGCTTTTTTTGTCCCTTTTTTGTATTTCTCGGGAAATATTGTAGAAAAAAGGTGAAAACCCTTCGTTTCGACAGCCATAACACCGTGGGTATCTTAACACTACGTCACACTTTTCTTACTAGTTGCAATTTTTTACAGGATAAGAAGCGTACGTTCATGGCCAGCGGGTTAGAGGTTGGTACGCTGGTAGGCTATATTGCCGGAGCCGGTTTGGTGACATTGCTTACCTTCGTGATTGGGGATCAAGCAATGGTAGATTGGGGCTGGAGGATTCCATTCTTTATTGCCGCTCCACTTGGGTTGATTGGCTTTTACTTCCGAAACCACTTAGATGAAACACCGGCATTTGAAGCTATGCATCAATCAATAGATGAAGGAAAACAAACATCCTTAAAGGAAATCTTTGGAGATCATTGGAAACCTTTATTGGTTTGCACGGGTATTGTTATCTTCTATAACACCATGAGCTATATGGTTCTCACGTATATGCCATCCTACTTGTCTGAACAACTTGGCTATAGCCAAACGAAGGGACTCTTTCTCATTTTAATCGTGATGATCATTATGATTCCTCTGGTTTTGGCAGCGGGTTACTGGAGTGACCGCATCGGCCGAAACCGTATTATCAAAGGTTCTTTAATCGGTGCAATCGTACTAAGTATTCCTGCATTTATGCTGGTTCAAAACGGAAGTATTTATGGCGCATTTTTTGGCCTTCTGATCCTTGGATGCTTACTTTCTTCCCTTCAAGGCTCCTTGCCAGCAACTTTACCGTCACTATTTTTCACAAAAGTACGCTATGGTTCCCTTGCCCTGACGTATAATATCGCAGCCTCTCTATTCGGCGGGACCACACCGCTGATTGTAGCGTGGCTGGTTAACAGGACTGGAAATAATATGCTTCCAGCGTATTATTTAATGGCTATATGTTTCTTAGGGATCATCATTGTGGCATTGTTTGTTAAGGAAACCGCAGGCAGATCATTACGCGGATCCGAGCGAAGTTAAAGAAGTAATCGAACAGCCTGAAAAAGCACTATGGGTGTATGAAGAAATTGGACAGGCAAGACCTGAGAAGGCTGACAACAGATACGATAGAGCTTTGGCTTCTCTTCATAAAAGCTGAATATTGATACACATAAAAAGCTGGCTCATTGGCTGATAAGATCGGCCTTTGCAGAGTCAGCTTTTTTATATTTATATAACGTATTGTACTTCCTTTCCATCATCGTCGATAAAGTTGATAACGGTCTCATAGGTACCAAGGTCAATATGCAGAGAACACCTCTTCTCATCTTTTTTCCATGATAGACGAATTTGATCATCGTCAGAATCTAATACTTCAAATTCCCCATTAAAAGCTTCATAATCATTTCTAAATCTTATAAGCTGCATCAGCCTTTGTACAACTGGTTTTTCAAGAGATTGTTCTATCTCTTCAACAGTGAAGTTATGGCGGTTAATTTCACGTCCCTCACCCGTTTTCCTTACATTTTCAATATCGTTTTCTCCTGCCAGCATCCCTACATAATACACTTGTGGAATCCCTGGTGCGAAGAATTGGATGGCTCTTGCAGCTAAGTATGCATCATCATTACAATTTAGCACGGAGTAATAAGAACAGCGAATTTGATGAACATCAAAACCATCTTCAGCCTTATGCTCCTCGGATAAAATCAGACTGAGATTCGACCCTCTTTCAAGACAAACATCCACTAGCTCCCTCGCCTTTTTTGTGTCAATGAGGTCATCCAGGTCAGGCTTGACCGGAATGCCATCATGACAGTCAAGCATGGTAAATTGTTTATGTGGACGATTCTTAAGATAATGAAGCAGGTCATGGCTTGATTTATTAATCATCGTATCAAGAACACGATACGGAAGAATAAAATCGTAGATCCAGCAGCCATGCTCAGCCAGTTTGTATTGGATCGTATGATGAGCATGCACTTCAGGAAGAATTTCAATATCCAGTGAATTGGCAAGTTCCAGCACCCAGTCCAAGAACTCATAAATTTCCGGCTCAACGAAGAAACAGCTTGTACCCAGCTTTTTAATGACATATCCAACTGCATCAAGCCGTACGATTTTCACGTTCTGCTCCTTGAAATTCATGAAGAAATCCGTAAGCAGTTGTTTTACTTTCTCGGAGTTGATGTCTAGATCGATCTGTTCGGATGGGTCTGTTTTCCCGAATGTTGTCCATACTTTCTCCGTCTCTCCAGTTTCCTCAATCGAAAATGTAGAATAAGGCAATGGCCTGCGCAAAAACATCTTATCTATATCTTCTTGCACTGGCTCTCCGTCTTCCCAGAGCTTGTCCAGTGTAAGAAATAAATCAGCGTATTCCGACTTTCGCCCTTTTTTCAGAAAGTCCTGAAAGTATGCTGACTTCTGCGAGATATGATTAACCATTAGATCCAGCAATACATCAAAGTTACTTCCAATGGCCCTGATATCCTCCCATGTCCCGAAGCGTGGCTCAATATCTAAATATGTCAGTGGAGCAAAGCCTCTGTCACCTGAAGAGGGAAATGGGGGAAGGATATGGACTCCACCTTTAAATATATCTGAGAAATGTTGTAAAAGGATCTTATTCAATGTCTTTAAATCGCCGCCCAGTGAATCTGGATACGTGATCAGCTGCACCTGATTTTTAACTGCCATATCAAAAAAAACCTCCCTATAATCCATACATTTCTTGTAAATCCTCAAGTTTCGGCAAATCCACTACTGCGCCCATATATTTCAATTTGTAGGCACTGACTGCCATCCCCATGGTTAAAGCCTGTCTTACTGTACCTCCTTTAATCAGAGCCGTATAAAATCCCGACCAGAAGGCGTCTCCTGCCCCCGTGGTATCCACTACCTCTGTCGCCAGCGTGTCCAACTTAATGGTCTCTGTACCATTCGAAATGAGTGCGCCATCTTTGCCTAATGTCATGATTACAAGTTTTGCACCAAGTTTCAAAAACTTTTCCATTTGGTTTTCGGGTGTATCTTTTCCAAACAATCTTTCAGCATCGTCCTCAGAAGGCTTTACGATATCCACCTTGCCAATGACAGACTTAATATACTCCACACCATCCTCGCCTTTCTGCCAGATCATCGGATGGTAATTCGGGTCAAAACAGATTAGGATATCATGCTCCTTAGCCTTTTCAATCACTCTATCAATCGTATGCCGTACGGGTTCCATAGAAATGGGCCAGCAGGAAAAGTGAACGATCCGGGAGTTTACCAATGCTTTCTCAAGCTGTGTAGTATAAGCTAAGTGATAGTCCGCACTCCTATAAAAGATCGGGATCGGGGTGGACTTACTTTTTGTTACCACTACCATGCTGGTTGAATAATCCACCTTCTGAACACAGCTTGTATCCACTCCCACCTTTTGCAGATGGTTCAATAAAAACGTTCCTAAACCGTCATTTCCTACAGCTGACGCAACAAGGGATTCAATCCCAAGCTTCTTTACATTCATTGCTATATTAGAAGGGGAACCTCCGAAGTATCTGTGATACGTACCAGACTCGTAGTATTCATCATATTCTGCGGAAATCATGTCAATTAGAAGCTCTCCTACAGTTAAGATGTCATTTCCTTTATATTCGAACTCTATTTTTTCATCCAGCTTAAACATCATATCCCTCCCAGCAAGTTTATGCTCAAGCCTATTTACGAAAGGAAGAAGGGAACCGTTGAATGTATCATGTTCCCTTCTTCCCTATCAAACTACTTCTTTTAAATGTCACACATAGCTCTGGAAATCACCTTGAATATCGGCTGGTATGCTTAAACCGGCAAATGCCAGCTTCTCGCCCCCAAATGAACCAAGTATCCGTCCTTCATTATCCCCATTACATAGCTTGAATTCATTGCCTTCAAATGGAATGTTTGATCAATAGGGTTGAAATGAATGACCATACCTTCCACTCCTGTTTTATAATTCTTTATTGCAGGCACCAAGTCTAGGCCTATTTCAAAATATATACCCTTGTTTCATAAGGTTTTAGTGTTATATTCTTTTGCAGTTTCGAATTAGCTGTTTCGTAGTTTGCAACCGCAAGATCAAATGACCGATAATCCAGCCAAGATGGAACTTTAAACCGCGTAGATGTTCCATGGAAGTTGCATACAATAAGTGCCTTCTTACTCCCCATGCTGCGGGTGTAGGCGAACAGCTTAGAATGATTCGCCAATATTAATTGGTACGTACCATACACGAATAACGGATGTTCTTTTCTTAACCTGATCAGTTTTTTATAGAAGTTCAGGATTGAACTTTCATCCTGCAATTGATTTTCGACATTGATTTCACGGTAATTCGGATTGATGCCAATCCAAGCTTTATCAGCGGTGGAAAACCCGCCCAAATTAGAGGAATTCCATTGCATTGGAGTACGCGAATTATCTCGCCCCCGGGTCCAGACAACCTTCATGATTTCATCATGCGGGCGCCCTTTATCACTCTCAATCTTATAATAATTAATCATTCCTACATCGTTGTAATCGTCGATAGAGGGGAATTGGACATTTGTCATCCCTATTTCCTGGCCTTGATAAATGAACGGAGTGCCTTTCATAAGAAAATACATGGCAGCAAGCATTTTGGCGCTTTCTTTCCAGTATTTTTTGTCGTCTCCCCAGCTGGATACACGACGCGGCTGGTCATGGTTTTCAATAAACAAGGCATTCCAGCCTCTTCCTTCCAAACCGTTCTGCCACTTGGTTAATGCCTTCTTAACCGCAGTTACATCCACCCGGTCTGCTGCCTTCTTATCCCAAAGGTCCAAGAACTCAAATTGGAAGATCATATTAAAATACCCGTTTTCTTCACCGACCCACTTGTCCGCGTCATCCAGCCCTACACCATTTGCCTCGCCCACTGTCATTACATCATAATTTTTGATGGTATTTTTAGAGAACTCGGTTAGAAATTGATCAATACCAGCCACATTCATCATGTAATCAAATGAAGGAACATAATCTAAGTTTTGCGGGTTTGGAAGGTCCGGGAATCCCGGCTCTTTCTTAATATGTGATATCGCATCTACACGGAAACCGTCAATCCCTTTATCCAGCCACCAGTTGACCATATCTTCCAAAGCATTCCGCACTTCTGGATTTTCCCAGTTCAAGTCAGGCTGTCTCGCAGAAAAGATATGCATGAAGTACTGGTCGGTTTCCTTGTCATATTTCCAGGCAGGGCCGCTGAAAATGGATTCCCAGTTATTCGGTTCTTTCCCATTCTTCCCATCGCGCCAAATATACCAGTCCCGCTTTGGATGATCCTTTGAAGAACGTGATTCAATAAACCATGGATGTTCATCAGAGGTATGGTTGATAACGAGGTCAAGGATCATCTTCATCCCGCGATTGTGGACTTCTTCCAGCAGTTCATCAAAGTCTTCCATCGTACCGAATTCTTCCATAATATCCTGGTAGTCGGAAATATCATAGCCGTTATCATCATTCGGCGACTTAAACATCGGGGATAGCCAGATAAGGTCGATTCCCAGCTCTTTCAGATAATCCAGTTTAGAAGTCAATCCTTTAAGGTCACCGATCCCATCCCCGTTACTGTCCATGAAGCTTCGGGGATAGACCTGGTAGGCAACACACTCTTTCCACCATTTTTTACTCATACTTGGACACCTTCTATCTTAGTTGTATACGTATCCTGCTACACCCACCACATCTGGGAAGGAGTTTCTTCAATCAGAACAGATTTAAGATTCGTAACGGCTCTGGCAAATCCCTCTTGGATCGACATAATTGGATCCTCATGCTCTATGCTGACTACATAATCATAGCCATATGTCCTAAGAGCACTCATCATATCAGACCATACCTTCATATCATGGCCGCAGCCTACAGAGCGGAATGTCCATGCTCTGGACCTTACTTCGCCATATGGCTGCATATCTGTCAGACCATACATGTTGACATTTTCCTGATCAATATACGTGTCTTTGGCATGGAAATGATGGATGGCATTTGCCTTTCCTAAAATCTTAATGGCTGCTACCGGATCAATGCCCTGCCACCATAAGTGACTTGGATCCAAGTTGGCTCCAATGGCATCGCATGTTGCCTCACGAAGTTTTAACAGCGTATGAGGAGTATGGACGAGGAACCCCCCATGGAGTTCTAGCCCGATCTTTATCTTATGCTCTTTAGCGTACTGTCCAACTTCTTTCCAGTAAGGGATCAGCTTCTCTTCCCACTGCCATTTTAGGACATCGCCAAATTCGTTCGGCCATGCTGTAACCGGCCAGTTAGGATGCTTGGCTCCTTCATGGTCGCCGGCAGTACCTGAAAAGCAGTTAACGACCCCTACTCCCAAAAGGGAAGCAAGTTTAATCGTTTTAAGAAGCGTTTCATGCGACTCACGGGCAAACTCCTGATCAGGTGAGATCGGGTTTCCATGGCAGCTGAATGCGCTTATTGACAGACCACGGTCCTCAATCTTTCCAATATACTCCTTACGGGCATCTTCACTTTCCAGTAAGCCATCTAAATCACAATGGCTGTTACCCGGATAACAGCCCGTTCCGATTTCAACTGCATGAAGTCCCGACTCTTTAACAATGTCGAGCATTTCTTCAAACGATTTATCAGCAAACAATACTGTAAAAACACCTAATTTCATACCTAGATCTCCTCTCGCTGCAATGATCCGCTGCTTTTATAAATAGAGTCAATAATTCTCGAAACCTGGAGTGCTTCTTCTGGTTTGACCACTAATTCCTCTGCCAAGACAGGCATTTATAAAATTCCTTGCCTGCGGCAGTCCAGGGTTATCATCACAAGGAAGCCATGCAGGCGAAGTGTCGAACAGCCGGCCGTTTTTGACAGAATAAATCTCCAAAGGAAACACACTCAGGCCTCCCAGGTCACCAGAGATGCTGATATGTTCCTGATCATCCTTGACGTTTGCTGACCAGGAGGTCTCAAATAGCATAGAAGCACCATTTTTAAATTTAATATAAGCCGTTACATGATCATCGACCTCAAATGTGGAATGATCGAACTCTCCCCAAAGATTCACTTGGTCCGGCATTTTGCTTAGTGTGTTATAAGTACTTCCATGAACTTCTGTCAGCTCCGGGCTGCCCATAAGCCATAAGGCCAAATCCAGAAGGTGGCAGCCATAATCAATCAGGCTCCCTCCTCCCTGCAGTTCTTTATTTGTAAATACTCCCCAGCCGGGAACTTTCCTTCGTCTTAATGCCTGGACACGCGCAACAAGCGGATTTCCCACTTCGCCCTGCATGATTGCCTTGGCCGCCTGCGCTTCCTTCATAAATCGATAATGATACGCTATGGCCAAAACCCTGTTTTGCCTCTTCGAAGCCTCAAGCATCGCTTCGCACTCTTCTGCACTAAGTGCCATAGGCTTTTCGCACAATACATGGATACCGGCTTCAAGTGCAGCAATCGAGATTTCAGCGTGGAATTTATTCAACGTACAAATACAAACAGCATCCACTTCTGCAAATAAGTCCTGACAGTTCTCAAATACATATGGGATATTAAAGGCCGCAGCTGCCTCTTTTGCACACTCGTAATTAATATCGGAAACAGCGGTTATCGTACATTGTTCATTTAGTTCAAGAAAAGCCGGAATATGCCGTCCTTGGGCAATGCCGCCGACTCCGATAATTCCTATCTTGAGTTAATTCACAACTACTCCGCCTTTACTCTGACAATTTTTTTGGATTCATTGGATTCAAGGGCTGCCAGGATCACCTGTAAGGATTTCATCCCTTCTTCCCCTGGCACAGGCGGTTCTTCATTAGTAAGGACGGACTGAATAAATTTATCAACTACATGAGAATTATTTTGCCCGCCAGACTCATTGGACTGTATTTTTCCTAACTCATACTTAACACTTTCTCCGTTCACATATTGAACGACAAGGGAATATGCAGGATCATCTTCTAAACGAAGGATTGCCTTTTCACCATAAATAATAGTGGAATTGTCTTCTTTGCCCACATACGCCCAGCTTGCTGCCAGTGTACCAATGACGCCGCTTTCTGTTTTAAGTACGCATACCGCATTGTCGTCCACATCAGCAAAGTCTTTTGCACTGGTTTCAACGAATGAGCCCACTTCAACAATTTCTTCCCCAAGAATATAGCGAAGCAGATCTGTTTTATGTACACCAAGATCTCCCATGGCACCTACAAACGCTTTCTCTTTTTGGAAAAACCATCCGTCTTCCCCCTCAACACTCCAGCCTTCTGGTCCGCCATGGCCGAATGCTGTGCGGAAGCTATAGATCCTGCCGATTTCCCCGTTTTCGATTAACTGGCGGGCTTTTTGATGAGAAGGCACGAATCTCTGATTATGGGCAATCATCAATTTCTTCCCGCTTTTATTAGCTGCAGCAATCATTACTTCTGCTTCCTCAGATGAAGTAGCCATTGGTTTTTCACATAGAACATGGACTCCTGCCTCTAATGCTGCAACCGTAATAGGAGCGTGGAGATAGTTTGGTGTACAGACGCTGACCACATCTACTTTTCCGCTATTCAGGAGTTCTTCATAGCTAGTGTAGGAAGCAGCACCATATTTCGCAGCCACCTCTTCCGCCCTCCCGCTATTAATATCACAGACTGCTGTTATCTCCGCATTTGGGTTACTATTATATTCAGGTAAATGGCGATGCTGGGCAATGCTCCCGCATCCAATGACACCTACTCGTACCTTTTCCATTGTTTTCCCTCCTATTTCGCTTTTATTTCTTCTAATGGTTTTGCATTTCCATATACAGGTCTCTCTCTTTTTACAGGCTTTGCCCATTTGACAGCGTTGCTGATCACACGCTGAATTTGTTTATTATGGTAAGTAGGATATGTTTCGTGGCCTGGTCTGAAGTAAAATACTTTCCCGTTCCCGCGTGTATAGGTACACCCGCTCCGGAATACTTCCCCGCCTTCGAACCAGCTGGTAAAAATCAGTTCGTCCGGCTGAGGGATGTCGAAGTGCTCCCCATACATTTCTTCTTTTTCCAATTCAATATATTCCGAGATTCCCTCTGTTATCGGATGACTTGGGCTTACCACCCACAGCCTTTCCTTTTCATCGGCTTCTCGCCACTTCAGATCGCAGCTTGTGCCCATCAGTACCTTAA
This sequence comes from Peribacillus deserti, assembly GCF_002863585.1. Lineage (GTDB taxonomy): Bacteria > Bacillota > Bacilli > Bacillales > DSM-1321 > Paraperibacillus > Paraperibacillus deserti_A. The sequence continues at coordinate 65,599 of NZ_PGUY01000037.1, read as the reverse complement.
AGATTTTTGAAAAATGTCCGGAATGAAGCACGATCAGCCCCATTCCATCAAGAACCCGCTGGCGAACCTTCTCGACAATACGATCTTCTACCTCTTCGTGTGCCAGGTGCCCCCACCACACAAGCACATCAGTAGAAGCAAGGACCTCATCCGTTAAGCCATGCTCAGGCTCGTCAAGCGTAGCAGTTCCAGTCTGCAAGCCTTCCGCCTCAAGGAACTCTGCAATAGCTCCATGAATACCATTAGGATAAAGATCCCTTACCACTGGATTCTTCTGCTCATGACGATTTTCGTTCCATACTGTTACTTTCAACATTAAAAACACTCCTTTTTAAGGTTCACTACCTATTATTTTAGAGAAAGGAGAAATTAATGAAACTGCTTACATTGACACATAGGGTGGAATATATTGAACTAATATATCAAATAAGATATGAGAGAAAACTCATATCTTTTAGTTAAGTTTCCTTGCATCATAGATAGACTTTCATGTTAACCAGTTTTTTGCTCCTTATTGAACTGTCGTTTTACTAGTTCGGGAAAGCTCATTTTGAAGAATAAAAGGGTTCCAAGGTTCTCAAGGTAGAGCAGGGACAAATATGACGTAATTTAGAGGTTTCAGCATCATTCGGGGGAAAATCCAATATATTATCTAGAATAATAGATTTAGCCGGATACTTTATTAAATTTATCTAAGGTTTTTATTTAAACTGGTGTGTGAAAGAAGGGGATTTTAACAAACTTGGTGGTTATTGGTATAAAAAGAGGATCTTATGCTTAACTTTTGGTGTTTTATGCTTATATTTTGAAGTTTTATGCTTCGATTTCATGGTTTTATGCTTATCTTTTCATGTATTATGCTTATCCCTTACTGGCCTATGCTTATGTTTCCTGCTTTATGCTTATCTAACAGCCTTAACGCTTATTTTTCTGGATTTATGCTTATGTCGCCGGCTTTATGCTTATTCTCATGTCTTTTTGCTTCTTCCCATTTTTGCTTATCTATGAGCTTGTATGCCTCCTTCAAAAAATTCATGCAGATACTGCTGAACGGGACTCCCTTCTTCAAGAATGAATGTGAGTAAATAAAGAGCCGCCTGCGGCGGCTCCAGCTTAATGAAACCCTAAGCAGACTTTGTATCATTTCTGACCCAGGCTGGGCGAATCATGGGCGAATCACGCTGTACCCGGGTCACTGCAAAAGTCCCTCACTACAGAAACGTGGTGCCAAGATAAACTAGCTGTCTCACATATGTGATGATCTGTACTCATTAGGGGTTATTCCTGCCACTTTTTTGAATACTTTCCGAAAGTACTTATCGTCCTGGTAGCCGATCATATTGGCTATTTCGTATATTTTCAATTGGCTGTTTTTTAATAAGGACTTAGCCTTATTTATTCTAATCTTGACGATGTAGTCAGAAATGTTTTCATTAAATTCCTGTTTAAATTTTCTCGAGATATATTCCCTGCTTAAATAAAAATGGTCGGCAATTTCCTGTAACTTTACGTCTCGATAAAAATTTGCCTGCAGATACTGTTCTATGTCGGAAAGGATATTTGACTTCCTCTTGCGGGAGTGCCTTTTGGCCACTCTCAGCATAAGGGAAATTTCCCTTTTTCTTCTTTCTATATAATCCTCAAGCATAAAGGTTCCATTTTCATCAAAAAACAGATCGATCCTTTTTTCATTTTCTTCAGATAGGGAGTAAGGAATATTATATTTGGTGAAAAAACGGTGACTTATTACCAAATATTCCTTTTCAAACTGTATCAATTGATTCCATGATAAAAAGGACCTTTCACGGAAATCCCTTGTTATATTATCGAAAACTTCTTCAAATGCGTTTATTTCTCCAGCCTGGGTAGCCAGCTCAATGGCTGCTGAGTGGGACAGAAGGTTTATTTCCGGTGCATCCTGCTCCCTTTCCTCAAGATAAACCCTCACTGCTTCCTTATCCATTACATTTTGGCTTAGGAGGACATCCTTTGCTTTCTGATAAGATTTTAATAAGTAAACCGAATGATCCACCGGGATTCCCAAGGCGATTGGGCAGGAAATCCCTAAGACATTTTTCAATGTGTTATAAATTCCGATTAACAGCTGTTCAACATCAGCCGTCTTTTCCCAAAAAATGATGACAATTTCTCCTTTATGAGCTAAATACCGAAATCCTATCCCCCGGTTCTTGGCGGTGACTATCTCATTTATCACATTCAGAACAGTAAAATAGACGATATCCCGGCCTCCGCCAAACCTCTTGATCGTTTTTTCATTTATTTTTACAAGAGCAGTTTGATAAACAGAGGACTCGGGAAGTCCAGTTTCCTCGTAATTCATTTCATCTAATCCATGATTATTCAAAAGTTTGGTAAACATCCGGTCCCGGTATATAGGTTTCATCTGATTGATTAATTGATATCTGTCTTTATCTTTCTTCCGCTCGAATTCTTCCTTTTCCCATGCCTTAATGGCGTGTTCCAGAGTCTGATTCAAAACTTCAGGATCTACTGGCTTTAAGATATAATCCGCACTGCCAAAATGGATCGCCTTCCTCATATAATGATAATCATCATAACCTGTTACCACTATGGTTTTCCCTGTCGGATGATTATCCTTGATCCATTCCAGGAGCTGAATCCCATCCATTTTAGGCATTTTCATATCCGAGAATATAATCTGAGGTTTGTGCCTGCTGATTAAGTTAGTAGCTTCTTCCCCGTTGCTTGCTTCATATATTTCTTTAACTCCTTGTCTATCCCAGTCACCCAGCAGCCGTATGGCTTCACGGACATGCTGCTCATCATCAACAATTAACACTTTCAATTTGTCTTAAGCCTCCTCTGCCGGGAAAAGAGGGATTTCAAAAGAAACCGTAAACCCGCTGCCTTCCGCACTTTGAATACGGAACAAAACATCCTCTTTATAGTAAATTTTCAAACGTTCAAAAATGTTTCTTAATCCAATGGAATCGCCTGACTCAGAAACTTGGTTTATTAAATCCATTTCTATCTGTGCTGCTGCACTTTCCGAAATACCTGTCCCATTGTCTTTTACTACTACGCCGAGCCGCTCATTTTGCTTGTATATAGTTATTTCAATTAATGCCTTCTCGTCCAACTGATCAAACCCATGTTTAAAACAATTTTCTATAATCGGTTGAAGAATCATTTTTGGCACCAAAATGAATTCCACTTCAGGTTCAATAGAGAGTTTATAGTCAAACCGTTCTTCAAACCTCTGTTTTTGCAATGTTAAATATGCTTTAACATGCTGAACCTCCTCGGAGAGAGGAACGAAATCCTCCTTCATATTTATACTGTACCTCATCATCTTTGATAAAGAAGTAAGCAGAGAGTATACTTGCACGGCTTTATGCCGGAGTGCAAGTGTACCTATGGACTGAAGGGCATTATATAAAAAATGAGGGTTAATTTGAGACTGCAGCACGCTCAGCTGCGTAGACTTCTTTTCTATTTCGAGTTTATACTCTTTTTCAATTAACTCATTGATTTTAGCTATCATCATTTTAAAGTGCCGGCCAAGCAATCCGAACTCATCATTTCCAAGAGAATGGAAGTCTGCTTTAAATTCTCCGTTTTCCACCCTTTTCATATTAGAAATCAGCACTTGAATGGGTTCAGTCAGTCTATAGCTCACAAACATGGTAGCCAGGACCACAAACACGATCGTTATGATGGCAATGATGATATTCATCAATGTAGTCTGCCTTGCACTTTGATAAAGGATGTCATATGGAATTCTTTTTACGATATACCAGTCCTTATAAGAGCCCGAAAACTTTTCATAAACTATCACACCTGAAAAGTCAGGATCCTTCCATTCCATACTCTGATTTTTCTTAGGTGCCTGTTTAAGCTGTTCAAACCACTTCTGATTATTCTTTTTTCCAATTAGTTGTTCATCAGAGGAATAAACGACATCCCCTTTTTCATTGATCAGGTAAAAGTCCTCTGAATCCTCCGTATATAAGCGGCCGGCGATTTCCCTTATTTTAGACAGATCAATATCTATTGATAAAAAGGCCAGTTCTGTTTGAGCAGGTATATCTCTTATGACACTATGAAAGCTTATAACATCTTTTTTTTCAGAATTAGGAATCATTGATAAATTATTATAGCTGTAAATTTCATGAGGCGGCTCGATTAAAGTAAAATCCGATGTTTTGCTTAAATTACGATAATAGGGATGTTCGTATACATTCGCATAGTAGCCGCGAGCACTTAGAGAAGAATGATAGTTTGTATAGGAGTCTTTTCCTTTATGGATATATAAATGCATTTGTTCAATTTCAGGGCGGGAATTATACAGATAGCTCATTATTCTATTAATCTCCTCCTGATTACTCGTTATATCATTTGAGACGCCAAGCCTTAAAACGGTCATTAATGGCGAGTAATAATAGAGGGAGGTTGGGAGGTAAGAAAAATCCGATAAATAGTTTGAAATATCATCTTCCCCATTTTTAATTACATCGTGATTGGTGGTCACAAATTTTTGGGTGAGCGCCTCTGTCGTACGATAATACGTAAAAGCATTGGCAATGCCGAATGGCAGAACAGTTGCTGCTAATAGAAAGAATATAAGTTTTTTACGTATGCTCCACCACATTTTTAGTTCTCCTCTCAGGCAAAAACCGTACATTTCCCACATTGTAGCATAAAGGAAGGATTTCAATGGAGCATAAGAATACTATTTTTTATTTTCAGTTCAATATTTTCCACCCTAATGGTCAATGTAAGCAGTTTCAATAATTCCACAATTCACTAAAATGAAAGTATCGGAGGTGCAATATGAACAATATTAAACTGGAAAATGCAAATTCACCTGTTATAAAAGATAAGAACTCTGCAATCTCCACAAAGGCCTCGTTAAAGGCTAACAGGAAATTTAAAAAAGCTGGGTTATTTACTCTCTTTGTGGGACCTGCGTTTTTAGCTTTTGCAGTGATCGTCCTTATACCATTCTTTACAGGAATTTATTACGCCTTTACTGATTGGAACGGGGTAACTGGAAATGTAGCATGGGTAGGGTTAGATAATTTCAAATACCTCTTTACCGAGGACAAGCAATTCCAGCGGTCCTTCCTGCTAACTATTAAATACACGCTCGTCGCCATCATCCTTACGAATGTAGTAGGTTTTGGGCTGGCACTGCTAGTTTCGCAAAAGCTTAAAACAAAGAATATCCTGCGGACTGTGTTCTTCATGCCCAACTTGATCGGCGGTCTTTTACTGGGTTTCATCTGGCAGTTCATTTTTATCAAAGGCTTTGAATCCATCGGAAGCATTACTGGATTATCTCTTTTTGAATTACCTTGGCTTGGAGATGAAAAAACAGCCTTCTGGGGAATTGTAATTGTAAGCGTTTGGCAGGGAGCCGGTTATATCATGTTAATTTATCTTGCTGCTCTTCAGAACGTGCCGCAGGATATTGTGGAAGCGGCTAAAATTGACGGCGCAAACAAATGGCAGGTGCTCCGCCACATTACAATGCCAATGGTTGCTCCCGCGGTTACCATAAGCTTGTTTTTAACCATTTCATCCTCTTTCAAAATTTTCGATGTGAACTTATCGCTTACAAATGGCGGTCCATTTAAATCGACTGAAATGTTAGCGCTTAACATTTATACAGAAGCATTCGTTAATAACAGATACGGACTTGGTGAAGCCAAAGCACTCATTTTCTTCTTGGTTGTAGCTGCTATTACGATCATCCAGGTAACTATTACTAAGAAAAGGGAGGTAGAATCTTAATGGATAAAAAGTATACAGGCAAAACATTCACTGTCGAAATACTGGCAATATTACTTGGCCTGGTTTTCCTTGTCCCATTCTATTATGTATTTTCGAACTCCCTTAAAACATTTGCAGAGATTCTAACCAACACCTCTGCACTGCCTTCAGTTCTTCAGTTTGAAAATTATATCAATGCTTTCAAACAACTAAACTATCTAAAAGCATTCACTAACTCTCTGATCATTACAGTGGCAAGTAACGTAGTTTTAGTCGTATTTTGTTCGATGGCAGCTTATATGCTGGTTCGGACAAAAAAGAAAATAAGCAATGTGATCTTCATGATATTCGTAGCTGCCATGGTCATTCCGTTCCAGTCTATCATGATCCCGCTTATCAAAACCACCAGCAGTCTTGGACTTTTAAACAGCGTGTGGGGACTTGTGATTATGTACCTTGGTTTTGGTTCCGGGATGACGATCTTCCTGTATCACGGGTTTATTAAAGGCATACCTGTTGAACTTGAAGAAGCAGCCATTATTGATGGATGCACTCCATTCGGTGTATTCTGGAAAATTGTATTTCCATTATTAAAACCAATCACGGTAACTGTAGTCATTCTAAACAGTCTGTGGATCTGGAATGATTTCCTTCTTCCGCAGCTTGTACTGCAAGATGCCAGCTTGAGAACGATCCCAATGGCAACCTTCTTCTTCTTTGGCCAGTATACAAAACAATGGGATTTGGCGTTAGCTGGTTTGGTCCTTAGCATCATACCATTACTGATCTTCTTCTTCTCCATGCAGAAGCACATCATTAAAGGGATTACGAGTGGTTCTATTAAGTAACAAGAGCTTAAAAGGAATATTCTTTGCTGATGGGGAAAGCCCATCGGCAAAGAAAAATAATAAATGATATTAAATCTTGGAGGGAAAAACAATGGTCTCAAAAAAGAATAAATATTCATTAGCAGCAGGGATTCTTTCAGCTTCACTTCTATTAACAGCTTGCTCCAGCGACAGCTCGTCCAGCGAAAAATCAGGTTCTGGCAGTAAAGGCGACAAAGTTGTGGTTGATATTTTCCAAGGGAAGGTTGAAATTGCAGATCAGTTGAAAGCGCTGACAGAACAGTATACAAAACAGCACCCTAATGTAACATTCAATATCGAAACAGTCGGCGGCGGAGCTGATGGTTCTTCTGCTCTAAAAGCGAAATTCGCTTCAAACCAGGCACCAGATATCTTCGGTAACGATGGTGATCAGGCAGCACAAGTATGGAAGGATAAATTTGAAGATTTGTCCGACCAGCCATGGGTAAAGGATGCCTTTGAAGGCACTTTAGATGGTATGACGATCGATGGAAAAGTCTATGGAATGCCATTCAACATGGAAGGCTACGGATTTGCTTATAACAAAAAGCTGTTTGAAAAAGCAGGCATTAAAGAATTGCCTAAAACATATTCAGAACTAGAAGCTGCGGCTAAAAAACTTAAAGCAGCCGGCATTACTCCATTCTCTGTAGGCTATGGCGAGTGGTGGGTACTTGCTAACCACGGTTTGAACGTTCCACTTGCATACCAGGAAGATCCAGACAAGTTTATCAAGGGACTAAACGAAGGTACGGCTAAATTTGAAGGAAATAAGCAATTCGACAACTACTTCAAACTACTGGACCTTACAATGAAATATGGCAACAAAAATCCAATTACAACGGATTACAATACTCAGGTTACACTATTTGCAACTGGCGAGGCTGCAATGGTACAACAAGGAAACTGGATTCAGCCGATGTTAGACAAAATCACTCCTAACATGGAAGTCGGATTCATCCCAATGCCTCTTAGCGATGATCCTGCACAATCAGACAAATTAATGATCGATGTACCAAGTAACTGGGTAATTTACAACAAAGCTCCTGAAGCTGATAAAAAAGCAGCTAAAGACTTCTTGAACTGGATGGTAACATCTGAAGAAGGCAAAACAGCGTTGACAAAAGAATTCAAGTATATCCCTGCATTCAAAAACATTGAAGCAAAAGCTGAAGATATCGGCCCTCTAGGTGCAGACCTTCTTAAGTATTCTGAAGAAGGCAAAGCGTATCAGTGGCAGTTCATGAAATATCCGGATGGAGCTGGACAGGAATTCGGAGCAGCCCTTCAATCTTATGTAGCAGGGAAATCTTCTAAAGAAGAAGCACTTAAAGCATTGGATACAACGTGGGCTAAATTTAAGAAATAATACACCCTTGATTTAGGAGGGCCGCCGGCAAAGTTTCGGCGGCTTTTTCTTTTCGGCTGTACCGATATGTTTTTGGCGCTATCAATGAATCGTGTTTTCAGCAAGTGGAGCGGCCGGATCCAGCTATTGCAATTATATTTGTGTTCTTCCCGGTCAGATAAGCATAAGCCTTGAAACATAAGCATAAAGGCTCCAGATTAAGCATAAAGCAGAAAACATACGCATTGGGTAATTAGAGATAAGCATAAACCTTGAAAAGACAAGCATAAAACATTAAAACCTAAGCGTAAACCTCCAAAACATAAGCATAAACTCCATAAAGTTAAGCATAAACTCCATAAAGTTAAGCATAAACCATTCACAGGCTGTTAAAAATTCTGCCAATCTGGTAAAAACCTCTTACATGCACGCACTTTTTGACATAGCTGCAAATAGAAATACGCAAAAGGTCCTCTAAATCTATAATTTTAACAAAAAATAGTGTTAATCCACATAGTCTTGTACACTCATCAGAAAGACAATTCCTTTACATGCTTGCAGCAAACCACATGTTCCTTAAACCAGTTCTTTTCTTCGACGGGGAACTCTTAACCCACTGCCGCAGCGCGGATAGTTTGGCAAGCTGAAGGCTCTGCCGCTGTGGAAGAGCCTTTAAGTTTTGCCGGATCCTCTTCCTATTGATTTACAGTTAGATCTCTCCATTATATTCCCACAGCCCAAGCTGTCCTTTTGCAGGGATATATTCGTCCAGCTGCCGCATATCTTCAATTTCCCATACATACCCCCCAACGCTATAATCCCCTAAAAATAAGTCATTACCAGAAATAATCCGCCCATCTTCTAATACAGCCCAGGTGCCGTTGTTTTCAACTACTCTTATACAGTTTTGCAGTGTACAGACTCCGATTATCATTCCAGTCGGCAGGTTATCCACTGTATAACCATGCTTATTTAATAGCGCTTCGACTCCATCCAGTCTGCATGCGGGCTTATCTACTTTTTTACTCGTATGAATGGCAAGAGGACCTCGATATTTAGTTCTCCATGTCCTTGTTTCATATTTGGCTTCGCCAATGACAAACAAACTTGCCCAAGGCTGGATCATCGACAGTACTTTCAAAATAAAACCTCCAGCATCAATGTATTAATTATTATAGACTTCCCATGGATGAAAAAAACTATACCAAATGTAGGTTGAATGGAAGTAAAACAAATCTCCTAAAACATACCCTGTAAAAAAACAACTCCCCGATACATCGGGCAGCTGTCATTTATTAATACCATTGGCTGTAGCACTGGCAGCAAATTTACTTATTTTGCCTTGGAATTTTAACAGAAAAGGGCGCTATCTTTTTGTTTTCTATAAAGCTTGAAAAATCAAATTGCAATACTGTATTCTCCATCTTAAAATGGTCAATTCTTTGTTCTCCATTAAGCTTGAATACCGATTGATAATGAGACGTTTTTTCGTTGAGAACTGTTACCTTGTTTCGGGATATGATATGACTTTCGGGTGGAACAGGGTTTTCCGGATCTATTGTGTCAACATAATCTTTATCGACTAACATAAACTCGTAGGCTAAATTATTTTTTATCAAATCTAACTTATCTTTGCTTAACTCATTCGGGAATCCATGGAACTGATAATCAAGAACAAGGTTATCCCCTTCGACCCATGCATCATTTATCCTAAGTGATAGACTAGTCCGTTTGCTGTTTAGAGTGAACGTTTTTCTGTCTAATATTTGTACTGCTTTGGGGTCGGCGATGTGTAGCGAAGGATAGAAAGTAAGCGATGATATATCAGGATGTACTTTAGTCATTTTACTCCGCACTATCTCATGGAAACCGTCCTCTTTTGATTTTGAGAGAATGGTTGAGTTCCCAAAATGGTATACATTCCCTTTATCATCGATTGCTTTCTCAAGATACACCTCATCTTCATTCTTAAAAACAGTTTCATAGATTAAGGCCGAAGACGCTTTTGCAACTAAAATATCTTTTATTCCTATCTTGATTCCTTCTTCTGCATAGCTTTTTTCCTGGTTTACAGTAAGTCTGCTTAGGTTCTCTTGGTTAACAGGAATCACAAATTCCCACTCGCCCTTGATTCCATTTATATTATGGATCGTCACTGGCAGAGTGAAATTCTCCTTAAACGTCTTAAAAGGATATACCATCTTCCACAGAAACATATACCCGTTTTCGGCTTTCCTAATTTCTGTAGACTTTCCATTCAACCAGGGATCATTATCCCCTTTATGATTCTCAAAATTCATGTCAAAACTGATTTCCCCTTTTTCGTTATGGCCCTTGTCAACATCTCCTTCTACTCGACCAGTAATTGAAACAACTTCACCGTCAAAATAAGCACTGTCGAGTTTGACCGTTAGACCATTTCTTGTTACGGATTGATTTAGTTCTGTAACGAGGTTCTGCTTCGACAGCTCCACGCCCATTGAATCTTCAAACTTTTGAAAGATCCCGCCAATTAACGGGGTTTTCGCCAATACTCCATTCATAGTTGGGTTAACAAAACCCGACGAGAATGTGATTCCAAGTACTGCGGCTGCAGCAATAGTACTGACCATTGTTTTCTTTTTAACAGGAGAGGATTCAATACCGCCGGCTTTATTCAGACCACTTTCGATTGCCTTTAACACCTTTTCTTTTGGCACCTCTATTTGTTCGATGGCCAGTTTTAAGTCCTTGTTATCCATAGTTTTGTTCCTCCCCATTATAAAACTTTTTTAATGCGGCTTTTCCCCTGCTTAAATATGTTTTGACAGTTCCCTCTGGTATCTCCATCACATCACTAATGGTTTTTATCGGATAGTCATAGTAATAGAATAGTATAATTGCAGTTCGATAAGTTTCCTTAAGCCCTCCAATAGCTTTTAAAAGCTGGACGGACTCTTCCTTGCTGTATTCCGCAGGTGCTTCTAAGTTAGACAATATATCCTCCGTTAATGGAACCACATTTTTCTTATTCTTGATTACGCTGGTGGAACAGCGAATGACAATTCTGGTCAACCAGGTCATAAAATACTCAGGTTGTTTTAGTGAATGAATGGACCTGTATGCCTGATAGGCTGCCTCCTGGACTACATCCAAGGCATCTTCTTCATTTTGAACATACAAGTATGCGGTCCTGTATATTTGCTCGTAGTGACGCTTTATCAGTTGTTCAAAAGCTTTATTGCTGCCTTTGGCAGCTTTTTTTACTAATTTTTGATGTTCTTTGCTATCCATATCTTTCAACCCCCTTCACCTATTAGTGGATTACAGCTCCACTAAAAGTTTCAAAGAATTAAAACTTTTGTAGTCTTTTAGAATAGAATACACTGGAAATAGGATTAATTTAGTACAGAAAACTAAGTTAGCCAAAAAAAAAGCAGGAACCAAATTGGCTCCTGCTTTCTTTTAGGTTTACCTTAGTGCAGCATCAATGGCTGCTATCAACTTGATTAAATCACATATACAAAATAACCAATAAAGATTAAAAACAGAACATACATAATCGGATGGATTTCTTTGGTTTTTTTCATGGCAATCATGCTGACCGGATATAGAATAAAACCTAGGGCAATCCCTGTTGCAACACTATAGGATAATGGCATCATAATGATCGTGACAAAGCTTGGAATGACAATGGCCACGTTGCTCCAATTGATCCGGCTTATCTCGGTCGCCATCATTGCACCGACGATGATAAGGGCTGGAGCTGTTACTTCAGGGGTAACAATAGATAGAATAGGTGAGAAGAATAATGAAACAACGAAGCCGGCTGCAATCACAACGGAAGTAAATCCTGTCCGGCCGCCTACTGCAATTCCAGCAGTAGATTCCACCATTGAAGCCGTGGTGGATGTCCCCAGAACCGCTCCGACAGTGGCTGCAGCAGAGTCTGCAAGCAGAGCTTTGCCCGCATTCGGAATCTCGTTATTCTTCATAAGCCCTGCCTGGCTCGCGATGGCAATTAACGCACCGGCTGTATCAAAAAAGGCTACGAATAAAAAGGTAAAAATGACAGCAAGCACTTTCGGAGAAAAGACGTCGTCCATATGGCTGAAAACCACTCCAAAGGTTGGTTCCAGACTTGGAATTTTTCCAATGACCGCTTTAGGAGTTTCAATCACTCCAAATAGGACTCCAATAATGGTCGACAGTACCATCCCAAAGAAAATACCTCCCTTTAATCCTCTATGTAATAGAATGACTGTAATGATGAACCCGGTAATGGCGAGCAGGGTCGGAGCAGATTTAAAGTTTCCGAGCGCAACAAATGTGTCTTGATTCGCCGTGACAATCCCGGCATTTTTCAAGCCGATAAAAGCAACGAAAAACCCGATTCCGCCGGCAATGGCATGCTTTAGATCCTGCGGGATACTATTGATGATCTTTTCGCGGATTTTTAACAAGCTTAATATCATGAATAATACACCCGCTATAAACACACCGGTTAATGTAGTTTCCCATGGTATTTTCATACCGATGCAGACCGTAAAGGTGAAAAACGCATTAATGCCCATGCTCGGGGCTATCCCGATCGGGTAATTGGCAATCAACCCTATTAAGAGGGAACCAATGATGGCGGACAAGGCTGTTGCCGTGAAAACTGCACCTTTGTCCATGCCCGACTGGCTTAAAATGACCGGGTTGACAACCAGGATATATGCCATTGATAAAAACGTTGTGATGCCCGCAATACTTTCTTGTTTATACGTAGTATTACGTTCGGAAAATTGAAAGTAATTTCTCATGATGTGTCCTCCGAATCCATTTAGAAAAAAAAAAAATCCTCCGACTTGCTGTCGGAGGAGTCTGCAAAGGACAATCGCACGGCTAAAAACGCCTATATCATTGCCCCTTGTAGACAGACTATTTACGGCAGCCTGGTAGAGACGTTCAAGCCATATTCTTGAACTTATACAAGGTAATCTACTATTAAATAATAGTGAAAATAGTATCAGGTATATAGGACTGCGTCAATAACATAGATTATTTTCGTGCAATTAAGTTTATTCTTACAAGGTAATCCTTGGAATGTATGCTTAAGCCAAACTAATTTGCACATTGCTTAATTTAGTTTCCCGCCAAGCCGGCAAACCTGAAATTCGAAATCGTTTAGCTCCAATGCGGGTTCATTTACTGCCAAATATCGGAATCTCCGTTACTCCTTGTGGCGGCCCGCAACTAATCTTTCGCGCAGATCCTCTGAAATTTCATGCTTATCTTGATTCAATTCACTTACTGATTTTGATCCACAGATCCATAACGGAATCCAGTTCTTCCGTTAATTCCTGTTTCCTGTTATACATCCAATTAAGTTCCTCATATTGAATATTGTTCGCAGCCATGGCCTCATTGATTTCTCTGATTTCATTTTCAAGGGTCTCAATCTTTAGCAGAACTTTACTTTCCTCTTCTTCCTTCTTAATACCTTCTGGAATACTTTTTTGCTTCTTGCCTTTTTCACGATTTACGATAGGTTTTATCGTGTCCAGTAAGGCTGCATTCTGTTTAACGCTTTTATAGTAATCGTAATTCCCTGGATAGCTTTTAAGTGAACAGCCTTCCACTGCAACCACTCTCTTACCGATTTTATTAATAAAATATCTGTCGTGAGAGATGAAAAATATAGTGCCCTTAAAGTCTTCCAGTGCTTCCTCAAGAGTTTCGATGGAATCAATATCAAGATGGTTTGTCGGCTCATCCAGTATTAATAAATTAATATCTTGATATAACAGCATCCCTAGCTTTAACCTTATTCTCTCTCCCCCCGATAGATGCTTTACTTTTTTGAAGACGCTCTTTTTATAAAACATGAATTTGGAAAGATATTCACGCGCTTTCCCCTCAAGGATGCTAATATCCTCCCGAAAAGCTTCGAGGACTGTCAGCTCTTCATTACTAAATGAAATTTTCTGAGGTAAATAGGCCGCCATCACATTAGCACCCAGTCCTACGACTCCAGCATCGGGATCTTCTTCACCTAACAGCATCCTTAAAAAAGTTGTTTTCCCGCTGCCGTTCGGGCCAATTAGTCCCACTCTTTCGCCGAAATTGATCATCAAATCGGTGTTCTTAAATATCACTTTATCTTCATAGCTTTTTGATAGCTGCTCTGCCTTGATGGTTTCATTTCCAGAACGATGTGCAGCTTTTACATTCAGCTTCATATTCCGTCTCTCAAAACTCGGTTTTTCAATCCGGTCCAGTTTATCGAGCTTCTTTTGGATGCTTGCCGCTCTTCGGAAGAACTTGTTATTATCGGCCCGCATTGCCCAGTCCCTCAAACTCGTTACGGTTTGTTCCATATTACTTATCTTCTTTTGCTGCTCTCTGAAATGTTCATATTGAATCCGCAAATTTTCTTCCTTTTGGCTGACATAAGATGAATAATTGCCCTTATAGGTTATGGACTCCATATCTTCTATTTCCACAATTTTAGTCACTACATTGTCCAGAAAATATCGGTCATGGGACACAATGATAACCATTCCTTTAAAACTTTTAAGGTAGCCCTCGAGCCATTCGACTGAATCCATATCCAGGTGGTTCGTGGGCTCATCCAGAAGCAATAGGTCCGGATTATGAATCAGGAGCTTTCCAAGCACTACGGTAGTTTTTTCACCGCCGCTTAAAAGGTCAAAATCCTTCTTTAAGAAACTTTCGTCAAATTTCAAGCCTGTGCAGATCTTGCTTAATTTTTCGTCGCGATCATATCCACCCTTCACTTCAAATGATTGGACTAAGTTACTGTACTTGCCTAAAGCTTTCTCAAGGGCAGTATCCTCCAGGGTCTTCATTTGTTCTTCTAATTCCCGCATGTGAATTTCTATACTGTTAATCTCTTCAAACGCCAGATTTAATACATCAACTACCTTTAGGCCCTCCGGATATACGGGAGTTTGTTCAAGATAGGCCCGGCTTGTTCCTCTTGGCAAGTGAATAAGACCTTCATCATAACCGGGGCTTGACGTCTGCGGATACCCCGGATAGTAATGCATCGGCTCTATCCCGGCAATCAATTTGAGAATCGTACTCTTGCCGCTTCCATTTCCACCTACAATCCCAATCTTCTCTCCTTCATACGCTTCAAAGCTAATGTTTTTTAGGACAAGTGTGGCTTCCATATATTTTTTAATGCCATTCAATTTCATTTCAAGCATGTAATTTCCCTCTTTCATCCATAATGTACGTTATGCATTTATGGACAGGACAAAGAAGAAACTTCATTACTATTTAGTTGTATAACAAAAAAGACCATAAGAAGATGGTTTCTTCTTACAGTCTTCAATACACAGCGAATATAATTTATTTGGAGAGATAAGCTCAGGAAAGCATACTCCGCCTATATACCTTGGACCAGCTATCAAACTGGCAGTATAAAACAAATTATAATCTCGATATCAGTAAAGTAAGTTACCTTCTAAATTGCCTTCATTCCATAAAGAGCATAACAAATAAACCTAATAAAACTAGGTAAATGAACACTCCATAGAAAATCCATATTAATTTAAAATAAATTAATATTTAGCAATTAGATGGCATCATAAACTTACTTCCCTCCTT
Source organism: Peribacillus deserti (assembly GCF_002863585.1). GTDB lineage: Bacteria > Bacillota > Bacilli > Bacillales > DSM-1321 > Paraperibacillus > Paraperibacillus deserti_A. Next base: position 50,026 of record NZ_PGUY01000037.1, on the reverse strand, counting down.
CGAAATTTTCTTAATTATCTCACTTTACTATTTTATTGTAAATACTTTTTAAAGTTCCGCTTTCAATGATAATTCCTGAGCCAGATCATTCTCAAACGGTCATTTTCCAATTAGAGAAAGCTAACCAGCTCTCCCGTGACTTATAATCCGGTATGATTTTTCCAACAAGGCGCCAGAAAGACCGGTCATGATTCAAATGGATCATATGGCACATTTCGTGAACGACTACATAGTCGATTACCTCAGGCGGTGCCATGGCAAGCTTCCAATTAAAGGTTAACTGCTTTTTTGAATCACAGGTCCCCCATGTCGTTTTGCTGTCGGAAATACGGATAGATCGCGGTTTTACTTTGAAATACCCTTGATAGGAGGCAATGCTCTTTTCAACCAGTGCTTTACACTGCTGGTAATAAAAACGTTTTAGAGTCTGTTTAATTTTTTCGTCCTCAAGATCATTTACGTATATATGCAGCTGATCTCCCCCAAGCACGGCATGGTCCTGCTCTACATTACTATCTGTATGGATCTGAATGGGGTATGTTTTTCCCAGATATAGAAATTCCTCACCATGCTTGTAGGTCTTCGCCTGCGGACCAAGCAGCCTGTCCTTCATTTCCTTAGATTGCTGCTGGATCCAATCCCATTTTTCTTCTAATAATTTTAGTACAATGTCATCAGGTGTCCCTTTTGGAGCCTGTACTTCAATATTTCCATAAAAATCTATAGAAATGCTCACGGAAGTCCGTTTTTTGTAAACTATATTAAACCTGAGCGTCTCGCCTAAGTAAGTATGAATCATATAATCACCAAAATCTTGTAAGACTTATCCCCTGTATTTGATCGCTAATCCTTTTAAGAAATTCCTGGCGAACTTATCACCGCATTCTTTATAATTCTTATGCCCTTCTTTTCTTAATAAGGCGCCTAGTTCTCCCTTGGTTACAACGAGACCTGCTTTTTCGAATATATCCATCATATCTTCACTAGTTAACGCCAGCGCAATTTTCACTTTCTTTAGCAGAAGATTATTGATATGTTCATGACTATTTGAAGGCATTGCTGTATCAGGCTGTCCTGGCTTCGGTTCTTGTTTTCCTCTCTTATAAGTAATAAAGCCATTTAAGAATGACTCTAACATTCGATTAGTAACTCTTATATTGTCGTCATCTTCAGCATCCACATCTTCATTTGATTTAGTCAGGATCTTTGGTACTTCTAACCTCGTTACTTCCACGCCGCCAAGTTTAAATATTTCTACAACATCTGAATTTTTTATATCCAGAGCATATCTTAATCGAATTAATATATCGTTATTATCCATTCATGTTCCTCCTTAAAGCTATCCAAAATGCCAACACTTTTTGATTATTTATTAAAGTCTGAATAGCACCTTTACACACTTTTTTCCCCGATTATCTTAGTTCTATCCTCGCAACAGCCTCGACGTGCATCGTCTGAGGGAACATATCCACTGGCTGTACTTCCACCGTTTTGTATCCGCCGTCCTCAAGCACCCGCAAATCTCTTGCAAGAGTGGCTGGATTACAGGAGACGTACACTACTTTTTTCGGTTTCATATCTATAATTGTCTGAAGAAGAGCTTCGTCACAGCCTTTTCGCGGCGGATCCACCACCAGCACATCGGCCGCATTCCCTTGTTTGTACCATTCAGGGATAACGGCTTCGGCTTCTCCTACTGCAAATTCTACGTTTTGAATGTTGTTTAACTCCGCATTTCTTTTCGCATCTTCTATTGCTTGGGGAACAATTTCCACTCCAAATACTTTCTTAGCCTTTTGCGCGAGGAATAAAGAAATCGTCCCGATACCGCAATAAGCATCAATAACGTTTTCCTCGCCAGTGAGTTCAGCATATTCCAATGCTTTATCGTAAAGCACCTTGGTCTGCTCTGGGTTTACCTGATAAAAAGAACGGGCAGAAATGGCAAAGTTGATATCGCCTATACGATCGTAGATTACTTCACTGCCCCAAAGAGTCCGTGTTTCTTCGCCAAATATGACATTCGTTTTTTTTGTGTTGATATTTTGTACGATAGACTTTACATACGGGACTCTAGCTGCGATTTCTTCAATAATGCGCTCCTTAAATGGCAGTTCGGCCGTCCGGGTGATGATCACCACCATAACTTCGCCGCTCACTTTACCAAAGCGGGCCATGATATGGCGCAGCACCCCTTTGTGCGTTTCTTCATTATAAGCGGGGATGCCCAGCTCGCTGCAGATTTCTTTTACGGTCTGGACCGTTTCGTTAATAACCGGGTCCTGGATGATGCTTTCTTTTGCATCCACAATCTCGTGGGTCCGAGGCTTGAAAAAACCCGCAATCAGAACTCCTTCTTCTTCACCGACTGGAACCTGCGCTTTATTCCGGTAATGCATGGGCTTGTCCATGCCGATAATTGGATGCACGCTCACATCCTCAAGCTTGCCAATACGCTTTAAGACTTCCCGGACTTGTTTTTCTTTAAATGTAAGCTGGCCCTCATAGCTCATATGCTGGATCTGGCACCCGCCATAGAGACTAGGGTCTTTTTGAGACAAGTCCACTCGGTACGGGCTCTCTGTATAAATTTCAACCAGCCGCCCAAATCCATACCCCTTGTTCGCTTTAAGGACTTTAATCTTCGCCTTTTCCCCTGGGAGCACATTAGGCACAAAAATCGGATAGCCATCCACCTTGGCAACGCCAGCCCCTTCATGGGTCAAATCCTCAAACACCACATCCACAAAATCATTTTTTGCTACAGGTGCTGTTCTTTTCATCTGCATACGTCCTTTTCTATTAGAGGCGCCCTGCAGGCGCTTTTTATTATTCACATATCTATGAATGGTTTTCTTAAGTTCAGATCCCTTCAAACACTGTACATGATTTTATCATATCTGGATTTTATTTTCATATAAGGTAAAAAAGCATTCTGGCTGCTGCCAGTATGCTTTTTTACCTTATATCAGTATCAGTTATTATATCCATCTTAAGCAGATCAACCAGGCCTTCCTGGTAAGCTGCGTATCCTGTTGTGGACATAGCATTAGCTACCTTTAATAAGTCTACGTCATCTAAGTTCTTTAATTGTGTAAGCCTGTCTGCTACGGGTTCAGAAGATAAGGCGGTCTGGTAGGATTCTTCATCCATCCGCCAGAGCTTTACATGCTGGGGATACCGTTTTTTTAGACGCTGAGCCATTAGAACTCCTTCAGGATCTAGATCCCCTGCATAATAAATCATACAATCTGATTTTGTTAGAAGGCTAAAGAATATCCAGCTTGCAGCTCTAAATTGACCGTGTGTGCAGACAATCGCTTTATCTGGCAATTCATCCATTAAAGCAGAACAGACTCCTGAGTTTTCAACAATGTATACCTTGTGCCCCTTTAGTGGCTGTATCCTGTCAAGAGATGTTAGTTCTCTTACTGGAATGTTAAGAACGGTATTGCACTCAGCTGCAGCTACCCATACTGGATGTACTCTGTCTTTCTCGAAGGCTAATAATCCTGAACAGGTGACAAAGCTCCATAAATCATCTCTAAGAAGTCCATACTTTAACAATAAATCGTTTATCTGCTCTATATTATTTAGCATTGCAGATTCCCCTGCTCCGATATTACTGGAGAGCATATTCAAGAAAATTTTACCCTGAATTGTATGAATATCAAAGGCATGTGGATTTCCGCTGACTCTTTGAGAAAATAAAGGTAGTCTTTCATAGGTCCCCGTCGGTGGTAGCATTGTATAGGCAGCCGCTGCCAGATCCAGCATTTTTTCCAGATTACTTTTATCCTGCTTATAGAGATTGGCTATAAATCTTGTGTCAGGAGTGCCCTTCGATATCTTTTTAAACCAAACGGCCAGAATCGGAAAATCGTCTATAAAGTCCTGATAAAACCTTTCCTTCTGAGCTTTTCGCTCAAACTCTTCCTCTTCTTTTGAAATAAGATTTTCACCAAAATATTCTTCCAGCAATAGTATTAGTGTTACGCCAGCTAGATTAGTCTCTGAAAGCCTTTGTTCAAAGTGTTTTAAAGAAATTGTCCCTTTTCGCTTAAGGACCTCAGGTGATACTCCAAAAAACCCGCTAACAGAATCCACTTCTTCGTCTGAAAAATCATGAATATTCACCGTCCCTCCTATACGTCCAAGGGAACGGTATTTGGCTCTAAAGCGCGAAAATAATAAGTGAAAGCCCGGTTCATCGCGAAAAACACTGTAATCTCTCATAATCATTACTCCTGTAAAATAGGCTCTTTATAAAGAAGGTTCTTGGTCTTTCCATCCCAGTGATAACGGATGACCGTAACGAAGTCAGCATTTTTGGGACGCACGAGTTCACAAATAGATAAATTGGAAATTGTTTCGTAATCCCCCCATAAGGCCTGGGAATTCATAATAAAATTGAAGCCGAGCTCCTCAACCACTTCAAACATATCACGTATATTGTTCTCATCCACTCCGGCAAATGCTTCATCGAGTGAAATAATGTAGGGAGCATCACTTTCTGCTTCCTGATATCGGGAGTAAGCTGCCGTGAATAACGGAATGTACATTGCCATCGCCTTTTCGCCGCCGCTGAACTTATAAAATGCATTATTCGTCATTTCCCGTTTAGGTTCTCTTTCCCTGCGGTACGATAAGACGAAAGAGAACCACTTTCGGTAATCAAGGACTTCCTTTAACACCTGGTGCAGGGTATTCCCTTCATTCCGGAGCTCAATAATATCCTTTGCCCTTAGAATTTTCGACTGGAAGTGGCGGGTAATTTTTTCAAGGTTCTCTTCAGTTAAAAACTTGCTATTCATTTGTAAAAGCCCGACCAATTCTTTAGTATCCATTTCTGTTTCTGATTCAGCAGTAAGCGGCTTCCACGCAATGGAAAAAGTAAGTCCAGATGAACTGTTTCTGCTTTCCATCAGTGTATTCATCTGTTTGACCCATCTTTCAGCACGCTGGATTCGGGTTCTTAATATTCCCCCTACAGACTTTAAAATAATATCTTCATAAAGATTCCGATCCTGCTCATCCAGCCAAAGCTGCTGATTTCTAAGCTCTTGATTTAGGGCTTCACTTACAAAATACGGACTCACTTTCTGTCCGTGATATTCCATAACCATAATTTTACGTCTGTTCTGCTGGCTCCACCGCTCCATATGAACACGGTGTTCCTCCGTCCAGCCTTCTTTCTTAAACCATACGGGTTCTTCATGGCTTCTATCGTATTCAGTTAACTTATATTCCATTAACTGAGGTTGTTCATTAAAATAGGTTTTGGTCAGCTGCTCGCTGACTTTCTGACGGTCGTATTTTCGATAATCTTCCATAAACCTTTGCGAGATTTCTTTTGGATGGTTTTCTATCTCCTGTATAAAACCATTCGACAGCTCGTGTGCAAGGGCTTCCTGCCAGTTTTTCAGTAATAGAGTCCAGAATTCAAGTTCCCTGACAATAACTTCCAAATCTTTCTTAAGCTGTTCTTTTTGAACCAGTTTTGTGGGAAGATCATTCTTTACCCGATCAAGACTAGATTCCACTTCTGACAATTCATCCTGTACTTCCTTAATTCTAGTACGGACTTCATCTATCCCTTTTAACTTTAATTGATTATGGATCGTTTGAATTTCGGCAGCTGTTTTGTTGATTTCTTCACCCTGAATATTATAAAGGCCAGTCCCCTCCATAATTTCCTCTTGTATTTCCTCCAGTCTTTCTAGTAAGGTTTCCTGCTCACGGTAGGAATGGGTAATGCTATTTTTGGTTTTATCCAATTTATTCAGGAATTCCCTATAGCTCTTTATACTTCTCAGCGCCTCCTGGAATGATTGAAGATCTTTCTTTATTAAAACATGCACCGTTTTCACTTTTATCTTCTGTTTTAGGAACTGAAATTCAGCTACTGCAGTCTTGTAATGTTCATCCACTTTGGCTAGAGTATGCTGTTTTTCCTTAAGCTGATAAGAAATCTGCCTTATATTCTTGTCTATTTCCTGAAGATCTTGATCTGATGGAAAGTGTTCTCGCCACGTTTTAGATATACTTAAAGCATGTTCGAATTGTTCAATACCCTTTTGATACTGGCTGATTTCAAGTCTAATCTTTTCAATTTCTGCTTCCAATTCTCTTATTTTCTCCTGTTGATACCGTTTTCGTGATGATCTCCCTATGAAGCGGGAAGTTCCATAGCTGGGAGCATGTCCTAATAAGCCACCCAGACGATAACGCCCATTCTCATCAATGCACATATTCCCATCTCCTGATGCAGATGCAGGATCCTCAATCAGAATACTGCGGAGAACATCATCGATCAGCTCCTGAGAAATATGGTGGCAGTTATCTATGTCCGGTTTAAGGTAATCCGCCAGAGTATGGCCCATCATGGATGGATTCGGAACGATACACCGGTCGTCCTGTATCCCGTCATTTTCCGGAACAATAAGGCTGTCCAGAATGCCAGCTTCCCCTAATGCAGCTTCCACTCTTTCTTTGAGTTGATCTGTCACTTGATCATGGAACTCTACCGCCGCATAAAAAGGGATAAATGCCTTCCCTTCTGACTTCAATGACTCACGGTATACACGGGTTGCTTCGGCACGTTCGGGTTCTGGGTCTGTCATGTTTTCCCACTGAAGTTTTTCTTCTTCTAAGTCCGCATTCCTCTGCAGCTTAGTTCGGAGCCCGCTTTTCAGCACCGCTTTTTGGCTGAGAAGCTTCTCTTGATATCCTTGTACGGAATCAGAAATGAATGATTTAATGTGTTCAAAACTAGATGTCTCATAAAGGAACTGAATCGCCCGTGAAATCTCTCGTATCATTTCTTCGCTTATTGCAAATTCTTCATGTTCTTTAATCCAGCGGTAAATTTTTTCCTCAAGTTTCTGTTTGTCACTCTCAAACAGCTTTTCATAATCCGATTGTTCATTCCTCATTTTATCAATAGCTTCTTTTAACTCAGAAGACTCCTTGTATTTTCGTTCCATTTCATCGCTATATTGTTTTTGCCGGACAAAATCATCTTTCACTTCTTCTAGAAGACTAGTGAATTCAGAAACTTCTTTTTGCCAGACAGTGAAGTCAAATGCTCCTTTTCCAGCTCTGTTAAAATCAGCAACATTGACTTCATGCTGAGAGAAGCCGGAATCTCGCGCATCCACATTCATTTCCTGGATATATTCGTCCGTTTCTCGGATAAAGTGATTGATATTAGCTTCTGTCTCATCGAGCTTTACCTGCTGTTGGCGTTCCTGTCTTTTCTTGTAATCCAGCTGTTCTCTTTTTCTTAATAAATCTTGCTTAAGGGCTTGTATATGCTGTTCTGTTTTTGTTAATGTTTCCTGCAACGTCCATACTTCATGGCGGCTGAGGCGGTCTCTTTCCCCTTGTGCTACCCTTTTTCTTATATCCAGCTTAGATCTGGAGTCTTCAAGGAAACCAATTTCCTCGGACAGCTCCTTTATAGCCCTTTCAGCGGCCATCTTGTTATCTTGTGCTATTTTAAATCTATCCTCAGTTTTAAGAACTGATTCCGCTTTCTGAGCCAATAGATATCTATTATATTGATCATATACAGACACCAGTTTCGCTGCCGACTTTTGCTCGCGCTCCAATTGTTCCAGCTGCTGGCGTGCCTGATCCATATTTTCAATAGTATCTGACAGGTGGCGAAGGTCATCATCAGCAAGAGGGGGCAGTGCTGATTCAAGGATTTCATAGATGACTGTAGGCCTAAAATCTTTTGACAACTTAGGGCTCCTCAGCTGAATAAGAAGCTTAATGAGCTCCTCATACGAATCCAATGACTGAAAGCCAAACACATACTTATTAACAAGAGCCATATATTCACGCTGGCTTCGTACCACCTGTCCCCCATTCCCAAGCCGATTTTCGAGCTCTTTTACAGAAAGAGGTATTTTATCAGAGTGATGGGTTTGATACAGCTGAAAGTCCTGGCCGATTCTCCTATTATCCGTGATTACGAATCCCCAAAACTTCATTTCTTTATGTCGTTTGGCCTGAAGCCCAATCCCAGTCGTAATGTACTGATTGCTTAATTCTTTTTTATACTCTATAAAAAGATAACCTGTTCTTTCATCCCGGCCGCCCACGTCTTTTTCACCAAGAAGATAATCTTCCATTCTTCTTGCTTTAGAGCCAAAGGGATCCAGCCGGTCTGGAGATTTTTTGCCATCGAGCAAAACAGGAAGAAAGCTTTGCATCGTTACCGATTTTCCCGATCCATTGCTGCCGCGGAGCAATAGCCTTCCATCTGAGGAATCAAATATTTCTTCGTCGTAGTACCAAAAATTAATAAGACCAGCCCGGTTCATTTTCCACTTATTTGTCTCCATTGTTTACAACTCCTTCTCTAAAATCCTGGGGATATACTCCTGTCAGCAAGCCTAGCAAGGGTTTTAATGTGATGATTCCCATTGAGGCTTCGTATTCTGCCATTAGCCAATCCTCAAGAACTGACAGCAGCTCCTTCCGTACTGATTGCAGCGTTCCTTCCCGGTATAGCTTTGCCCATCCCAAACTAAGGCGTTCTTTCATCTCGAGGAGAATTTGATCAAAGCCCTCTTCTGTCAATATGACCTCTCCCCATTCATTTCTGGGGTAGACAGCTATATGTTCATGAATGAAAGCCGAAAGTTGAAGAACTAAATCACTGGAAGCCTTTTGATTAGGAAAAAGAGTATGATAAGCTTTCGGCTCTGGTACAGTAAGCATGGCCGTATTTTTATAAAGAGAGAAATGATAGTTTGTATGCTTTTCGATATCATCATTTATCCGGTTACGAAAATTTCTTATGTACAGGAAGTCTGGATCATTACTGTCATTGCGATAAACAGCAGGAGACATGAACAATTTCCTGTACACACGTTTTCTCCTCTCATCGTCTGTCTGCATTTCCCACTCTTCATTTAAAATCTGATTCCATTCTTCATAGTTAAATAAATCCTCAGGATACGAGCGCATAAAATAGCGGCTGTAAGTGGTCACCTGATAAAGCGCCTCTTCTTCCTGGTTGTTATCAAATTTATTTACATCTCCGTCAATTTGTTTCATTAGCTTAAAATCAATCAACACTTGGACAGCCCGTACCAATGATTTCCTGTTAGCATATAAGGTCCAGTCCAGGGAAAGCTCTCCAGGAAACTCTGCGCGTATTTCTTCACAGAACTCAGATAGCAAAAACTGTTCATCAACCGCTTTACTCTCTAGAAACGCCAGTGCACAGCAAAAGATCGCGTAATCCAGCGGTTCCTGGAAATGCTGGATGCCCATCCAAGACTCCGGTTCGACTGGTATTTTTTCTAACTTGGCAAAATGGCGATGAATAATCAGCCTTAAGCCAAATTTCTCATCTATATAACGGCGCAATACTTTCTCCCGTTCCCGGATCAGCTGGTACCACTCAGGTTTTTCATTCCGAAGAATCCAGTAATGGTCAAAAAGCAGCTGAAGACCTTGTTTCGCCTTATCATCAAATAAATTTTGCTCCATGTTCTATCCTCCCATAAAAACCAGCTCAGCATCCGGCATTTCTAGTTTCCCGTCTTCAGCTTCAAGAATAACCCGCCTATTTCTATGAAGAAAAACCTTTACAATCGTTCCGTAATTGGTCTTAACTATGTTTTCCCTGCTGGTCATCGATTTACCTATCCAGGTAAGGAGCATTTTCCTGACATTTGGCTCTACTATTGGAAGCTCTGAAATCGTGATTTTCTGATTAACTATATATTTCTCAATCATCTCTTGTTCTTCTTCAAGCTCCTGAAGATATTTTCTCTTTAGAGCCTCCTTTTCTTCAGAATTAGCGATGATAGCACCTGGTTTGGTTTTCTCCCGATACTGATTGATTCTTGGCTTAATTGTCATTTCAAGAGGATGTTCATCCCAGATATCAGAATAAATATCCTCTGTTCGTGTCCCTTCAAAAAATAGATGCCTGGTTTCTAATGTTCCAAAAACGATGGACGAAAGCTTATGGGCCTCTTGCTGATCTTCCATTTCGTAAAACCATTTAGCTAAATGAAGATAATCCTTTTTCCTGCTTCTAAAGTTTTGATTCCGTTCTCCTATTCGCTGTACAAAGCGGGTAATCCTCCTGATCATCTCATTCGTCTGAATCTGTAGTAAATCGAGCTCACTTTGCTGGTTAGGACTACCAAGGAACCAGTGGCACAAAGAACCCCAGAGACCTTCCTGTTCATTTAGTAGTTCATCCTCCGATAGGCTGATTTCCTCAAGTCTCGGTGTCGACATTTTATGCTGTACAACCTTTGTAAAGAAGGCTTCCATTCCCCCTTCACTTAAGTCGTTAAGCCGCTGTTGAATTTGCATACTCGTTTTTTGAAGCGAAACAATAAAGTCCCGAAGATAAGCGGTAAATTGGTTCTTATAAACTAGAAACGCTTCCGTCTGCATCTGTTCTTCTGCTTTCTCACTATTTACATAAGCTATGTAATCAGCCGTACTTTGTCTGATATTACGGAAATAACTAAAAAGATCCTCCCACATCTGGGCAGCCTCCTCAGCTTTCTCAAGCTGTAAATTCTGCTTCATATCCTCCAGTTTAATAAGCGCCTGAAGCACCCTATCAAATTGAGTACGTTCAAGTGATCCTTGAAAAGAATCTCCCAACCCCTCTAACCTTTGAAGCATCCGTTCAATTTCAACAGTATAAGGGGTACATTGGTAACGAAAACGCTTCTTCTTATATTCCTCCACTGTTTTCGCATTGCCCATATCCTGCCGGGCAATTAAGTTATTCCATTTAACAAGCTGAGCAAGATCTAAGTGAAGCTGCTCCTCGCTATATGCATGAAACTCTGGGATCGTTCTAACAAATTGATAAATTTCCTCTGGAGTAATAAAATCTCTCATCCGTTCATGTTCTCCGAAAAAGAATCGTAGAATCGTCCTATAGCTCCACGCTTTCTCAGCTGTTAAATAGCTTGCTTCTATCACCTTTTTCATTGTATATAAGCTCATATTTTCACCGCCAAAGTTAACTATTTACTATTATTGTAATTGAAATTCAGTGAAACTTGTCGGAAAATAAATGGAAAACTACTAAAATTCAGGGAGAATACACTGTGTGTAAGAGTAAGAAAAGAAAACAAAAACAGAAACAAAAGAAGAAGGAATTTGGAACAGCCTCATTTTATTGCAGGCAATGTGATTACCATTTTGAAATAGATTGGGAGACCATATGGGATATTCAGGAATCCACTCATGGGTATGTGGGCTTTCATTTAAATGATACCTTTATTTCATGTGACAAATGTGGAGTAGTAGTTACAGAAGAAGAGGAACCAGAATCCATTTCGGCGGAAATTTCATTGGACCTACTTTTTCAATAGATTCCTAACCTTCACCGGTAATTTGTATTTCTGTAAGTACTAAATGATCAATCCCTTTCAAAAAGTCACAGCTTCGACATAGGATGCAAAAGGACACTGGCTTGCCGAAATCGAATATGTACATAGATACATTTTAGGAGTGTGTTCTATGATAAGCGCAAACAAACTTGCCATTGCAAAGCTTTGGTTCAATGAGTATTTTACGAAAGGAAATACTGCAATACTAAATGAACTAACAGCTGAAGATTTTACGTATCATGGAAGGGGTGGTGATTCTGGCCGCGAACAGATGAAGTCTTTTATGAGCTGGTATCGTGAAGTGTTCCATGATGATACTTGGGAGCTTAATGATTTCATTGAACAAGGAGAAAAACTGGCTGTGCGATATACCGGCTGGATGACCTACAAAGGCGGCTGGTTCAACATCCCTGCTGAAAATCAGCGGGTCAAAGAAACAGGAATTATGATTTTTGTGTTTAAAGATGGAAAAGTCAGCGAGTTATGGTGCGAGAACAGCGATGCAGCGATTCTATATAACCTGGGTGCTCTTCCGAAAGAAACGCATGAGGTGTTCTAATGAAACATGTTAAAGTAGCTTACGCCTTTATTTACGATGAAACAGAAGAAAAAGTACTAATGGTTCACAATCTTCCGGGAGTATGGACATTGCCTGGAGGAGAAGTCGAAGCAGGAGAATCTCTTCATGACGCTGTTATCCGGGAAACAAGAGAAGAAACCGGTTTGACGGTTGAGGCAGGTAATGTTCTTGCAGTAAATGAAGCGTTGTTCCAAGAGAGAGATCATCACGCGGTCATGTTTACATTTGAGGCACGAGTCGTTGACGGAATTCCTGCGGTACAAGACCCAGCCGAAATCTCTGAAGTGAAATGGGTGAATCTCGAAACAGCAAATAAATATATGCATTATATCCCTTGCGGTGCAGAGGGGCTCCTTACTGTTTCTGCTCCTTACACATATCAAGGCAAATGCTGACAAGACGCCTGGACATCAATATGTCCAGGCGCTTATTTATTCTTGTACAAAGAAAACGTTGACATTCTCCCTCACATGCATTAGATTATCCTTAATTTTCCCCAATAAAAAAATTGATTAGGCAAATGACTAATCAGTAGAAGGTGAGCCAATGTTTATTACTATACAGTTTTCTCCCTTTACCGAAATGCTCGCTAGTATGCATGTTCTCTGCAATAGTGCCCACCATCCGTATCGAAGAAAGTGGGCTGAAGAAACTGAGCGCCTGCTGCCAAAGCAAATGCTTAAGGAAATCCGTTCACTCGGATCACTTTTTTATGATTGGTTTTATGTCGTAAATATCTGCAATGAATATCAGCTAAATGAAGAAAACGTAGAAGAGGCTATTGAATTTATCTGCTCGATGCCCCACGATCCCTTCCTCTTTTATCTGTTAGGTGAACGATTTTCCTTAGATGAGATTAAGGAGTGGAGGAAAGACAACCGTACTTCTCCTCTATCCAATATGCAAAAGGATTTGGTCAGCCGTCCCGGTCAATGGCAGTCGAAGCTTCAAGAATTATTTTATGAATATAACAAACTAGTTTTCGCCCGAGAGCTTTTTCGGATTCAGCCGTGGATCACTGCAGCTTCCAGATCTTTTCAACAAAAACTTGATTCTTCAAAGATATGGGCTCTTAATGAAATCCATCCGGATATAACGGTAGATTCTCAGCGGATTAAAGTACAAAAAGGGGAAACCTATCAATTTACTTTAAAAGAGTATGACCATATTACTCTGCAGCCTTCCACTTTCATCACCCCTCATGTTATGCTTGGCGTTTATCCAGGGAGAATTTGTCTCGGGCTGCATATAGCTGTACCAGACGTGGTTATATCAGATGAACCACCTGTTGATTTAATTTTAATGTTAAAAGCATTAGGCGAAGCGACCCGTTTTAAAATATTGCGGGATGTTCTCTATCATCCATACAGCACCAAACAGCTGGCCGAAACATATGGGCTGACTGAAGCTACTATTTCCGGTCATATTAAATTGCTTCAGCAGGCCGGATTAGTTTCTGGAGAGAGAAAAGGCTACTACGTATTTTATTCAGGCAACCGGGAGCGCATGGAGGGCCTAAGGGCCGATATCAGCCAATTTATCGCTATGCCTTTATTAGAACAGTTTATATATGAAGCGGATAAGACCTAAGGAGAGGTAATAATGGAGATGTTTAGAAATAGCGTGATTCAATATGTTCTACTATGTTTTAGTATCGTTCTTTTAACCGCCTCTCCTGCACTTGTCGCTGGGAATGATGGTTTGGGCTTTTATGTGCTGCCTTTTATCCATACGGTAACGGCGGTCTTGCTCGCACTTATTCGGCCTCTGGATTTAACATATATGGTTAAAACTCAGACCCTTTCTTTTCCAAAAATGCCAGAAAACAGATCGGAAGTATTTCTTGATCAGGATCTGGCATACGAGCTTTTCCCCTATGTACTGACACCATTCAGTTACAGCTTCCTGCTGCTTTCCGGCAGCTTTATTATTGCACTGCTGTTTTCTACTTTTGGAAGTTTACTAGTCTATAGACTGCACCCCTTTGTTAAAAGAGGCATCATCCAATGCACACAGCTGCTAGAGGCCCTTCCGGACGTGTTCTTTATTTTCAGCGTTCAATTACTAGTCGTATGGATTTATAAGAAAACAGGCTGGCAGCTATCCTATCCATACTACACTCATGAAGATCTTATTTTCATTCTTCCATTGCTGGCGTTAAGCATACTTCCAGCCATCTATCTATTCAGAATCCAAGTTCTTCTAATGGAAGAAGAGTCCCATAAAGATTACTATCTTTTTGCAAAATCAAAGGGCCTGCCTGAACACTATATATCTGTTCAGCATATTTTCCGCAACACTTTGGTTGAATCTATTATTCATCTTCCCACGTTAATTATGCTTCTGTTCACAAACTTAGTGGTGCTGGAATTCTTATTTAACAGCCAGGGTCTGATGAGCCTGATCGTCAGCGACCAGCCTGCATCAACGAGATGCCTGCTTGTTATCATGCTCATGACTCCTTTTTATGTAATTATAAAAGTAACAGCAGCATTTCGGCATAAATTTAATGGGGAAAAGGGGGCTTCCCAGTGAAGAAAAAATCAAATAAACGATTTAAGTTTGGATTAATCAGTCTCTCCGTTTTTCTGCTATTTAGTATCATTTGGCCGGCGCTAGTACCGGAACCTGACATCATTCCTTTTTTGCATGATGAGCACGGCCGCTCTATAGCGATGCCGCCATATCCGCCTTCTGCCGACTTTTGGTTTGGTACGGACCGAGAAGGCGTCGACATTTTATATGCACTCATTAAAGGGGCCAAGTATACTCTCCTATTTGCACTGGCTGTATCGAGTCTGAGACTTTGTTTAGCCACTGTCCTGGGGCTTTTATTCCGGCGCAGTTTTTCTTCTCCTTGGATGGCTGGCTTCCTGCAGGCCTTTACTTTCATGCCACAGTCACTGCTTGCCATCATCTGGCTGGGTCCCTTTATTTTATATGAGCTGCGCAGTGCTTCGCCTCTCGGCTTTACCGGGACCGTCGTGATACAATTGTTAATTGTTGTCTGGATTGGCATCCCTTCTCTTGCTAAAATGGTCGCCGAAACAGCAGACCATTTGTATCAGCTGGATTTTATGGAGAGTGCACGGACTTTAGGCGGCACACCCTGGCACATCGCCAAAACTCATCTGTTCCCTCATATTTTACCGAGGCTGGTGATCCTTGCAGGCAGACAGCTCGTTCAAGTGCTGACCCTTATCCTTCATCTCGCCATCTTCCATATATTTATAGGTGGAACTACCATCCGCTCCGGCCAGGCACATGATCAATTCAGCTTATACTATACCGGCACCTATGAATGGGCCGGGCTGATCGGTTCCAGCTATCAAAACTTAATGACCGAACCCTATATCGTTTTCTTCCCAGTGCTCGCATACACCCTGCTGATTCTGCTTGTCAACATAACGGTGAAAGGGTTTGAACAGCAGGCAGGCGGAAGACTTCGGTCTCGATAGGGAGGTGTTGATGATGTGACTTTGGGGTTATTAATGAGGGGCTCACTATGGCTTAGCTGGAATTGCAGGTAATGTGGCGGACCCGATAGTATCCATATCTTTGGCTAAATACTAGTTTGATACCTCCCCATTTTCCAAAAGTGGCTTGCATTGGGCTGCTTCTCACTTGAATCTAATCTAACCCGGTTACTCCTAAATTCCTTCTCGCAGGTAACCGGGTTACTCGCATTTCTGAATTTTGATTTCCATAGTTCAAAAGTTAGGCATTTATATCTCTTACTCGTATCCTTTTATTTTTGCCGCATCCCGCTACTTCTGCCTCCAAATATCCCCAGTTCCTATGCACGGATTCCCAATGACTCACCGCGAGAGCCTTAACATCCGAAACGGCATCCTGTAAATAGCAGAATTCAGCGCCCACTTACACCCGCAATACAGTCTTTCTTCGATTTATGTTAAAGTAATCGCTTCAGCCGTCCTACCACATGAACTGGCTAACTTATTTAAACGCCTGTTCAAATATTTCTTATCCATGTCAAGCCAGTCCTGCTGCTTCATGCCCTCAGATATATAGAAGGAAAATTCCCAGACGTCTTGTTTTATGGCTTCCCGATTGGTTTCGGCTATTAGCGTTAAGGCATTAATAATGCTCGTCATGACAGACACATCAGCTTTTCCGTAGTGCCGGATTTGATAGAAGCTGCTATAAAGCAGGTCAGAGAAAGTTGGTTTTTCAAGAATCACCCTTATCTTTTTTTGTGAATCATAATAGTATGGGGACGGCGAGTAATTCTTACCGGCTTTCGTGAGAATTTGTGATATGTTTTCGATGCAGTTGATGGCTGTCTCAGGGTCATTTTTCCCTGGGGCGATTCCTCTTAATGCAATTTCAACCAGCTTTTGAATGCCAAATTCGATATCCTCCATTACTTCCTGGGTAGGAGAAATCATTAAAAAGTCTAGGAGCTTCTCATCATCCAGTAAATCTGTATCACTCCACACGGTTAAAATGGGAGTATCTATATCTACGTATTCCCCTGGAACTTTTTCGAATTTGATGATCAGCTCATTGGCTTCAGCAAAAGCTGCCAGTTCCACAATATCTGCATATTCAATATATCCCCGCTTCTTGCTCATAATCCCTGTGGATTTTAAGGAGTCCAGATCTACCGTCTTTTCGCCGGGAGTTCCGGTCATTTCCTGTCCTTTATTGTGTTTTTCAATAGAGACTAAGGTTTCTTTCGTAATGTTTGCAACCAAGTTGCCTACTTTGATCCAGTCGGTAACATGGTGAATCAGGAATACGAACATCCCCAGGCAGATAATAGCAACCAGTATAGCAAACGATGGCACAATAAATGTATGATTCTGCTCACTTGCCTTTACCTGGCTTAATAGTACGAGTGAATAAATGTACCCTCCAATAAAGGTCCCAAGTACCAGCTGTGTTTTAGAATCGTTAATGAAGTTTTGAAGAGTCCGCGGGGAAAATTGTGATAAAAAAGTAGTCAGTACAACCAATACGGATGAAAAGGTAATGGTCGTCATTGTTAGAAGCGAAGTGGATATGGCGCTTAATACGGTCTGCGCCAGCTCTTTGTCTGTAAAAAACATGGACGGAATTCCATTTTTTATAGATCCATGCTGAGACACATAGTGTTCGATACCTGCACTCAAGACAGCCAGCACCACAGCACCTGCTCCATAAAGAGCCGGCAGAACCCAGAAATTTGTTTTGATTTTGTTTTCAGCCTCTTTCAGAAGCATGGCCCTCCTCCATTCACCCTGAGACTTTCTTTTAGTCAGCCTTCCCATAAACCTTAGCTGCAAATCCAAACACTAAGGACCTTTACTAAAAATCCCGCAGACTCCTATCCCAGCCGGTTAACAAGATAATGATAGACGTGTCCATTTATTATGACTTCATCTTCTATCTTAAATCCAAGCCGGGAATATAGTTTATAAGCTTGTTGATTTTCTTTTTCTACATTTAAAGAGACCGCTGCATAGCCGTAGTTTACAGCAGCGCGTAATGATGCCTGAATCAGCTCCGTCCCTGCTCCTCTTCCCTGATACCGCGAATTTACAGAGATTGTATCTATGTAGAAATCCGTTTCTTTTGCTTCTTTATCGATGTGTGCCGCTCTTCCCTTTTTGCGAAGATGATCGGATATGGGTTCATCTAGTTTTGCAGCTTCAGAACCGTGATAATGTACTAAAACCCCTGCCGTTTTTCCATTTATTTCTGCAGCCAGGCAGTTATGATAACTTAATCGGTTTCCTTCCTGCAGATAGAAATTCTCTAAGTCTTTCACAATGTTTGAATGTTCTTTTTCCCCAGTCAGAGCTTCAGCTATATCTTTAATAGCCTCTTTTATTAGAATTGCAGCCAGGTGCGATTCTTTCTTGTGTGCAGGGCGAATCAGCATATAATCACCTCTTTTCTATACCCTTGCAAGAATCTCTTCATTCCTTAATTAGGAAAAAAAACCGCCTTATGCGGCGGTCTCTTTAGTATTCCTTATTTAAGCAGATCTTGTGCTGGCAGCATCACTTTCGGTACGAAAAAATCAAAGTGGCGGTAGAGATTTACAAATTCCGCAGGTGCGTCCCCGCCGTATTCTCCATCCAGATTGAGGTGCATCCGTTCCTTGGCTTGTACTTTAATTCGGTTTGCTTTGACATAAATGATATTTGGGTCGGTCAAATGCTCCCCGCGTATAGCAAGCGTTGCGATGCGGATAAAGTCAGCCAGATTGGTTTTCTTTAGGATCAGCAGCGTAAACATCCCGTCGTTTAGCGAAGCATCAGGAGCCAGACGCTCAAAGCCTCCGACCGAGTTTGTATTCGCTGCAAGGAAAAGCATGATTTCCCCTTCGAAGAGCTTCCCATCATACTCGATGGATACTTCAGTTGCTTTTATCGAAGGAAGCATTTCCATCCCTTTTAAATAATAGGCCAGCTGCCCGAGCATCGTCTTCAGCTTGCTCGGCACTTCATACGTAAGCTCTGTCAAACGCCCTCCACCCGCAATATTAATAAAATAGCGGTCGTTCATTTTACCAATATCAATCGGGATCGTTTGACCTTCAGCTATAATGTCGGCAGCTGCTTCAACATTTCTTGGAATTCTTAATGCACGTGCAAAGTCATTCGTGGTACCCACAGGAATGATGCCGACTTTCGGACGGACAGGAGCATCTGCAAGACCGTTAATAACCTCATTGATGGTACCGTCTCCACCTGCTGCGATCACTACATCGTACTGGCGTTCAATCGCAATCCTCGCTGCTTTCGTGGCATCCCCTTCACTTGTTGTCGCATGGCAGGATGCTTCATAACCTGCTCTCTCCAATTTAACCAGCACTTCCGGCAGATGCTTTTTGAAAGCTTCCCTCCCAGAAGTGGGATTATAAATAATTCTAGCTCTTTTCATATTCATCATCCTATTTTCATAATTCAATGACCTTTATTAAAAAATGCCGCTGCCCGCGGTCATAGGTTTTCCATCTAATATATTAAACCTCCACAGTATGGGAAGCAACTTTCTTATCAAATAATCCCATTTTTTTACTTTTAAGGAAAGGCTATGTTAAAGGTCATTGTTGATTTTTGCACGAAGTTGATTGGAACGGATATGCGAGACTCCTGCGGGAAAAGCGGGGCAAGGGAGACCCCACAGGCGTCAATGCCGAGGAGGCTCCCGGAACGCCCCTAAGGTCCGCGAGTGCCTGCTAGCTGCAATCAACAGCCATATTTAACAGAGCTTTAGGATAAGTAAATTAAGGCTTTTTGATGCCCGCAACTTAAAAGTAAGTACAGATGTTATTTCCAATGCGGGCGGGGAAACCAGCCATTTTTTAAAAGAGGAAACCGCAATCCCAGACAGGCTACAATCATTAAACTCGATTATTCTGCATGTTGCCAGCTTGCATCTGAACGAAAAAAAGAGCAGGTACCCATTTAAGGCTCCTGCTCTTTTCCTTAGACAGCGCTTGTTGAATATACCAGGCTTTTGGTATCTTGGGAAGGATGGTTAGGTCAATTATCAGCATTCTCAGTAAGAGCCCACACCGAAACACTGCCTCCGTTTACAGGGAAAGTAGCGAACCCGTCTTCTTCAATCAAGATTTGGTCGGCTCTAGAACGGGTTATATCAGTCCATACTTCCCCGGCGCGGTGTTCGCCTATATACATCCTCTTTTCTCCTTCATCTCCATTGGAAATAACAACCGCACATCCTGACCCTTCCATCTCTTCAACGCCGCGCCGAACCCATCCGATTGTATTAGGATGGTCAAAGTAGTCCTCCTGTTCACCGTAGGCTTTATGGCTCCTGGCAAAGAGCAGGCGTTCCAGTTCCTCTTTTTTGCCGGGTACAGGTTCATCTCCGCCTATCCCATAATAATCCCCGTAAAAAACTACGGGATATCCGTCCTTACGCAGAAGGATAAGAGCATAGGCGCTCGGCTTGAACCAGTCCTCTATCCATGACTCGAGGGCTTCATTTGGCTGTGTATCATGATTATCCACAAAAGTGACTGAATTCATTGGATGAGACTGGACAAGTGTATTCTCCAGGATGGTTGAAAGGTCAAAATCGCAGCCTGCCTTGGAAGCTTCATGTAATTTGTAATGCAGCGGGACGTCGAATAAATCAATCTGGTAGTCCACTTCATTTAAGAACTGCCGGCAGGATTCCAGCTCAGAATTCCAGAACTCTCCTACCATATAAAAATCATCGCCCCTATGATTGATAATTTCCTTTGCAAATGAACTAATAAATTCATGATTGATATGTTTAATTGCATCTAAACGAAATCCATCACAATTCAGCGTATCGCTCAGCCATTTTCCCCAGGACAGCATTTCCTTGATTACATCAGGGTGGTTATAGTCGATGTTGGCAAACATCAGGTAATCATAATTCCCGAATTCATCATCCACATTTTCATTCCAGTGTTTATTTTCTCCGAGTATACGGAATACACCTGTCTTGTCCGTTCTGGCATCATAATCGGTACCATTGAAATGGTCAAAACTCCACTCAAACGCAGAGTATTTCCCTTCCCGGCCAGGAAAAGTAAATTTTGTCCATCCTTCAATCTCAAAAGGCTCTGAAACTTCTTCATTCCGATTCATCGGATCGACTTCTATTACCTGGAAAGTCTCTGTATCATCGGCTCCTGCTTTGTGATTCATGACTACATCAGCAAATATACAAAGACCATGTTCCTGACATACAGCGATAGCGTCTAGCAGTTCTTCCTTTGTCCCGTATTTTGTCCTTACGGTTCCCTTTTGGTCAAATTCACCTAAATCATAGCCATCATAGATGCCGTAGCCATTATCGTCCGGTGTCAGCCCCTTCGTTACGGGAGGAATCCAGATTGAACTGATTCCGATTTCCTTTAGCCGGGCAGCATTCTCCCTTAAAAAATTCCAATGAGTACCGTCTGCTTTTACATGCCATTCAAAAAACTGCATGATCGTGTGATTTCTTTCCATTCCCGATCCCCCGACTATAGCATTTTTACTCCGAGTTTCTAGTAAGCTAACCTACAATTACCCTCCAGTTTTCCAGCATAAACCGGGATGGAAAAGTTTTCTTCAACACTTTTATTTAGTAAAGAAAAAAAGCCCCCTGGGGAGCTTAACGAAATCTCTTGGCTGTATAGTTGTTACCAAGAAACTTTAACGTAAATACTTATCGTGGTGATCCAGCATATCCGGATTTAACCCAGTTGAGGTTTGGGCATCTTTTTGCATACCGCGGCTGCAATTAGTACAAATATATAATGCATGAGGGTTCTGGATCAGTTTCTTGTATTGGAGATCCGTTGACGAAATTATATAGTTCTTCCGGCAGGACAAACATTTTTTCTCCATAAAATACACCCTTTTTCTTCCAATTATATCATTAATTTTAAGGAGATTACGTTTTAGCCGTCACTTGTCGATTAACTGTCACAGATTTTCTGCGGGAAGTAAAGCTGTGAAGTATCATTCCGAGCATTACCGTAAAGGCCCCGATCCATGACAAAGGATGGGGTATGTCCGCCGATAGAAAAATGACTTCACCCAATAAAGCAAATAGTACAGAGACCGACTGTGTCGCCTCGACTGATGCCATTTTAGGAATATCATTCCGGACAAGGTCGGTCGCTTTAAAAAACAGCACGGTTGCAATCACACCTGAAAAAATGGCAACAAGAAGCGACTGCAGTGTTTGTTCCTTGCTTGGCGGTCCAGCTGTAGTGAACCCAATGACAGAAAGCAGAATCCAAAAAGGTAGGCTGGCCAATGTCATCCCCAGTACCCTCTGAAAGGTATTGATCCGGTCGCCGCAGATTTCCATCATCTTACGGTTACCGAGAGGATAAGCAAAGGATGCAATTAAGACCGGGATGAACCCAGCAAGCATTTCATTAAGTGTGAGATTCCCCGCGTTTTCCGCCTGCATTAGAATAATCCCGAGCAGAATAATAAGCGACATGGACAGACCTCTTAGAGGAAGTCTGCCCCTAACCTTAACAGGCCCCCCCGGCGTCATTTTAGTTTCATAAAAAAATGGAACGAGCAGTGAGCCCGAGATGATCGTAGTCTGCCAGGTGCCGGCAATCAGCCAGCCGGGAGAGTACACAGCTGCAAAACATAACGGAGCATAAAATAAGCCGAACCCAACAAATCCCCAAAGCAGCCAGGAGCCAGGCTTCTCCTTCATAATTTTCAGAAGGGGCCTTAAGCCCTTTTGGACCATAACAATAAGCGCGAGAAATGGAATCATAAAAATATAGCGAAGGGATGCACTCCAAAGCCAGCTGCCCCCTGACAACTCCATCGAACGATTTAAAACAAATGTGGATGCAAAAAAGAAAGCCGCACAGACTCCCAGGATAATTGGCTTCAAATCCTCAACCTCCTGACCATTATTCTTTACTCATACCTATTCGCCCTAGAATCCCTTATTCCCTCTTATTTTCGTCTATGTATCTATATGTCTGGATACGGGGGGATGCTATCTGATTTCGAACCTCTCCGTTGGCATTGCCCTCTCAGGTGTGATTTCCGTTCCATTTTTTATTCCAGGCTAATGTGCCTCAAGCCGCCTTCGTTTAATAGGCTGCACACTAAAAAAACCACCTATGCAGGCGGCTTCGGGTTTATGTTTATATTAAGTTATGAACATACAATGCTACTGCAGCAAGCAAACTAAACACAGCCGTTAATTTCTTGTTCATCATTGGTCCCCCTGCCGCGTGCAAATTGCAGCTGCTCTTCTCTGTTGTAATTAATAAATTTATAGCTTTCAGCTATGTTCTTTTTCCCTTATTTCATACAAATAAACATTCATCTAGGAAAAAACTACGGGAAATTGGGGACTGTCCCCGCAGGAATGCTGTCATATCAAGGATAAGGGCTCCGGGAAATAGGGGACTGTCCCCACAAAAAAAGGGCCTGATCAGATCAGGTCCCAGGATTTTTTAGTTGTTGATGTATTTTTCGAATACATACCCGAAGTCTTTTACTTTGAATTTCCGCCTGTTGTTTACAAGCCAGCTGAATGCTGTTTCGTTCACTTGTTTGAAACTGTCTACCAGTGAATCTTCTTTGGAAGTAACCCTTGCGAGAGTATTTGAAGCCAGATTCAAGCTCTCCTGGGCATATTTCATATACTCCTCATTTTCATGGCAGGTCTCTGCAACTTTGATCAACGATTTATACAAGTCCTTTAATTCCTCAAGAAACTTTTTATGTACATCAATAGAGAAAGTCTTAGAACCGATTGTAAATTTAATTTCTACGTCGAGGTCCACAGTTCCCGCTGTTTCAAGCGTTACATTAGATATACTATTTGTATAATAGCTGTATCGGTTCAGTGTCCGCTTTTTGCTGATGGCGCTATTTCCGTCAAGGTGGATCAGAGCTTTATTGGTAAAACAATATTCATCTGTCTTTGATTTAATTAAGAAATAAATCTTTTCATTATCTTCATGCATTACATAATCATCTGCGTCCACCTTATCATAATCAGCAGGGCTGATGACACTTCCAATATCACTTAATCCCAAAACATCTGAAGCTACTTTCTTAAACACGGCACTCTCCCTCTCCTATTTTTATTTCTTATACGATTGTATCCGGGGTTAAGTTTCGGATTACAAAAGAATTTATGTAAAAAAATCATCACTAATGAATCAAAAGCTGAAAAGTTCCATTTAATTGTAACCCACTTAATGCTGACTGTCTTGTTTATGATTAAAAATGACGCTGATTTGAAGATTTTGGTGCATTTATATATTTTTTCGGTTGTAGTAATGCAACAATATTGTATGTTTTGTGAGTTTTTACTAGATTATAAGGGAATTTAGTAGAATGGGAATGGTTTATGCTTATCCTTATGAAATTTTATGCTTATATCTTGAAGATTTATGCTTGGGTTTTGGGATATTATGCTTATCTTTTTAAGGTTTATGCTTATCTCTTTCAATCGAATGCTTAAATTCTTCCATTTATGATTACCTCATGGCCGTTATGCTTATCTTATGAAGATTATGCTTATCTTAGAGTGTGGGGGCTGAATCAAAGCGCCTCATAGCGCCCATCCCCCGCTCTTATCCATGAAGTTTTCATCAAAGGCTGCTTTTTCTGTCCCTTCAATCGATAAATTCCTTTTGCGAACATTATTACCGCTTTATTTACGCAAGGCTCTTTTCTAAAAGATGGTTGTTTTTTAATAAGTTCTGTGAACCTGCCCTATTGTTAAACAGGTTGATTGGAATGTAAGGTGCGAGAATCCTTGATCCCGCTGCAAGCTGAGACCCTCGAGTCATAAGTCAATCCGTCTATGGGGAGAAAAGCAACCCCGACAGGCGAAGCCGAGGAGACTCAAAGGCGCCAGCCCCGCGAAAAAGCGAGCATGCAGTGGAAATCAATCCCCTTGTTCAATAACAACAAAGTTTGCGAAAACAGCCCTATGCAAAAAAGGCAGCCATACACATGTACAGCTGCCTATCTCAAGATTTTTTCGTTATACCAGTCTTTCAAGCGCCGCCTGTAATCTTTGGACCGCATCGGTATCGATTTCGAAAGTATGTTCGTTAGTTCTTTGGATCTGTTGATCTAAAGTAAATACACCTTTTACGATATTGCTCGCTCCCAGGGAAGAAAGAACAGGGTTGATTGCATAATCAATAACTAAGAGATGTCCATACGTCCCGCCAATAACAAGTGGCAGTACAGTTTTGTCCACGAGTCCTTTTTGAGGTAGAAGATCTAAATACGTTTTTAGTACACCTGTATAAGATGCCTTATAAACCGGAGTCAAGATGATCACAGATTCTGCTGCGGCAACCTTTTCATTTGCTTCAATAATGGCAGGGCTGTCAAATGCCGCCTGAATTAGGTCCTCTGCCGGCAGCTCCCGCACGTGTACTACATCATAGGATACGTCTTTGTTCTCTAAGTATTCGGTGGCAAAATTCAGAATTCCATTCAATCGTGAATCCTTTACCGGGCTTCCGGAAATGATTACAACTTTAGCCAAAACAATCACTCCTCTTTATGTAAAATGCATAGTCTACATTAATATAGTCATATTTAGGATGAAAAATAAACTAAAGACCGCTGAATATCATTAATTTCTTTTTAGCTCTACTATACTTGCCTGTTGGTTTTCTCTCCAGGCACTCACTTGCTGCTGTCAGCCATACAGATGTCTTAGCGCTAGATCCTGTAGAATCCCTCTGGAATCCCTTACCAGAAGAAGATCCATACAGTGGCAGAATCAAGAACTCTAGATATTTTTTAAAAAAAAGGCGCCAAAATATGTACATGTTTTAAAGGAAAACCCTTTTCACTGTCTAATAATACTCATTGTGATTTGATTTAGGCAGGGGGGGCAGATTATGGAATTTTTCAGATTTGATCAGGAAACGGGACGGAATATTGAACAATACGATTCGAAGGCAGCAGTATTTTCAAGAATCATCCGGACTAATGAGTTCGCTTCTATCGGATGTATGTACGTAGAACCGGGCGGGGTAATAGGCTTCCATGAAGCACCTATCCCCCAGCTTTTTCTAGTGGTCGGAGGTGAAGGCTGGGTTACCGGAGCTGACAGACAACAAATAGCAATAAAAAAGGGAGATGCCGTTTTTTGGAACGCAGGAGAATGGCATGAATCAGGCAGCGGGACTGGAATGGATGCAATCGTGATTGAATCAGGCTCATTAGATCCCAAATCATATATGAGGGCAAAATAAAAGACACACAAACAAAAAGATGAATCCACATGAGGGGGATTCATCTTTTGCTTTAGTCTTCAAATTCCTTCATCACAAAAGGCATCGTTTCATTAAGATCACTGGCAAGCAGGGTGGTCTCCGCTCTCGTCTCTTTCCAATAATCTGCACAAGCAGCGTGAAAATAAACTGCGTTAGCTGCCGCCGCTTTTATATCCTTATAAGACGCAGCGAAGGCTAACAAAATGCCTGTCAGTGAATCGCCTGATCCGCCTTTGGCCAGCCCCGCATTTCCTGCCGTATTAATTCTCGCCTCTCCGTCCGGAAATGCTATGACGGTATTTCTGCCCTTCAACACCAGGATTACTCCGTTTTCTCTAGCAAAATCCACCGCGGTTTGGATTCGGTTTTTTTGAAAATCGGCCACAGGTATTCCTGTCATTTTCTGAAATTCTCCTGGATGAGGAGTAAGGATGACAGGCGCTTCCCGTTTTGGATATTGCCGCTTTGTTAAGGCACCTGCATCGATAATTAAAGGGAGATTGGTTTTTAATAACTGAGCTGCTGCCAATTCTACTGTCTCATCAGATGGAAGCCCCGGACCTATTGCGGCTGCTGTCATTTTCTCAGGCATCCGTCCCTCTACTATTTTTTTAAGTCCATCATGCAAAAATACACATTCAGGAAGTCTGCTTGCGATAATACCTGAAACAAAGCGCGAGGCTGCAACAGTCAGTTTGCCGATTCCGCTTCTTTTAGCCGCAAGGCTGCACAGAATAGCTGCTCCCGGCATTTCATCGGTACCCGCTATAATAAGTCCGTTGCCAAAGCTCCCTTTATGTGAGCCGGGTTTCCGTTTCGGAAAGGTCCTTTTCACATCCTCTTTTGTCCATACCTTCCATTTTGCTTTATGAGGAAGGCCGATATCCAGCACTTCAGGAATTCCATAATATTCTGCTGTGCTCTCCATGAATACGGACGGTTTATATCCATGTATGCAGAATGTCCGGTCTGCCTTGAAGGCTGATTCATCACTTTCCCCTTGGTCTGACAGCACTCCTGAGGGAACATCAACTGCAAGCCGCAGTGAGTCTTCCTTGTTCGCCCATTGAAGCAGTTCCTGTACCTTTTTATCAAGGGGAAGCCGGGCACCCACCCCCAGCAGTGCATCAACAATGACGTCATACTTGCCCTGGATCTCATTTACACTGTAACCAATGCTTTTATAATAACGAAAATGTTCACTTGCGGCTTCTGATCTTGGGTCACCAATTGGAAAGACTAAATCACACAGATATCCATGTTGTTTTAGATAGCGGGCAAGCACAATCCCATCTCCGCCGTTATTCCCTGTACCAGACAGAATTAGAACACGCTGATCCCTATTTATTAATTTTGCTGCTGCCTGATATAATTCCCTTCCCGCACTTTCCATTAGGGTATATCCTGTAAGTCCATTCTCCGCCGCTTCGTCCGCAGCCTTAATCTCGTCAGCCCTATATATATACAATTCTAAGCACCACCCGTCTTTTTTCATTGTATATTACCCTTTATTCTGGTTTGTAAAAAGGGAAAATTGCCGGCCCGGAATGTGCAAACAGCGAACCGCTACTAAGCTAAGGACGGGTACAATTAATCCAGCATGAATCGGTGAAACTCTTAATAATCGCGGTAACTCTTTAACAGTACATTACAAGCTGACGCCTGTAGCTTAGGGAAAACAGCCTTAGATGCTTGTCCCACATGTACTAGTCGTACTTTGTCCAGTAGTACCACATCTCCACTTTCACGCCTTCATTTTAAAGAAAGGCCTCCGCCAGAAGAGTATAAGATTGAACTTTATCCTCAAAGTTATGAACATTGGTGATGATCATGAATTCGTCTGTCCCATATATTTCTTCTAAAAGCAGCAATTCATCTCTTACTTTATCAGGAGTTCCTATGATGGTCCTTTTTCTGTTCTCACGGACTCGGGCAAGCTGGTCCTTGGTTAAAGCCATACTCTTCGCTTCGTCTACAGATGGAATTCTGGTATCTCCTGTTTTTTCAACAGCAAGCAGCCACATATCCTGACTTAAGGCAAGTTCTTCTGCTTTTTCCTGTGTGGGGGCACAAACAACAAATATACAAACATTGGCTTTCGGCTTCTGTAAAAGCGGAGATGGTGTAAAATGCTCAAAATAGTAGTCCATTGCCCTCTTTCCATTTTCAGGTGTAATAAAATGGCCATAGGTGAAGGCTGTACCATGTTCAGCAGCCACTCTCGCTCCGCGGTGGGTGATGCCCAGGAGCCACATTTCAGGAAGTGTTTCTGTCAAAGGAAAAGCCATGACATCTGAATAAGTGTGATGCTCCGGCATATTTCCGGCTAAAAATGTCTGCAGGTCTTTCACCTGCCTGGGAAATTCATTCAGGCTCCGCCTTACTCCGTCTGTCAATGCCAGACGCGTGGTTGCACCTCCCCCTGGGGATCGGCCGATTCCGAGATCCAGGCGGTCAGGAAATAAAGCTTCCAGCACTTTGAAGTTTTCCGCAATCTTAAAAGGGCTGTATTGAGGCAGCAAAACCCCGCCCGAACCGACCCTGATTCTTTCTGTTTTTGATGCGATATGAGAGATTAATATTTCAGGAGCAGTACCAGCCATTCCATTGGTATTGTGATGCTCAGCCACCCAGAATCGCAAATAGCCCAGTTGTTCTGTTATCTGCGCTAATTTTACTGTGTTGGCAAGAGCCGTTCTGGCGTTTTCCCCCTTTGGTATGACAGATTGGTCAAGAACACTTAATTTCATGAAAACGCGAGCCTCCTTCTAAGAATGTCGATGATTTTATTATCTTAACCATCATTCTTTAAAGAATCTAACTTTTTGACCTTTAACCTGCTGAAGTCTACAATAACAATTAATGTAACAAGACCAATCAGGTGAAACTATTAAAGACGTTCCGAGCCAACTTAAAAGAAGGGAGCCGAGATACATATGAACCAGCTATTTAAAGCCCTCGTCGTGGATAAAACCGATGAGAACTTTTCAGTTAACATTAAAGAAGTTTCCCTTGAGGACCTGCCTCAAGAAGGTGTATTAATTAAAGTGGCTTATAGCAGTATTAACTACAAGGACGGATTGGCAAGCATACCTGAAGGGAAAATTGTCAGGTCGTATCCCTTTATCCCAGGAATAGACTTAGCCGGTACGGTCGTATCGTCAGATGACCCCCGCTACAAAGAAGGCGATCAGGTCATTGCGACAAGCTATGAAATTGGGGTGTCCCATTTTGGCGGGTACAGCGAGTATGCCCGTATTCCTGCAGATTGGATCGTACCGCTTCCGGAAAATTTAACACTCAAGGAAGCTATGGCCTTTGGGACTGCTGGGTTCACTGCAGCTTTGTCTATACAAAGGCTTGAAGACAATGGGCTGACGCCGGAAAAAGGGAAGGTATTAGTTACAGGAGCAACCGGAGGGGTAGGAAGCATTGCTGTCTCCATGCTGTCCAAGCTTGGATATGATGTGGTTGCGAGCACTGGGAAAGAAACCGAGAAACACTATTTAACGAGCATTGGTGCTAAAGAAATAATCAGCCGCGGGGATGTTAACGGCGGTAAGGTCAGAGCCCTGGATAAACAGCTCTGGGCGGGAGCCGTCGACCCGGTAGGCGGAACAACTCTTGCGTCCATTTTAAGCAAGCTCCAATATAACGGATCTGTAGCTGTCAGCGGATTAACTGGTGGAACAGACGTACCAGCAACGGTGTTCCCTTTCATCCTAAGGGGAATAAACCTGCTGGGCATCGATTCCGTTTACTGTCCAATGGACGTCAGACAAAAAGTCTGGAGCCGGATGGCAAATGACCTAAAGCCCGATGTCCTTTTGGATTCTATCCAGAAAGAAATCACATTGGAAGAACTGCCTGGGCACCTGCCTGTCATCTTAAAAGGAAAAGCCCGAGGGAGAATGGTTGTAAGGTTATAATAAAAAACATCGCCGGGCACTTGGGCGATGTTTTATTCTTTATAGCGGAGATATTCAACCTTTGTTGTCGGGACACTTTTGATCTCATTACCGCTCTTGTCTTTAAACACTTCATATTCCTGATAGGTTTCCACAATATAGCCATCTTCTTTTTCTGTGTGTATCAGCCTGCTCTCGAGAATCGGCACTTCGGTCTCTTTACTGGTTTCTTCATCTTCTGACGGACCATACACGGCCTGCATGGAGCTGGTGTCTTTCTCCTGCAATATACCCGGCGTTTCCATAAAGGCCGCAAAGGCTAATAAACCTGCTGTACAAAGAATCGGAAAGAGGTGTTTCATAAACTGCCTCCTTTTTAGTGTTCACTTGTACATGTCTATGCCAGTCCAGGTTAGGTTTATGACATTATCTGATGTCTTCAATGTATTCGGTTTCTCCTTGAGGATTAGAATTCTCACATCGGCTTGTTCATTCTATCTTACAATAGATACATTCACTGCGTGCCATGTTAAAAGGAATATAACTTTATCCCCCTATTTTTTCTCTGTATACTTCGGAACCTATTTCTTCAGGCAATCCCTTCTGGCTCATGGCCTTTACTGTAATCCTCCGGAGAGTTCGGAACCATTCCATGAATTCATTGTAAATCGGAACGCATATGTTATCAGCAGTATTTCCCCCTCAGCCGCAGGGGTTATACGCAGTGATATGCTGGGCCCTTCATAACTGTACCTGCAGCCGAAAAGGATTAGAGGACAAAAAACAGCTTTGCTTTTCGCAAAACTGCTTTTCATTGTATTAATCATACTCGTGCTTTTCTTCTAGTTCATAAACAATCCCTAATTCGTCTAAAACAGCCTTCACTGCTTTCACTGGAGTCACAGAATCCAGAACTTGTTTCCCATTAACCAGAAGGCGGGTGCCGCTTTCATAGCAAGAACCCTCCTCACATTCTTTTTCCCAGTCTTCAAAAACGACCTTATGTTTCATGTTAGCTCCTTTCAACCCGAGTTTATAAGGGTTTTACAAAAGTTAATCAAACGTTTAATTAATATTTCCTAAATAGATTGGAGACTTTGCTCCGGAGTAAACATCTATAATATTCTGCCTCATCGCCCTCGGATATAGCCTGTATTTCATGATATCTTTTAGCGGTATCCATTCCGTACCAATTTGCAGCGGATCCGGTTTAATTCCCGCTTGGTCTTTATTCAGCTCTTTCAGTTCACAAGTAAAATAATACTCTATCTGATGAATTTTACTGTCGTCCTGGGCATATTCATGGGTTTTTCCAATATATTCACGGATAAACAAAAGCTCCCCAATATTCACGTGCTGCCCAATCTCCTCGAGGCACTCTCTTCGAAGTGTTTCATGAAAGGTTTCTCCATGTTCCTGGCCTCCGCCTGGAAACAAGTAAAAAATGCCTTCTCTATCCTGATTTTTCGTAACTAAGACTTTGCCCTCATTAAATATGACTGCCTTAACAGAATTTCTGATATTCAATGCATTTCCCCCTCTCCCTTTTATTTTAATACGTATATGGATTTCTTGCTTAAAAAAGGCATTTCCCATTTTAGAGAAATGCCTCAAGCTTACTTAACTAGTATGTTGTACAACTGCAGGGAACGGATGGACTGGCTTTTATCAGTCATGAGGGTTCCTGAGTATACCATTTTTTCAGTTTTAATATCTGCAATCATTATCTTGATTTCTGCATTTTGCATTTTATTGTACTTAATAAGGAGATAGAGCTTCCCATTTTTAATCATCGATTGAATTTCACGGCTATCGCTATGTTTTTCAACCGGGAGTGTGATTTCGTTTTCTAATTCCCTCGTATCTATATTGAATACTTTAAGCCTTACTGCATTGTTTTTCTCTTCCGTAAAATAGATGGTTGAACCATCTACAAAGGCTGGAAGGGCATCTAAATTCATTTTCAAGATATCTTTTGGAAAATTAATATCCACCTTTTGATTCTTTCCCAGGTCGTAAACCACCAGCTCTTTTTCTTTCGGCTTAGGCGGTTCCGTTCCTTCTTCATTTTCAAGCTCCCGTTCACTGATACTATAAACCGCATACTTGTTTGGCTTGAGCGGATCAACGCCCGGCAGTCGTGTATACACCATACCGTTCTTGCTGTGACCCTTTACTTCATCTTTACTTAAAAGCTTTTTATTCGGAATGTCAAATGTGTAAACATCCAGTTCTTCTCCGTCTAACTCAGTATCTTGAAGGTAGCTCCTTGTAAGGACTTTTAGTTCCTTTCCGAAATACTGAACATCTTCCACGTATACATGGTTGTATTGATCAGGGTTTGGAATGGCATAATCAAAAGAAGTGCTGTTATTCGTTTTTTTGTTAAGTACAGAAATTTTAAATACAAAAGAGCGGCTTCCGCTGTTTGTGGTTGCATTTAGTATGTCCGCGTATGAGAGAAGCTGATTATCTTCATAGAAGGCTTCTGTATTGTATTTCCCTCTCATGAAATTCCGATATTCTTTCTGAAGCTGTTTGATGGCAGGATCTCTGTGTGCAAATTCTCTGTCAAACTGTTCAATAAAAGATTTTTCAGTATCATAAGTCGTTTTATTGTGTTCAACGGTAACTCCTTGATTAATAGAACCTACCAAATAATCTCCGCTAAAGGTCACTTTTTTTAGGATGCTGCTGTCCCCTGAGTCCTTTTTTATGTAAAACTGGGGAAGCTGAGTCGAAGAATAGGCAGAATGGGTGTAAAAAGACCCGACTGTTAATACGACAACCGCAATGAGCAAGCTTATTTTCCAATATTTTTTCATCGTCTGCCCTCCCTATACCGAAACCTTTTTATTTAGTAATTTTTGTCCAATCACGATCGAACAGGCTGAAGCTATTAATCCCAAGATAATTTCAAGCACCAAGAACTCAACCGGATAGAAAAAGTCACCCATATCCAGTACGGCGGGAATGATTAGAGGTGAAATAAAGAACGCCAAAACTGCCGCGCAATATACTATTCCAAGTAAAATACCTTTCAATCGATAGCTTCTTTCCATAAGAATGGCTGTAAATAAAGTGAAAACAGCCATAAGACCTGCCAAGTAATGTAAAACAAACTGTGTGAAGGTGGCAGGGATTAACGTGCTGGTAATTATATTCGAGTGAATCAAATCCTTAACTGCCAGAACATCCCTGAAGTCTGCCGGAACTATGGCTTCGAATAATTCATTCTCCAGCGGAAGCAGCAAGATTTGTATTCCGACAAGCCCGAGAACCATTAAGAAAATCGCTGATGCCTTTGCAAAATAGATGCTGTATCTTGAAACAGGCAGCATGAGCAGTCTGTAAATGAACGTGTTCTTGCCATACCACTCTCTATACCAGATTAAGAAGATATAAAAGATAAGTGCAGCCGCAGCTATGGCGATCGGACCTGCGAACCAAAACGAATCCATTATTAACGTGAATCCCGCTTTCCCATTATTTTTTATCAATTCCTCCTGTGTCCATCTGTTCTCCATCATCATCCTGTCAGCGCCTTGGACATAGGAATTGGATTCAACTATAACACCAATAAATTGGAGAACAATGATGATTGCCAACAGAGCAGCATAAATTTTACTGAAGCGATTTATCTCAAAGTTTAACAGCTTAATAAAACGGTTCATGCCCTGTACACCTCCCTCATGACATCAATGACCGACTTCCCATGCTCTGAGCGCATTTCTTCCGTATAGAATTCCTTCAGCACGCTTCCGTTGTCGAGCAGTATCACCTTATCGATTAAATGCTCAATATCATTTATTTCATGAGTGGTAATGATGACTCCCCGGTCTTCGATTAAGTGGCTGGTGAACACATCTGCTATCTGCTCTCTGCTAAAGATATCAATACCTGAAAAAGGTTCATCCATCAATAAGTAATCCACATCGATAGCAAGTCCCATCAAAAGATTTATTTTTGCTATATTTCCTTTTGACAGCTCTGCTATCCGGAATTCCTCCTTTAATTTGAAAAATGCAAGCAATTCTTCAGCTCTAGCAGAATTCCAGCTCCCATAAAAGTCCTTCATAAATTCAAAGGCATCACGAATCGTCATAGAAGGCGGCATGATCGCAGCATCGGGAATGAATGTGATTTTCTCATAGCTTGTTTTGGTCAGCGGCTCATCATCGATAAGAATGGTTCCGCTCTTATATGGGGTCAACCCCATAATAGCCTTTAAAGTAGTGGTTTTACCTACTCCATTGATCCCGATAAGGCAGGTAATTTGCCCCTTTTCCGCTGTAAAAGATACATTTTCCAGGACTCGCCTGCGTCCGTATTTTTTTGTAAGGTTTTTTACCTCAATCATTTCTTCGCCCCCTATTCCTCTGGCTGTGAATACTTTTCACTCACCATTTTTATTAGTTCCTCGAGCGGAACATTAATCGGCCGTACCGATGCTATAAAAGAGGAGACAGCCTCAAGTATCAGCTCTTCTCTTACTGAATTTAAGATCTTTTCATCTGTAGTGATCCGGCTGGGAAAATTTCGTTCGGTGGTGATCAATCCTTGTTCCTCCATTTCTTTATACGCTTTTTGTGCGGTATTCGGATTAATTTTTAACAAGCCCGCCAGTTCCCGCCGTGATGAAATTTCCTGTCCTGCTGTAAGATTACCTATGGCAATTTGTTCTTTAAAGTATCTGACAACCTGAAGATAAACAGGATCGCGGTTATTAAAAGTAATCTCCATGATAACAACTCCCAGTGTGTGTACTAATTGGTTCATACACCTTATGTATGTACTATACGATTAATACACAAATTAAGTCAACTCATTTCTGAAAAAAATTCTCCTAATACGAAAGGACCCTAAAAGGTCCTATGGTTCGCAGGGTTCATTTTACTTAGTCAATGGGATTTTTATATTCGCACCCACTTCAAGAATGGTATTCCTGCAGTCTTTGACAGGAGCAAAAATCATGAGGTATTCATCCCTTTCACCAGCCACTTCACCCTTACTGAAAATGGGTTCAACTTTTTCACCTGCCGACTTCAAAAATACACCCGATTTTTTAGGATCCACAATATATCCGTATACTTTATCAATTTTCCTGGCATGAAGGAATTGCTGCTCTAATTTACTCATGATTCTATATTCCATACCATTTTCATCCTTCAGGAGTTTAGTGTCAGATCCTGTCACAACCACTCTTGTTTCCATGGATGAAAATTCTACTTTTTTTATCGTATATGTTTGTTTTCCATAAGAGAAGCTTTGATTTATTTCTGCTGTTTCCCTTGTGGAGACAGCGGATTGATCAAGCATGAACTCAAGCGGCCAGAGAGCTTCTGCTTTGCCGAACCCATCCTCCTCATATATGGTTATATCTTTGATTTCTAAACGGATGTTTTGTCCTTTATATTCCTTTATCGAATCGAAGGATAATGCTTTAGCCACTTTATTTTCTTTACGATCATAATATCTGCTGCCCCAGCCTACACTTTTTAGCTTTTTTCTTTGTACGTCCCCAGTTATCAGGTTAATAGAACTTTCACCCTCAAATATATCAATATTATAGTTCTTCAAATCTGTTGTTTTGCTCTGGAAGGTTAGTAACAATTTGGTTTCCTTTTCATCGGTTAATATACTTTCAAAGTGCACGTTTATGTCATTCGCTTTATCATAAAACGTTTGATTAACCGCCTGGCCCTGCCCGGAGCTAAGTGCAGTTTTTAAACCTGTATCATCAATATGGTTACTAGAAAATATTTTATCGTAAACTTCTTTAATAGACGCTAATACGGGTGTGTAAGAAAATGCTGAAATAGCAAGTAAACAGGCTGCTGCAGCTAAGGAAAGTCTCTTGGAGCGGTTTCTTTTTTTAGTTCTCGGGATGCGCTTGTCTTTCAAATGAACGACCTTACCATTTCTCTCACCTTCCATATGCTGAATCTTCCTTGTAAGCTCATCCCAAACATCCGGCACTTGGTTCTCCATGGCATTGTTTAAATGTTTTATAAATTGATCCTTCTCCATAAAATACCCCTCCTTACTCAAGCCCTTTTCTTAATTTTTTTAAAGCTCTGCTATACTTCCACATCACTGTACCCAGAGGAATTTCAAGTATTTTTGCAATTTCTCTATGCTTCATGCCTGTAATATCCTTCAGAGTAATGATCTGCCGTTCCTCCGCATTCAGTAGTTCCAAATATTTTAACAACACCAGCTTGTCTGCGGGATCTTTAGGCAGATCCTGCACGCGCTCAAAGTAGTCATTATCAAATCCGGTTACCTCACGCTTCTTTTTCCGGTATAAGTCTAATGCTGTATTTCTGGCTACACTCATCAGCCATCCTTTAACATTTGAAATATCATGATGCCTCATATGCTTAAACAGTTTTATATAGACTTCCTGCAGCACATCTTCAGCCAGCTCATAATCCCTAAGAATAGATAACGCCATCGCAAACACCGACTTCTTATGATCCATAAATAACTGTCTAAATTCCGGCCCCAGCTCATTGGAATGATCCAGCCCATCCAAACTTCTTTGCTCCACAATTGTCGCCCCCTCTCAAATAATAGACGTATCAGCGTCCCCTTTTATTGGAAAAAATTTTTGGGGGACTGTCCCCCATTTCCCGGATTATTTCCCAAGGTCTTTTCGCGGCAAAAAAAACGCCCTCATTGTAATTGATTCTTCCCATTACGTGAGGCGTTTTTGTATTTGTTTTTTCTGTTGCACTGTTTTTATGACTTGCTTAAGTGTTGATTCAAAGACAACCGGCCAATCAATCAGATGGTCGTTCAGCTGAAAGCAGTGGCTCGGTTTCAGCCCGATCAATTTAATTTTCTTGTTTCCCATTAAGTTTAGCATTTGAAACAGTTCACCTAATAATAGGATGCCGCTGCTCTTAAAGTTTCCGACTGCTGTAAAATCGAATAGAACCGTGTGGAAGTCACCCTCGTACACATGTTTTATCGTATTTGCATTGATGACTTTCATTTTTTCAGCAGTAACATTTCCAAAAATCGGAACAAATGCAAGCTCTTCCGATATAGGAATAAATGGTCCAGAAAGCTCATTAAGGCGCTTCATAGCCTTTACAAGCTCCTCTTTCTTTTCAAATAATTCAAAGTCCGTACTTAACAGTCTTTTCTGCAGAGCTGAAAGGCGCTCTTCGAGAATATGAATGGAATTTCCTATCGGCATCAGCACTAGATGGCAATGATCCTCATGGTCTGTAGAGATATGAGTTTCAAATAATGCTATTTCTTCATATTTGGTTCGGAAATTCAGTTCAATTTTTTGGTTATTTTTAGTAGAAAAAAGATTGTTGTATAACTTGTCGATACTGCCTTCGTCAATCAGGCTGGTGAACTTCTTGCTTTCAAGATTGAAATGCTTCAGCGCCTCAAGTGAATAGCTGATAATATTCAGATTGTTATCTATTTTAAAATAGGGAACAGGAAGATATTCTTCAGGATAATGCATCTAATTTTTCCCCCAGTATGGTCTGGCTGACCCAGCTCTCCAATGATTCCAGGTCTTTTAATATAACCGCTTTGTTCTCACAGTAGGGCTCTAAATCATATTTCCCTGCGAGCCTGCCGCCGACAAGTATGATCGGTTTATACGGCAGTTTAGCAAGTGCTTCGACACAGGTCTTTAATTTAGGAAGATGGTAAACAATCGATACGGATAGTCCAATAATATTAGGTCTCCAGTCTCTAGCGTAATTAAAAGCGTATTCCAGAGGCAGATTTGGACCGAGATTTCGAGTGCTCCAGCCTTTTTCTTCAAAAAGGCTGCTGACCATTTTCAAACCAAGATAATGCTGTTCTCCTTCGAGGCAGAAAAACATAGCCTTCTTCGCAAGGGATCCTGCAGATCCTGCAGGAGGATAGAGGCGTGAAAGGACAAAGTCACATACTCCTGTAGCCAAATGTTCATCTGCAACAGATATTTCATTCTGTTCCCAAAGTTCGCCTATATAAAATAGGGAAGGAGTTACTATATGGTCAAATATAGAGAATCTATCAAAGTAATTATATTGTTTAATATATTCGAGAGCGGCTTCCACATTGCCTTCTAGTAGAATTCGGGCGAAAGCTTTATGTCTATCATCCATTTAGATAGCCCCCTTCGTCTCCTCATTTAACAAAAGCACTTGTACTGCTTCCTCTAAGTATGAAAGATATGCAATAATCTCGTCTTCCTGATTGAGTTCCGGCTGATCTAGCACTTCATGTATAATGGAAAAATTGTCTGTCAGATGCCTTGTCTCCATCCCATGCTTTGTCAGTATGCCATTCAGCCATATGGCATAATCAATGAAGAACTGAGAGTCTGCCAATTCGTACGCCGTATGCAGATGTTTAAAATGATGGTGGTTATCTTCCTTGCATTTGGCTTTCCCCTTTTCACCATATCGGTCGAAAAGAGCAGGCTCATTTTGATAGATTAGTTCGGTAACAGAATTAATGATTCTATCCATATGCATCATTTTGCCACCACCTTAAACTGTTGAACCTTCGGAATTACGGCTGCCAGCTCTTTATCTGGATATTTCTTCTCTAAGTCATGAATTCTCTTAAACTCTTCACTTCGAACCCATTTTAGATAATCCTCTTTTGCATCAAACAAAAGCTGTACCGTTAATTCGCCAGGCTTTTTATCATTCTGTAAAAGAAAGAAATCAACAAATCCGGGAGCCTGATCCACCGAACGCGAACGATTCCGATAAATCTCAATTAGCTCATCCGCTTTACCGTCCGGAACATCAAAAGTAGAAAAAACAGTATACATTCCTTGCCAAGCCCCCTCAGTTATTTGCAATACTCTAATGATAACAGTAAACTTCAGCCAAGACAAAAAGGAAATGGGGGCCCATTTCCCGATTTTTTCCCCTAAAGAAAAAAGAGCTGAAGGCTCAGCTCTTTTATAAGGTTTATACGGTTTTATTGGCCCATTCCAATACCTGTATTTGTTTTGACTAATACTTCTTCATATTTCTTGACATCGGCTTTTTGGCTCGAGAAGATGGTTCCAAGGTATCCTGCCAGGAATCCAAGCGGAATCGACACTATGCCTGGTGTTGTATACGGGAATAGCGGTTCGCCTACAAAGATGGCCGCTCCGGCTACAGGATTGATAACATTTGGACTGATCAATACCAGGCCTACAGCCGATATTAAACCAACTGCCATCGCCGAAATGGCACCTGTGGTATTAAATCGCTTCCAGTAAATTGTATATAAAATAACTGGAAGGTTTGCACTTGCAGCAACGGCAAAAGCAAGAGAAACAAGAAATGCGACGTTAAGAGACTGCGCAAATAACGCAAGGATAATAGACAGCACAGACACACCTATTGACGCATATCTCGCCATTTTCACCTGCTGCCCCTCTGTAGCTTTTCCTTTGCGGAGAATTTCATTATAAAAATCATGGGCAAACGCAGAAGCTGCTGTAAGAACAAGTCCAGCCACAACAGCCAGGATGGTGGCGAAGGCTACGGCTGAGACAAAGGCAAACAGCATATTGCCGCCAAGGGCCTTGGCTAAAAGCGGAGCTGCCATGTTTCCTGCAGCATTGGCTGCCGTAATTTCTGCCGTTCCAACGAAGGCAGCCGCACCAAAGCCAAGGAAAATCGTCATCACATAGAATATACCGATGATCCATGTCGCATACACAACAGACGAACGGGCTGTCTTCGCATCCTTAACCGTAAAGAAACGGACAAGGATATGAGGCAGACCGGCTGTACCAAGAACAAGCCCCATATTCAGTGAAATGGTATCAAGGCCGTCTTTATATTTCACCCCTGGATTTAAAAACGCTTCTTTTAATGGGGTGGCGTCTTTCATATGGGCAAACATACCTGTAATGCTGAAATTAAACTTGGCAAAAACAATGATCGAGATAAGGAGAGTTCCCCCCATCAGTAAAACCGCTTTTACAATCTGAACCCAGCTTGTGGCATGCATCCCGCCAAAAATTACATATACCGTCATCAAAACTCCAACGATAAGCACAGAAGTAGTATATTCCAATCCTAATAATAATTTAATAAGAGCACCTGCCCCTACCAGCTGTGCAATCATGTAAAAGATGGAGATAGCAACTGTATTCATCGCTGCAAATCCGCGGATTTTCTTTGTGTCAAAACGTGCGGCTATCATATCAGCGAATGTATATTTTCCAAGGTTGCGCATCGGTTCGGCAACCAGATAGAGAACAACTAAGTATGCAACCAAGAATCCAATGCTGTAGAAAAATCCGTCAAATCCTGATAAAGCAACAGCACCGGCAATACCGAGAAATGAGGCCGCCGACATATAATCCCCAGCGATAGCCATGCCGTTCTGCCACCCGGTCAGCCCCCCTCCAGCCGTATAAAATTCACTCGCATTATTAGTCTTTTTCGATGCGTAATACGTAATGATCAAAGTTACAAAGACAATTCCCAGAAACATTGTAAAAGCAGCAGTATTCATGATCCTTTACCCCTTTCTTGAATTACCTTTTCAGCCAGCTGATCAAATCTTGCAGCTTTTCGGGAGTAAAGCATGCAGAGGCCCCAGGTCATGATAAATTGAAGGAATGCAAATACCCAGGCCCATGTAATACTGCCAATAAATGGAGTATTTAAAATGTCGGAATAAGAAGTAAGAATGGGAAGGGCAAAGTAAAAACAGAAAAAGAAGATGGTGATAGGCAAAATAAATTTTTTCTTCTCTGACAGCAGATCTTGAAATGATTGCGAACGAGCGATTCTACTGTAATCGCTTTCATTAAATTCGTTAATTTTTCTCGCTTCCACTAAAGAAATCCCCCTCTCGAACATGTGGCCAGCCCATACGCCGGACAATTGATTATCAAAATCCCCAGTTGATTTTCTCTTCGTTGAAAAATGATTTTAGGAATTTATTTGCCACCACCTTTCACCAAAATTAAAAAAGACTGATTTTTCAAAATCTTTTATGGCTTTAATTATAGTAATTCACTTTACAAATATGCAAGAAATTAGTGCGAAAAACACGTAATTTATGTTTTAGGGAGCACAACAACTGTTGAATCTGCTTCCCAATTAAATGAGGCGGCAGCCCAAGATTTAAGAGATCCATCTGATGCAATGAGGAAAACAGTTTTTAGCAATACAAGTTCAGGTCTAAATCAAAGCTTGATAAAGCTTGGGTTTAAATTCTTCAATACCGGTAATACTTGTATCTGGGAGGGTTGATAAATGAGTGTAAATGACTTTCATATCGCACATTTAACCAATGAAGAAAAAGAGAAATTGAGACAATTTGAAAACGAGTTAGGTTGTACCCTAATAGCATATGAACATTTAGAAAAGTCCAATTCCAATGAAACTCCTTCGGAAGCACCCCGGGTATAACTCCCGAGGTGTTTTTATTACTTCCCGAAACCTGCCTTAAAACATTTTTCGGCAGGAAAGGCTGTTAAGTTTTCGCTGCTCGCACATCGTGTACAGCGGCTTAAGAAACAGCATAATCCATATAAATAAAGGCTGTTTCCGCAAACTTTATTGTTATTGAACCAGGGGGTTGATTTCCACTACAGGATGCTCGCGGACCTTAGGGGCGGGCGCCCGAGCCTCCTCGGCTTCGCCTGTGGGGGTCTCACCTGTCCCGCTACTCCCGCAGGAGTCTCGCACCTTACGTTCCAATCAAACTGTTTAACAATAGGGTAGGTTCACAGAACTTATTAAAAAACAACATTTTTTAGAAAAGAGCCTAAATAAAACCAAGACACCCTGGTCGTTATCGGGTGTACTTGGTTTTTTTCATTTATAAAGATTCACTTTTTCAGATGCCTTCATTTTATAATTCTCACTTATCTCAAGCAGTGGGAAAGACCCTGATTTGTGCATTTCAATGAGCTTGAAAAGTGTTCGATACGCTGAATCAAATTGTTCCTGATTGATGAGCTCAGAATCTAGGGCTTCCTGGAGTTCATCTTCATCTAAAATGAAGTATTCTCCTGTCGGCAATATGACAAGATCGAGATATAAGTCATCATACCACGGAATACCATTCTCATTGATACCATGCTGCCAGCAGACATCCATATACCATTGAATGATCTGCCCCTTTTCATTAACGACAGCGGTTACTGTATACAGCTCTCCCTTTGGAAAAAGCTGAATCCAGCTGTAGCCTTCCTGTACAATACACTGAGTTACATTATTGTACGTTACAAAAAGGGGTTCGCGGATTTTGAAGATATCAATACGTGTCCACATTCCGTTATAATCGTTTGACCTGTTACTTTGAAATTGGCTCTTCAGCAAACGGTCCCAAGTCTCTCGATCCGCATTTTTCCTTTTCATTGTCGCTCCCTTTCTTGTCTTTTTTGTTATTTTAACAAAATTAAGGAAAAATGTGACACTTATTTTTTACTTTTGCCAATATTTTAAGGCGTGACTGTCTTTAGGCGCAGCCGGCTTCACAAATGCAGGTTAAAACGTGCTGATCCCTATTAAATAAAGGCTCTTTTCTAAAAAGATTGTTGTTTTTTAATAAGGTTTGTTACGCCACCCTATTGTTCAGTGCCTTGCGCTCCAATCACCCTGTTGTTCAATAGCAGCAAAGTTCGCGAAAACAGCCTAAATAAAACCTGCATTCCCTATTCTCAGCACCCGTGCCTCTTCATATGATAAAGGCAAGAACGTATTAAGGGGATTTTCATATGTTGCTCGGTTCCTTCTTTCATACATCACTAACTTTGATTTTGTTGTTCGTTTCATTTGTTTTTATTTATGTTTCCATTGGCAAAAGAACAACCCGGATCAAACGAAGCCTAGGTATAATCTATATATTATGTTCTATTCCACTTTTGTACGTTGTCATTGCCTCTCCCATACCAAGCCCCGGCAGCTTTGCCATCGGCCGTGTCTTTGTCTTTACATGGATTCTCTCCATTTTCCTTTTATTTGCTGCGATGTTCATGACCGTCGTTTCTATCGTAACGAATTGGCAAAAAAAGCAGTAAGGCTATCTGTTTGATGGCAGCCTTACTGCTTTTTAGGACGTTCTAAATCAAAAATGTCCCCCAGCTTCGAATAGCTGTTGCCTGCGAGTCTGCTGACAGGCTGAAGCCCTATTGGATCTATTCTTCCTTTGTCATATAAATCTTCCCTTATATGATATTGAACGACCTTCCCAATAATGAGGTCACAGCCGGGTTCATTGTCTGTTCCTCCGAGGGGGATGATTCTGTCAACGATGCATTCTAAACGGACTTTCGCTTCCTTTATTCCAGGGACTTTCAGTTTGGTGCTCGGGACAAGCGTAAGTGAAACACGTTCCAGCTCACTCTGATTATGCTCTAGCTCAATGGCCGTTCCATTGGCGGCTTCTACGATGGTTTCATCTGTAATATGGACAACCATTTCTCCTATTGCGTGTGCATTTCTGGCCGTATCCTTCGGCTTCCCATTCCGCCGCTGTATGGATACTGAAATCATCGGTGGATTTGAGCTCACAATATTAAAATAGCTGAAAGGCGCCGCATTCACTACACCCTCATCCGATATTGTCGACACCAATGCAACCGGACGGGGAATAACACTCCCAATCAAAAACTTATAATTCTCCCGCTCACTCAACTCTAAGGGATCCAACGAAAACATGCCATCACCTTCCTTTGGGAAATGGGGGACAGTCCCCCATTTCCCGATTATTTCCCAAACCTGCGCTTAAACCAGTCCCCTGCTTTGTCTACTTCTGACCGCGTTAGCTGATGGCCGTAGTTTTCCCAGTGTATTTCCACGTCTGCTCCGGCCCCCTCGAGGATGGTGCTTAGTTCTTCTGTTTCGGCTGCCGGACAGATTGGGTCGTTCTTACCCGCGCCGATAAAGACAGGCAGGCCATTCATTGCCGGCACGTCAATTCCCCTCCTTGGCACCATTGGGTGGTGAAGGATCGCCCCTTTAAGTGAATGTTCATAATGGAATAACAAGCTGCCTGCTATATTTGCACCGTTGGAATAACCTACCGCTACCACATTATCCCGGTCAAATCCATGTTCAGCCGCAGCCTCATCTATAAAATCATTTAGCTCTGCCGTACGGAGAATAAGGTCTTGTTCATCAAATACTCCTTCAGCGAGCCTGCGGAAGAACCTGGGCATGCCGTTTTCCAAAACATTCCCTCTCACACTTAATACGTTCGACTCAGGACTGATTAATTCTGCAAGACCAAGCAGGTCGTGCTCCGTTCCCCCAGTTCCATGCAGCAGCAGCAGTGTAGGAGCCTCAGGGTTTGTCCCCTTATTAAAAATATGTTTCATCATTGATCCTCCTCCAGAACTCTTGCCTCTGCCGGCAGTAAATTTGCTTCTATAAGTGCGCGTCTTTCCTCAAGCCAAGGAGGAAGCAGAAGATTTTTCCCCATTGTTTCAGCGGATTCATCTTTAGTAAATCCTGGCGGGTCGGTAGCAATCTCAAAAAGAATCCCGCCTTTTTCTCTAAAATAAATAGCATTAAAATACTGTCTGTCCAAAATTTGTGTGACACCATAGCCTTTGGAGCCAATATACTGCCTCCAGCTTTCGTGGTCTTCATAATCTTTTGCCCTCCAGGCAATATGATGGACGATCCCTACTCCCATAGATCCTTCCGGCAGCGGAGACAGCTTAACATCAATGACGTTTCCAAGATCAGCTGTTGATCTGAATCTTGTAAAGTCTCCCTCAGTGTCTGACTTTTCGAGCCCCATTCCATTCACCAGCAGTTCCATCGTACGTTCGGGATCAACGGAAAGAAGAATGACTCCCCCAAAACCCTTGATTGCCACTTCCTCCGTCACTTTTCCAAACGACCATTTGCTGGCTGGGCCTTCACTTCTTGCAACCAGCTCA
The DNA here is from genome assembly GCF_002863585.1 of Peribacillus deserti. Taxonomy (GTDB): domain Bacteria; phylum Bacillota; class Bacilli; order Bacillales; family DSM-1321; genus Paraperibacillus; species Paraperibacillus deserti_A. The sequence continues at coordinate 5,520 of NZ_PGUY01000037.1, read as the reverse complement.
ATATGCAATCCGTGTGGATCCATAAGCTGCAAGGATTCTTCTCCAAAGCGGGTGATTTTTTCAAAGGCTATTTGAAAGGAATACAGCCTTTCTTCCCAGAATGGGAGAGCCCCCTCCGGAACAACAAATGATGTGACTCCAACCTGGCCGGAGCCCCTTTTTCCACTGTATGCATTTGGCCACGGAAAGAATGTCATAATAGTTCCCGGACTTCCGGCTTCATTGCCAAAATACAAGTGATAAGTTCCTGGATCATCGAAATTCACTGTCTTTTTTACTAATCGGAGCCCTAACACTCCGGCATAAAAGTCCACATTTTCCTGTGGATTACCTACTATGGCTGTGATGTGGTGTATGCCTGCCGTTCTTTTTTCCATAATACGCACACTCCTTTCTTTACTTAATCTTTGTATCTAATGGTTTCAAGCGTGCTTCGATTTCTTTTCGTTTACCCTCTAAAAACGGAGGTAACGCAAGAGATTCCCCTAGATGTTCTATATTCTCATCGGTATCAAAGCCCGGCCCATCTGTCGCTAACTCAAATAGTATTCCATTCGGCTCCCTGAAATATAAAGACCTGAAGTAGAAACGGTCTACGTAGCCCGAATTTAAAATTCCGGATTCATTCACTTTTTCTATCCACTTCTTCATTTCTTCCTCATTAGCCACACGGAAGGCCACATGGTGGACTCCCCCTCTTCCCAAACGTTCCCTGGGAAGATCTGGTCTTTCTTCTATATGAACTTCTGCACCCGTACCGCCTTCTCCTGTCTCATATACCAAAATCTCTGGCTGGCCCGGTTCTAGGTTTGGATATAATCCTTTGTACCGGAATCCCAGTACATCCGTAAGGATACCTATAGTTGCTTCCGGATCGTTGACAGTCAGTTTTACAGGACCAAGTCCAAGCACAGCATACTCAGCAGGGACAGGGCTTTTTTCCCACGGTCTTCCCGCTTCGACACCCTGATTTTCTTCGTCAGATACAAGTATCAGCCGTTGTCCTTCTGGATCACGGAAGGCGAGCGTGAGCCGGCCGCCTCTGTTGGCAATCTCTTCATGCGGCACCTGGTGCTCTTCAAAACGCTTTTTCCAGTATTCCAGGGCTGCGTGGTCTTTTACTCTAAGGGATGTGGCTGAGATACTGCTGCCCCCCTCATGGGTCCGGGCTGCCATTGGGATTTCAAAAAATGTTAATTCCGTTCCTGGGTTTCCCTTCTCATCGCCGTAAAACAAATGATATACAGAGGTATCATCCTGGTTGACTGTCTTTTTAATCAGTCGCATACCCATGACCTTTGTATAAAATTGATAATTGTTTGAAGCCTTAGCCGTTAGTGCGGAAACATGGTGTATGCCTTTCAGTTCCATGATGATACCTCCGATTTTTCAGTAGTTTTTGCAGATTGTATATTCGAATGTATAAAAGGGTGCAATTTTTTTATAAAGTAAATTTTATAAAAGCGTATAGGCTCCAGGACCTGTTAAAGCGATCCCTAATACTAAAGCTATTAAAATCAGATTGAATTCATATCCATTCTGAGTTACCCAGAATCCATTAGCCGCGTGAACTTTAATAATGGCTACAAGCATGGTTGCAATGATTAGAATGGAACCTGCCCAAGTGAATATACCAGAAGCGAATAGGAATCCTCCGCCAAATTCCCCCAATCCCGCTAAGAGAGCCATGCCATAGCCCGGCTTAAGGCCCAATGATTCCATCCATTGACCTGTTCCCTTTAATCCATAGCCGCCAAACCAGCCAAATAATTTCTGAGCTCCATGAGCCATCAATGCTAATCCTATGACTAACCTGATAATTAATAAACCTGCGTCTAACATAATATATTCCTCCAAAAGTTTTATTTATATTTAAATTAAAAGTCTTTAATTTGAGATATTAGGATAAAAAAAGAAGTACTTGACCATTTACCTTTAATTTAAATATCTTGAATTAAAGATATTATATTTCATAGTATATGTCAATAAAAAAAATTTGTGCCGCTTCAAAAGTAGATTCCTTTCATTTTTAAAGGGTATGATGAAACCTGAGGTGAATAAAAATGTGTGGACGATTTACATTAACGGAGGGCTTGCAGCAGCTGCAGACGAAATTCGAGTTTGAATGTAGTGAGGAATTAATTCCTCATTATAATATAGCACCCAGCCAGCAGATCCTTACGTTGACATCTGATGGATCTAAGCGTACCGGGCAGCTAATGAAATGGGGCCTCGTACCTTATTGGGCCAAGGATATAAAAATCGGCTATAAGATGATTAATGCACGCGCTGAAGGAATTGACGCGAAAGCAAGCTTTAAGATGCCCTTCCGCCGTAAGCGCTGTTTGATTCTGGCTGACGGATTTTATGAATGGAAGAAAACAGAGGGCGGAAAACAGCCTTTCCGGTTCATTATGAATGACAAAGAGACATTTGCCTTTGCAGGGCTTTGGGATACCTGGACCCAGGACGGGAGCCCGCTGTACTCATGTACCATCATCACTACCGATTCCAATAGCGTCACGGAAGATGTGCACGACCGGATGCCGGTCATTCTTCCGGCTGATGTGTATACCGATTGGCTGAATCCGGGCCTTCAGGACACCGAGTACCTGAAATCACTGCTAGTCCCTTATCCCGCGGAAAAAATGGACAAATATCCAGTCTCACAGCTGGTAAACTCACCAAAAAACAATAGCGCAGAACTGCTAGCGCCATTAAACAGTATATAAAAAGAAAAGCGGAAAGCGGTGCCTTCCACAGATAATGGATTATAAAAACAATGTAACTTAGACAAATTCAGAGATCATATTAATTGGAAGGCAGAGACCCGATAAAGAAGACTTGCTGATTGGCGAACGGTAGGAAGCCAGAAGCTTAGTCGCACTTATGCGTTAGCCAAGCAAAAGACGAGCAGGCCGTGAGAAGAGCATGGACTGATTGGCTTATGACTCGAGGGTCTCAGCTTGGAGCTAGATCTTACGATAGGCAGTCTACATTAAACGGAGGGGACTGTCCCCCTAGTATGCCCTGATCCATGTCTGTAAATGGCCGGTACAGTCTGACATTATTTATGATTGTCATGCCAATGCCTCCCAGCTCTAGATAAAACGTATTTACCCTCAAGGACGGAGCAAATTACACTGGAAAGAATGGCTGAGCTTCTAAAACATGCTAAGTGAGTATTTTCGTGACATCATTTCCAGCAGCCTGATTCCCGCAATACTATTGCCCTTTTCATCTAAAGCAGCGCCAAAGATGCCGATCCCGCATTTCCCCGGGATGGATCCCATAATTCCGCCTGACACACCGCTTTTCGCTGGAATTCCCACTTTGATGGCAAACTCGCCAGATGCATTATACATCCCGCAGGTTACCATGAAGGTTTTGCAAATCCGCGCGATATCTGAAGGAATCAGCCGATGGCCGCTGGCAGGATCTTTTCCATCATTCGCAAACACACACCCCATTTTAGCCAGGGACAAACAATCCATTTCAATGGCACATTGCTTGGAATATAGTTCCATAAGCTCCTCTACATCTTCATTTATAATGCCGCTCTGCTTCATAAAATAGCAAAGGGCACGGTTTAAGTGAGAAGTATCATATTCCGAAAGTGCCACTTTCTTGTTGTAGGAGAGACCGGGATTCCCGGTTAATTCATGAATAAAATGCAGGATCCTATCAATCCGTTCTGCACCATCCTGCCCCCTGATCATGCTTGTTATGGCTAAAGCACCCGCATTGATCATAGGATTTAAAGGCTTTGAAGGATTGATCGTCTCTAGTTTAGCGATGGAGTTGAACGGATCTCCCGTTGGTTCCTGTCCTACCCGTTCAAACACAAAGTCCTCCCCCCTGTCCATAAGAGCAAGAGCTAAGGTTATGACCTTGGAGATACTTTGCAGAGTTAAAATTAAATTGCCGTCCCCAGCTGTATAGCTGCATCCATCTGGATAAAAAAGAGAGACCGATAATAATTCACCGTCAACTTTACTTAGTGCAGGAATATAATCGGCTACTTTTCCTTCCTTAGCAAATGGTTTTGCCATAGCCACAAGATGTTCTAATTCAGATGCTGATTCGCACAACAATTTCATCACCCTTTTAAAATGAGTCATTTCATATCCTTTAGTGTCCGCGCACAGGCACAAATCATTCCATCCATAAAAAAAAACCATTTTCTCTTAATCGAAAATGGTTCTTTTCAGTCAAGCTATGCAAGCTTAAAATATAAGTCATATCCCCGCTCTTCATTATATTCGGGGGAATACTGGATCTTAAAATCAAATGGATCAATGGTAAGGCAATTTTCTTTTGCCCATTCAATCATTCGGCCAAAGTGACCTGCGATATCCATCACGGAATCCGTATGTTTAGAGTAAATATATTTTTGTTTTGGTATTACGGCCCCATTTAATCCATCGGGAATATGCTCTAAGGATGACACTTCTACACCTACCAGCTGTGTGAATTCACCATCGATCACATGCAGGCAGATATCCAGTATGTAAGGAGATAGACGGTTGGGAATTTCGTCCTTTCTCTCCATGACCGTCTTCCAAGCTTCAGGCATCAGTGCTCCCAGCTCCTGCCAGGGACAGGTTACTTTCTTGCCAATTACATAGAATTCCTCTTTCATGACTATATCCATTGGTTATCTCTCCTCATCGCTTTATTTAAGGAGCGCAGCTGTCTTTGGGTGCTGCGGGACCTTTTACTTTAGTAGAAGCATTCTGCAGCTTATGCGTAATCTCCTTCAAATGAGTAGAAAAAAGAATAAATAGCTATGAGGCAGGGTATAAAGGACGGTAGCTGCTTCAGCTTTGTAGTTCAACTCATTTTATAGGGGCTTTTTTATGTTCAAAAAAAATTTCATATCTATCATTTCCATCCTGTATTTCGTTGTTTTGTTTTATCTTTTGTTTTTATCGGGTTATCGTCAGAGTGTCCAGGGAACGTTAGATTACAACCTTGTTCCTTTCCGTTCCATTTCCCGTGATTTTAACGCAATTGACTCCATACATATAGGGCTTCTGACAAATAATCTGGTTGGAAATATCCTGGCCTTTATTCCTTTCGGCTTTTTAGCACCCTTACTATGGCGGAAAATTCATAACTGGGTGCGTTTATTTCTTTTTTCATTCCTGATCACATTTTTGATCGAAGTCCTTCAATTGCTTTTTAGAATAGGTTCTTTTGATGTGGATGATATGATACTAAACGTTTTAGGCAGTTTGTTTGGCTTCTTTTTAAAGGGTTGGCTGTCTTTCCGAAACAAAGATTAAATACGTAAGAAATACGTTGTAAATTGGCATAAACATGGTTCTCATCGAATAAGTAAGAGAGTATGTTTTTTTATAGGCTGTTTTCGCAAACTTTGTTGTTATTGAACAATGAGGTAGATTGGAACGTGAGGATGCTCGCTTTCCGCGGGGCGGGCGATGAGCCTCCTCGGCTTCGCCTGTGGGGTCTCACCTGTCCCGCTGCTCCCGCAGGAGTCTCGCACCTTACGTTCCA
>NZ_PGUY01000036.1 GCF_002863585.1 Peribacillus deserti | reverse complement strand
TGTCAGTCCGGAGCTGGACAATACCCGCTGCTCCCGCAGGAGTCTCGCACCTTACGTTCCAATCAACCTGTTTAACAATAGGGTCGGTTCACAGAACATATAAAAAACAACAATCTTTTAGAAAAGAGCCATAAATGAAGAAGTCTTGAACATATTAAATTTATGATTACATATACCCTTAAATTTACACCTTGAGACTATGTAGAAAGTGGGAAAAAAATGAATTATTTCATTTCTATTCTTGGACTGGCAGTTGTCTTCGTACTTGCCTTTATCGCAAGTAACAACCGTAAAGAAATCAAATACAAGAATATATTGTTCATGCTCGTTATTCAACTAGTATTGGCCTATATCCTCCTGAATACTAAATTTGGGTTAATAATCATCCGTGCCGTTGCCCGATTATTTGAAAAGCTTTTGGAATATGCGGGAGAAGGAATTAACTTTGTGTTTGGCGGATTAATGAATGAAGGAGCTTATACGTTCTTTTTAAATGTACTCCTTCCTATCGTTTTCATATCAGTCTTAATCGGGATATTGCAGTATACAAAAATACTGCCTTTCATTATGCGAGGCATTGGTTTTATATTAAGCAAAGTCAATGGCATGGGTAAATTGGAATCTTATAATGGAGTTGCATCTGCGATAGTGGGACAGTCGGAAGTCTTTATAACAGTAAAAAAACAGCTCGGAAGGCTGACATCGCAGCGCCTGTATACCATGTGCGCATCAGCTATGTCTACTGTATCTATGTCGATTGTCGGAGCTTATATGACCATGATTGATCCAAGATATGTATTGACTGCTATCGTTCTGAACCTGTTCGGAGGGTTTATCATCGTATCCATTATTAATCCATATACGGTAGGCAGTCATGAAGATTTTCTAGAAATAGAGGAAGCGGAGAAACAGTCTTTTTTCGAAATGCTAGGCGAATATATCATGGACGGTTTCAAAGTGGCTGTCGTCGTTGCAGCCATGCTGCTGGGATTTGTGGCTTTAATAGCACTTATTAATAATCTGTTCCATTTAATTTTCAATCTGACCTTCCAGCAGATGCTCGGGTATGTATTTTCGCCGATTGCCTTTTTAATGAGCATCCCGGCAGATGAAATAGTAGATGCAGGGGGAATCATGGCTACGAAGCTGGTTACGAATGAATTCGTAGCCATGGAACAGCTTTCGAAAATGGCTGGTCACTTCTCACCGAGAACGCTTGGAATCATTTCTGTCTTCTTAGTCTCATTTGCAAACTTTTCTTCCATAGGGATCATTGCCGGAGCGGTTAAGGGACTTAATGAAGATCAAGGAAACGTGGTTGCACGGTTCGGTCTGAAGCTTTTATATGGGGCTACTTTGGTAAGTGTGCTTTCAGCGATTATAGTCAGTTTTGTTCTTTGAAGATGACCGGGATAATGTTCCCGGTTTTTTAACGCATATAGAAATATTTTCCTAATAAACCGATAGTCATTTAGATTCATTTTACTTTTTTTCTCAAAATAAAAAAGGGGTAGCGCCTCTTCAAAAGAATACCTCATCTTATAACATTTTAGAGGAGGTTATTCTTTGAAAAGAACCATTAAACGATTCAGCCTAATTGCTGCCCTTTTCGCCTTGACCGGTACTGCCTTTGTCCTTCCTGTAAATACTTCCAGCCTAGGCCTTTCCATACCAAAAGCTTCAGCTTCTGAACCATCCATTCAGGCAGATTCCATCCAGCAAGCATTCAAAAAGGCTGCCCAGGAATTTAACGTTCCTGAAAGCATTTTGCTATCTGTCTCCTACAATTTATCACGCTGGGAACACCATAATGGAAAGCCAAGCACTGCCGGAGGTTACGGTATCATGCATTTGACAAGTGTTATAGATCATTCCTCAGCAAAAGGAGATGAAGAGACTGCTGATGTGGATTTCTCAGACGAAAGCTTCCACACTTTAGAAAAAGCAGCAAAAATTCTGAATCTAAGTCCCGAGGCTCTGAAACAGGATCCTGTCCAAAACATCAGGGGGGCAGCAGCGCTGCTTGCTGAGTACGCTGAAGGAACAGCAGGAGGATTGCCTGAGAATGAGTCTGAGTGGTATGGCGCTGTGGCTAAATACAGCGGTTCCGATGATTCTGCCATAGCCCTCGACTTTGCTGACCAGGTATATCAAACGATCAACCAGGGGGAAGCAAGAGAAACACTAGATGGACAAAAGGTACAGCTTGCAGCTGAGCACTTTGTTCCTAATAAATCTACTGCCGACTCTTTGAAGCTTAAGCAAACAAACAAAGACCCGGAAACAGAAGCCCCGAATAGTTTAAAAACTCAATTTATCCCTGCTTTTTATCAGCAATTAAGTTCTAATCCTGGCAATTATACCAATTATGATGTAGCTGACAGGCCAAATTTCGGACCTGATATCCGCTATATTGTTCTTCATGATACTGAGGTTGGGTATGATCCAACACTTATGTTATTTGCCCGCTCTTATGCTGCTTCTTCCCATTATGTAATCCGTTCATCAGATGGCCATATTACCCAGATGATTAAAAATAAAGATGTGGCGTGGCATGCCGGGAACTGGTATTTCAATATGCATTCGATCGGCCTTGAACATGAAGGATTTGCGCTGAAAGGAGCCACATGGTTCACCGAACAGATGTACCGCATGTCCGCTTCTCTTGTGAAGTATTTAGCCGAACAATATGATATTCCATTAGACCGCGCCCACATCATTGGCCATGATGAAGTTCCAGGTCTCGCACCCCTTAATCAGAGCAGGATGCATTCAGATCCTGCAACTTTTTGGGATTGGGAACATTACATGGAACTACTCGGAGCTCCTATCACACCAAGCCATGGTTCTCGGAAAATGGTTACGCTAAAGCCTCACTTCCAGACCAATGAACAATACGTAGATGTTCAAGACGGCAACTTAAGGAAACATCCATCCAATTTTGTTTATTTATATACAGCTCCAAGCTTTGATGCACCCTATTTCAAAGATGCGGCTCTGCCAAATGCAGGAGCTTTCGAAGCGCTTAATTGGGGCAATAAGTTTAAAGCAGGGCAGACATTCGCCTCTGCTGGCCAAGAGGGAGATTGGAGTGCAATCTGGTATAGCGGTAAGAAAGCCTGGTTCTACAACCCTGATGGAAAACTGACCGTTCCTGGGAAGACAGACATTCTGATTACACCTAAAGAGGGGAAAACCAGTATACCTGTGTACGGAAGTGCTTATCCTGAAGCCGCTGCTTATCCTGCAGATATCCCATACAAGTCGATCACACCTCTCCAATATACCATTGGCGAAGGACAGGTATATGCTGCTGAGGAAAAGGTAAAAGCTGATTATTATAATGCTAAGGTCTTCACTCTCACCCCTTATGGTGTTCATAAAATGGTATATGGGAATGAAGAATACTACCGAATCCATTTTAATCACCGATATGCTTTTGTGAAAGCGGCTGATGTGGATATAATCAATCCCTAAATTAAAGCATATGAATAAATATGCATATTACGTTTAAATCTGTTTTTTGTTTTGTTATACCAGGATAATATATGATAGTAAAATAAACCCTCTGCCATATCTGACAGAGGGTTTTGCTCATTTATTCATCTGCGCCAGGAAATCTCCCAGTAAATCCTCGAGTCCTTCTTCTTCTTCAGATTCCTCGGGTGCGTCCTGGCTGTCTCTTAAATGATTCCAGTTAAAATTATTTAGATCATCATCTAATGAGCCAGCCCGCGTCTCATCTGTATCAAAATCGAATTCTTCTTCCGGTTCTACCTTCAGATCATCTGCACCTGTTACAACCTTACCAGGAACGAGCCTCGGCTCTTCCTGGAGGTACAACGCTTGATCAATATCCAGCGAATTGCTGTTCAAAGCTGCAAGCAAGGATGCTGCACGGATCGGATCTGAAATCAATTGGTATAGAATACTGCCTAAAAGTGCTTCAGAATGTTCATGTTTAAGCCAATCCCGCTGCGCTTTGCTTAGCTGCTTTGGTATCGGAATGCTGATTGTCTCCCTGTCCTTTAGGAGGTTTGTGCTCACACCATTCATAACATAGTCGGCAATTTTACTGGAAAAATTCCGTTTTTCAGTTTCCTTCAGCTTTTGCAGCTGCTTAATAACATGATCCGGTGCATCTGAAGGGATACGAAAGGACAGAGCTTGTCCCCTCCTGATCCCGCTTGATGAACTTGTACTCATAGTATCACCCTACTAAGCTTTTACAGGCTTCTTTTCCTCGGCCTTTTTATCTTTCTGAAGATCCTTTTGTGTTCTGCGAAGATGATCGGAAATCAATTTGTAATAAGCATTTGCCATCATCCAGATACTTTCCTTTTCGTCCTCAAAGAAATCAATATTGTACCCATCAAGGTTATTATTTAACGTTTTAAGATAATCTTTAAGGATATTAGAACCACCGCCTACAAAGTAGCAGATTTCTGTCTGAGAATTCTTTGCCCACATATTCCTTAACAGGCGGTACTGCTTTTTAGCCAGTTCAAGCAGGATGCGGTCAATAATATCGTGTACGCTTGTCCGGCTTCCTTTAACCATAATATGATTGCGATCATTCTTTTTCGTGATAATCTCAACCACATCACGGCGGCTGTCTAATTCAACGCCATGCTTGCTTCTGATTTCTTCACGAATCTGCTCAAGTGCTGCCGATACTCCAAGGTTAAATCCTTGAGCTTTGTCATCATCTACATTTCTGTTCTTAATAACAGCTATATCGGTTGAAAGACCTCCGATATCCTGGATCAGAATGCTCTTGTTCACTAAATCCTTATTAATGATGTTCAAATTATTATCCATTACAAGATTAATGAAAGCAGCGAAGCCTTCTGGATAAACTTTTACTTCATCAAACTTAATATTGACTTTAATCCCTTGGTATTTTGGAGTTACCAGGAACTCAACCTGATGCACCGAACCCAGCAGTCTTGAACGGTAGCCTGCATCCTTACCCTCTTTTACTTCTCTTAACGGAAGGCCAGTGCCCAGGGTATAGCTGGCATCAATTACGTTATTTGAACGATTAAATAAAGGAGAGTTTTCTTCTCTTACTGCATCCAGCGCCAGAGAAGCAAAAAGCATTACAAGCGTTTGATCTTCTTCAGACTTACTGCTTCCTGGATCTAATTCAGATGTGTTATCGCTTTTCGTCGCAAGTGTACCAACACGGTAAATAGCATTGTTTTCACTTAAGGCCGGTGAATGAAGTCTGATATGTATTCCGTCTAACGGATCTTTGCTGTTTAGTTCTTCAATTCCAATGATAGGACGATCTTCGATATCTCTAGCTATGGCATTGGGTATATTAAGTTCGTAGTCCAAATCTCCGAAAATTGCTTTTAAGGAATCATTTCCAACATCAACTGCAGCAACTCTGCTTTTTCTCATGTAAAATCTATCCTTCCCTATTGAAATATTAATTTACTAAAGCTATTTAAAAAGCTTTATTACATTCTATGGTAAATCAATTCTCTTAAATTTACAATGGACTTTGGAAGGACTTTCTTTTGTTTACAAAATTGTAAACTTGTACACAATTTTGTAAACAACAAAGACAAATGTGTATACATCCCGTCATATCAACATGTATACACATTTGTATACATGTAAACGCTTTTCGTAAACAATTGTATACGTTTTTGTATACTTGTAAACACAATGTGTATACATATTTATTTTTAAGTAAATTTTCCATCGTTTTACAAATTCTCTTCAACGACAAATACAGACAATTTCTCTTAGGTTCCTTCAAAAACTACAAAATAAAAAAGGGGAAGTATAAAAATACACTTCCCGGCCGTTCTTTATTAGCTTTTTAAGGAGATTCTGTTTATCTCGGTAAGCACTTCTTCTTTGATTTTAGCTAGAATAGCTGGGCTGACAGAAAGGGTCTCTTGCTCTGCCCTATCCTGCAGGAGTTTTGCCTCTTTTAAAAATGCAGTGGCTTCCTGGACCTTACCCTTATAACGCTGTGCAACATCTGCAAGCTGTGCAGCAAACTTTTCATCTGTCCCTTCTGCAATAACTGATCCATACATATCAATGATCCTATCACTTTCTCTGGCAGGAAAATACTCATGCGGTGCCGTACTGTCGAATATCGCAATCCCCAATTCTCTTAAAATAACCATATCAAGGCTGTTCGGGTCAAAACCACAATGATAGACTTCAACATCGAATCCCTTATGATCCGCTTTTTTAGCCAGCTTCTTAAGGAGAGTGGATTTCCCGGAGCCAGGCCGCCCTTTTATAAAATAGCGATTTTGAATATCCTCGGTTAACACAGGAACAAAATCCACTGACCCCTGCGGTGTGGCTGCTCCTAAAAACCGGTGTTTCACAACTGCTTTTTTATTTAACTCCTTCTCTCCTAAAAAAGACTGAATCAGTTCATCGGTTAATTGGTTGGCTTTATCAAAGTCCATATTATGAATATAAAACTCTTCCCATTCGTCATGAATGGCCAGTGCTGTCGAAAAAGAGTCATAAGCCTGCTTGCACTTTTCTTCAATTTGAGCGGATAGGTCTGCCTTTTTGCTGTTTTCATGCTGGAAGTCAATAGTATCTCTTCTGCAGCGGAGTGTACGGGCACCATTAGCTATCATTTCTCTGACCACACCTACTCCAAGTCCCGGAACTACCACCCCATCAAGTCTTTTGCTGTCAAAGGGACTGTGTAAATACTCCACATTATGCCCCTGTTCGACTAATTCCTTACCAATCCCCCAGAGGAGGTCCGAACTGTCTTTTCCACTATCACCTTTTAACACAAATAAATGATTAAGCGTTGGCAGTGCTGATTCACTAATGTTATAAAACCCTCTCGCAGTATGACCGCAAACAAAATAATTGAGAACTTTACCTGTCACCTATCCTCACGTCCTTCTTTAAAATGGAGTGATGTACCCTTTGCATGGTTTAGAGTATGTAAGGATAGCTGACTAGGTGAATACCTAATTTTCCTGAACAGCTTAAATTGTGCTAAAAACGTTATATCTACATTGATTTAGCTGTTTATCCAATTGTTTTAAAGACCAAAAAGAGGAAGAAGATGAATGGATAACCTTCTTCCTGCTCTTTACTTATTCTTTCTTATAAATACTACCTTCAAATAATTTCCCTCAGGGAATTCCTTGATTGTTCGAAAATCCTCCGGCAGGGTGAATTCCTCTAATAAGGTGTATCTGCTGTTAGATTCTTTGAAGGCTGTTTCAATAAAACCTTTAAACTTGCTCATCCCAAAGGAGCTCGCATTGGTAGATGCAATTATTATTCCATTATCTTCGGTGATTGCAATGGCTTCTTTCATAAGGTTTTTATAGTCTTTTTCTGCGCTGAAGACATATTTTTTTGACCTGGCGAAGCTTGGCGGGTCCAGAATGACCATATCAAACTTCAGGTTTTTCCTGACGGCATATTTAAAGTAATTAAACACATCTTCCACAATAATATCCTGTGCTTCGTAATCAATCTCATTGATACTGAATTGCTCAACCGTCTTGCTCCGGCTCCTGTTAGCCAGGTCAACGCTCGTAGTTTTAACAGCTCCACCCAGCGCCGCAAACACAGAGAACGCGCCTGTATAGGAGAAGGTATTAATCACACTTTTACCCTGAGAGTACTTATCTCTTATCGTTTTCCGCACGTCTCTTTGATCTAAAAATACACCTACCATTGCACTTTCGTTAAGGTACACTGCAAAGTTGGCCCCATTCTCTTTTACAATAATCGGGAAATGCCCTCTTTCTCCCATAACAAAGTCATCTTCATCAATATATTGGCCCTTCGTATCGAACCTTTTCTTCTGGTAAATTCCTTTAAAATCGACTACGGACTGCAAAGCATTTATAATATCATCCCGAAACTCATAAATCCCCTTGCTGTACCAGTTTATTAAATAGTAGCCGTCGAAGAATTCAATGGTGATGCCGCCAACTCCATCTCCCTCGCCATTGAAAACTCTGAAAGCGGTTGTTTCCGTATTCCTGTAAAACGGCTCTCTAAGCTCAATGGCTTCCTCGAGCTTCTTCTCAAAAAATTTCTGGCCAATCTGTTCCTTTTCGCTGCGGCTGAGTATCCAGCCATAGCCTTTATTTTGTTTTCCATAATACCCTTTGGCAATAAATGTATTTTTGCCATCGACAAGGTTCACGATGGTTCCCTCTTCTTTAAGCTCATTTATATTTTGGATAGCTTCTTTAAGAATAAGGGGATATCCGCCTCTATATTTATTTACATACTTGGGCTTGATCTGTAATTGAATTTGTTTGTACATGTTTTCATCCCATCTAATTTTTGATTCTTCTGTCCCTATTTTACACAAAAATTCTTGGGCCGAACCATTATAAAGGATTTTTATGGCCATCCGCCCGTTCCCTGCCAAGTTATTTAGCTGTACGAAATAAAAATTGCCCATCGTTTAGGTAGTTTGCTATATTTATTGAAAAATGAATTTTTATTTGAGGAGATGTTTTTGTGAAAAAGTCTTCGGTCTACCTGTTTCTTATTCTGGCCAATTTATTCTGGGCAGGAAATTATGTATTCGGCAAATATGTGGTAGCTGAAATGCCTCCTCTACAGCTCACATTCACCCGCTGGCTGATTGCAGCAGTCCTTCTGTTCCCTCTTGCTCAGATCATTGAAAAGCCAAACTGGAAGACTGTATGGAAGGAGTGGAGAATCTTACTCATCCTTTCAATACTCGGGATTGTCGGCTATAACTTTCTATTATACGAAGCTCTTAGATTTACAACTTCGCTGAACGCAGCCATTGTAAACTCCATGAATCCAGCACTAATCGTTCTGTTTTCAGCACTGTTCTTAAAAGAAAGCATGACAAGAATCAATGGCCTCGGTTTAGTCATCTCCCTGCTGGGCGTCCTGCTGGTACTCACAAAGGGACAGCTTCAACAGTTATTCCAGCTTGATTATAATCAAGGAGACCTTATCATGCTTGCGGTCATTCTCGTCTGGACTCTTTATTCGATCATCGGCAGAAAAATCAGGCATATCCCGCCCATTTCTGCTACTGCGGCTTCTGTACTCATTGCGCTGGGCCTGCTTCTCCCGTTTGTCCTCACAGCCGACTTAAATTATTCATTCAGCAGTCAGGCTTTAACGGGTATTATCTATATTGGTATATTCCCATCGGTTGGATCCTTTATCTTCTGGAATATATCCATTAATCATATCGGTGCCAGCAAGGCAGCCATTTATTTAAATTTACTGACTGTTTTTACTGCAATAATAAGTATATTAACAGGAAATTCCATTACATTTCCTCAAATTCTTGGAGGTCTTCTTGTATTTATTGGTATCTATCTATCCAGTCACCATGGTACTAAAATAAAAGCCAAGGGATGATAACATTTTTTTAATATTGTATTTCCCGGGCAATTCTTGAGGTTTTAATAGACAAGTAATTTTTATAGAAAAACACTAGAGGAGTAATAACGATGCTGAAATGCCGCAATGAAGTTCTTACTTTTACAAAACAGCTTGTTAACATTGAGAGTATAGTGAATACGGATGGCGAAAAAGTAATGGCTCACTCCTTATATACCCTGCTTTCTTCCTTTCCATATTTCACAGAACACCCTTCCCATTTAGCTCTTGTTCCAACTGTTCAAGACGAACAGGAACGATATAATGTCCTTGCCTTTGTGAAAGGGACAAAAGGCTCTTCAAACCGCACAGTTATTTTGATGGGCCACATGGATACGGTCGGTATTGATGATTTTAACCAATTAAAAACCGTTGCCTGCTCCCCCGAAGAGCTGCAAAAGGCCCTGCTGCGGGAAAATCTCCCTGACTCCGCAAAAGAGCATTTAGATTCCGGTGACTGGATGTTTGGGAGAGGCGTCCTGGATATGAAGAGCGGTGTTGCAAGCCATCTCTACCTGATCAAATATTTCTCGGAGCATCCTGACGAGTTAGACGGGAATATAGTGTTCCTTTCAGAATGTGATGAGGAGGATGGCTCACACGGTGTTCTTTCTGCTTTAAAAACCTTTAAAGAATGGAAGGAAGAACACAGATTCAACTATGTAGCAGCCATAAATGCTGACTTTGTTTCCCCGCGGTTTGAGGGTGACGAAAACCGCTACATTTATAAGGGAACCGTCGGCAAGCTTCTGCCCTCCTTCTACATTACAGGTGCTGAAACTCATGTGGGTTCCTGCTTTGAAGGATTGGATCCAAACTTCATTGCCGCTGAATTAACCCGGCAGATTAATTATAATCCAGAACTATGCAATGAGGCTTTTGGCGAAACCACGGTGCCTCCGGTTTCCTTAAAACAAACGGACCTTAAGCCTTCCTATACGGTTCAGACAGCTCTTTCGGCTTACGTATATTACAATTTCTTTATTCATTCATGGTCACCGAAGGATGTACTTCATAAGTTAAAAGAACAGGCTGAGATAGCGTTCCGCCATGCTTTAAATATGTATGAAGACCGATATAAGCGATTCTGTACGATAAGCGGTGAACCCTATGCGAATCACCCTTGGGAGCCTAAAGTGCTTCTATATGAAGAAATGGAACAACTGCTTGTTCAAGAAAATGGTGATGCCTATATTAACCATATGGCAGAGTTTAAGCAGGCACTTTTATTGGACACAGAATTAGATACCCGGATGTTTGCTGCCCGAGTGGTCGAAGAAGCGTGGAAATGGATGAGAGATAAAAGCCCGGCCATCATTTTATTCTACTCGTCACTTTATTCTCCGCGGATAGAGTTAACTGGGAAAACAGCGGACGAAGAATCTTTGATTCAGGCTTTAGATCATGCAGTGGAGGAAATCCAGCCGAGTTATCCGCATCCCATAGTTACAAGAAATTTTTTCCCCTATATTTCTGACATGAGCTTTATCGCGCTTAGTGATGATGATGAAGGAATCAATGCCGTTTCCAGCAATAACCCTGGTTGGGGAACCAAGCATTTCGTGGACTATAGTGACGTACGGGACCTGAATGTACCTGTTATCAATATCGGGCCTTATGGATTGGATGCCCATAAAAAACTAGAACGGATGGAAATGTCTTATTCTCTGGAAGTTGTGCCGAACCTGACATATAAGGTGATTCAGAAGCTGCTGGACTGATTGTTGAGGGAAGCACCTTTTAGAGGTTCTTCTTTTTAATATCATGGGACAACGTATGCACCAGGCCAGGTAAGGAGCGAAACTCTTAAAGTTGAATTTTTACTCTTACAATTTGAGTTTTTACTCTTAAAGGTTGATTTTCACTCTTAAAATTTAATTTTGGCTCTTAAACCCGGAAAGTCACTCTTAAACTAGTGACGGTAGTCTCCTTACAAGTATACAGAACATAAAATCGATAATGAGAAAGAGAATATACCTTCTAAACTCATAAAAAAATAAAGGCAGGCCACTTATAACAGTGACCTGCCTTTATCTTTAGTTATGCCGTCCGTCTTTCCAACTTAACAGCCGGGCTATTCCATGTTTCGAACCAGTTTTTCACAGCTGTGACCATGATGATCACACCAAGCACAAGCATGATGATGGATAATATTCCATTAAGGATACTGTATCCTGCATTTGCTGAATTCAGGTATACATTTTTAACCATCCAGAACCCAGCGTAGTTAACGGTTACGTACAGATATGCCAGCGGAATCAGGCATGTCAGCATATAACGGCGTTTGTCTGCAATTCTCAGGATAATGGTAGCACCTATAATCAAGCCGATTGAAGCCATGAGCTGATTGGATACTCCGAATAGTGCCCATACAGAACCAATGTCTCCTGAAAATAGCAGGTAACCCCATAAGAAGCAGGCAAGCGCACTTGCAAAGATATTACCTGGCAGCCAGTCTACCCGCTTGAGCGGTTTGTAGAAAGCTCCTCCGAAGTCCTGGATCAAGTAGCGGGCAACACGTGTACCAGAGTCAATCGCGGTTAAGATAAATAGTGCTTCGAACATAATAACGAATTGGAAGAAGAACGATGCCAGCTTACTGAACCAAGGAATCTCTGTGAAGATATACGTCATCCCAACGGCAAGTGTAACTGCCCCTCCTGTACGTCCCTCCAGGCTCAACCCAATCTCTTTGCTTAATTCTTGTAAATGAACCGTCTGCATTCCTAATGTTTTAAATACTTCAGGTGTGGAGTTGATCGCGAAGTAGTCTGCAGGCTGAAGGGCCGTTGCTGCTACTAGCGCCATGATTCCTACCACGCACTCTACCAGCATGGCTCCGAAGCCGACTACTTTAATATCATTCCAGCGGTCCAGCATTTTTGGCGTTGTCCCGGATCCAACAAAGGCATGGAATCCTGAGATTGCTCCGCAGGCAATCGTAATCGAAATGAACGGCCAGACCGGACCGGCTAGGATTGGACCTCCGCCATGAACAAATTCTGTTAAAGCCGGGAATTGAATCGTTGGGTTTACAACGAATACTCCGACGATTAATGCCGCAAACACACCGATTTTCATAAAACTGCTCAAGTAATCGCGTGGTGCAAGCAATAGCCAGACTGGCAATGCTGCTGCGAAAAACGCATAGATTGGAAGAATAAGTGATAACTGCTTTACATCAAGTGTCAGCAGGTCGCCTAAGAACGTCCCTTGAATGGCAGGTCCAAAGAAAACGGCAAGCATAATCAGCGCAAATCCAACGATGGAAGCAGCTTTTAGATTTCCTGTTTTTCGATGATACAAGCCTACGCCCATTGCAATCGGAATCGTAATCCCTACGGCGAAAGTTCCCCACGGATTGTTTTCCAAAGCATGAAGAACAACCATGGATAAGCCAGCCATTGTAATGGTAATGATGAATAGCATCGCCAGGCCTGTACAGAAGCCCGCTACGGGTCCTAATTCCTTCTTGGCAACTTCTGCTAAGGATTCACCGTTTTGACGCATAGAAGCGAAAAGAACGACAGCATCGTGGACCGCCCCGCCGATTACCGCTCCAATTAACAGCCAGAGTAAGGATGGCAGATAACCGAATTGCGCCGCAAGGATCGGACCTACAAGAGGACCGGCAGCAGCTATGGCTGCAAAATGGTGTCCAAAAGCAACCCATTTATTTGTAGGAACATAATCTTTTCCATCATCCAGCGCGTGGGCCGGTGTTTGTTTGAGTTCATCCATTTGTTTTAATTTTAAGACCTTAGCGGCCATGAATGTACCATATAATCGATAAGCTATCATAAGAATACATATTGAGCCAATTACCATTGTAATCGCATTCATTTTCAAGCACCCCCATAACTTTGTACATCTTGAATATACCGCATGAAAACAGCTTGACAGCGTTTTCACGATAACAAACAAAAAATGAAAGGTGAGTTGCAAAAATGGAGGGCCCAAATGCAATGCGAGCGTTTTCAAATTCGTAAGCTATTAGCCTATTTTGGAGATTTCTTTAGATGGTGAGTTCCGGCTGGCTTCAATTATTCATTCACCAGCAAAAAAAGAGCCCTTTACAAGGCTCATTTTTGTAAAGGCTGTTTTCGCAAACTTTGTTGCTATTGAACAAGAGGTTGATTTCCTCTCCAGGATGCTCGCTTTCCGCGGGGCGGGCGGTGAGCCTCCTCGGCTTCGCCTGCGGGGTCTCACCTGTCCCGCTGCTCCCGCAGGAGTCTCGCACTTTACGCTCCAATCGACCTGACTGAACAATAGGGTGCCGTAAAAAACTTAAAAAAAACAACAATCTTTTAGAAAAGAGCCTTAGTAAAAAACAGCTAATTTATTTTAACATATAGCTCTCTGGTTTTTAAAAAGCGCTCTAACATTTCATTGGTACATGGAGTGCTGCCCTTTGCTTGCCCAGAATGCAGTTGAGGGAATCGGGTTATCCATTCCGATCAATACCGCAATTCCAGTTATCGAAGATCTTGAACGTTACGGAGAAATACACAGGCCGTATATGGGTGTAGAGCTTCGTTCAGCTCAAGAAATCTCCCAATATCATCAGCAGAATACATTAAAGTTTCCTAATGATGTCATATCTGGTGTAGCCGTTGTCCAGGTTAAAAACCAATCAGCTGCTTTAAATCCTTCACATATGTCCGGCTGACTGGAACCTTGGAACCGTCCTTCATCAGCAAATTGTAAGTCGAATTGAACCACGGTTCGATCTCAGCGATATGATTCAGGCTTACAAGATAACTTCGGTGCACTCTCACCAGATCGTGGGCATGCAATTTTTTTTCGACCGCAGTCAAAGTATCAGAAACTTTATATTCGGCTTCCATTGTTTTAACCAGTGTTTTTCCTTCTGCGGTAGCAATATATACAATGGATCCTTTATCAACCAGGACAATTTTGTCCTCGGAAGTTACGGCGAGCTTTCCAAGCTGCTGTTCGGAAGCTGGTCTGATTCCTGCAGCTGCTGGTGCTGCGATACCACCAATCGTTCTGATGGCCTTTATTTTATCAAGAGTCTGCCTGAGCCTCTCTTCATCAAATGGCTTCAATACATAATCAACAGCATTCAATTCAAATGCCTGCAGGGCAAATTCATCATAGGCTGTGGCAAAAATAATAGCGGGTACATGTTCCATTTCTCTAATTTGCGCTGCAACCTCAAGTCCGCTATCCTCAGACAGCTCGATATCCAGAAAGACAAGATCGGGCTTCAGTCCTTTAATCTGTTCTAATGCATCGAACATACTGCTCGATTCACCGAGCACCTCCACTTCACGCGTCCTTAATAATAGATACCTTAATTCATCTCTTGCCAGCGGTTCATCATCTACTATAAATGCTGTCATCATGATAGTCCCATGCTCCTTTTTTCTCTAGAGGAATACTAATGGCGATTTCCGTACCTGTCTCTTTTCGGCTTTTTATTTCAAACAAGGCTTCCTTGTTATAGATGCCGGTTAAGCGTTCGCGAATATTAACCAGTGCCGTGCCTGTGCCATGTCTGGATTCAACCGCCTCTTTCCCTAACAGCTCCAGCTTTTCAGGAGGAATGCCCTTACCATTGTCACTGACTTCAATGTGCAGGAAATGTTCATCGGAATAGACCTTGACCATCACTTCACCCTTGATCCTAGTTCTTGAAAACGCATGACGGATGCTGTTTTCTACCAGCGGCTGAAGGATGAAAGGCGGAACATGGCTTTTTTCCAGACCTTGTTCGATTTCAAATAGAACCTCATATTTATCCGGGAATCTGGCCTGCTCTAGAGACAGATACGCTTTAACATGTTCAATTTCTTTTTCTAATGGAATCAGGATCTGCCTTGCACCCTGAAGGTTGCTTCTGAAAAACTGACTGAGCTCCAGCAATAATTTTCGTGCTTTCTCCGGATTTGTCCGGCATAGAACAGAAATGGTATTAATGGCATTGAATAAGAAATGCGGATGAACCTGTGCCTGAAGGGCTTTTATTTCAGCGTTTTTCAGCAATTTACTCTGTTGTTCGGCCTCCGCAAGCTCCAATTGGGTTGAGAATAAGTTGGCGAGACCCTCAGCCAGTTCCTTTTCCACTTCCGTAAGATCGCTTGGATTATTAAAATACAATTTTAACGTTCCCACCGTTTTATTGTGCACCATCAGCGGCAGCACAACGGCTGCCCTTAGCGGACAGGGCTTATGCCTGCACAAAATTTCTTCCCGGCTTTTAGCTGTCAGCACCCTGCCTTCCCGAAGAACCTTTTTCGTGAGCTCTGTTGAAAATCCTTTGGTGGGCACATGATGGTCTGAAGCTGCACCTACATGGGCCAGCACACCCTCTGAATCTGTAATGGCGATTGCGTCGGCGTCTGTCAGCTGAAGCATGATGACAGCCACTTCCCTGCAGGATTCCTGATTTAACCCCTGCCTGAAAAAAGGCAGAGTCCGGTCCGCGATATAGAATGCCTTGCTGGTCTGAAGCACCTTTGCACGTTCCTGCTCACGCAGGATATATTGAATAATCAGCATGAAAAGAAGCATACCCAGACCGTTTACAGCGACCATTGGAATGCCTATTACCTTCACTAAATCCCACGCAGGGTCAAACGGCCGGGTTACGAGAAGGATAATGCCCATCTGTGTCATTTCCATGAGCATCCCGATGCCAACAGCAAAAGCAGGGGTAATCACGTTTTTTTTCCTTCGTGACAATCCAAACCACCCTGCTGCAGCCCCAGCTAATACGGCTGAAATGGCACAGGCTGCTGCAGTAAAGCCCCCAAGAAAGAACCGGTGGACACCGGCAATCACTCCTATACCGAGCCCGACAATCGGTCCGCCCAGAAGTGACCCTATCGCTATCCCCATTATTCTAGTATTTGCAATCGCACTATCAGGCTCTATACCGATCAGCCAGCTATTTTCTGCTGCTGAATTTGAGTGGATTTGAATCCCTGTATAATTACTGATCACTCCAAACAACCCAAATATGGCAATCAGTATGACCTTATCTTTAACACCTTGATCTCTGTGAATGATCTGTCGGAAGGTTTTACTTTGAGAGAGCAGAAACACTACAATCAAGATCACTCCGACTCTTTCAATCATTAACGGAATAAGATTAACCATCTTTTTCACCTTCAAGCTAATTAGTTATCTCATATTACAACATAGGTTCATTTTTTGTCGAATACGGAAAAAAGGCTTAATTTAAATAGGAAGCACATTTTTGATCTGACTATTAAAATTTACAGTGATGACTTTATTAACAAGCCGCGAACCTGACCTGGCAAATAGGGGGGGGTTTTTAACTAATGGCCTGGTGAAACTTGGATTATTCGTGTATTTTCGAGGGAAATTTTAAAAAAGTGTTTTGACCGCCTCTAGAGACAGTACTTTTATATATTTTCGTCGGATTTTTTTGGCGATTTAATTATTGGCTGACATTTTTTGCTTATGTTTTGGAGGCTTATGCTTATGTTCCGAAGGTTTATGCTTATGTTTCCGAGGTTTATGCTTATCTTTAGAGGTTTTATGCTTATATGCAGTAATCCAATGCTTATCTTATCGGCTTTATGCTGATGTTATGGGCTTTATGCTTACCATATGGATGATATGCTTATATCCCCGCAGCAACAGCCAGCTCCAGCCGCTGCATTTACCTTAGTGCTCATCATATACATAAACGTCATGCCTAATACAATACTCTCGTCACTTTTGATTTGGCCAAAAAAGCCAGAATCCAATATGGATCCCGGCTCTTGAATGCTTTTGGTGCTTTACTTATAAATTCCCAGCCTTAAAGGTATCGCCGCCTTCAATAGTGCCGGATTCAAATCCTTTATAAAACCAGCTTTTCCTCTGGGCAGAAGTGCCATGAGTAAAGCTCTCTGGGACCACATACCCCTGCGCTTTTTTCTGGATGCTGTCATCTCCGACGGCGCTCGCTGCAGTTAGGGCTTCTTCCAGATCTCCTTCTTCTAGCAAGTCCATACCCTGGGCATGATGGGCCCAGACGCCTGCCAGATAATCAGCCTGTAATTCAAAGCGGACTTGGTATTTATTGTACTCGGTTTGACTGAGTCTTTGACGGAGAGGTTCCAGCTTTTCTGTGGTTCCGAGTAAGGTTTGTACATGATGGCCTACTTCGTGTGCAATCACATAAGCCATGGCGAAGTCGCCTGGGGCCTGGAATTTTTGCTGAAGTTCGTCATAAAAACTGAGGTCAATATAGAGCTTTTGATCGCCGGGACAGTAAAATGGACCTACCGATGATCCCGCTGTCCCGCATGCAGACTGAACACTGTCAGTATATAGGACGAGGGTCGGCTCTTTATATTGCAGACCTTCCTTCTTGAATTGTTCTGACCAAACTTCCTCCGTATCTGCCAGCACCACGGATACAAAATCAGCAAGCTCCTTCTCCCGCTCAGATTCTTCGTAAGGTGCACTCGAATTTGACCCAGGATCTGTCATATTGCCTAAAAGGTCGCCAGGATTGCCTCCCATCAGGGTAATGATCAGCACAAGGATGATGCCGCCGATACCGCCTCCCATGATTGTTTTACCGCCCATTCCTCTTCGGTCCTCGACGTTTGAGCTCCCTCTTCTTCCCTTCCATTGCATAGTGGTTCCTCCCTATTCAATTTTTGCTGGTATGGATAACATATAATTTACTTTTGTGTTATACCCCTGATGGGGCCTTTCTAAAGCTTTATCCGCCGCTCATTTAATTCCAATTCTTCTGTTGAGAGTCTTTACTCACTCTTCGCAAACTTTGTTGTTATTGAACAAGGGGGTTGGTTTCCACTACAGGATGCTCGCGGACCTTAGGGGCGGGCGCTAAGCCTCCTCGACTTTAACAATAGGGTAAGTTCACAGAATTTATTAACAAACAACAATCTTTTAGAAAGGCGCCTTTAATAAAAAGGTCCATCAGTTTAGTATCCGTTCTGCTGATTCATATCGGGACTGGCCCAAAATAGATGAAAGCAGCATACATTTGAAGTACCATCCTAAATAATCGGAGGTACCTATGACTAAGCCTGGAGCAAAGCCTTATCTCACTACAAGGAATATAGAACCGGAAAATCAGGAAACACCTATTCATTTTCTTCGGTCTGATACAATAGATTACCCCTATTTTTATAAACGAAATCATTTTCCTTATCCTGCATTAACGGCGTTACATTATTTTCTGCCGATAATAGGTTTGGTTGATTCACCTGTATTATTTTCCCTGCGAGACATTATGAACATGCCCTCAAAGACCATAAAGGCTGTACTGGAATGTTCCGGGAATAAGCGGAATTTATTTGAGCCAAAGGTATTTGGTGAACAATGGGAAAAAGGAGCAATCAGCCAGGGAACTTGGAAGGGCGTTTCTCTTAAAACCTTGCTTGCAGCGTCAGGCATAAGAGAAGAAGCCGCTGAAGTGGTGATAGAGGGTCACGATTTCGGAGAACGAAAAGACCTGGACAACGTCTATGCGTATGCAAGAAGCCTCCCATTAAACAAGGCTTTGCATCCAGACACCATTATTGCCTATGAATATAACGGCAGGCCCATACCGTTTAAGCACGGATATCCATTAAGGCTGATTGTGCCAGGGTGGTATGCGATGGCATCTGTTAAATGGATTAAGCAAATCACCTTCATTGACTCTAAATTCGCAGGTCCATTTCAAACCATTGATTATGTATATTACCCAAATAAAACCAATGATGAACAGGCTTTTCCGGTTACAGGGATCCATGTTAACTCCACCATTCAAAAACCTCTGAATATGGAGATTTTAAATACCGGGACAAACGTAATTAAAGGCATCGCCTGGACCGGCAAAGGAAGGATTACAAGAGTCGGGATTAGCTTTGACAAAGGAGAGACCTGGGTGGACACTGAATTAAAGAATGAACATAACGCAGAGTATCAATGGGTGTCATGGTCCTTCACTTGGTTTGTAACTGAAAAGGGTGAATACACCATTATGACAAGAGCAGCCGATTCCTGTCGTAGAGTTCAGCCGATGACGCCCTTTTGGAACCGAAAGGGGTACGGATATAACGCGATTGATACGATTAAGGTAAAGGTGGAATAGGCGGCCATGTAAAAACCCAGCCTAGTAGACTGGGTAGGAGTTCAACACTTATTTAGATGAAAATTTATAAACGGTTTGAGATGTATATACCTCATCCTTATCTAAAATAGCCGACGGGAACTGCGGATGATTTAAAGAATCCGGCAGACCCTGGGTTTCTAGGCAGATTCCCAGATATTCTCTTGAAGCAGTTCCGCGAATGGAGAACCCTGCCTCTAACTGATTGCTTGTGTACAGGACAACCGCAGGCTCACTAGTCTCAATAACAAGGCTGCGTCCGCTCTCTTCATCAAACAAGTGGATTTCCTTGTTTTGTTGTTCATCTAGAAGAAACGGGTGGTCGTAGCCGTTTCCAGCCAGAATATTTTGAGGATGTGCTGACTCTTTTCCATCCTTAATTTTTCTGCCACTTCTAAAATCAAAAGGAGTCGAATCTACAGACAGCAGCTCTCCTGTCGGAATCAATTCTTCATCAAGCTCTAGAAAACGGCTGCTCTTTAGCATCAAAGTATGATGTAGGATGTCCTCTTTCAGATCTCCGCTTAGATTGAAGTACGTATGGTTGGTAACGTTCACTACGGTTTTTTTGTCACTGACTCCTTCGTAAGAAATCTTGAACTCATTTTGATTATTCAGCTCATATACTACCTTCATATGCAGGTTTCCTGGATATCCTTCTTCACCGTCCCTGGCTAAATAGGTGAATTCAATACGGATTGAATCTGTTTCTTCTTTTACCTCTGTATCCCAGATTACTTTGTCAAAACCCTGTAAGCCTCCGTGAAGATGGTTGCCGTTATTATTCTTCTCTAACTGGTATGTGTTCCCGTCCAACGTAAATTCAGCGTTTGCGATCCTGCCGGCATGACGCCCTACCACTGCACCGAAATAAGGAGAATGCTGATAATAGTCTTCCAGTGTATCAAAGCCTAACACCACATTTTCCATTCTGCCTTCCCGGTCCGGAACAAGTATCTTCGTAATAATGCAGCCGTAGTCAATCGCGGTTACCTCCATACCTTGGTCATTTATCAGAGTATAAGCTGTTACAGGCTGTCCGTTGTGTTCCGCAAACTTCTCGTCTAGTATTCTCATTATGTATAAACTCCTATCATGTAAAATAAATGTATGAGTGCTCTGTCTCCACCCTTAAAGGATGTTTCTTTGCTACTATTAATTCTAGTATACACTGTATGAAGACGTTTTCACTAGAAACAGTACTTGCCAATACCTTTCGCTCATCTTCCTAAAAAAAATGCCTCTCCTTCAAGGAAGGAAAGGCTGTCTAAATCATAACCACCGTATTTGTTTCTGCTGCTTCCATAATCCCCAATATGACCTTTAATGAAGCCAGCGCATCTTCGCCGGAAACCAGCGGGGCTTTATTAAAACGTACGCAATCAATAAATTCATCAATGACACCACTGTTAGTCTGATGATCGTTTGTCTGGATGCTTTCTAACTGATAATTCACGATTTCACCGTTATTATAAATGATTTGGAGCTGATATTCGTCCCCATGATATATTTTTAGGATTCCTTTTTCACAGTAAATGATCGTACTATTATCTTCTTCTCCATAATAAGTCCATGAAAAAGATGCTGTGCCTAAGCGTCCTTGTACCGTTTTTAGAGAACAGACGATATTATCGCAAACTTCGATAGGAAGCCCATTTTCATCAACTTTGTCCAGTGCGCCTTGAAATGCGCTGACTTGTTCAATTTGATCTTTGAGCAAATAATGTATGACATCCACTTTATGTATACCAAGGTCACCAGCGACTCCAAAACGAGATCGTTCTTTCTTAAAAAACCATGTTGAATTTGTTTTGTTAATTCCCCAATGCTCAGGACCCTTGTGCCCAAAAGTGGTTTTAAACGTTAGAACTCTTCCAAGTTCTCCTCTCTCAATAATTTCCCTCGCCTTTTGGTGTGCACGTGTGAATCGCTGATTATGATCGACCATTAGAATTTTCCCTGATTTCTTACCTGCTTCAATTATTTTATTTGCATCCTCTATGGTTAGAGAAATAGGTTTCTCACATAAAACGTGCTTGCCCTTAAGCAATGCCTTAGTGGAATAGATATGATGAAATTCATTGGATGAACAATCGCTTATGATATCGATTGTAGGATCGTCTAGCAATTCATCAACAGAAAGTGCGACACTGCCGCCGAACATAGCTGCTAACGCTTCGGCCCTTTCGGGATTCCGGTCGTAAAAAACAATATGCTTCACATATGGATTGGCTTTATATTCTGGTGCATGGCGGAATTTAGTGATGGAACCACATCCAATAATCCCTGCTTTTAATTCCAAATCACTGATCCTCCTATTCTCTTTTTTGGAATAAAACGGCTACGATAATAATCAATCCCTTTACAAATCCTTGAAGATGCGGTGAGACGTTCATCAAATTCATCATATTATTTAAGATACCTAGAATCAGAACCCCAAAGAATGTACCGATGATCTTACCTCGGCCGCCTGTCATTCTCGTTCCGCCGATTATAACAGCAGCAATCGCGTCCAATTCGTACTGAACACCTGAGCTTGATGAGGATATGGAATTTAGCCGGGATGTTTCAATAATCGCTGCAACACTCACTAATAACCCTGCCAGACTATAGACACCCAGCTTGACACGGTCAACACGTATGGCGGATAAGAGTGCTGCCTTCTCATTGCTTCCAAGCGCATACACATACCGTCCAAAGCGAGTTTTATGCATGAGGACATAGACAAGGACTGTCATGATCAAGAAGATTATGATTGGGTAATCAATCAGCCATAAATCACTGTTGGCAATTGCAGTGAAACCGGATACTTTTCCTGACACACTGCCTCCCTCGGCAATATATAATGCAATCGAGCGCGCTCCCGCCATCATGCCCAATGTGGCAATGAAAGATGCAATCCTGCCTTTTGCCACCATTAATCCATTTAAAAAGCCTGCTGCTGATCCTATGGCCAATGCAGTTAAAATGGCAACAAAAATGCTTCCGGAAGCATTTAATGCGAGTACCGAAATGACACCGACCAATACAAGGACTGAACCAACCGATAAATCAATCCCGCCTGAAAGCATAACAACCGTCATTCCCAGGGCAACAATTCCTATTATAGAAACCTGCATCAATATATTCAGCTGATTATTAATATCCAGGAATCTAGGGCTCATAATGGATGCCGCGATAAAAATAATTAAAAATGCAATGATGACACTGTACTCTGACCACAGCCAAGAGAGGCGGGTCTTTGTAGTTGATGTTTGCTGATTGTATTCTTTTAGTTCTAAATTAGCCAATTTGGTGAGCCTCCCTTTTCGAGCCAGTTGCATAGCTCATAATTTCATCTTCTGTTGCTTCCTCTCCCTTAAATCGGGCTGTTATTTCCCCCTGGTACATGACATAAATGTTATGGCAAATCTTTAAAACCTCCGGCGCTTCTGAGGATAATATAATGACTGCTTTTCCTTGTTCAGCCAATGTAATGATATGGTGGTAAATCTCCTGCTTTGCTCCAACATCTATCCCCTGAGTTGGATTATCAAAAATAATGATATCTGTATTTACTTCAAGCCACTTCGCAATAATGACCTTTTGCTGATTGCCTCCGCTTAGCTTGTCGATGGTAATACCAGCATTATGTACTTTTATATTCAATTTTTCTTTATAAGATTGAAAGATTTGATTTTCTAATTGATCCCGGATAAACCCAAACTTTTCAAAGTTTCTCATAGCAGATAAGCTCATATTATGTACAACGCTCAAATCCTTGATTATGGCATTTTCTTTTCGATCTTTTGGAACGAGGCCAATTCCTGCTTTTATGGCTTTACTAGGGTGATCTATTTTCACCGGCTGGTTATTTATCTTTATGCTGCCAGAGTAATTTTTCCGATAACCAAACAAGCTTTCAAAAAGTTCTGTCCTGCCGTCCCCAGCTAAACCCGTAAAGCCCAGTATTTCACCTTTCCGGACTGTAAAATCAATATTGTTAAATAATCCTTCACTCGTTAAATGATTTACTTCAAGCAGCACGGGCCCAAATGAATGTCCGTGTATAAAACGGTCTTCAGAAATAGATTTTCCAACCATAAGTTTCGTAATGGTATCCAGACTTTCATTCTCGATACATCCCGTTCCAACAACTTCTCCATCACGGAGAACCGTATAACGGTCACAAACCTTTTTGATTTCTTTTAATTTGTGGGAAATATAGATGATGGAAACACCCGAGTTCTTCAGATTATTCATTAACTTGAATAAACGATTTACCTCGTGCTCCGCCAGTGAAGAGGTCGGTTCGTCCATAATGATCAGCGATGATTTGTGCAGCAGAGCCTTGGCGATTTCAATTAATTGTTTATAGGAAGTATCCAGATTTCGTACATATTCTTTTGGATTAATGCTGACTCCAAGCTGTTCCAGTACGCTGCTTGTCTGCCTGCACATTTCTTCTACTTTTAAAAAACCTATTTTATTCCT
Organism: Peribacillus deserti; assembly: GCF_002863585.1. Lineage (GTDB taxonomy): Bacteria > Bacillota > Bacilli > Bacillales > DSM-1321 > Paraperibacillus > Paraperibacillus deserti_A. Next base: position 25,538 of record NZ_PGUY01000036.1, on the reverse strand, counting down.
CAGCTCAGAACCTAGGAACATATTTTCATAGACTCTCAGATCAGGCACTACATTGAGTTCCTGATGTATAAAGCTGATTCCATGTGCCTGAGAGACTCTGGGAGTGGTCATTTTAACAGCTTCTCCGTTAAGGTTGATTAATCCATTATCCGGCTGGTGGACGCCCCCTAAGACGTTCATCAAGGTGGATTTCCCTGCTCCATTTTCACCAAGCAAAGCATGGATTTCACCCCGCTGAATCTCCAAGGTCACTTTTTTTAAGACCGGTACACCGTTAAAAGATTTTTCAATATTCTTCATTATCATGAAAGGATCCGCAGACATATTATTTATCCCTCCGTTATAGGAAAAGAGGAAATACCATAACTGTCTAAAAACAACTATAGTATTTCCCTCTCGCTTATTTAGAATTTAGATTCTGGGTCATAGTGTTCTTCGACGTTCTCTTTTGTGACCTGAGTAGCTTCCTTTACCACCATTTTTTCTGTTGGTTTCCCGCCTTTTGCTAGATCTGCAGCAATTTTCACAGCATCTTTAACCATAGTTGGTGAGTATAGGAATGTAGCCGTAATCAAGCCGTCTTCTTTCATGTTTTCAAATACTGCCTTGCCGCCCCCTGCGCCAGTAATGAATTGAATATCTTTACGGCCAGCTTCTTTTATAGCCTGCAGCACTCCTAGAGCCATGCCGTCATCCTGAGTGAAAACAGCGTCAATGTGAGAATTTGCCTGCAAAATGTTTTGCATGACCTCCAAGGATTTTTCTGTTGAGAAGTCACCGCTCTGAGAAGCGATGACTTCAATGCCGTCAGAGCTTTCCATCGCTTCTTTAAAGCCTTTTCCACGCTGTTCGGTAACTGAGCTTGGCGGTCCTGTGATTTCGACCACTTTACCTTTTCCATTTAACTTTTCAATGAAGTATTTTCCTGCATTTACACCAATCCCTTCATTGTCACCTTTTACAACAACAGTGGCTGCATCATTTTCCAATTCACGGTCAACAATGACTAAAGGAATGCCTGCATCTTTAATTTTTTGGCCGACTGGAGTAAGGGCAGCTGATTCGATAGGAAGCATCACAATAGCATCCACATCCTGGGAGATTAAATCGTCGATGTCATTTGCCTGCTTGTTCGGATCTGTCGCATTAGTAAGCACATACTCAATACCATCGCTTTTCTTTAATTCTTTTGCCTGCTTTTCGGCACTGTCGATTAATGCACCCATCCATCCGTGTGTAGCAGATGGAAGAGAGATGCCAATTTTCAAGGTATCGTCTTTCTTGCCGCCATCACTGCTGCTTTTACTGCTGCTGCAAGCCGCCAGACCAAGTACTGTCACCAAACACATACATAACACTAACCATTTCTTCAAAACCTATTCCCCCCTTACTTTAATAAAAAGCTCTCCTTTTATGTAACCGTTTTCCTTTACATCTAAGGCCAGCGTTCTATCATTAAAATATTTCAATAACAGAACGCTGATCTCAGCTGCAAGCTATCCTGAGGTCGATTCGCGAATGACTAATTCATGGTCTAAAATGATGCTTTCAACCCGCTCGCCTTTAATCTTATTAATCAGCATCTTCGCTGCGAGTGTTCCCATCTTATACATAGGCTGGGCAATTGTTGTGAGAGTTGGATTGGTCATATTAGAAAAATCGATCTTATCGAAACCAACCAGGGCTATATCATCCGGCACTTTTAATCCCAGACTGTTTATTTCTTTAAGAGCACCGATTGCCAATAAATCAGATACAGCAAAAACGGCAGTCGGCATTTCATCCATATCCAAGATTTTTTTCATTGCCTGCTGGCCATACTCTAAACCTATTTGCTGCGCATGAAAAATATATCCTTGATCAACAGGGATGCCATGTTCTTCTAGGGCTTTTTGATATCCCATTTGCCGCTGTCTTGCATACAAATATTTTTCATCGGTATTAATCAAAGCTATTTTTTCATGTCCAAGCTTGATGAGATGTTTTACCGCCCGATAAGATGCTCCTTCGTTATCTATTGATACAAAAGGGATGCCGCTATTGATTGTATATTCGCTGCATTGAATGATAGCATGATGTTCAGACAGGGCTACCAACGTCTCTATGTTGACCGCCGGATCCATTGAAATAATGCCGTCAGCCATTTTTTTACGGACTAAATTAAAATAAATATTTTCCCGTTCAGGATTCGTGTCAGTCTGGCATAAAAGGATATTGTAATCCTGGCTGATAGCGATATCCTCTATTCCTCTGATGATTTCTAAATAGAATGGATTTGAAATGGTAGGGATCAAGACTAGGAGAATGCGGCTTTCTGATGTTCTCAAATTTCTGCCCAGCATGCTGGGTTCATAATTGAGTTCCTTGATTGCCTGTTCCACTTTAATTCTTGTCTTTGGGGAGACTGTTATTTGTCCATTTACCACTCTAGATACCGTAGCTACCGATACACCCGCCAAACTGGCAACCTGCTGTATATTTGCCATCCCTAAAACCCCTGCTTTCTTTCCCTTTACTAATATGTCCCGTAAATGTAATCGATTACATTTACATGGTAATACATACCAAATATTCTGTCAATTGGATCTAAGGGGGTAATTTTGAAAAAAATGAGCATAAACACGGAAATAAGACTGATACATGTAAAGATTAGGAGACTGGGAAGAAATAATACCTATACTGATAATTACTGAGCCAATTCCAGAGATATGTTTTTTATGTAATCAATTACATAAAAAAAGTAAATTTCTATTTTAGATTAGTTTTATAGTGGGTTCGTGATACTAACTCTGTACATGCCGCTGTTTTTTTTGGTACATTAATATAGTTATAGTTTATAAATATTATCTAAGTTAACTATTTATAGTGAGTTCCTTAATGCTCCCTATCCTGCCATGTTGTGCAGATTTTGACAAAAATTTTAGAGAGGGGATAAAAAAGTGAATACTTCAGAATCAAAATTATGGACGAAGGATTTTATTGTTGTTTCTTCCGTCAATTTTTTATTGACCTTGATCTTCTATTTATTGATGGTAACCATTGCAGTCTATACTGTTGATGAATATGATGCATCTACAAGCGAGGCCGGACTTGTAACGGGGATTTTTATAATTGGGACTTTAATTGGACGTCTGTTTATCGGCCGTTTTATTGATTCAATCGGCCGGAAGCGGACATTGTTCATCGGGTTAATATTCTTTACATTGTCCACTCTTTTATATTTTGTCAACGGCGGAATCACCCTTCTGCTTGTGACCCGTTTAATACACGGCACTACACTCGGCATAGCCAGCACGGCAACCGGTACGATTGTCGCTCAGATTATACCAGGCAAGCGGAAAGGGGAAGGAATTGGGTATTATAGCATGAGTGCGACCCTTGCCACAGCCATTGGACCTTTTATCGGGATTTATATGAGCCAGCATACAACCTTCCAGATGATTTTCAGCTTCTGTCTCATACTTGGAATTATCAGTTTGCTTATTGCCTTTATCGTCCAAGTTCCACCATTGGACGGCTCAGTCAAAACTCCTCAAGTAAAAGGGTTTGCCGTTTCAAGTTTTGTAGAGCCTAAGGCACTGCCTATTGCACTTGTTACACTGGCTGTTGCTCTCTGTTATTCCAGTGTTCTTTCTTTCATTAACTTCTATGCCATTGAAGTCCATCTTGTAGATGCAGCCAGTTTCTTCTTCATCGTGTATGCTATCGCTGTATTGCTTTCGCGTCCATTCACAGGGCGTTTGATGGATGTGAAAGGTGCCAACTATGTTATGTATCCGGCTTTTATCGTCTTAGCGGCCGGCTTGCTGCTTCTAAGTACAGTCAGTAACAGCGTTACGCTGCTGCTTGCAGGCGTTCTGATCGGATTAGGTTTCGGTAATATGCAGTCAGCCACCCAGGCTGTAGCGGTTAAATTAACCCCGCCGCACCGGATGGGGCTGGCTACATCCACTTTCTTTATTTTTCTAGACGCTGGACTTGGGTTTGGTCCTTATGTTCTGGGCTTCATCATTCCAGTAACCGGCTATAGCACCCTGTATATCATCATGGGCGTCTTATCACTGGCATCCATAGTTCTTTATTACTTCATGCACGGAAAAAAAGAACATGCAGGAAAAGCGGATATGAACGCTTTAACGTAAAATTAATATACTTATTGAGGAGGGATATCCTGAACGGGGATGTCCCTTTTTGATGGGTTGCACGGTTTCTATAGTATTTAAAACCATAGAGTATACTTCTATCTTATTAACGAATCCGGTGCTCCCCATATTTTTCAAGAGGAATCAATTTAATACTATCCGTTGAAGCGGCATAAAAATTTATATAGAATCAAATGTCACCCTAACCAAACTCCGGCTTAAATTGTTAGGAAAAATTATAAACTCTTATATCCGACAGTATCACAATAGTCCACTATAAGAGTTTATTCAATATTAAGTATTGTCTTAATCTCTTTATTATCCTGTCTCTTAATAAATTCATCTTTAAAAAATATCCACTTCATATTTTTTCAAGTACACAACAAGATTCTCATTCTTCATCTTTGTCCAACCAGTTTTGGTATTCAATGAAATTAAGATATTTTATAAAGTCGTCTTTACTCATTCCTGCGTTAATTGCCTGTGTAATTAGAAGCTTCCATTCTTCATCCAAGTCATCCCCGATACCCGTAATATGTTTATTCTCAACAAATAGATTTTCAAAGTTCGTATCGAGTGGTTTTGATATCTTCATTAAGAATTGTAAAGAGGGGTTGGTTTGCAGTCCTCTTTCAATCTGACTTAAATATGACTTCGAAACATCGGCCATTTTTGCCAGTTTAGAAATGGAATAGCCCTTTTTTTGTCTTATCCGCTTTATCTCTTTCCCTATCATACCCCTTCTCCTTTTAATGCATTTCGAAAAATCTGATCAATATCCATTCATTATATAGAACGTTTAGTTCTTAATAAAATACAAAAAAATGAGGAAATGAGAGAGAAAACGAGAAAACATACATAAAATGATACTAAATAAGCCATTTTACCTATTTTTAGAATTTTTAAATTTCTCTATTTTCCACTATACTCCTATTAAGCGTTCGATAAAAAGAACAATAATTGCTGAATTAAGTTCTTTAGTGAACACAGCTACTAGTAGCAAGATATTTCGGAAGATAGCATTTAAAGAGGATACTAATATCTTCAATAGAATTGCTGCCTATAGAAAGACTTTTATATGTTGGGAGGATAATGAATGAAAAACGCATTTAGTTTTGCAAACGAATCAATTGTTTCAAATGCTTCCAATGTCAGACATACGTATATGAAACCGAGAATTTTAGCATTTATTCCTGCGCATAATGAAGAGAAATCAATTCGAGACTGTTTGGCTGGTTTAGGGGACCAAACCTTGCCAAGAGATGTTGAGCTTGATGTTATTGTCATTGCGGATAACTGCACGGATAGGACAGAAGAAGTCGCATTAGAGGCAGGAGAGGAGTTTAGATTAAGATTAAAAGTTTTAACTACAAAAAACAATAAACACAGAAAAGTAGGAGCGTTAAATGCTGCATGGAAAAGTATATATGGGGACCCTTTGGATTTATATGATAAAAAACTGACTATTTATCAGGAATATTATAAGACATCCGTTAAAGCGATACTTGGCATGGATGCGGATAGCAGGCTTGCCCCAGATGCACTAACTCAATTATGGGAAGGGTTAATGAGTTCTCGAAATATTGGTGGAGTGATGGCTAAATATACTATGAGAATGCCAAAAAAGAAAAGTTTAATTTCAAAGGATGATGTTCATTACGAGGAAAAGATTAGAACTGGGGAGTATGGTGGAGCAATTGCACGTTGGTGGACACATCAACAAAAACAAGACATGGCAAGCTGGCTATTAGATCTTCAATACAGAGGTGGAAGTACATATGTACTAGGCGGGCAAGCAACATTATTTAGACCTGAGGCATTACAAGACATTATTGAAGAAAATAAGCTAGATGGTCCTTGGCAGGATGAAAGTGATGTAGAAGACATGTTATTAACTTGGCAAATCCAAAAATCAAAGTGGAAAACACTAATTAGTCCAACTGCTCGCTGTTTTGTAGATGCAATGAAATCATATCACACCTTTAGGCAGCAGAGGAATAAATGGCAATCAGGAACTGTAGAACTACTTACAAACAAAGATATAGGAGTAAAATCAAACCACAAAGGAAAAATATGGAGATCGCAAATAAAAACGTTCATTGACCTTAGCGTACGCTTGTTGTTCATAATTTTATTAGCTCTTTCCCTTGCGACCGATCAATTTTATTGGTCCTGGATATGGGTTATTCCAGTGGCACTTGCATCTGTCCTCAATACTATTTTAGCAATTAAGACCCCAATGCATCGAATAATAGACGTAATATTAGCAGCTTTACTGATCAGTCCTGAAATCTATTTGTGGGTCAACTTAATTACGTTTGCTAATGTATGGTTAGGAAAATTATCTGCAAACAAAAAAGACGGATGGGCCATCCAGTATAATGCCGAGAGAGGTGCTACACGAAGCAAACTTGTTGAAGGTATTATAATTGTAGCTCTTTTAATTATAGCTATTGTTTACTTATGCTTTGATTATAGAAGTTACTTAACAAGTGAGTCCGTACAGCTTGCTATACAACCTTATTTAAAAGCTGGCTGGATAGCACTGACCTATTTAACAATTTATACATCTTTATTTATGCTTTACCAAATTTGGACTTTACGAGGCAGACATACTGCTTAATTAGTAGGTTACTAACATCATTTATATTACTAGGATAAAGAAAAAAGTGGGAAGCTATATACTATGATTACTCTCGGAAAATTTAAGAAATCTAAAATACTCACTATTAAGGAGAGCTCTTATGAAAATAAAAAAGGCAATCATTCCTGCAGCAGGTTTTGGCACTAGATTTTTACCTGCCACTAAGGCTCAACCTAAAGAAATGCTGCCTATTGTTGATAAGCCAACTATTCAGTATATTGTCGAAGAGGCAATCCGTTCAGGAATTGAAGAAATTATTATAGTAACCGGAAAAGGGAAACGGGCAATTGAAGATCACTTTGATTACGCACCAGAGCTTGAGAAAAATTTAATAGAAAAAGGGAAGTTTGATTTACTCGATAAGGTCCAGTATTCTACAAACCTTGCTGATATTCATTATATACGTCAAAAAGAACCAAAGGGCCTTGGGCATGCTGTTTGGTGTGCACGCAACTTTATCGGTAATGAACCATTTGCTGTTCTACTAGGTGATGATATTGTTCAAAGCAAAACACCGTGTTTAAAGCAGCTAATAAATATATTTGAGCACACTTCTTCATCTGTAATAGGGGTCCAATCCGTCCCTAATGAGGAAACTCACCGTTATGGAGTTATTGATCCAATTTCACAAGAAGGTAGACGGTACGAAGTACAAAACTTTGTTGAAAAACCTGCTCAAGGAACAGCTCCGTCTAATCTGGCAATAATGGGCCGTTATATTCTAACACCTGAAATATTTACGTTTTTAAACCAGCATGAAACTGGAGCGGGCGGAGAAATACAGTTAACTGATGCCATTCAGAAGTTAAACAAAATTCAACAGGTTTATGCATTTGATTTTGAAGGAAAAAGATATGATGTTGGAGAGAAGGCTGGTTTTGTTAAAACCACGATTGACTTCGCTCTTCAGCATGAGGATCTTCGGAGTGAAATTTTAAGTTATATGAAGCAAATAGTAAGTACTAATGAAAATGTGTTATTGAAGATTTAAGAGCAACTTAAAAAATGCAAATTTTAATTTTACAAAACGGATGAATAATAAGTTACAGGTCTTTGACAATCTGTATACTTGTAAAGGACATTCATTTTTAAAAAAATTATTATACTTCCTCAAGAAGATGATCTCTGTATTGAACAGGGGACATCTTTTTTAATTTGACATTTCTCTGTTCCCTCTGCCTATTAATAGCTCACTAACCCAGGAATTCAAAGTTTTATAGGACGTTTACCATTGGCTGGTATACCTATACAAGAAATACATCAAATAAAGCAGGAACTTCTCTTTCCTTTATTGAATTATCTACCGAACACAATGTATATGTAGGAGACCTGAGTGATGACCGATTTATTTGAAAAAGTGCAAACTATTATGGAAGATTCAATGAAAGTAAATAATATTCCAGGGGCGGCAGTGGCTGTTATTAAAGATTGCGAGGTTATTTTTGCAAAAGGGTTCGGAAGGACTGCTGTTGAGGAATGGGGTTCCCCCATCCGGACCGACACGCTGTTTCGTATCGCATCCGTAAGCAAACTTTTTACGGGAACTCTTGTCATGATGCTGGTGGAAAAAGGATTGATTGATTTAGACCAGCCTGTACAGGCATATGTACCATGGTTTACGGCTGCTGACCAGGAATGGTCCAATGAAATTACTATTCGTATGCTGTTATCTCATACATCTGGACTGCCCACAGGAGGTGACTTAAGCAGCGAGCACACTCTTGATGAATATATGAGAGAAGTGGTGCCAACGCTGCCCGTCCTTTTCCATCCAGGAACTGCCTACTCCTATGGCAATCATGCACTGAATATCGCCGGATTTGTTGCAGAGCAGGTAACGAACAAGCCGTTTGCGTCCCTCATGCAGGAACTTCTTTTTGAACCATTAAAGATGACACAGACTACTTATGATCCGTTGAAAGCCATGACTTACCCCTTAGCAATGCCTCATCATAAGAATGACCGTGCAGAATTGGAAGTTTTGCATCAATTTTACAATGACATGGAAAGCTATCCTTCGTATTATGCCTTTTCCTCTATAAAAGATCTATGCCAGTTCGCACTGATGCATCTGCAGGAAGGCGTATACGAGGGCCAGCAGATTATTTCTGCCTCCTCTTTACAAGAGATGAGAACTCAGCAGACTAGATGGTTCAAGTTAACGGATGCAGGGTGCGGCATTTCATTCTTCCAGGAATCAAAAGGCGGAATTAAACGGTTCTGGCATTACGGACAGTATGGAAGTCAGTACTCCAGCCAGTTTATCCTAGTTCCCGAAAAAGGGATTGCCGTCATTGCATTGGCAAACGGAGAAAACATCTTCCAGGCCGGATATAAGATAGTGGACGCATTATTAGACCAAAGCAGTCAAGATGATATTGATTCAGCCCCTTCCGAAGGGTTACCCGATTTATCAGCCTATGAAGGAACCTTTCTACACAGCTATAAGGGTCTTATTACTATTTTAAAAGATGATGGAAACTGGTTTCTTAAGCATAATGACCAAACATACGATTTATTGAGACACAGCATCGACACTTATTATACCCGGGACCATAACGGTGCTGTTACTTTCACTGTTGGCTTTCCCGCCTGTTCCGCTGAGCAGCCATCTAAATGTATCATGATAAATGGAAAGGCATCACCAGAGTTTAAACAGATTTATACCGCCAATACAGCTGACTGGATTAACTATGAAGGCACATTTAGTAACGGGAGAGATACTTATAAGGTCTCTATACAAGGAAACTCACTAATCATTAAGGATCAGCAAACAAGCCAGGAATTAGAAACTGAAGCAATAGCAAGTAATCTATTTATGACTGATTATGGGTTAGTAAGCTTTACTGAAATAAACCGTACTATTGACCTGGTATTCGATAACGCCTGGCGGTTCCCGAAGCTAGGCATACAGGCACCTGTTATTCAACAATAATAAAAGTGGTTCCTATGGAAGGAGAAGTCCGTTAGATAAAAAGAAAGTTTGCCATTTTAAAAGACTTAGCGAATTTAGTGATGTTTTCCGCTTCCGTGTGAACTTTCGAGGTCGAACGAGTGCTTTAGCACGGTGAAATTCCGGCCGATTTTCACCGAAAAACAAATATTTTTAACGGATGAGCCCTATTATTGGTACCCCTTTTGGCAGCTTGAATCCCCAGCTATGGAAAAACAGGCTTTTCGGAAAGCATTTTTATTAAATTTGATAGAAGTAGAAGCACACAAAAGGGTTTATGCTTAACTTATATTGAGATATGCTTATATGTTGGAGGTTTATGCTTACGTTTCTTGATCTTATGCTTATGTTTTCATAGTTTATGATTATCTGCCTTCCTCCTATGCTTATGTTTGGTGCCTTATGCTTACCCAGCATTCTTTATGCTTTTCATTTTAAGAATATGCTTATGCCGAGCGGTAATTCTCTGTAAACGGCAGCGCTTCGATGACCCCCGGCAAGACCATGCAGGGTCCGATACCGTGCAAGGAACCAGATGTTTGCACCAGCCCAGGCTGGATCGATGCGCGTATATCCAAACAGTAGAAAAGCCGCCGAGATTTTCTCGACAGCGCCTGAGAAGCGATTCCTCATAAGATATCGCTTCTGTCTTTTACATCACTAGAATGACCCTAACAACAAACGCTAACGGTCCAAAACAGGAGTTGAAGTGTCAAAGGCCGTTTCATTGTTTCGCCTGCTGCGGCTGATGTTATGGCAATGGATTGTAGAGTTACAAGCTTCGACATGACTCCCCCTGCTGTATTTGCAGAAACTAAGGGTGATGGGTTTTGCCTATGATATGGCCGGCAGTAGAGAGAAGTGAAAGGATTGGTATTGCGGCAACGGCTGCAGAGACGGCCAGATTATCGAACGGATGGAAAGTTCCTACTAACATAGTTAAGACTCCCTTAAATAAGAATATTGAACCTACTGCCAAACTTTAGCTTGAATGTCTTTAAGTTTTTAATAGAGTTTGCCAGCTTCTCTTTTTCGCTATCGTTTAAGGTTAGCTCTACAATGCTCTTGATCCCGCTCCGGTTAATTACAAATGGTACGCCGATACATACGTCACGGTGCCCCAATTCCCCATCTAATATAGCCCCAACCGGCAGAATAACATGCTCGTTTTTTAGGATGGCTCTAGTGATTCTGGCTAATCCCATAGCGATTCCGTAATACGTTGCTCCTTTAGATTCGATGATCTTATATGCAGAATTTCCACTGAACAAAAAAGCCATGAAACCGAATGGCTTCATGGCTATCCTCAAATGATTATTTAGATGCAGCCCGCTCCTTTACTGAAGCTGTATCTTTTTCAAGAAGTACGATTAACGCTGGGAGCAATATGCCCCTAATTAGGAATGTATCAAGCAGAATGCCTACCGCAACAATAAAGCCGAAAACGAATAATAACTGGATGGGCTGTGTCATCAAGACAGCAAAAGTAGCTGCAAGAATAATACCAGCCGATGAAATAACTCCGCCTGTGTTTGAGACGGCTATTTCGACTGCTTCTTTTACGGAATATTTCCCGCGTTCTTCTATAAATCTTGAGATTAACATAATATTGTAATCAATCCCAAGGGCAACTAAGAAGACAAAGGCATAAAGCGGTACCCGGTTACTGATTGCAGCAATATCAAAGAACAGGCTGCTAAGGAACATGCCTAAACCAACTGCCGCAAGGAACGAGATTAAAATAGTACCCATCATATAGATTGGCATTTTAATAGACCTGGTCAGAATAATTAACAGTATGAATATGAGGAGTGATTCAAGCAGGACGATCACCACTAGATCTCTGTCATTCGCTGCTCGGTCATCTACTTTCTCAGCTGTTTCTCCAGCAAAGTGAAGTTCTCCCTCCAGATTGCTTCCCTCCAGCAGCTCACTTGATTTATTTCTCATTTTTTCTAATGCGTCCATCGTTTCAGCTGCATACGGGTTTTCCGTAAATGTCAGATCATATTGAATGACTTTATCATCAGCAGACACTCCATTTGGACGGACGGTGCTCACCAGCGGCTGGTCAGAGAGTTCCTTGAGCAAAGCGCCCTGCTGCCGGGAAGATACCGGTTCATCAGCCTCAAACAATACGGTTGTCGGGGCCAGGTCACCCTTTTCAAACTTCTCCTCTAATATCTCATAGCCCATTCTTGAAGACATATTTTCTGGGAAGGACTTTATCGTATCAAATTCATATTTTAGATTGAACATGTTTAGTGCGGCTGCCAGCAGAATGACTCCAATCACCACAATGGACAGCACTGGTTTTCTAACTACGAAATGGCCAATCCTGCCCCATACCGATTTAGCGGCTGCAGTTTTGTCTCCTACCCTTGGAATTCTAGGCCAGAACGACTTTCTTCCAAATAAGGCAAACAAGGCAGGCACCAGTGTAATGGAAGCCAGCATGATAATGAGCATGGCCGTTGCAAATACAGGAGCGAAATTTCGATAATCCCCGGATTTAGCAAAGAACAAAACAAGCATGGCCGCTAAAACGGTCCCCCCTGAAAAGAAGACAGGCAATCCGGTTTCCCTCATAGCCAGCTGCATGGCGTTAAATTTACTCTCATGCTTTTTCAATTCTTCACGATACCGTGAAAAAACAAATAAAGAATAATCAATAACGGCTGCAAATAACAGGATGGTCATAATGGAAAACGTCTGGCTGCTTACCTGTAATCCTGCTTTTCCCATGATTCCCAGTGCACCATTGACAACTTCATATACAAAAGCTGCCGCGAGCAGCGGAATCAGAGCTAATAATGGAGAACGATAAATAACAATCAGCAGGATTAGAATCAACACGACCGTTGATAATAAAAGTACAAGATCCGCCCGGGAAAAGAGATTAAGGATATCCACCGCAATTCCTGCAGGCCCAGTGATATAAAGAGTTAAATCTGTAGAATTTTTGTTAAGTTCGGTAATCTGATCCAGCAATATTCTTATTTCTTTTGTTTCAAGGGATGGCTCAAATGTTAAGGGCAGAAGAACGGTACTGCCATCTTTTGAGATGAAGTTTTCTGCTGCTTGAGGCGGCATAGTAGTGATAGGAACAGCCTCTTTAATTCCATCCATCTGCTGAATTTCTTTTAGAAATGTTTCGAACTGCGAAAGCATAATTTCCTTATGCTCTGCTTGAAAAACTAATATAGCAGGAAGACCGTCATTACCTTTAAAGTAATGATCTGCCTTCTTTTGAGCAAGAACGGATTTTGCATCAGATGGGAGTGAACTTATACTGGATGTTTCGTAATCCTTCGCGCTCGGGGCCAAAATCGCAAGTAGTACCGTAAGTGCGAGCCAGATGGCAAGTGTTGTCCACATTCCCCTTTTTGATGACACACGGTCCGTTACGGACTGTAAAAACGCATTCATATAATTGATCTCCCTCCTGCTTTTTCGCCATAACTCAACTCACCAAAGTAACACATATGTCACTTTAAACAAAAAATAATTGGCACATCTGCCACTTTTATTATTATGCAAAAGTGACATTTGTGTCAATTATGACTTCGTAAACATTCCCTGGCTGATGATTTCCTTTATGGAGCCGACCCACTCTGCCTCTGGAATTCTAAAGTGATTCGGGATTGCGATTGTTTGAAGAATCATACCCAGGAGAAGGCTGTCGGGAAGATGAGGCTTTACTTTTCCCTCTATTTTTCCAAGTCTTATAAAACCTTGTAAAGATTGATACATTTCCAGCGGGATTTTCTTTAACTTCTCTTTATTCTCATAAATTTCTTCATTTGGACTGGCTAAAATGTGCTGAGCCACACCGATGAGCTGATGTACTTCTTTTTTCTTAAAAATTATATCCAGAAGAAAATCGAATTGGGACTCAAATCCTGTTTGTTCTTCAATTTTTTGCAGGTCAGCTATAAACAGCTGCATTTCGCGGACCATAAAATCGGTTATTAAATTCTCTTTATTTTGATAGTATTTATATATAGCGCCCCTAGAAACCTCAAGCCTTTCTGACAAAAGACTAAAAGTGAATCCTTCGTAGCCATGCTGAATTAAAATATGCTTTACCGCTGCAAATAAATCATTGGTGGAAAACTTTCGTTCCCGTGCCATACGCTTCACCCCATCCCTATTATAAAGAAACCTTAAGGTGGAAAAAAGGGCAAGGCATTTCTTTTCGTTCGGAGAACCAGATCCATTGGTAATAAACTATTTTTTATCCGGGTCAAGCGCCTGATAAGCTGTCTGATATTTGCCGCCTGATGCAACCTCAGAGTGATACAGAGCCTTTAGAGCAAAATCTTTCTCAAGCTTGTGCTCCTTCATGATCTCTTTCAGCCGCCTTTGTAAGTCTCTATTGTCTTTGATCAGATGCTGCATCTGCGATTTGATGTACTTCATATAAGGGGCTCCATTCTTGTTACAATTTCTATCCAATGCTTTTCACTATTCAACGTATTCGTATAAAGCCACACTCTCGTGGTAATTCACAAACCTTCTCAATTCTTTGGCCATGTCTCTGTTTATATCTCCAGATTCATACAGTCTGCGAATTTCCGATCGCTCTACATCCATGACTTTAAGCCGCAGTTCTTCTTTTTGTTCTTCCTTTTTTTCATTGTATGTTATAGTCGGCCTTCTTAACCGATTGATCATTCTTTTATAATCTAAAATAACTGTATGAACCATTTTGGCTCTACGCTGGTGTTCCGCTTCATATTCCTTTAAGCTCTTAAGAGCCGTTTGCAATGCTTTTAACTGAATTTCCCGGCCCATCCCAAATTTCGCTATTCTGGTTTCCCTGTCCTCAGGAATATGGCCTCTATAACGTCTCCATCCTCTCATCATTTTCCCTATAAGATACAGGAATCCTGATTGGACATTATATGACAGAGCCTCTTCCCGGTAATCAAGAGACCGTTCGAATGATTCAAACATGTCTTCATCCAACACCCCTTTGTGCATTTGAGCGTGGATATATTTTCTTTCCACCTTTAACGCCAACAATCGGATCTCTTTCATTTTCTGCAGGTATTGACTGGTGTCCTGATCGCTCGGATTCAGTTCAGGTTGAATTTGCTGAAACCTCGTCTTGTATTCAGTAATAAGTTCATAAGCCGCAGGTTCGTTCTCCTCATTCATTTCCAAACGAAGTTTCTTAATCGCGGATAACAACAGCCTTTGCTTGGCTTCGTTCACACCGATCAGATTTAATGTATCGCCTTCTGCTGATTCTTCGCTGAGAAGGGGCAGAAAGACAGTCGCAGCGATTAAAGTAAAAAGAATAACTCCAGCAGCTAAAAAGAGGATTAAGGAACGCTCGGGAAATGCACCGCCATTTCTTACAAGGAATGGAATCGACAAAACCCCCGCCATTGTAACTGCACCGCGGACACCCGTTAAACTAATGACCAGCATATTCTTCATAGTTGGCTTCATGGCAGCTTGCTCTTGTTTATTGCGATATTCATAATAGGAAAAGAAATAAGACCAAATAAAGCGGATCCCCAATATAGCCACTCCAATGGCAATCACGTATCCAATAGCCAGCCAGTTTCCAATATGAGGGTTTTTCACTGTCTCGGCCATGGACGTAGGAATGTTCACTCCCAACAGAAGGAAGACAATTCCATTTAAGATAAACAAGACAATCGACCATATGTTTTCGGTCAGCACCTGTTCTTCCGCAATGATGGTTTCAGTACGTTCTTTTATTAATGCATGGACGATTCCGGCTACCACTACAGCAATGACACCAGAAGCATGCAAGAGCTCTTCCGTAATCATAAAAATAACAAATGGCGTCATAATTCGCAGCAATGAGTGAAAGGTAACATCAGTAATTCCCTGTTTACGAAGGGTAAATCGTATCCATGTGATCAAAAGCCCAAGAATAAGACCCAATAAGGCACCCGCTAAAAACATATATGTAAAATCAAAGATGGCTTCTTTTAATGAGAAATATCCCGTCACTACCGCTGCTACTGCGTAGTTAAATGCTACTAAACCTGATGCGTCATTGATTAGAGATTCCCCTCTGACGAGATGAAGAACTTTTTCTGGAATACGTATACGTTTAACAATCCCGTTTACAGCTACCGGGTCCGTAGGCGATAGAATCGCTGCCAGAGCAAATGCCGCTGCCAAAGGAATATCAGGTATGAGCCAATTAATAAAATATCCTCCGCCTACTGTTGTTAATAAAACAAGGATAATAGCGTTTCCAAATATAGGAGCCCTCATTTTCCATAATTCTTCACGTGGGAAATGCCTCCCATCGTTGTATAAAAGCGGAGCCACAAACAACAGCAAAAACCATTCTGTTTCAATTTCAATTGATATATCCTTAAATACAATGGCCGCTATAATTCCAAAAGCGATCTGGATTAACGCATTAGGAATGGATGGAATATAATGGCTGATGATATTGGATAGTAGTAAACATATAAGCAGCAATAATACGGTCATCAATAAATCCATTTAAGCTCTCCCCCCAGAAGTACTGTTCTATTTTCTCCAATTTCACTTAACACAACCATAGTTTGCCTATATAGTTCTAAGTATAACAAAGGACAGAGGACTATCCTTATTGTACGCACTGCGGCTGTGTGAGGGTTGGATCCTGCCTTCAAAGCCCCAATAGGCTTTTTTAGCTGGACTTACTCCATAGCCGTAAGGATATCGGGGGAGATTATCTCAGGTTTTCGATTTACGGGTAAGTAAGCAACATTCATTCCCTATTTTCCTGAGTTCCAATATTGAGACATTTTCTCATGCATCACTTGAACCGCAGCTTAAATAGCCTGAGCACCTATTGTACCCAGACTATTCTGACTTGCAGGCGCAGCTAATGGAAAAACAGGACTCTTCCCAGAAAAAATTAGGAACAGCCAGGAAAATATGAATGTATTCTATTGAAGAATTTGCAGGATGGACTCCGTTCACTACTATGTTTCATTTTCGCTGCTATCGTATATTCTCCCTAAAAAGAACCCATCTATTTCATTTAATTTGCCCCGCCAGAGTATTTTCCCCTTGGACGGGGTAGGCTTGCTATCACCGACGTATACCTTGGTATCCTTCATATGGAGAAAATAGGCTTCGGAATCGTCATTGTTTTGAGCCGCCTCTCCGGCACGCCCAAGCTGTTCGCTTAATGCTTGTGCAATTTCATTTCCGTCTTCGAACGTTTCACTCATCGTATTGAAATACTCCTTGGCAGATATCATCGTTCCAGTAATAACTGAACCTTTAACGTTTAAAGTGATATCCAAGGAGAAATCATGCTTATTGGCCGCTTGGACAAAGAATTCAAGTATATTGTCTTTCATTATGCCAGAACTCATCATCAGGTCTCCTTTTTTATTTCGTTTAGTAGCAGATAGGTGTCCTGATCATCGTTAAGAACATTATAGAAATCTACCTTCTCTGCCTGATCAGACTTTTTGGACTTTACCCCTTTTTTATCTGAATTGCTTTTTTTACTCTTATCAGCTTGATCATTTACTGAATTGTTTTCAGTTTGGTCTTTGCCCTTACTTTTCTTCTTCCCGCTATCTTGGTTTTGCTTCTTACCCTTTGCCTCTTTATCCTTCCCTTCAGTCTCTTCCTCTTCACTTTCCTCTAGGTCTTCAGAATCGTCCTGTTCGCTGTTCCCATCTTGAGTCTCTTCATCAGGGTCTTGATTATCTGAGTCGCCTTTATTTTCCTTGCTGTCTTCCTGATCGTTTGCCTGCTCCTTTACCTCTTCACTATCTGTTTCTTCATTGTCTTCCTCAGTATCAGCCTCTTCACTTTCTTTCTGGCCATCGCTGCTGTCATTCTCCTGGCTGTCTGCCTGGTCTTCTGATTGATTTTTTAGCTTGCCACTATTCTTTTCTTCATTGTCTTCCTCAGCATCAGACTCTTCACTTTCTTTCTGGCCTTCTGCTCCATCATTCTCCTGGCTGTCACCCTGAATTTCCACTGGATTCTTTACCTCTTGATCTTTATCTGAAGCTTCCTGATTACTATCTTCCTGGGTTTCTGTTTCTTCTTCAGTATCCCCACCATTAGCCTTAGCCTGCGGATCTTCCTTCTCATCATCCTCTGAATCTCCCGCGTCATTGTCCGTTTGACCTTCCGGCTTTACAGACTCTTCGGTATCATCCTGATCATCTGTTGAGCCTTGTTCCTCTCCGTTAGGATTTAACCCGTTTTTTTTTTGAGAATTTTGTGCGTTATCCTCTTTTTCCGTTCCGTCAGACTGATTGGAATCCTGGCTCTGGCCGTTTTTTTCCTGAGCTAAATTGGATAAGAGCTCTTCGATTTTGCCTAAGCGGTCCTGAAGCCTTTCATTTTCTTCTTTTAGGGACTTGTATTCTTTGTTTGGCGTTTCTTCGGCTTGCTCTGATTGTTCATCTTTAGATTCCTCTTGACTGCCGGATTCAGCTTTTGCGTCTTCACTGACTTCATCTCCGGCTGTTTGGGACTGCTCTGAACTTGTATTTCCTTCTTGTGTCTCCGAGTCCTCATTATCTCCCTGGCTGCTATCTTTTGCCTTTGTATCTTCACCATTCTCCTGGCCTTCTGATTGAGATGGCTTGTCCTCCCTATCTTCCTGTCTGCCAGACGCCTTTGATTCATCGCCTTCTGGAGATTGTGAATCTTGATTACTCAAAGGACCCTGCAAAAATGACCCTGATGCATTGTTCTCCTGGCCTTCTGATTGTGACTCATCTTCCTTTTTAGATCTGGACTCGTCTTTTTTAAACTCATTGGAGGAGGAGGCTTGATTAGATTCTTCTTGATCCTGGCCTTTACTTTCACCGCTCTTTGTTTGAATCAGCTTTGTCAGCATTTCCTCCAAACGGTCTAATCGGCTGTTAACATCTTCATTACCAGAAGATTCTTTTGCATTTCCAACTGAAGACTGAACGCTGGTTTCATTTTCCCCTTTTGAATCCTGTTCATTTGAATACCCTTCGATATCCACATCTTCTTTCTTGTCAAAGATCTTGCCGGCTGATTGTTTAATAGAATCGACCGCTTTCATCGACTTATCCTTGACTGCTTTACCTAATGAAGCCCCTGTGCTTTTTAATTTTTCCCCGCTCATACCTTCTACAAGCTTTTTCCCATTCTCAGGTGTTGCTGCATAACCCACTGCGGCACCGATCAAACCTCCTGCGATTGAACGGATGAGCGTACTGCCGTTCGTGCTGCTTTCTGTTTTCTTATCCTGATTTTGTTTTTCCATTTCTTTTGCTTTTTCCATTGTAAAGACCTCCTATTAGTAGTTGAATTCAGTTGAATTTAAACGGTTATTTGACATGCTTTTTTCGAGTGCTTCAAGCCTTTCCTGAAGCTTTTTATTTTCTTCCTCCAAAGCCTTTGTATTTTTATCCGATGCTTTAGAAGAAAGATAGGGATCATTCTCCCACCAGTCCATCCCAATTTCCTTTGCCTTATCAATTGAGGCAACTATCAGGCGTATCTTAATCGTCAGCAGTTCCACATCAGCAATTCCCACTGTGATATCACCCGCAATAACTACACCTTTATCTAATATTTTCTCTAATACATCCACAATCGTACTGGACTGCATATTGTGTTCGATTGCCATTTTGAATTCCACCTTTAGTATTTTGAATTAAAGTAAGCTTCCTAAAGGACCAAGATCAATGTTCAAGTCATCGGCATCCAGACCAAAAATTTCTTTTAATTCTTCCATTTTTTCTTCCAAGTTCATTAATGCCTCGCCTAGATTTTCAATCTGCTCGTCTGTAAGGGTCCCGCCTTCAACACGCCTGATGGCATGTCTCTCCACAATCTGCCTTAACAATTCGATGACTGTTAACACTAACTGTGCGAGTCCGTGTTCTGCATTGTCTGGATCTAAATTAATTTTTCCATTTGTCTGGCTGGCCGGTTGCATGGATCAGCTCCTCCCTCTGTCTATCAAATTGGTCTGACGAAATCGTTTTTCGCCCACCCGCCTGGGCTTGAACGAGAGATTCTACGGAAGCTATCAGTAATCGCAGATCTAAATAAACTAAATCGACGCCTGCAATAGAAATCACTAAATCCGCTTTTATTGCGACACCCTTATCAAGGATGACATCCAAAATATCAATTAACGCGATATCCTTGTTTTCTACCGTTTCTCTAAGTGACATATAATCGTCCTCACTTTGAAAAGCTCGAAAAATGATAGGCTGGCCACGGCCCTGACGCCTCAAACCGCCATCCTGTTTCTTTCATATCCTTTTCATATTGCTGGATTTGTCCCAGGAATTCCTCTACCTTGGAATCACCTATTAGATAGACACCATTCCAGGTCATATCGTCTTTTCTTCCTGTCACATTGCTGCCCCAGGTTTTCTTAACATTGCCTTTCAGAGCAAATTCTTTTAGATGCTCATGAATTTTTTCACTGACTTTGTTTTTTTCTTCTTCAAGTTCTGATTCTAGTAACTTATCTAACTTTTTCTTTTCGAAAAATTGCTTACCCTTTGGCAATTCACTAATTTCCGCTCTTTTCGCTTCTAAAACTGGATTGTTCTGGCTCACTTTTGTTTTTAAGAGCTCATCATCACAATAAATTTTTAGATTCCATTCTTCATTTCCAGTTAATAATTCGAACGTATCCATCATTTTCGCTTCGTGATCCCTGACTGTTTTTTCCAAGCTTGTTTGATTCATATACAATGTGCAAAATTTCAAGGGTATAATCGTGTACATTTTTGAAAGCTTTAATACTGTTTCATGGTGATGAAATGCTTTTTCCTGCAGCCATTCCATATCGTTATTTGTTTTATCTTTTATACTGTCTTCTGAATACTCATGGGGATCAAGGTTACAAACTAGGGCTGTTATACTGCCTATTGGGATCGTATATATCTCACCTCTGCCATCGAAGCCCTTTAAGGATGGAAGTGTTCGTTCCCTTGATTCATGCGCTGGAATTAATCCATACAAATAAATAAGACCGTCCATCTTCCTGCTATCCTTCCTTCTTTTTTGTCATCTGTTCCCATTGTTCAATTTCCAAGCGTTTCGCTGTTTCGTACCGGATCAGCAGTTCTTCTTCCTTTGCTTTATAAGCTTCTTCCGGAATTTCATCGAGCTCATACATCATTTGCAGCTGAATCAGTTTTTGCTGAATGGTCGGAAGGTCGTACAGCTCTTTATCAGCTTCTTCTTTCACCTTTTCTCCAATTTTTATAACTAGATTAATAGGTGCCGAAACTAATTTATGAAGCATCGGGATCTTCAACTTTCAATCTGATATTAATGAAATTATAGGCGGGCCAAGGACCGCTATAGTTGAAGTCAACCTTATCCTTCCATTCTTCATGAATTTCGTTTACCTTTTGATCAAACTCCGCTTCTTTGTCCCGGTCCACCAGGAAAGCTGCATTCAGCAGCATCTTCTCCCCAATAGGATCATTTATTTTAGAAGCTTCAGCTAATTCTGCTAAGGGAGCACTCACTTCACTCTTGACTTCTTGCTGCAGGGACGTAATGATTTTTTGAGCTGCTCCGCCCAGCTGGATTCTCTCATAGTAGCTCGCCGCTTCGGATTTTCCTTTAACGGATTTCGCCATTCTATCAATTTTTGAATTCTCGTTGATTTGTGACTCCAGATATTCTTTTTTTCCAATCACTTTTAAGCCCAGTTCAATCTTGCCTTTGATTTCCGGGAATAGCTTTTCAAACTGCGGGTATAAGTTTTCCAAAAGTACACCCACATCTTCTTTTGATTGAAATACATTTCCAAAGCTGACTGGAATGACGGTGTCGTTTTTCTTCATGACATTAGCAACTGCATTTTGGTGCATTAATAGGTTTTCCTTATTCGGATGATAAATTTTCATCGGGACTTCTGCCGCTACAATGGCAGCATCCCTATACCGGACTGTAAACAGTTCTTTTGTTTCTCCTTCAATTTCAACGGTATCGAAGGATTCATCGGTTTCTGTCTGGATTCCGCAAAAAATATAAATCCCCATAGACTCTTCCTGGCTCATTGTAAAACGCTCCTTTATTTCTTAGGTTACCTTCATATTTTTACATGCATCGATAATCAATGCTTCCGCTTGTTTAAGCGGATCATCATTTTCAATGCACCGGCTTATTTGATGTCCTAATATATCCTTGCAGAGACGCTGAAAAGCTGGGTCTGAACCATCGATCGGAACATCCATTTCTTTTGCCAGCTTGGCAATCATCAACGATGCCCGCAGACTCGGACCGCTGTCTGTCTTGCATTCTTTCCGCAGTTCTGCGATCAGGGCAGTGATGGCTCTGGCGTCTTTCTTAGTGATATCTACTTTTTCTGAAACGATGGCTGCCTCACGATCAAGGTCTTTATGGTCGATGAATATCGTGATAAGCCGATCAAGCAGTGCATCCTGAGTTTGATAGACTCCTGCGTATTCTTCTGGGTTGCTGGTAAAAATCACGGCAAAGTCAGGATGTACACGGACAAAAGGTTCAGTCATTTTTGTTCCGTATAATGGGAGGATTCCTTCTTCTAATATGGATAAAAAGATATTATTGGTGGTTGGCCGTGACCGGGTAAACTCATCGTAAATGAGAGTGTATCCATTCTTCACTGCCTCTAGGAGACGCCCGTCCCTCCAAGTCTCTGTCACACTTTCGTCTCTTTTGTAAACAGAACGAACATAGTTATCGACCACTTTTTTACTCGTATATCCGGTGAAATCACCAATTAGGTCTTTATTGTTTAATTCATGATTACCGTGTATGAGCATGACTGGTTTTTTTCTTCTTTTCGCAAGAGCGAGGGCCAGGGATGTTTTCCCTGTTCCAGACGGGCCTGTAAAATGGATAGGATAGCCAGCTTTCAAGTATTGTAATGAGCGGGAAAGTAAGTCTTCTGTTTTTTCATCCTGTACCATGGCTTTTGCATTGTTATGGATCTTTTTATTTAAGACCGTCACTCTTTTTCCTCCTACTCCCACGTCCTACACATCTTGATTAAGTGAACTTCTGTAACGGATATCCCGTCTTTTATAGGATGTTATTTCCTTCTCATCGTTTAGGAACACATCATAAACACCGAGCATTTCATCTTTTGCATACTTTTTCATATATTCCTTTTCTTCAATGACTTCGACCGTAAGCTTCCAGCCATTTTGATCACTTTCTTCTACAGAGGTGATTTTATGGACTGGAGCTACAAATTCATTGAAGAATTCTGTAACATTTCCAAGAATCTTTTTAATTTCCATAGTGGCCTCCCGCTAAAAATCACGGCAAGCCAGGATCCTTAGTGAATCCTCGCCTGCCTTTTACTTAGCTCTGTTAAAATGCCTGTTGAATTCCGCTGCAGGCACTCTCTTTTTCGCTTCATTCAATACAGTGCAAAACCAAGAATAGGATTTCACACTAAATACTAAAGCGTGCATTACGTTCATTTGATTGAGCCGGAAGCCCGTTTTCCTCTACTCCATCACGAAGCAGTCCAACCGCCTCGGCATAGCGCAGCCATGTATCAACACTTGCAATAACTACTCTTGCTTCAACTGTTAAAATCTCAATACCTACAACGGATACTCTTACAAATGCGTCGATTACAATTCCTTTATCTAAAATACGGTCAATTACTTCTGCTAGACTTGAACTGTCTGTACTCTTTTGTAGTGCCATTCTTACCTTCTCCTTTCATCTGCTGGTTAAGAGCTTATCGTCTTAATATCATTGCTTGATTTAATTTTCTCGGCGCTTTTGATCTTGGTAGCACCCTTGATATCCTTAGATGTCTTTACTTGGCTGATGCCTTTAATATGTTTGACTCCTTTTACTTTTCGATCATCATCATGATTTTGTCCGGAAGAAATTTTCTTCTGAAAATCCTCCCCGGCTTCAACCACTTTCCCCAGTTTTTCCCGGGCTGTCAGCAGGACATCCTGGGTTTTTTCCTTTGCTTCCCCCGCTTTTTCATGCACTTTATCAGCGAACCCGTCTCTGGCATGTTCCAGATTTTCCGTAAATTCATGGGCTTTATCCTGTACATGCTCCACGATTTTTTCTTTCGCTTTTTCCACTACTACTTCTTTCACTTTTTCCTTCACAGGCTCAGGAGCATGGTCGATTACTTTCTTAGCGGCTTTCCCCGCCGCTTTTTTCACACGTTTGTCCATTCAGGCACCCCCTTTAAGGGCAGCGGTATTATTTAGATCCAGCCAGATCGCCCAGCATTTGTTCAATTTTTTGAAGTCGGTCATTCAACTGTTTGTTTTCTTCCTTGATTTCTTTGTAATCAGATGGCTGATTTTCACCGCTGCCTTTACCCTTTTTAGGAGACAGAAGACCTTCTTCAATTTTGCTTAAATAACCTGAAGCCAGCTGTTTCACACTGCTTTGGGCTTGGCCCGCCAATAGTTCCTGTGCCGTTTTTCGAAATTCTTGGCCGGCGACCTTCATGAATTCGGATTCACCTAAGTTTTTCAATACTTTCTTCCCAGTTCCCTGGTTGGCAAGCAGACCAATCCCGGCACCGATCACTCCGCCCAGGAGCGCCAGATTCAATGAAGGATTGCCCTTTTTCTCATTTGATTGATTCTCACTCTGAGATTGCTTTTGATTTTCATTTTGGGCTTGAATTGTTTCGCTTTGTTTTTCATTTTGAGCTTGATTTGTTCCGCCCTGATTCCCGCTTTGAGACTGGCTTGTGTCGGTCTGATTCTTACTTGATTCATTACTGTTACTTACTTCTTTGTTTTGCAATTCTTGTGTTTCCATGAACGATTACCTCTTTCTTAGTTCTATTTATTTTCGTATTTCTTAGCTTTAAGTTTTTTTCATATCATTTACGTACTGAATTGCGCATCAGCAGATTGTTTTCTATTCATAAGACCTTCATCTTGAACTTCATCACTTAATAACCCGACAGCCTCCGCGTACCTGAGCCATGTATCGACACTGGCGATTACGACGCGGGCTTCGACGGTAAGAATTTCAATCCCTACGAGCGAGACCCTTACAAAGGCATCAATTACAATCCCCTTATCCAGAATCCTGTCAATTACTTCTGCAAGACTAGAACTATCTGTACTTTTTTGAACACTCATGTCTTTGTCTCCTCTCACAATTTGATATACAGCGAGGCAACTTGGACGAACAATTTAAGCGGGTTTAGTCTCTATATACCTTCTCTAGCTCTCACTAAACGAGGACTTCTTAACCATAAACACCAATTTTATGCAGGAATATCATACCTTTCCTTTTTAGTAATATAAGAAAAGCGGCAGCTTCAATGTTTTCAAGGCTTTATTTTCATTTATTACATACAGATTACTTTTTAAATGTAAGAAAAAAAGAACATGTATATATCCCATGTTCATCCTTGTTAGGTGTAATCTGTAATTTTATTGGTCAAACACTATATTCTAAAAAAGCTCAGATTTATAAAAATGAAAGGCTTTTTTCGCAAACTTTGTTGTTTTTGAACAAGGAGGTTGATTGGAACGTGAGGATGCTCGCGGACCTTAGGGGCGGGCGCTGAGCCTCCTCGGCTTCGCCTGTGGGGTCTCACCTGCTCGAAAAGCGGAGGACGGTGCTTTTCAAGAAAAGTTCCATCCAAAAGCTGAATGATGATCTTTATTAAAGTAGAGGCAAGACACTAAAAGAAAAGCAGACACCTGATAAAGAAGACTTGCTGATTGGCAAGCGATAGCGAAGACAGAAGCTTAGTCGCCCTTACCACGCTTGAACGGCCACGTCCTGTGGCCCCGCCTGGCTCGCACATCCTGTGCATCGTGCGTTAGCC
>NZ_PGUY01000035.1 GCF_002863585.1 Peribacillus deserti | reverse complement strand
CATCACCCTTTTTTGTTGTGAAGACGTTCCATACATACTCAATTCCAGATCGGAAGAATATTTGCAAAGTAGCCCATACAATATCCTTTGATTTACATAGTTTATAATAACAAAAAGAAAGGGGGGTTAATTATGGGCTATGGATACGGTTACGGATATGGGTGTGGCTATGGATATGGTTCCGGTTGCGGAAAAGCCTTCGCTTTAGTTGTAGTATTATTTATCCTTTTAGTTATTATTGGATGCGTATGTTGGAATTGAGTATTGGTTTACAAGGTCCTTCCAGGGACCTTTTTTTTGATTTTGCGGGGTTGATTAACAAAGCACAAAATATGCTTATAGACATATTCTATTGTAAGCCGAATCCATATCCGTATCCAACATCAGAATGTATGACCTCCTCGAAGAAGTAAGGGGCACGTCCCTTCTTCTTCGTACATATGTTTAGGCGTATCATTTTTAGTATCAATAATGTCCAGGTACTTAACACTGCACCTGTAAAACTATAAGTGTCGCAATTGGTTGTTTATCCAATTCAGTTTAATCTGATTTACATATGATATAAAGCAAGACGCCCTATTCTCCGCAGCGTTTTTCGCCTATGTGGATTAACTCCTAATTGCTTCCTTCTGGAGGCAATTTTTTTATATAAATTAGGTACGAGCCCTTCCCTCCATCTGGCTTGTACATATTATAAAAGGGAATACATTGGAAAAGGAGTGAATTATATGGGCTACGAAGGAGGAAGAGGCTACGGTGCTACATTTGCCTTAGTCGTTGTATTATTTATTCTTTTGGTAATTATTGGAGCTGTTTATGCTTATTAAGCAATAACATAAAAAGGGTATGTCTTTTTTTAGACATCCCCTTTTTGTTATGGAGACGATCCATAAACAAGTAATTGGATAAATTAAGGAATGAATATGAATAACATAAAAAAGGGGCTGGCTTGTAAGCATTGGAGGAAAGAATTGTTGTTGGCGTATGGCATTGCAAACTTATTGGAGGTATAAATTTTTTAATATGGTCTTTTGAGGGTTACTAGGGTATCACATTGTGCGTCTGCCCGCCGCACAAAGGGATTCTAAAGCAGCCAAACATCAATGAGAAAAACACCGGCTGTCCATATTTTACTTCCCTTTAATAACTCACCGCGTAACTGCAATTTATGGGATTAAAATTATTTAGTTCCAAGCATAGCATGTTACTACAGGAAAGGTATATATACCTCTGGCTGAAGAATTCAATAAAAAACATTAAAAACCTTTTTAAGGTAGCACAATTAATAAAATACTAATGCCAGCGAAAAACATTTACAGGTCTTTTTTTAGTGTTCAGCTTTGTGAAGAAAATACTTAAACAAAGTACACGTTAATTAAATTATTTGGTTCCATCTTATTAGGATTTATTTATGTTTCAAAAATCAACTATTCAGGACATCATGATGGAGTTTATATATATTTACTTTTTCTGTAAGGGATTCTAAACAAACATGCATTAGGTTTTCTAGCAGCTGTTTTAGGGGTAACGAGAAAAGCTAATTACATAGGCATTTTATTTTTTATAAAAATTAGGTTGACAATTGGTTTTTAGCAATATAAAGTTTATTCATAAGGATAAAACCAAGTAAACAAGTTGGTAAAGTTAGAAATGAAAATGTTATTTATTAGTAGGAAATTTTTTTATTAACATTGAACAAGGGGGGCCGTTGCGGCATCCTTTTTTCTTGTTCTACTAACGTGGCAGGTTAGCTCAATAAGATTAATTTATATATTTTTTTAAAGGAAAACGGAAAATTGTGACGAACTATTAAGAAAATGGTGCTGCTATAGTTGGGGGAAGGGAAATGGGACTGAATGACGAGCTAATTCGTTATTGTAAGGAATTAACCCCTATGGAAATGCTATACAGGTTAACAAAGGGGAATATAAGAGGGCTAGATCTGATTGCAGTGAAAAATCTTTCTGTAAAAAAAAGAATGCCTGACGATATTTTCAATTTATTACTTTGTTATTTTTATGAAGAGTTTGGAAGTACTGTTTACTACAGAAATGATTTTGGGAGAGTGTATCTTTATTGGGTTAGGAAAAAGGTTTATGGATAAGCATCAAGGCATTGATTTAGTTAACCATCCATAAGTACACGATAGAGTTCTCGCTTGCCTTATTTACAACAATTTTATAACGAAAAACTATCGGTTAACGCGAATTGTTGAACAGGATTTTGGCTATTCCATTATCTTAATATAAAAATCCCATGAAGAAGTGATCTGGAAAGTGTGAATACTAATATTATTAAAGGAGGTTCATTTATGCCGTTCATTGATGTAAACGGAACTACGCTTTACTACCAGGAAACCGGTCCAAAAGATGCACCAGCCTTGGTTTTCAGTCACTCATTATTCTTTAATAGTCAAATGTTTCGTAAACAAGTGGAACGGTTTGCTGGTGAATACAGAGTCATTTGTTATGATCATCGGGGGCAAGGGAAAAGTGCTAAAGATACGTTGGACATGCTTGATTTGGATACATTGACAGAGGATGCGGCAGCACTTATTAAAGAGCTTGTTTTAGGCCCCTGTCATTTTGTAGGTAACTCTATGGGGGGCTTCATTGCTTTGCGTCTGGCTGCAAGGCATCCAGAACTCCTTATTTCATGTACAGTGCTGGGGACATCCGCTGAAGAAGAATATAAAATAGATGAATTTCAGCCAATTGTTGAGCATCTACAGAATTATGGAGGCAAGCCCATGTCCCAAACTTTGATATACATTATGTTTGGAGACACTTCACTTGAAGATCCGTCTTTTGCGAATGAACTCAATTTCTGGAAGGATCATATAGATGGTTTGGATCGTACGATTGGCGATGCTGCGTATCAGGTGGTTCATCGTAAACGAATCCTGAGTGAACTAAATGAAGTGGATGTTCCGATGTTGGCGATTGCAGGAGCTGAAGATCATGCCTATACGGTTGAACAGTCGAATAAAATTGCAGTCACAGTAAGAAATGGTGTGTGTAAAGTCATTGCCAACGCGGGCCATTCTCTGGCACTTGAAACTCCGGAAGAAGTTAATTCGTTTCTTGCTGAACATTTCCGTAATTCCGGTAAGTATTATTCAGAATAAGCATTGCAAAAAAAGGTTGTTTTGTGCTTGAATTAAAATATACCTTTAAAACTAGAAATCTCTTTCTTGTTACACACAAAAGATTTTTTAAGATACTGCGGCCATGTTTGGCGGCTTTTTTCTTTATTGTTCTTTATACTTTCTTAGTTATGGAAGAATTAAAGAACGGAACGGAACTGTTATACTGGCAACTTCTTTTAAGATTGTGAAGGAACGGATGCGTTAGTCTAATAACATGTGCACTACTCTTACCGACTATTCTTTGATGAAAAGGGTAGAAAAGTTTACTAAAGAGCAGGTTAGTTAATAAGCATCTTGGACTTATTATTTATAAACCAAAAAAAGAGGACAATCGAGTAGGGATAGTCCTCTTTTCATTAAATTAATGCCATAAGGGAGCCGCCAATTGCCCCAGTCACAACTATGACCCATGGAGGTAATTTCCAATACACTAACATGCTAAATAATATCGCTGCAAAAGCAAAATCAATGGGAGCAAGTATCGAGCTTGTCCAAATTGGTTGGTAAAATGCTGCAATTAAAATTCCCACAACTGCAGCATTTACTCCCATTAACGCCCCTTTTATTTTGGGGTTCCGACGTAATGAATCCCAAAATGGTAAAGAACCCAGTATGAGTAAAAATGCTGGCAAGAAAATTGCGAATGTTGCTAATACCCCACCTTTCCATCCATTTATAACAGCTCCGAGGTAAGCAGCAAATGTAAATAAAGGACCAGGAACAGCTTGTGCAGCACCGTAGCCCGCCAAGAATTCGTCCTTGTTAAGCCACCCAGTAGGGACAAATTCCCCTTGAAGCAAAGGTAAAACGACATGTCCGCCTCCAAAAACTAAGGAACCTGAACGATAAAAACTATCAAACATTGCAATCCAGTTTAAAGAGGTGACTTCTCTCAATATCGGTAGAAGGATAAGTAAGCCAAAAAATAGAACTAAACAAGTAACTGCGAAACCATTGGATACTGGAAATTGTATTTTGGGATCATTGTTATCAGTATGATGTCTATAAATAAGAAAGCCAACCAACGCAGATATGATAATAACTCCAACTTGAGTAAATGGTGTTTGCCACATCAGAGTTCCAATCAATGCAAATAAAGCAATCGCTTTTCTTTTCAAGTCAGGAGTTAGATTATTCGCCATTCCCAATACAGCATGAGCAACTACTGCCACTGCTACAATTTTTAAACCATGTATCCAGCCTACATCTCCCACATCCAGTCCTTGGAGAATAATCGCATAAGTAATCATTGCTACAACAGAAGGAAGTGTAAATCCAATAAAAGAAACTATACCACCCAAAATTCCTCCCCGCATAACTCCGATCCCAATACCTACTTGGCTACTAGCTGGACCAGGCAAGAACTGACAAAGAGCAACTAAATCAGCATAGCTTTTTTCATCCATCCACTTTCTTTTGCGTACATATTCATTATGAAAGTAGCCAAGGTGTGCAATTGGTCCCCCAAAAGAAGTTAAACCTAGTCTGCTGGAAACCATAAGTATTTCTAAAAGAGATGATAGAGTTCCTTTTTCTCTGTTGTTCTTCATTATATCCTCCCTTTCCAAATCTTTAATTTCTTAAAAGAGTTCATACGCTTTATTTCTTGCTTATTTAGAACCTTATTACCTCTCTCGGTGTTTGAATAATATTTGTGGATCCATCTACTTTCTTTTCTTCTTTTTAAGTAGCTCATCAGACTCCATAGAGTGAAGAATAGGGTAGAGGGTGCCTGCACTGATGCTACACTTAAAGTTCTATGAGTATCCATACACCAAAAATAGAATGTTTCCATACGTGGTGTAAGTGTTTATCTGAATGAATCTGAGAAATATTTCCTTAGAACTTTATCCTCCAAAATTTCTTGAATATCAATATCGGTAATCGATATCAAAAGTGTATTTTATAAAATTTGTTATTACAATGATAAGGAATTAAGTTAACAATATCTTTACATTAAATATACATTGGAACACATTGCGTGTGTTAATAACAAAAATTTTACGCGTTTATCTAGAGGTAGAAAACCACTTCGTGAAAAATTGTACTTAAACAAGCGGGTGCGTCAGTTCAAAAGGAGTACCTTGAGGAGTTTTGCTGGGGACTTTCAACTGCGATTTCTTTGTTTCAGATAGAAATGTTCGTATAGGTTAACCTGAATATAACATCCCTTTAACATAGTGCATAGGATAATTCATTAAGTCTATGAAGGAGTTTAGATAAATGTGCGATGCTCCAAGTTTGTACACAAACCTTTATCAATATCAAAATCCTTATTATGTTAATGTACCAATGTATAGCAATGTAAGGCAGCCCAATTACCGAGCTTATGAATCAAAGGAAAGAAATATTCATTTAAAAGATTATGGGACTGGACCATTTGTAGTCAATATCAATGAGGCTGCGAAGCAAAACAATACCTATCGTACTGCTTTATGGACAGGAAATCATTTGCAAGTGACATTAATGAGTCTTAAAGTTGGAGAAGATATCGGTTTAGAGATTCATCCTAAAGTAGACCAATTTTTACGTGTTGAACAAGGTCAAGGAACTGTTCAAATGGGGAAGAGAAAAGATCTTTTAAACTTTGTTAGAAAAGTCTATGATGATTCAGCTATTATGATCCCGGCCGGAACTTGGCGTAATGTAACCAACACAGGTAATATCCCATTAAAACTTTACTCCATATATGCCCCGCCACAACATCCATTGGGGACGGTTCATGTAACTAAAGCAGATGCATTAGCTGCGGAACGCCATTCTGACTATGGAATGCCCTATATTCATACAAGAAACATGAATACAGATAACAAATATCCGAATAGGACTCCAATTATTAATTCAAGCAACGTAAAAACTGGCTTTTCTAAAGAGGAAGCCTCTGCAATAGCTTTACTTTTAGGCATTGATTTTAATAAAAGTAAATTTGATTTAAATGAGTTTTGGATGGGAGTAAATACTGAACTTGAACATGGAAAACTGTCCAGCCAAACGAATGTTACTGGGGATGATCCTATTATTACAGGGAAAATTGCACTAGCTCATCTTAATGAATTTCCGGATTATTATAAAAGATTAAAAACACTTGAGGAAGAAGCAAAATTATTTTGGAATAGATAAAATACAGTTCAGTCCTAAATATTGAATTAAAATTTAAGAACCTTTCTGTGTGTGTGAATGGTTTGTTTTGCAATAAATGGCATCTGAATAGAGTTCGGCAATCCCTATCCACTTACGGGTCACTGGATTAATTTGGTATTAAAAGACATCTTCAAAATTTTGCAGAAAAACCAAACGTGTACGTTGGTTTATTTTTCATTTTTTTATCTACGTTCAAGTCTTGCAATTTTTTGTTGAATTTTTATTAAACTTTCTTTGGTATCACGAATTTGTTGTAGAACATTGATTTCTTGTTGTTTCATCATTTCTAATCGTCTAGGGAGGGTCTCATCCCCAGTCATTGACCAATCTACAAATTGTTTAATGTCCTTGATTGGCATCCCGGTATTTTCTAAACAAAAAACAATTCTCAGAAATTCAAGTGCAACTTCGTCAAAACTCGTTCCCCTTTTTCAGTTCTTTTGAGAAAGGGGAACAGTCCTTGACCTTGACTATGATAGTAGCGTAATTGAGAAATGGACAAAGGATTTATTTTTGCAACTTGTCAAATAGTATTTCACTTATTGTATTACCAAGGAATAATTCCATTTTTATCAAGAATTTTACCATTATAATTTGTTTGGCTTAAGGCGTATTTTACAATGATTTGTGCACCTTCCGCAGTTGTTTTTCCTCCTGGAGCATTTCCATTAAGGTCAGTAGTGGTAAAACCAGGTGTAACACCTAATATTTCAGGTCCGTTAGTACCAAATTCTTTACCAAAGGTTAATGTTAAAGAATTTACAGCAGTTTTTGATGAATTATAGCCTAATATATTAAGTTGTCCAGCTTGACCATTGTCAAACATCGTTTGCGAAGCCATGTCTGTAGTGACGTTTACAATTTTCCCACCCTGAGATTTTTTCACTAGTGGTAAAAAGGTTTGGATCATTTGAAAAGTTCCAAAGAAGTTAACATCAAATTCTTGACGCAGGGTTTCTAATGTTAATTCACTAGGCAATATACCGAAATCGAGTGCAATCCCAGCGTTATTAATTAACAAATCTAAGTGATCTGTAACTTCAAGGATTTTATTTTTTGAGTTTTGAATGGATTGTGTGTCTGAAATATCAACTTGAACAAATGAAACATTCGAAAAGCCTAAGGATTGTACAGCTTTTTGTCCGAGTTCTTCATTACGGGCACCTAAAAATACGTGATAACTTTTTTCTGCTAATTGGCGGACAATCTCATTGCCAATACCTTTATTAGCACCTGTTACAAAAGCGAATTTTGTCATATTTTATTTCCTCCAATGTTTATTTTGATTAGTACAATTAAAAAGATACAGACTAAACCTAAGTTTAGGTCAAGGTATTTTTAAAGAGGAAATTTTAAACAGGCCACATTTCCTGCTGAATATTTTCAACGATAGGGAGGGGGCTCGATTTAATGTCAAGGCAAATCCCTACAGTCAAAGATGATCTAAAACCCAAAAACCGTTGTGCCCCTAAAAGAGGATTCCAGGCTTGATTAAGCTCATACTGATATTCCATAATTCCCGGGCAGAATCCTGGTCATTTGCAGCCTCATTAGTTTTTGTTTCTTTGCAGTTAACAAAGAATTTACCGCTAACGCCAAGAACATCAGGGGAGGAAGCAAGATAGACTGGTGTAACCGCACCTTTTTTTGGATTAGTTGAGAATGATTTGAATATCGTCCGTAGGATCCAAGGCATGTCATTCATAAGATTAGTGCGGATAATTCCTGGATGCAGGCTGTTAACGGTAACACACTTTCCATCAAGCCTCTTTGAAAATTCCTTAGTAAATAAAATTAAACCTAATTTAGTAGGACCTACTGCTTTGAAAAAAGTATAATTTTGTTTGATCATAAGGTCATCAAAATTCAGTTTAATTCCGTTGTGCTTGGAGGCTACATTAATAATTCTTCCTTCACCACTTGCTTCAAGCGACTCCAGTAAGAGGTGGGAAAGGATAAAATGAGATAAATAGTTTGTGGCAAATGTGGTTTCAATTCCATCTTCAGTTTCAGAACGTTTTGCTAAAAAGACTGCTGCATTATTGATTAAAACATCTAACTTGTTATACTTTTTCTTAAATTGATCTGCGGCTTGTTTGACTGAAAGCTGAGATGATAAATCAGCAAGAATGAGATCTACTTGGGTATTACCTGTTACTTCAATAATATCTTGAATCGCTTTTTTGCCTCGTTCCTCATTTCTGCATAATAGAACAATTGTTGCACCTTTTTTAGCTAATTCTATGGCTGTTGCTTTACCAATCCCTGAGTTACCACCAGTAATTAAACAAATTTTCCCCTTCATCGATTTCTCCCCTTTACCAAGCAAACCAATATTATCTATTTTCGATCTTTTCAAACGTTTTTCCATGGATGGCATTTAAAACAGATTCAGATGCAAGAAAATCATGTGGGAATCCCAACTCAATTTTGCTAGCTTCATCTAATTGGGTAAGATGTGTTTCTGAAAGACGGAAAGCCATACTTCTAAGATTGTCTTTCATTTGTTCTGCTCGTTTTGCACCAATTAATGGAATGACTGTACCAGCTTGTTGTCGGACCCAGTTTATTGCAACTTGGGCAGGGAGAACTGTTAGTTCTTTTGCGATTTCTTCCACAACTGATGCAATAGCCCGGTTCCTTTCATTTAAGCGTGCACTTTGAGGAGATAATCTCCCTTTTTCCGATGAAGGATTGCTGTATTTTCCCGTTAGTGCACCACCAGCCACTGGTGCCCATGCAGTAACTCCAATATCTAAAGCACGTGCCATTGGTAATAAATCTCTTTCTGGAGTCCTCTGCAACAAATTGTACTCTACTTGTAAGCCGATAAACGGTGTCCATCCACGGAGAGTGGACAGCATATTAGCTTGTGAAACAATCCAAGCAGGTGTATCCGAGACTCCTACATAAAGAATTTTTCCGGAACGAACTAGATCGTCAAGTGCACGCATCACTTCTTCGACCGGTGTCATGAAATCCCAAGCATGAAGCCAAAGTAAATCAATATAATCGGTCTGAAGCTGTTTTAAGCTCTTTTCAACGGATTGAATGAGATTTTTTCGATGGTTGCCTCCGCCATTTGGATCGTGTGGACGAGTGTTCAGTGTATATTTAGTCGCAACAACAAACTGTTCACGCTTTTCACGAATAAATTCCCCAACATATTTTTCACTTGTTCCATTAGTATAATTAACAGCCGTATCAATAAAATTCCCACCAGCTTCAACGAAAGCATTGAAGATTTTTTTGCTTTCTTCTTTAGAAGCACCAAAGCCCCAGTCTTCCCCGAACGTCATTGTACCTAAAGCTAATTCAGATACTCTTAAGCCGCTTCTACCTAACAATTTATAAATCATTACAAGTCCTCTTTTCTAATAGTTATTTTTCAGATGCCGTACCAGCTCTTCAGCACTTTCAAGGACTTGTTCGTTAGTTAAAAGGCGAACACCCTGCTTCGTAAAAGTAGGCAAGAACTTCATGCCGGTCAAGTTAGCGGTTGCCTGGAATGGTTTGGTTAATTCGCTCATGCTGAAGTGATTGTATCCTCCAGCTTGATAGGCTTCTTCTGGCCCGCCTGTTGAAATGGCTAACATAAAGCCTTTTCCACTCAATTTCGTTCCTTCCGACCCATATGCCCAACCGTAAGTGAGAACCAAATCCTGCCATTGTTTTAACAAGGCGGGTGAACTGTACCAGTAAAAAGGGAATTGCAAAACGATACAATCATGCTCCAATAGAAGCTGCTGTTCTTTTTCTATATCAATCTCAAAAGTTGGGTAATGTGCATATAGGTTATGGACCTTTACATTTTCTTCTTGTTGAAGACGGTTCATCCACGTTCTATTTACCTTCGATTGTTCCAAGTTTGGATGGGCTACAATAACTAATGTTTTCATTTAGGTCACCTTTAAGTTATTTTGTATATGAAAATAAGTAATCTTTTACAAGTATTTCTGTGGAAGAAATACCATTATACATTTCAACTAAGAGATCATCATCTGCAAGTTGGGGATTTTCTACTGTTATAAATCAATAGGCAATGAGTTTACAGTACTTTAAATAATACGTGGGTAAATTATGCTTCTTTCTTTGATGGCTGGAAAACATAATCAACATATGCTTTAGCGTTTTCTGCAAGTTCTTGTTCTGAAACATACATAACACCATTCAACACAAACAATGGTAAAAACTTAGTGCCAATGAGATTGCTTGTTTGCTGTAAAGGAGTTGTTAAGGTCTCCATGGTAAAATGATTATAGCCAGTAGACTGATAAGAATCTTCCGGTCCAAAGGTTGAAATAGCAAGACCTAGTTCTTTACCGTGAAGTTTGTCGCCGCCTTCGCCATATGCCCAGCCGTACGAGAGCACTTCGTCCTGCCATTGTTTTAACAAAGAAGGCGTGCTGTACCAGTAGAACGGAAATTGAAGAATAATACGGTCATGGGATTCTAATAGGCTTTGTTCGTGTGCTACGTTTATTTTCCCATCTGGATACTCCTGATAAAGAGTATGAATCGTAATTTCTTTGTGTTTTTTTAATTCCTGCATCCAAGTGCGGTTGATTCGAGATTGTTCTAAATTAGGGTGGGAAACAATTACAAGAGTTTTCATTAGTAAGTCTCCTTTTGTCATTTCTTTTTTAGGTTTGATTTAACATATTATTTCTTTCAAAGGGAATTTTATATTTGTACATACAAATGTAAGCCTAAAAAATTTTACTTTTCTTCAAATAATATTTCTGTTTCAGTTTGATTTTCGTACATTTTATAAAATGTATTCGCAATATTATCAGGTGAGAAATAGGTCCCTTCTTGAACAAACCCTTTAATTGTTAATGTTCCAACATAGATTCCTTTAGGGCTCAATTCTTGGTGCAGGCTGTATGCTAAATTGCGAATACCAGCTTTTCCAATTGCTAATGAAGCATAGTCAGCATATGGGTGAAGAGCTAATCCGCCACCGGTTAACAAAATGGTTCCATTTTGCATATAGGGAATTACTTCTTTTACACTAGTAAGAACTCCAGCTACACTGATTTTAAAATCTTCTACTAACTGGTCAACGGTTAATGTTGTTGGTTTGCCTGGTCTCCCTGAAGCAGCATTGTATAAAAGTACATCAATTTTTCCATAAGTTTTGATTACCTTATCAATTGCTGTTTTTAAAGATTCTACTGAAGAGACATCCCCTGGAAATCCTTTTGCTTCAATCCCATCATTTTCAAGTTCATTTTCATATTTTTGTAATGACGTTAAGCTGCGGGATATCAAGGCAACTTTAAAGCCTTCTTTCCCGAATTTCCTTGCTGTATTTAAACTAATCCCTGGTCCAGCACCAACAATTAGCAATATCTTTTCTGACATAACAATGCCTCCTAAATTTATTTGTATATGCAAATGAAAGGGTAAAAAAAATTATAGATCTCTTTCTAGATTATTGCTCGCTTCGTGAAGCATTTTGCTTAAATCTTTACTGAACTCGCTTCCTAAGACTCTGGCATAGCTGTTAAACAATTCTTTTAACGAAACTCGAAATTGATGGTACACTTTTTCTCCTTCTTCTGTTAGTGAGATAAATGTTAGTTTTCCATCCATTTTTCTGGTAACCAGTTTTAATTTTTCAAGTTTATCAATAAACCTCGTACTGGTCGAAGGAGCTATGGATAATTTGTGGCATAGTTCCTTCTGTGTGATTCCCGGATGGAACTTCACAATCATAATCATGTAAAGGTATGAAGGAGCAAGGTCACCAAAATCAAATGTTTTATCGGCTAATTTTGTAATGTTACGAGCAAACCGGCTGGCTGTAAAGTAAAGACAATGAATTAATACCTGTTCTTCTTCATTCATTTTATCAAATCCCTCTATTCATTTGCATATACAAATTAACATGAAATTACGTTAAGGTCAACTAAATCATATTTCTTGTTTCCATCAGAAACAATATATATTATAAACTTTGCTCCAAAACTTAATAAGATTACATGAAAAGGATGAGATAAATGAAAGCATTGCTATTGCATGAAAAAGGACAATGGAAAAACATGAAGGTGGAAGAAGTCGAAACACCAAATCCCGGTCCAGGTGAGATCTTAGTTGAGGTTTATGCGGTTGGGTTAAATCCGGTTGATTATAAAACAGCTACTGGTGGCAATCCCAATTGGTCTTATCCTCATATTCTTGGTTTAGATGTAGCAGGTATAGTGACAGAGATTGGTGAAGGGGTCACACAGTGGAAAAAAGGTGATCGGGTAGTCTATCATGGAGACCTTACAAAGAAAGGTGGCTATGCAGAATATACCGTTACCACGGCACATACTGTTTCTCGAATTCCAAACGAAGTAACGTTTGAAGATGCTGCTGCTTTGCCGACAGCTGGGTACACAGCATACCAATCGTTATTCCGTAAACTGCCCATGGATCAAGTTGAAATCATTTTAATACATGGCGGTGCTGGCGGAGTAGGAGGATTTGCTGTTCAATTAGCTAAACATGCAGGCAAAAAGGTGATTTCCACTGCTTCCAGTCGTAACCACGAGTATGTAAAATCACTTGGTGCCGATTATGTCATTGATTACCATGAAGAAGATGTGACCTCAAGAGTGATGGAGATTACAAACGGGCGTGGTGTCGATGCAGTGGTGGATGCAGTAAGCAGAGAAAGTGCAACAAATTCATTAGATACTATTGCCTTTTTGGGACACATCGTTTTTATTTCAGGTGCACCTGATTTTACAAAAATAAAGCCTTTTACAAAATCGGTTTCGTATCATGAAATTGCCCTTGGTGCAGCACACCAATCCGGTAGTCATAAGGCTCAACAAGATCTAGGAGTAATGGGAGATGAACTACTTAAGTTAGTGGATGAAGGGGGAATTTCTTCTATGTTAAATGAAATAATAAGCCTAGAGGATGTTCCAGATGCTTTATCCCGTCTTTCAGAGCGTCATGTGAAGGGGAAAATTGTAGCAAAAATAAAATAAGATATTGTATTTTTAAGAAAAAGCTTTTCCTCTCCCTAAGAACTTGAAATCAACATATAGCCTTCGTGAATGAAGTTAAAAAACCATTGGAAGTAAAAATGCTATATTCGGTCTTTTTAAATGTTCTTATTTTATATTTTTTCTTTCATTTCTATTATCGAGTCTTCTTCGAAATACTTTTGTGCACTCTTAAATGGTAAAACGCAAATCTAATTCGTAGTCAAAGCATTGCCAAGGGGAAGGCTAAGTTGCTTCATAACAGCAGCCTTTCACAGATTGTGAAGAACTGTACTTAAGCTAACGGGTACGTTAGTTTAAGAAAAATTTATTTTATTATTAATATTAGTTCAGTATTCTTAAAGAAAGAGGGGCAAGTCAAAAAAAGAACTATAAAAAATAAAGTTTTCGTGGAGGATAAGATGGCTCAATTTACAGGGGTAATTCTAGAGGGTTATTCACATTCAGGAAAAACATCTGTTTTAAAGCTGATGAAATAACTTCAGGCTAAGGATGAATTTGCTGAGCGGAGTGTAATTATTCTTAGTGAACATTATTCTCAAGTTTTACATAAAGTTAATGGGGAATTAAGGCGGTTAAATCGTCTAGATCATTTAAAACTCTTAAAAGATAGAGTGAGTATGTTAAAAAACTTAAATAATTGGGCAAGTGATTTTGGGCAATCAAAAAAAAGATCCAACGGCTTATTTTTTATATTGGAAAGGTTTCATTTAAATCACCGCGTAGCTTTTTCAAATTCAATTATGGATGATATTAAACATATAGAAAAGTGAGTTGTTGGAAATGGGAGCAAGGTGTGCTTTACTAACAATCTCTCCCAAGAATGTTATGGAAAGAATGATGAGTAGAAATCCAGAAGAATGGGTGGGAAAAACAGAATTGGAAATCAATGATGCTTGTAAATTATTAATCGATCAACAGCAAGAATATAGAAGACAAGCGGAGAAATCAATTATTCCCACAATTGAAGTAAATACAGATGGCCAAAACTGGGAGGATTACGCAAAACAAATTCTATTGTTCAATTAATGGGTGCGTTAGTGGAAAAGAAGATGACTGTTGATGGAAGCTATTTCGGTAATCACATTAAGTAAGGTTGGATGGTTTACTTTTTCTTAGAGTCGAAGTTGACCCCTTGTCTGCAATAAAAAAGCCATGGTTATATAACCATAGCTAAGCTCCTTAACAATTACAGATCATCAGAACATTTCCATCTAAGTCCTTAAAGTTAAAATAGACAA
This sequence comes from Peribacillus deserti, assembly GCF_002863585.1. Lineage (GTDB taxonomy): Bacteria > Bacillota > Bacilli > Bacillales > DSM-1321 > Paraperibacillus > Paraperibacillus deserti_A. The sequence goes on along the minus strand of NZ_PGUY01000035.1, from coordinate 19,409 downwards.
AATCATTAATACGTTCTATTTCCCTAACTATTGTAATTCCTTTGTTCTTAACAAATTCATATGCTTCATCAATATCCTTGACGGAGAAGTTAAATAAAACTTGTTCTGATGGGTTTAATGTAAATCCTGGATCAAAAGTATGATCGTCTAAAGTAAGACCAGTCTCAGAAGTAATGGGAATGTTATATACTGGTGAAGAAACCTCATTCTTATTGAATGGGATTGCAAGTAAGTCACTGTACCATTTTGCTGATTTTTCTAGGTTACTTACATGGATGAAAACATTGTTTACCTTACACCCAATAGGGGAAGAAATAGAATTCTTAGATATTCCACCTTTTCATTATATTCAATGTTCCAAATTCGATGAAAACGGAGAAAACCCTTTAAAGGTTTTGTGGGGAATTAGTTTCGCAGTACGAAAATTCTTTGAGATAGAATAAAAAGGCTTTACTTCACTAACTGGTGCGTTAGTCTAATAACATGTGCTCTACTCTTACTGACTATTCTTTGATAAAAAGGGTAGAAAAGTTTACTAAAGAGCAGGTTAGTTAATAAGCATCTTGGACTTATTATTTAACCCGGTTAAATTGGCTTGAATCGATAAAAAGGAAGCAGCTCTGATTTGTGAGCTGCCTCCTTAAGTAAAAGATCTTATTAACGGCGGTTTCGTCCTCGAAGAGACTTCATAATAAAACTTACGATTAAGATGAGAATTATAGCACCGAGTAAAGCTGGAAAAATGGCAAAACCGGCGATACTTGGACCCCAATCACCAAATATTAAACCACCCAACCATGCACCAATAAATCCTGCTATGATATTACCTATTATACCTCCTGGTACGTCTCGGCCCAAAATCAATCCAGCTAACCAGCCAATAATACCCCCAATAATTAACGACCATAAAAATTCCATAATAGCATGTCTCCTTATGACAGATTTCTATGTTTCCATATATCTTTATGTGCCCTTTAGTGACTCCACCTAAACATAACAGTTACTATGGAGAAGTAGATCTTATTACATTAACAGTCGCAACAAGTTAAAAAATACGAAAAAATTCAAGGCTAGGCCAGGTTTAAGAGTAGTTCTGCCAGGTGTTCGCCTTGCCTTTTTTCTAATGTTGTCCATAGAGATATATTATTGAACTGCATATAAATTTAAATTGGGGCGAGAAGAGTTTCAAAATTTAACTTAACCTACTGGTCAGCTAATTTATTTAATGCTTAAGGTGGTTGCTTAAGATATTCATGTTCCATTCTTATTTTGGCCCCTTCGTTGGCAAAAATATTGTGTAGTTATACATATAAGGGAACAATCCAAATTGCCTCAGCTCTTGATGAAATATAGGAGGAAGCAAAAAAGCCCTCCAACTAGTGGAGGGTACTGGCAGGTACTAATAGGATTTAATACTTTCATACCTATCCAATTAGTATTTTTTCTTCTGGATAACGAATATTAGCCTTATTTTGTGAATGAACAGCAAGTGCAAAAGCCATTGTTAGTGGACCTACTCTGCCAATAAACATCATAATTGTAATCAGAATTTTACCGTAAGTGCTTAAGTCCATGGTTAACCCAGCACTCATTCCAACGGTGGCAAAGGCTGAAACGGTTTCAAATGCTATTAATGACATGTCAGTTCCTTTTTCAGTAATCGTCAGTAAAAAGAAAATAAAAAAATTAAATAATACTCCAGAAACTGCAATGGATAAAGCTCTATATACAAGAGGTTTGGGAATCCTTCGCTTAAAAATATTAATATCTTCCTTATTAGCAAGGACTGACCAGAGAGCAAAAATTAATAAAGCAAAAGTGGTAACCTTGATCCCGCCGCCAGTAGATCCAGAAGACGCTCCGATAAACATTATACCCATCATATACACAAGGGAACTTAAATTCATTTGACTAATATCAATTGAATTAAATCCGGCTGTACGCGGGACAACACCTTGAAAGTAGGCAGCCCACCATTTATCAGCGGTTTCTAAATTCCCTAATGTAGCTGGATTGTTATATTCTAAACCAAAAATAACAAGTGTACTCACTACATTAATTAATAATGTAAAGGATAAAGTTATTTTGGTATGTAACGAAATTTTTCTCCAATTCTTCTTCTCAAATACATCTGCAACCACAAAAAAACCAATACCACCTAGTATAAATAACGAAGTAATGACAATGTTTACTGTCGGGTCGCCAACCCAAATACTCAGGCTGTCTTTTTCTAAACCGAAACCAGCATTATTGAAGGCTGAAACGGAATGGAATATACCGTAGTATATAGCCTTACTGATACTCATTTCATATGACCATCTAATAGACAATGCCACCGCACCAATTGCTTCTATGATTAGTGTAATGATGATAACACGCTGAACTAATTTGATTACGCCTTGTAATGTAAACGTGTTTAAAGATTCTTGTAATAATAACCTTTGTCTGATTCCGATTTTTTTCCCCAGGATAATAAACATAAGTATACCACTTGTCATAAATCCCCATCCGCCCACTTGAATAAGGAGCAGCAGGACGATTTGTCCAAATAAAGTGAAAGTAGTGCCGGTATCAACTACTGCTAATCCCGTTACACATACTGCCGAAGTAGCTTCAAATAGAGCATCAATTAAACTAAGATGATGTCTGTCTTTAGTAGCCGCTGGAATCATAAATAAAAACGTTCCTAAAATGATTAACACCATAAATCCTAGGATAAGAATATGGGAAGGATGGATTTTTATAGCCTTTGGCTTACTAATTTTGAGGAAACCCACATAAACGACTCCTTAAAGTAAACAAATTTTAATGCTTTTATTTATATTATCTCATTATTATTACCGCCTCAACTATGATTGAAAAACAATGGATTTATTGTTCCTATTTCAGGGTAGTCAATATGGAGAGTAAATAGGTATACGTGGAACCATTAAGGATAGAAGATAATGGAATGTGAATCATTTAAGACTTCGACCGTAAAACTTATTGGTAAAAATGTAGAAACTTCAAAACTGTATAGGTGGGATTAGTATGAAAAGAAAAACCAATATTTCCTTGTATGGGTTATTGGGAGTTTTTCTTGGTATCCTATTTTCAAGGCTATTTCTTTAAGTTTTTGTAGTGTCAAAAGGCGCTTTTTTCAACATCCTTTATACTATTATGGTGTAACTATATTGTTTTGTGGAATATTTACAGTGTTAGTTTATTTATTAGACCTGCTGTTTATTAAAAGGAAAATTTAATTACCTATATATTTGTTCATTGGGAGGGGAATTGTTGAGTAATTTTCATGAAGTTTTTATACAAATACTCATCTTACTGGCTATTTCTATTAGTGTCATCGCAGTGTCAAAATTAGCAAAAAAACCTTATTCAATTGCGTTAGTAATAGTGGGGCTGATTCTAGGTGTTACCAATATCCCAATCATAGAAGAAGCTGAGCATTTTATAACTCAATCAGATGTATTTCAGATCATTGTTATTTCCTTATTTCTTCCCATATTATTAGGGGATGCTACATTAAAATTACCCTTTACTCATCTAAAAGAGGAAAGAGGGCCAGTCATAGCACTTGCACTAGGAGGGACACTGATCTCGTTTTTATTGATTGGTTTAGGGTCTCATTACCTTCTATCGATACCTTTAGTTATGGCATTTACCTTTGCTTCTTTAATGAGTGCAACAGATCCAATAAGCGTTATATCTATTTTTAAATCGCTTGGGGTACCAAAGAGGTTAGTTACCATTATTGAAGGAGAATCCTTATTGAATGACGGAGTTGCAGTTGTTCTTTTCCAGATCTCGACTTTGTATTTGATTACTTATTTAGAAATGGGATGGAAAGGCTTAGGTCTTGGGCTTCTGTTATTTATGAAGTTTAGTTTAGGAGGGGTACTAGTTGGAAGTATTTTGGGTTTTGTCTTTTCCCAATTGCTAACATTCTATGACGATTATCCCATTGAAATTGCATTTTCGATTATATTATTCTTTGGGAGTTACTTTATCGCTGAGCATTTCCATGTATCAGGTGTTATCGCAGTGGTTGTCAGTGGGCTTATATTTGGAAATTATGGTGCTAAAATTGGGATGTCTGAAACCACAAAAACAAATATCAATTCCTTTTGGGAAGTCATAACCCTTATTGCTAATTCATTGATTTTCTTAATGATAGGTCTAGAAATTAAAAATATTGACCTTACTGGTCAATGGAAAGCTATTACCCTCTCCATTATAATCGTACTTATATCTAGAACTATTGCTTTATATATTAGTCTAGGGTTCATTAAGAATTTCCCTGAGAAATACAAAATGATTCTTAACTGGGGTGGTTTAAAGGGAAGCCTTTCTATTGCTTTAGCTCTGAGTCTTCCACATTCCTTTTCAGGGCGAGAAACTATACTTGCCCTGACTTTTAGTGTTGTATTATTTTCATTGCTCTTTCAAGGTCTGACGATATCCTCACTGATAAATAAGTTAGGAGTGAATCAAGCAACGAAATCTGCAAAATAAATGGCGTTCTTGTACTAGAGGGCTTGAAATAAAGGACAAGTTAAAAAAAACATGTGTTGCCAAAATGAAATGTATGTTACAATAATTTACAAAAAAGAATGAAACAATCTTGGAGGAGCCTGTCACCAAGGGACATTTATGTCCCTTGGTGACAGGCTTTTCGTATTTTCTAGATGATTTTGAAACTAAAGACTCAGCTCTCGAATCTTTCCATTAATAATTTTCTTATATGATCAATATACATAGGAGGCAGCTCACCGTCATGCACTCAATTTATAAGAACGAAAAGGCTAAAGAAAGAATACTTAATTATTATGATGCGTATTTGAATGAACTAAAGGTCCCCATTGAAAAGGAATATGTACAAACACGTTATGGAAAAACTCATATGTTAATATCCGGGCCAGAGAACGGCAAACCCTTATTTATCCTTCAAGGGGGAAATTGCATAAACCCTATGACTCTCGCTTGGTTTAAACCATTATTACACGAATATAGAATTTACGCACCCGATACCATAGGTCATCCTGGATACAGTGATGAAATTAGATTGTCGGCGAAAGATGAAAGTTTTGCTCTATGGATCACTGATTTAACGGAACATTATAATATAAGTGCCAGTGCTTTTTTGGGACCTTCGTACGGTGGAGGGATATTACTCCGCTTGGCGGCATATGCACCTGAAAAAATAAAATGTGCTATCTTAGTTGCTCCTGCTGGTTTAGTTTTGGGATCTAAAATTGAAATGATAAAGAAGATTTTAAAACCCTTATTGTTTTATAAAATAAGCGGCTCAAATAAACAGCTAAAAAAAATTACAGACATTATGTCCAACGGAAATATGAAGTTACTTGATGAGAAGATCATTGGAGAAATATTTCGAGGCGTGAGACTAGAGCAGGATATGCCTAAGCTGTCTTCGAGAGACGAACTAATTGAGTTTGTAGCACCTACCATGATTGTAGGGGGAGAAAAAGACATCTTTTTCCCTGGTGAAAGATTGAAAGAACAGGCAAAAAGAATCATACCAAATGTAGTTGAGTTCAATATAAGTAAGGGTGCTCATTTTAGTTCAAATAATGAGCTAGAACAAATGAATAAAAAGATTCTGGGATTTTTAAGATATTATTATAACTAAAAAGAATATTGGAACAATGGGCAATTCTAACAACCTAACAGATTAACAGGGTAATCAAAAAAGCTGTGATTCTTTATCCCTTTTTGACATTATGGAAACCTTGCCGAGCCGGCTTCAGGTAAGCATAAGTTGATAATCTCCTTTATCTAAAGGGTGCGTTAGTGCAAATGGGTTATATTGGCGAAAGTTGATATATTTTCATTGGAAAGTAATCATGTAATATTATTGTCCATTATTTTTAAATATGCAATTAGAGAATAAGGGTGGGTTATATTTGAAGTTAGAAGAAGTGCTATATAACGGAAAGGTTTATAAGGTTATATACAAATATACATCAGGGTATTGGGAAATAAAAAGAGTAACAAGTAACAGTACTGGTGATATCATATTAGTAGATGCATCGAAGTTACAGAAAACATCCGACTGACCCACTATGCGACTTATTTTATTTAACAAATGGGTGCGTGTGCGGCCGAGCCTAGGTCGTATCATATAGCGGGTGGGATTCCCGTCGAGTAAGAACTAGCCATTCGCTCGTAGCGAGTCTTGGAGGGCTGAAGGTAACTTTAGCTTTTAAGCGTAGACAGTTAGGTAGCGGGCCGAAAGCCAGCTGGTTGAAGATAGCTACAATGAATCAACATAATCAACATAGCAAAATGGATTGTCCCTAATCAGACAACCCATTTTTGCTGTTAATTATTCAATTCAACTGTTTCATTAACATCTGTCGATTTAGAACTTTGTCCTGTCATTCTTTTATATAGAAAGGCGATTTTCTTGGTGAAATTACCGGTTTCCCAATATTCGGCTGCTTCCGCTTTAACATTTATCAAGACAACATTAGGATCATCATAAGAAGTTTGCATAATTTTCTCATATGCTTTGCTCCACAATTCCTTTTTCTTACCTAAATCCTTAACTATTTCCGCTCTTCCTCGGACGGAAACATAGGATTTACCTGCATAAGCCACATTAACCTCTTGATCATGTGAAATTTCTTCATATTTATTAGTTTCTTTTTTAGTAAAAAACCATAAGTCACCATCAAACTCTACTTCTTGTGTTTTCATAGGACGAGAAACAAGCCCTTCTTGCGTTACCGTAGTCAGCATGGCCGTGTCTACGTCTTTGATTAACTCTCTTAATATTTCCATTTCTTCTTGTTTCATCGACATTTCCACACCTCATTTATTTTTATAGAGGTATAGTACCCCTTACACCAACTTTTATTCCAGTATGGCGGATTACTAAACAAACTATAACAAGATTAAAACAAAGAATGTGGAAAATTATACTTAACTAACAGGTGCGTGTGCGGCCGAGCCTAGGTCGTATCATATAGCGGGTGGGATTCCCGTCGAGTAAGAACTAGCCATTCGCTCGTAGCGAGTCTTGGAGGGCTAAAGGTAACTTTAGTCTTTAAGCGTAGACAGTTAGGTGGCGGGCCGAAAGCCAAATGGTTGAAGGGATTGAGCTCCATAATGTTAGTAAATCGAGAGGGCTGATGCCTTGCGCACTGCAGAAAGCTACATTTTATCCTTCGTTAAGGGCAAGATGGATAAAACCTCTCTGGAGTCAGAGACCTTGGCACGTTACACATCGATATGATAAGGTAACTCGGGAGACCCTACCGGCCTTTTCTTGTTAGAAGAGTATGGTGTACAACCGATAAAAAGCAAGGAAACCAAATGCTGTGTAGGGAGTCGGATAGCAGCGTAGTACCAATGAAGTTGGGTAATGCCGATGGAGGAAAGGCTAGCTACCAGTTATCGCCCTTACTAGGGAAACATTTACTACACTCAGAGGTAGGGATGAATGGAGACAAAACTACTAAGGATAGCAGAATTAGCAAAATCTGAATCTAAGAGATTAGCTACATTTTGTGAATGGTAACTAGGAGGAGCCGTGTGCATTAATAGTGCAAGCACGGTTCTGTGAGGGGGGGGGAGTCCAATTTACCGCAAGGTAGAAAGGCTCCCTTCTACTCGACTAGTTGAAGAAGGAACGGGTGCTAGGCAGTCCTTTCTTCGGTTAAGACTTGAAGATTTTTATTTCGCCAGTAGACATTTTATGTGCAAAAGATAAAAAGCCATGGTCAAGTAACAATGGCTTTAATTTATTAGCAATTACATATCATTAATACATTTCCATCAAGGTCTTTAAAGTTGAAATAAGCGAATTCGCCAATACGCTCTATTTCTCGAACAATTGTAATCCCTTTGTTTTTAACGAATTCATATGCTTCATCAATATCCTTAACGTAAAAATTAAATAAAACATGGTCAGAGGCCCTTAGTTTAAACTCTGGATCAAATGTGTGATCGTCCAATGTAAGCCCAGTCTCAGAAGTAATGGGAATGTTGTATACAGGTGACTCAATATTGTGCTTGTTAAATGGTACCCCAAGTAAGTCACTGTACCATTCAGCTGATTTCTCTAGATTGCTAACGTGGATAAAAACATTATTTACTTTACAAGCGATAGGAGAAGAAATTGAATTCATAAATATTCCACCTTTATATGTGTTTTTTTACATATTCAATAAAAAGGAAGAAATACCTTTGAAAAAATGAAATATTAAGTCGCTGACGTGTATTAAAATGAAGGGAATTGGCTGATCGTACAACTCAAAAACAATAATATACTGAATTATAGATTTTTTTGTCGACTTTGATGGTTTGGTGAATAGATCCCAACACCATATTAAAGGTGAGGTTTATCGCCAGGGAGCAAGAAGTACAGTTATCCAGCATTTATCCTTATTATCATGCATATCTTTTGATACTGGCACAGATTTTGAGAAAGGAGGAGCATATGATTTGTATAATCCTAATCTAAATCAGTTTACACCAATTAAGCAATATAAACCCTTTCACAGTACTTTTGATCCCTGTCCGCCATTGAAAAGAAAGTATTATCGGACTCCCCCTAACTTATACATCAATTTTCAGCCGCCTAACCTTGAACAATTCCCTCCATATGAAGCATTAATGAAAGGAACGCTTTGGAAAGCGTTATACGATTACTACGAAAATCCCTATAAAGAGAGGAAGTCCTAATTTGGTAAAGCAAATTGATGATGAATATTATCAATTGATGAGACAGATTCAGGCTGTAGATTTCGTTTTAGTAGAGCTTACACTTTACCTTGACACGCATCCTGATGATGAAAATGCTTTGAAGCAATTTAACCAGTATTCAGCTTATTCAAGGCAAGTAAAACAGGTTTTTGAAGGGAAATATGGTCCTTTAATGCAATTCGGTGTCAGCAATAATCCTGGTCCCCGCTGGGATTGGGGATCTGGCCCGTGGCCATGGCAGGTTTAAAGGAGGGTAAATATGTGGGTCTATGAAAAGAAGCTGCAATATCCTGTTAAAGTGTCTAAATGCAATCCGACACTTGCTAAGTATTTGATTGAACAATACGGGGGAGCTGATGGAGAACTAGCAGCAGCACTTCGATACCTGAATCAGCGGTACTCCATTCCTGATAAAGTAGTTGGGTTGTTAACTGATATTGGTACCGAAGAATTTGCACATTTAGAGATGATTGCAACAATGATCGTTAAACTAACCAAAGATGCCACCCCCGAACAACTAAGGGAAGCGGGCATCGGTGAACATTATGTTAATCATGACAGTGCAGTCTTTTACCATAACTCAGCTGGTGTACCTTGGACTGCCGCCTACATTCAAGCAAAAGGGGATCCGATTGCAGATTTATATGAAGATATAGCAGCCGAGGAAAAAGCACGTGCTACCTACCAATGGCTGATCGATATATCCGACGATCCAGACATTAATGATTCATTAAGATTTTTAAGAGAACGTGAAATTGTACATTCTTTGAGGTTCAGGGAAGCGGTAGAGCTATTAAAAGAAGATCACGACCAAAAAAAGATTTTTTAGGTTAAAATTTTTGAAGCTATGACAAAGATATACCCAAGAAAGGCTCGATATATCTGAAGGATAATATATTTGTATAGTTAGAGAGGCAGCTACGGCAGCAGAAAGGGAGTATAAGTAATCAAGGGATCCTTGGGTGTCTTTTTATTTTGTGAAGCAATGTAGAAGAATTAAACGATAAGACTAAAGCTAAACCTTTACTATCATTTTAGGTCTACCCCTTCAGAAACTCTTCCAGAATTAATATAAGATACCATACTAATTTAATGGTGCGTTAATTGTTAACTCTTTAATAATTGCTTAACGGGTTTGACTGAACGATTGGTGCCACGGAAGAAAACTGGTGTTTATTTAAAACTGTACGCAGTTCAATTTTAAATATTTATGGTGTTCATGACCTTTATTTTAAAAAGAATAGCCTGTAAAGCAAGATTTCCGCTTTACAGGCTACTACTAAATTACCGTTGTTTAGATTTACTAACTACATTCGCAATACTCGCGACGAGGCCTCCCCAGATCAAGACAATTCCGATAACCATCATTACAATTGCACTGGATGACATTAGATTGAGACCTCCTTCTCTACCTTCGCTTGAACGTCATTATTTTTCCACTTCAGTTTCATTAAAATGAATCCTGCGATTAGTGCAGCAAAAGCAACTGCCCAGCCCGAGTACACGATAAACGCTGTTGGGTAATCCCCATAATTTGTTTTAAAGTTAGTGATAAAGTTTTGGATTGTCATATATCCCAGAATAATTGGCGTAATGATTCCAAGACAGATTCTCCACCAGGAACCGATTATGATATCTGACATACTGTTGGCATGATTTTGCAAAGTTTTTAGTTCCTTTGCGAACCAGCCTACCAGAATCACCTCTGCCAATCCTGCTAAAACAATGCCGAATTGGTTAATGAAATAATCTGCAGAATCTAGTAAGTATAGCCCGCCTTTAGTTGCAAAAAGGATGGAAATGAATGCAGCCAGTCCGCCACCAACTGCCACAGACTTATTACGGGATACATTAAACTTGTCTTGAATTCCTGCGACAAACGTTTCCACGATTGAAATTAATGAAGTTAATCCTGCCAAGGTAAGACACATAAAAAATGCAAAACCGAAAAACCCATTAAACGCTGGAAATTCACTTATAATCTTAGGGAACACAATAAAGGCAAGTCCTACTCCGCTCCCAACTACTTCATTTACAGGTACTCCTTGCTGGTCCGCCATAAAGCCCAATGCAGCAAACACTCCAATACCAGCTAGTAACTCAAACCCGGAATTTGCAAAGCCGGTTATAAAAGCATTATTAGAAATATCCGTTTTCTTTGGAAGGTAACTTGAATAGGTTACCATGATGGCGAACCCAATCGACAAACTAAAGAAGATTTGTCCATAAGCCGCGACCCAAACCTTCGGATTCGCGATCTCGGACCAATCAGGTTTAAAGAAAGCATCCAAGCCTGCAGCAGCACCATCAAGTGTCAATGCTCTTACTACGATGATTAAAAATAGCACAACTAGAGTCGGGATCATGATTTTGTTTGCAATCTCAATACCTTTTTTAATACCTTTTATTAAGATTCCCAAGGTCACAATCCATACAAGAATAATGGGAATGAGAACTCCAGGAACAATTCCACCAATATCCCCAGGTGTCTCAGCGAGCTTTAAGTATTTTCCGAAGAAAAAGCCTTCAGGGTCAGATCCCCAAGACTGTTTGAATGAAAATACAGCAAATGACAAAGACCAAGCAATGATGGCAGCATAGTAAGTTGCAATAACAAAGGAAATTGCTACCTGCCACCAGCCAAGCCACTCAGAATTTTTTCTAAAACGGGCAAATGAAAGAGGTGATGAGCCCCTGTATTTATGCCCGAGAGTAAATTCCATAATTAATAATGGAATACCAGCAGTTAACAGAGCAAATAGATAGGGAAGAAAAAAAGCTCCTCCTCCATTTTCATATGCTACAGCTGGAAAACGCCAAATATTACCCAAACCAATAGCCGATCCGACAGCAGCCATAATGAAGCCGGCCCTTGTGCCCCATTGAGGACGATTATCCATTTCTTTCTCTCCTTTTCCTTTAAAAATTAAAGATTTAATATTTTCTGATAATTATAATATCAACGATCATTATAATAGAAATTTTAAAAAGAAGTCAAATACTTTTTCTAGTATAATTTTTTCAAAGATAGAAAGTTTAATATGTATATTAATTTGTAAGTTATGAAAGGGAAATTTATTATGCTATGAACTAAAATAAGCAATCTTAAACATCTTTTTATGTAACTTTTGGGTCATTTGGATTGGAGATCATTGGAGTTTGCAACTCTATCGAGAACCGGCAATTCTAATTGCATTCATACTAAATTTAAACAGATTTTCAAATCCGATTGATCCAATATTCATCTTCTGCTTATAATAATTCATAATAAAGGTAATATTTAAAAAACATCTCGATGAACATGATTTTTTTAGTATAGGAAGTTGGTGATCCTCTATTGTATAAAACGGATAGAAGAATTACTAAGCAATAAAAAACTTTTTACTAAATCAACACCCTAAGAAAAAGCTGTGGTTGAAATTTTATAGTTAACATAAAACATTAAATATTGTGCGAATTTTGTAGTTAATTTATAATAAAAATGTAGAATATTCAAAAAAAAGGAGGGGTATTTTGGAGAATTTTGTATCTGCTTTAAACGGTATTTTATGGAGCACGCCCGTGATTTACACATTACTTGGAGTAGGACTGTTATTTTCGATTTTAACTCGCTTTTTGCAGGTGAGGCACATTAAAGAAATGATTTCTCTTATGTTTCAAGGGAAAAGTTCTGAAGCAGGAGTTTCATCTTTCCAAGCACTGTCAATTGCACTTTCGGGACGTGTTGGAACTGGCAACATAGCTGGTGTTGCTACCGCAATTGCTTTTGGTGGCCCTGGTGCAGTTTTCTGGATGTGGACAATTGCATTTATTGGAGCGGCTAGTGCATACGTGGAATCTACTCTGGCACAAATTTATAAGGTAAAACACGATGGAGAGTATCGAGGTGGACCGGCGTATTATATTGAAAAAGGAATTGGGTGGAAATGGTTTGCCGTCCTTTTCGCATTCGCAGCACTAATTTCTATGACTATCCTTATGCCGGGAGTACAGGCTAACTCAATTGCGGTAGGAATAGAAAACGCATTTGGAATCCATCCGGCAATTACCGGAATAGGCATTGCTTTATTATTAGGCTTTATTATCTTTGGCGGCACAAAAAGAATTGCTAATGCAGCACAGGTTATCGTACCTTTCATGGCTTTAGGATATATTCTCTTATCTGTAATAATCATGATCATGAACATTACAGAGCTGCCAAATGTAATTGCATTAATTTTCAAGAGTGCATTTGGAGTGGATTCCGCTTTTGGTGGATTGATTGGTATGGCTATCTCGTGGGGGGTAAAACGTGGAGTATATTCCAACGAGGCTGGCCAAGGGACGGGTGCACATCCAGCTGCAGCCGCTGAGGTATCACATCCCGCAAAGCAAGGCTTGGTACAAGCATTTTCAGTATATATTGATACATTATTCGTATGCTCAGCTACTGCATTCATGATTTTATTCACTGGAATGTACAATACACAATCAAAAGATGGTTCTTTTATTGTAAACAACTTGAAAGGTGTCGAGGCTGGTCCAGGATTTACTCAAGCTGCAATTGACAGTGTGATACCTGGCTTTGGAGCGGGTTTTGTTGCTATAGCCCTTTTCTTTTTCGCCTTCACTACGATCATGGCCTATTATTATATTGCTGAAACAAATATTAGTTATTTATTCCGTAAAGGCAACAAAGGAGCATCATTTTTATTGAAAATCTTTATTATGGCTGCTTCGTTCTATGGTTCTGTTAAAACAGCTGAAGTGGCATGGGCACTAGGAGATGCAGGCTTAGGAATCATGGTTTGGCTCAATGTAATTGCTATTTTAATTTTGGCTAAACCTGCCCTCATTGCACTTAAGGATTATGAAAAACAGAAAAAGCAAGGGGTAGATCCAGTCTTTGACCCTAAAGCGTTAGGAATTAAAAATGCCGATTACTGGGAAAAAGAGTATACAGTCGATAAACAGAATATTTCTTAATACATAGGACATAAAGTTTTAGTATTATGTAATGGTAAGTGCAGTTTTATTAATCTAATGAGAAGATACAGATAAAGATAAAGTAACAGATAATAAGAGCATAGATGTCGCTGGTTTTTATCGTGCATGGTCTAGTAGTCGTGTTACCAAACTTTCAACACAGTATCTAAATAGAATTACTATGTGTGAACTGTTGTGATTCACAACTGGCTTTAGGATTGTAATTACCCCAACAATATGGTATAATTAATAGTAATTAAACGTTCGGAAACTGGAGGAGCCTGTCACCAAGGGATAAGTATGTCCCTTGGTGACAGGCTTTTTTGCGTTTCGTATAGAAAATTTTTATGGAAAGGGGTAATGATATGTTAATTCTCCAATTAGCTATTATTCTGGTAGCTTCAAAAGTAGCAGGTAGTCTTAGTGTCCGATTGGGGCAACCTTCTGTTTTGGGGAAACTATTAATAGGAATAATATTAGGCCCCTCTGTTTTGGGCTTAATTACAGAAGCTGAAACCTTAACTGAATTTAGTCAAATTGGTGTAATCCTACTGATGTTTCTTGCTGGATTAGAAACGGACATTGATGAATTTAAACGGACTGGTAAGGCCTCGATTTTTGTCGGACTGGGTGGAATTGTTGTGCCCTTATTGATTGGATATATAACTGGCATTGCCATGAATTTCACAAATTTTGAAGCCTGGTTCCTAGGTTTATTACTTTCAGCTACGAGCGTGAGTATATCTGTACAGGCGTTAAAAGAGTTAAACCAGTTAAATACACGGGAAGGAACTACTATTCTTGGTGCTGCTGTAATTGATGATGTTGTAGTGATTGTTGCTTTAGCATTTTTAATGAGTTTTGCCGGCGGGGATGTGAACCTAACTGCGGTAATCTTAAAGAAAGCTGCATTCTTTGCAGGTGCTATTTTGGTAGGCTGGAAGATTGTACCCTGGTTCTTACGTAAATTTTCAAATTTAAAAGTTACAGAGGTAGTAATCTCTTCCGCCCTTATTGTTTGTTTTGTATTTGCATATCTTGCTGAATATACTGGTGTTGCAGCCATAATAGGAGCTTATATTGCGGGTGTAGCAATCAGTGTGACTAATTTCAAGGAAGAAATAACTGAAAAGATTGAAACTATTAGTTATTCAATCTTTGTTCCCGTTTTCTTCACCTCCATTGGGGTATCAGCTCAATTTTCCGGTATTATGGATAACTTTGGTCTTGTTGCAGTACTTAGTATAATAGCCATTTTGACTAAGTTATTGGGTGCATCTGTAGGAGCAAAATTATCAGGATATAAATGGAAAAATTCATTGGGAATTGGATCTGCGATGGTTTCCAGAGGAGAAGTTGCATTAATTATTGCTGCAATTGGTCTTGAATCAAAATTACTAAGTCAAGACCTTTTCGCTGTTATAGTCGTTGTAATTCTTGTGACGACTATTGTTACTCCACCCATGATGAAGGTATTCTTCAACACTGCTGACAAAAAGAAAAAGAGTAGAAATGTGGCATAAATAATAGGTTTTTGGGTATTAAAATTTAAAATAACTGTTTAAGTTGGAGGAGCCTGTCACCAAGGGATCGTTGTGTCCTTAAAGTGACAGGCTCTTTTTGTATGATTTTATCGTATTTACCAATAATAACAAATGGAAAGGTGGCTTATACATGTTAATACTTCAACTAGCTATTATTCTGGTTGCAGCCAAAATTGCGGGAAGCCTGAGTGTTAGATTAGGTCAGCCATCCGTACTTGGACAGCTTCTGATAGGTATTATCTTAGGACCATCTGTGTTGGGATTAGTGAATGAAACCAAAACCTTAGCGGAATTTAGCCAAATTGGTGTTATTTTGCTCATGTTCATAGCCGGTTTGGAAACGGACATAGACGAATTTAAGAGGACAGGTAAAGCATCCACATACGTGGGATTAGGCGGTATCATTGTTCCGCTTTTATTAGGTTATTTTGCAGGGATTGTACTAAACTTAACTAACTTTGAATCGTGGTTTTTAGGTTTACTGCTTTCTGCAACCAGTGTAAGTATCTCTGTTCAAGCATTGAAGGATATGAATCAATTACAAACCCGTGAAGGCACAACCATTTTAGGAGCTGCGGTAATCGATGATGTTGTCGTGATCATAGCTTTGGCTTTCCTAATGAGTTTTGCTGGGGGCGATGTTAACCTAACCACGGTTATTTTAAAAAAGGTATTATTCTTTGCGGGAGCAATCCTTGTAGGATGGAAATTGGTACCTTGGTTTTTGAATAAGTTTTCAACACTTAGAGTGTCAGAAACTGTGATATCTTCCGCTTTAATTATCTGTTTTGTATATGCATACTTAGCTGAATATACGGGAGTAGCAGCCATAATAGGGGCGTATATTGCCGGTGTAGCAGTGAGTGTAACTGATTTTAAGCACGAAGTGTTTGAAAAGGTTGAGACGATTAGTTATTCCATTTTTGTTCCCGTTTTCTTTACATCTATTGGTGTCACTGCTCAATTTTCAGGAATTGGAAAGAATATAGGACTCGTAATTGTGCTTAGCTTTATCGCAATATTGACTAAATTAGCTGGAGCGGCTCTCGGTGCTAAATTAGCAGGTTTTAATTGGAACAGTTCCTTGGGTATAGGTTCAGCGATGGTTTCAAGGGGGGAAGTAGCACTGATCATTGCTGCGTTAGGATTAGAATCCAACCTCCTAAGTCAAAACATGTTTGCGGTCCTGGTTGTCGTAATTTTGGTGACTACTATTGTAACTCCTCCAATGATGAAGCGATTCTTTAATTCAAAAGGGGGATCGGGAAGATTAGCCTAAATACTTACTATACGTAAAAAACCTCCACTTTTGGAGGTTTTTTTATAGGTTAGGTGTTAAATTTTTTCTCTTTTAAAGAAAGTCGAAGCAATTCTTCTCCAAACACTTTACCAAGGTTTTGGGGAAGACAAAAAAATTAAGTACAAATGCCATTGGAAAAACTAATCCTATAACTGCTTCGAACTGAAACCAGCTTGGACCAATCCGATTTTTGTAAGCGTAAGCTAGATACATAATAATCCAGCTGTTTTTTCAAATGTAGACGGCAACTTTATAGTTGTTTTTGGATTTCCCTTGTTCCATTCCAACACAGGCTAAATATCTTAACAATCAATACACATAATGTAAAAATAAACAAATATGAAATCGCTGAGAATCCTATGCTCCACCCGTTTTGGTATGTAAAAACATTCAAATTTACGGATACCCATTCAATAAGAGTACTAAATCCACTCCAAAAAACTATGTATACAAAAAGCTTTAGTTTTCTCAACTTCCATTTATAAATAAAATAAGAAAACAATATCCAGCAAAAAATAAAAGTATTGATGTTATCATACTTCTAGGAAAAATTTTAGTAGCAGTAACAAAGCAAGATTTTAAAAAAAACATTGAAATAAAAAACAAACCATTCGTTTTTGTCAAATTGCAAAGGTAAAAGCTAAAAACTAATTGAAGCAAATACCCACCATATTTTCCAATATTTTGCCCATGTAACTTAGTATGAATCAAAAAAGGTTTAATATTTCAAACGATATTGTGAAATGGCAGATTTTTCTAAATGTATAAAGGGGCAGGTTAGTGATAAAGCTGAATAGCACTACTTAGAGATGGGGCATCCTTAATAAAAAAGGAACTCGATATCGATATGATAGGACTTATAATTTCAATTTTTTTATTAAATTTTCTGGCGTTTAAAACAAATAAAAGACTAACAGCAAATCAAATCGTACATATTTGGGTATTCACCATAGCTTTTCAACAAACTTTTGACCTAATGATTGAATTCAAATATAACGGGTACTGGTATTTCGATAAGGAAATCGACTGGAAAGGGCTCCTGCCGCATACTGTCCTTATTCCGCCAGTTAATGTGATGTTTCTTAATTGGTATCCTTTTAGGACAAAAATCATTAAACAGTTTACATACATTCTTATTTGGGAAGTGGTTTTTTTAGTTTATGAAACAGTCACCTTACTTCCTGAACCATGGGGATATTTCAATTACGGATGGTGGAGACTTCAGTATGCAGCCGTGATTAATCCCATACTGCTTCTTATTTTGCTGGGATATTATAAGTGGGTATGTAAATTGGAAAAGAAAGCAATTAGCAGGTGAATTACATTATAAAAAGATAACGCTTTTAATTTATTCTCTTTTTGATCAAACTGGGCAGGTTAGTTTCCATAGCTAATTGATTACATCGACTGAACGTTAAAAGATGGAGGCTGGTGCAGCAACCAGAATTTGGAGTAATCTACCATGAGTGCTTCCCACGAGAAGAGCGAAAGTCTGTGGTGCACCGTGGTCGTTAGTCAGACTAACAGATTGGCCAATGGCACCAAGTGTATCGACCTTCCTTCTTTAGCCTAGAATAGTATGGACAGCTTTGGAACATTTTTATCCCTGTAGTGAATCGCTGGTTTTGCAATTCATGGGTGGCTAACGGGTGCGTTATTTGAATAACAAAAGGGCTGCTACGGCAGCCTTTTTGTTATTCCTGCAACCGGATAGTATAGTTAAATAAAAACAAGAATCGGGGCTTGATTTATGGGAAATTTAAAAAATGAATTTGATGAATTTTAAAACGGCACCACATTGTAGGATGCAATATTTAATTAAAATCAATGAGGGGAGAGTTAACTGGTATGTCTAAAAATAAAGGTAATAAATATTCCAACAACCGCTTTTATGACACTGTGATAAAAACGATAGGCATTTATAAAGATGCAATAAATAATGATGCTAACTGGACACCAGAGGAAAGAGATATCATAGATAGGCTTGTAGATATACAACTTGATTATTTTTCGGTTCATTCATTACAACTGGATGACAAATCATTAATACATTTCCATCTAGGTCTCTAAAGTTAAAATAAGCGAAGTCGCCAATACGCTCTATTTCTCGAATAATTGTAACCCCTTTGTTTTTTACGAATTCATACGCTTCATCAAATATCCGTAACGTAAAAATTAAATAAAACATGCTCAGAGGGACTTAGTTCAAACTCAGGATCAAATGTGTGATCATCCTCGCCAGGCCTATCGTTAGGTTTTATTGTGTTATGGGGATTAGTCCTTTTAAGGTTGATTCCCAGCCAGATGACTAGACTCGGTACCGCCGAAAACAACAAAATAGAGAAATAATTAGAGGTGACCAATATCAGAGGCTGAAGAGCTGCGTTGTAAATCATACAGGGCATCCATACCCATCCGTCTTCAACAAAACCATACCAAACCAAACGCAATACCGATAAACCATACCAAGGACACCGATAAGAGGGAACGCATGCGGGTTTGTTGTTTGTCTAAAGCTTATACACAAAATTTCGAGTGTGTCTTTTTATTTTGGAGGCGGAGAGGCTTGTAATACAAGAAAGGGAACAAAATTACAATATACCCACGGATTCAGAAAAGAAGCTGCTTGGTTGGATCCAGGACTATATTAGGAAAAGAAAGTAAATTTCGCAATTTGTTGCTTGTCCAGTTCAGTTCATTGTGATTTTGCGTATAATGTAAAGCACGCTGCCGTATCATCCGCATGTATTACGCCCATGTGCATGCACTACTGATTGCCTCTTTTTGGAGGCAATCTTTTATTTTTGTATATAGATTGGTGTAGGAGCCCTTCCCTCCATCATGGCTTGTACATATTATAAATCGAGTAGTAT
>NZ_PGUY01000034.1 GCF_002863585.1 Peribacillus deserti | reverse complement strand
TTAAACAGGTTGATTGGAACGTAAGGTGCGAGACTCCTGCGGGAGCAGCGGGACAGGTGAGACCCCGCAGGCGAAGCCGAGGAGGCTCAGCGCCCGCCCCGCGGAAAGCGAGCATCCTGTAGTGGAAATCAACCCCCTTGTTCACTAACAAAAAAGGTTGGGAAAGGACCTAAGATTAAATACATGTTTAAAAGAAGACTATCCATTCTATACGTGTTTCTACTAAAAAACTCTTAAGCATTCTAAAATGGTCATAAAAAGAATCCTAGGAATGATCGAATCCTGACTCGTAATTGAATTTATTTCCTATTATAATAATAAATAGGCATATGAAATCTAACACCATTGAGAAGAGAATTCTTTAATTATCAGGAGGAAATCATGGGAAGATTGGTACATTTTGAAGTTCATGTGGATGATATGGATCGGGCAAAGAAGTTTTATGGAGAGGTTTTCGGATGGTCATTTCAAGATTGGAGTGAGTTTGCAGGAATGCCTTACTTCGGGGCCGTAACAGGTGATGAGAATGAACCCGGGATTAATGGTGCCTTGATGCAGCGCCAAAGTGCACCGCCAGAAGCGAATCAACCTTTAAATGGATTTGCCTGTACAATGGGAGTGGAAGATTACGACTTAACGGAATCTAAAATCCTTGAGAATGGCGGCAAGGTCGCGATGCCTAAATATGCCCTGCCTGGAATGGCATGGCAAGGATACTATGTGGATACCGAGGGCAATGTTATCGGAATCCATCAACCTGATGAGAATGCAAAATAGAATTGAATTCCTACGTATGCAGTACATAAATCCCCCTGGTGTAAATACATGCGGGGATTTTTTAATAGGCTGGAGCCAGAAACCGGCATGATAAAGGATACATAACAACTGTTATTCCAAATCCAAAGGTCTTTTCGCAACTATACATCCAAAAGCTATTGAAGCTATCATTTTAGTATGTTAGTATAAAAAACAACATAATAACTACCTTTTAAATTCGGTCCAGAGAGGCTGAAAAGGGCTGCACGATATAATGATCTCTAGTTTTATATCTATACGTAACTAGTCTTTTCATGCCCTTTTGTCTCTCTGACGAAAGGGCATTTATTTTGTTTAAAAAGCAGCTTTACATGAGTACCTCTTTTAATTGTAGTCCCGTGAGGCTTCAAAAGGGGATGGACATTCATACATCCATTCCTCGAACAAGAGAGTGATAACACAAAAAACACTGGAGATTATCGTAAAAAAACAGTAGTCGCATCAGTAGCTGGTTTAACATTAGAAGGCATGGATATCATGTTTTTATCATTTGCAATGTCAATGATCATTGCGGAGTTCCACATTGACCTGGCAGCGGGTGGACTTATTTCTTCCATCACGAATATTGGGATGTTATTGGGTGGAATTATCTTCGGAGTTCTGGCAGATAAATTTGGCCGCGTGAAGGTCTTTACTTATACAGTATTATTGTTTGCGGTCGGTACAGCTTTGACAGGGTTAGCAGCCAATATTGAACAAGTCTATATCTTTAGATTCATCGCAGGCCTGGGTGCCGGCGGAGAATATGGAATTGGGATGGCGCTTGTGGCTGAAGCATGGCCAAAGGATAAGCAGGGGAGAGCTTCTTCTTATGTAAGTGTCGGCGCACAATACGGTGTCATTCTCGCAGCCTTGCTGAGCGCAATGATTCTGCCATCACTAGGTTGGAGAGCATTGTTTTTCGTCGGTGTAGTACCTGTTATTTTTGCCTTTATTGTGAGAAAGAACCTGGATGAGTCACCGGAATGGCTGGCTGCCCAGAAAGCTAAAAGAGCTGAAAAAGACAACAAGGGTAAGCTGGCTCAGCTGTTTGCTACTCCTCGTATTACCATGACGACCATTGCTCTAAGCCTTATCGCAACAGTTCAGATTGCCGGATATAATGGATTGATGATCTGGCTGCCATCCATGCTGCAGCAATCACAGGGCTTGTCTGTTTCCGGATCTG
This sequence comes from Peribacillus deserti, assembly GCF_002863585.1. Lineage (GTDB taxonomy): Bacteria > Bacillota > Bacilli > Bacillales > DSM-1321 > Paraperibacillus > Paraperibacillus deserti_A. The sequence continues at coordinate 37,775 of NZ_PGUY01000034.1, read as the reverse complement.
CACTATGGACCATCAGTACAGCGGTCGGGATGATCATCGGCATGCTGACTTTTGGCCAATTCCTGGATCGATTTGGGGCAAAGTCCGCTTTTGGAATCTTCCTGCTGGCCTCTGCGTGTGCTGTATTTTTATATTCCTATGCCACTGGAAGCGCGGGTGTCTTAATAGGAGGCGCAATCGTCGGATTTTTCTCAAATGGAATGTTTGCGGGATACGGAGCATTAATCAGCAGCTATTGTCCAGTTCAGATCCGCAGTACGGCAACGAACGCGATTTTCAACTTCGGCAGGGCGCTGGGAGGACTTTCACCCATCCTAGTCGGTTATATTCTGCAAAGCTATGATATGACAGTAGCGATGATTTACCTGGCGGCGCTTTATTGCGTTTCCTTTATGGTCATGCTTACACTCAACAACAGGCAGGTTCATACGATTAAAGCAATGAAGCCTGTTGAAAAGTATGAATTATAAGTAGAAGTACCGCTAATGAAATTTATAGAGCCTAATCCTTATTGTATGGATTAGGCTTTTTTTATTACAAAAAGATTGGAATTTTTAATACGTGTCAGGCAGGAAACTTACAATAACTTTTGGCTGAAATGGTCCAGAGCTTCATTAACAAGATCCATATCGTATATTTTTTTCTCCAAACAGAACTGGATGACCAAATCACATGTGTCACTGTCTGACAATGAATAGCCTGCAGCGCTTAAGAGTTCATCTGTGTCTTCCTTGTTTAGTTCCAGTGCCAAAGCAAGAGCGATAGCGGTATTTTTGCCTGGACGATATTTTGGATTGGATCTGATTTTGGAAAAATGTCTGCGGTCAATTCCCGCCCTTTTGTAAATTTCTGCGTCGCTAGTACCTTTCTTATCAATAAATCCAAATAATACTCGATTTAGAGTTGGTTTGCGGTTCTTATGTATAAACTCTTCCAAATCCTCATGACATGAGTCTTCAAGAATGCTGTTCTCTATTCGATTAAGTGAGTACTCAGCACTCAACGTAACTATTTGTAAATGAGTTTCTATATACTTCTCTATTTCTATGAAAATCTTTTTATTGAGCATGCGGTTCGCCTCCTCAAAATGTCGCTTGGCAGGCGACCAAATTATTTGTACATACAATTAAAATTATAGCATGAGCAAAAGGGAGGATGATTGGCATGAATCAGAATTTAACAGAAATAGTTTTCTTGCTTGACAGGAGCGGGTCTATGGCAGGCCTTGAAAGTGAAACCATCAATGGATTCAATTCTTTAATTGAAAAGCAGCGCCGCCTAGAAGGGGAAATAAACGTGACAGCAGTACTTTTTGATGATCATTACGAAATGCTTTGGAATGGCATTAGTGCAAACGATACAAAATTAACGACTAAGGAATATTATGTTAGAGGATGTACGGCCCTGTTGGACGCAGTCGGAAAGACCATTTTGGATGTAGGCAGCAGATTATCGAAAACCAAAGAGGAACAAAGGCCGGGGAAAATAATTTTTGTGATTACGACTGACGGAATGGAAAATGCAAGCAGTGAATTTACCTATGAAATAGTAAAAGAACTCATTAAACACCAGCAAGAGAAATACAGCTGGGAATTCATTTTCCTTGGCGCTAACATGGATGCTGCAAAAGAAGCGGATACGTTAGGTATAGGAATGGATCATGCATATAACTTTGAAGCGTCAAGTCCTGGTGTTGAAAGTATGTATCGTATGGTCCAGGAGGAAATATCGGAAAGAAGGATAAATGACATAGGGCGAGGGAGCAAGAGATAAGAAGATGGGTATGGTTATAGAAGCAAGGTAAGTAAAAGAGACCTTCAGTTTCTATTCTATTAAAATCAAAAACCTCTTTTAGAATGTTGAGATTGAACTATCATACTAAAAGAGGCTATTTTCAGTCTATTTCCACGGCAGCAGTTTATTCTCCAGCCACTGTAGTCCCCTGTTAAATAGCAAGCCAAGCAAGGAGAGTAACAGCACACCAACCATCAGTTTAGTTGTAATCATTAAATTCCCATAATGCAAGACCATTGCACCAATCCCTTGCTGGGCAGCGATCATTTCAGCCGAAACGAGCAAGAGCAAAGATGTTCCCGCTGCAAGCTTTAAGCCCGCAAATATCATGGGCAGGGAACCAGGCAAAATGACCTTTCTGATCACATTTACATGATTCGAACCGAATGTTACGGCAGCTTTGATAAGAACTGGATCTACATTTTTAACCCCTGAAAACGTATTAATCACAACTGGGAAAAAAACTCCCAGAGCAATGATTGTGACCTTTGGCATTTCACCAATCCCGAACCACAAAATGATCAAAGGCAAGAGAGCAATCTTAGGAATTGGATAAATAGAATACACAATTGGTGTAACGATCGCGTCTGTCCATTTTGAAAAGCCTACAATTAATCCAATGGAGATCCCAAGAACTGCTCCGATTACATAACCAATTCCGACACGGTAGAGGCTGGCAAAAAGGTTCTTGAACAATTCACCGGTGATCATCATATCCCATGCATCCGTTAAAATGGCAGAGGGTGCTGGTAAAAACAGCGGAGGCACAATATTTAATCTGCAGATAATCTCCCAAAGTACCAACAAGCCGGTTATACCGAGTACAGATGCGTACCTGGGAATCTTCTGTTCAAGAAATGCAACACGATTTGTAATGGATTGTCTAGGTTCAGTTATCATGTCAACCCTCCAGTAACGCTTCTTGGGCATCATGACGAATGAGGTCCCAGATTTGATTAGAATACTTTTCGAATTGTTCTCTATTCTGTACGCTGTCTCTTCCCGTTTTTGGCATATCGATCTGAATGATTTGTTTGATTGTCCCTGGGTGCCTGGACAAAACAATCACCCGGTCAGCCAAATACACGGCTTCTTGGATATTGTGGGTCACATATAAGGTACTCAGCTTCGTGCGGTTCCATATCGTCAGCAGCTCCTCCTGCATCAGAGTGCGTGTTTGGGCATCCAGGGCAGAAAAGGGCTCGTCCATCAGGAGCAAATCCGGTTCTATGCAAAGGGCTCTTGCAATCCCGGCCCTTTGCTTCATTCCTCCCGATAGTTGTTTCGGATAAGCCTTCTCAAAACCATTTAACCCAACCATATTTATATAGTGCTGGCCCTTTTCCTGGATTTCTTGTTTACTGGCTCCTTTTTCCTCCAGACCATAGACCACATTTTCAAACACAGTACGCCATGGAAATAAAGCTATTTCCTGGAATACGATGGCCAAATTCGGTTTATCATTAGTACCTTCAAAATAAATCGATCCATCGGATGGAGACAGTAATCCGCCAACAATATTGAGCAGAGTTGATTTTCCGCAGCCGCTTGGCCCGACTAGAACGATAAATTCCTGATTTTCAATGGAAAAATTAATATTCTGTAACGCAGTCACTTCGCGTTTTGAATCGATAAACGTTTTGGCTACGTTCTCAACGACAATTCTCATGAAATCACTTCCCTAGTTCCTTTAAAGCTTGTTCCAATAATTCTGTATTGACAATCTCTTTTGTATCAATCGCTTTATCAATTAACTTCTCTTTTGCGTACCAATCTACTTGTGTCTTGATATTTTCCTCGAGCAGCTTGCCATCACGGTCCATATACGGCAGGCCTTGTTTAATTACATCTGGCTCCTGGTCGGTATACTTCGCTATAATGTTGATCACTTCATCATAATTTTCCCCGGGTATAAGTTTTCCGTCTTTTTTCGTAAGTACCGCATCATAATAGTAACGGGCAGCTTTAGCATATGCCTTTAAAAACCTTACAGCTACATCTTTATTATCGGCGAATTTTGGAGAGAAAAAGACTCCGGATGTCTGATATTCAATTTCTTCTCCCACCTGTGAAATGACTTTGCCGTACCCCTCTTTAACAACGGTTGTAATATTCGGCTCGTTTAGTAACACTGCATCAACCTGCTTACTCTTTAAAGAGTCCATAAGCCCTTTTATACTGTTAAGGGGAACGACTTCAATATCGTCTAATCCTAAACCATAGTTTTCAATGACTCTGCCAACCATATAATGATAAGTAGAGCCGGTTTGAGTGATACCAATTTTTTTGCCCTTCAATTCTTTAACGCTTTTAATCGATGAATCAGAGGGCGCTAAAATAGCAGAAGATGAATACCCCTCCTGCTCTCTGCCCTTATCGGCTACAATTACAAGTTTTTGCCCGCCTGCAACCATATTGTACAGGCTTGCTGTTATTCCTGTTGCTCCAACTTCAACACTTCCACCTGCTGTTGCAACCGCAATCGGCTGGGCAGCCTCAAACCATTGTGCCTTAGCATCTATGTTTTCCTCTTTGAAAAAACCCTTTTCTATTCCAATAAAAAGCGGTGCCGAACTAGTTAATTTTAGCATTCCAATATTAATTGATTCTCTTTTAGATTCTTTCCCAGAACCGTTCCCGGCTTCTTCGGCGCCTTGTTTTCCACAGGCAGCTAAGGAAAAGGATAAAACTACTAAAATACTACAAAAAAGAATGAAAGATTTTTTCACAACAATCCTAACCTCCGTGTCTTAAATATCAGTTTCTAAAGGTAAAGTATATTCCTATTCTTCATAATTTTGCAATAATTTATTTTGAATATTAAACTTTCTTTTCGGAATATGACAAAAAACACTTGTATGCTTCCATTTTTCCCTTTGCCATTCCCTGATTTAGTTTCGGGGATTCATACGGTAATGTAGAAAGGCAGCTAACCTATTGGCAGCTGCCAATCTCTCATTTATATGAAAAGAAATAAAATGAGCAGTGCCTGATTTGCAGAGATCTTTAGCATAGGACCAGCCCTATACTTTTTTTAATTACAAAATTCAGTTCTTTTACTTGCTAGATTTATAATAGAACTTGGACAGCGCTTACTAGATTTGAAATAATAGAGTTAAACGTTTTGTTTTTAGGAGGATTCGGCGTGGCTATCACACTTACGATGTTAGTATTAGGGATGTTATTAGGGTTTATCGGAGCCGGGGGTTCCGGCTTTATCATTGCAATCTTAACCGTAATTTTTGGAGTGCCGATTCACACAGCCCTAGGGACTTCGCTTGCTGCGATGGTGTTTACGGCTTTGTCAGGATCATACAGTCATTACCGACAGGGCAATATAGATGTGAAAACGGGGTTGACGGTCGGAGGCTTTGGTGCCGTCACTGCGTATTTAGGTTCCAAACTAGCGGTATGGATTCCGGTCGATTCCCTGCATTGGCTGACAGCGGGAATGCTGTTTTTATCTGCAATCATGCTTGTGATTCGATTGTTCATTGTAAATAAAATTAAAGATAAGAATGAAGAGGACACGCCAGCTCCAGGCATCCTGTTATTGCGTGCGGCATTTGTCGGTGTATGTTCAGGCGTTTTATCCGGTACGTTCGGTATTGGATCCGCGCCTTTCATACAGCTGGGATTACTGGTTGTGATCGGACTTTCTGTCAAGAAATCAGTCGGGACAACTATGCTCGTGATCCTGCCGATTGCATGTGCCGGCGGAATTGGCTATTACTTTGAAGGATATTTTGATGTCATGCTGCTTCTGCAAGTATTGGCAGGAACGATGATCGGTTCATATATTGGGGCTAAATTTACAAATTATGTTCCGCTTCCGGTTCTAAAAAGCGCCATGGTACTCACTCCGATCCTGGCCGGTGCCATTCTTCTTATAAGTTAATTCAAAAAAAGGCTGTAAGCTCTTCTTTTTAAAGGGCTTACGGTCTTTTATCATTTAGCGGAAGTGTTAGAGGGCACTTGGTCCATACTAGAAATAAATGGAGAACCGGAGGGAAATATGAAACGAGGCAGATTGAGTCTACAAGCCATAATCATTATATTTGTTTGTATCGTCGTAGCTTTTTCACTTGGCATTACAGATTTGCTGATCAGCCACAGAGTTACTTCAAGTGTTGAAGATACTCAAAAGGAAAAGGCGCTGGATGTGGCACGAATGGTTTCCCAAAGCCCGGCGGTAATTCATGCTTTGGACGGGAGTGTAAATAAAAATGAAATTCAGCCATTTGCGAATCAGATAAGGAAGGTAACCTACGTAAACTTCGTTGTGGTTATGAATATGGAAGGCATACGTTTGTCCCACCCTCAGTCTAATGAAATTAGGAAACATTTTAGGGGAGGAGACGAGGGGCCGGCACTTCAAGGGAAAGAATATGTTTCGTACTCCAAGGGTACTCTTGGCCATTCCATGCGGGGTTCACTCCTGTGAAGGACTCAAATGGAAAACAAGTGGGAGCTGTAGCAGTCGGCATTTCATTGGAAAATGTCACAAAAGCCGGATGGGCATCCTGATTGGCACTCTTATAGGAATATTAGTAGACACCTGGTAGGAGCCATCGTTACATTCCGGGATAAAACGGAAATTCAATTGCTGGATGAACAGCTGACAGGGGTCCGTAATTATGCAGATGCTTTGCGGGCACAGGCTCATGAGTTTATGAACAAGCTGCATGTTATACTGGGATTAGTACGGATGGAACAATATGATAGTCTTGCGAAATATATAAATGAAACAGTTAATCACCGGGAAAATGAAGTGGCGTTCGTTTCGAAAAGAACTCAAGATCCCGTTTTAGCAGGTTTCCCTGATAGGAGAATTAAGTTATGCCAGAGAATCAGGGGCTATGTTCTCGATTGATTGTCCCCACAAATTGCCGTTTGCTGAGGATTATTGGGAATCTGGTGGATAATGCTCTTGTGGCAATAAAACACATTAAATTATTTCATAATTTGGAAATTTAAATTGACAGCGCTTTCAAACTCCCTTATACTACAGATACAAGTTAAGATGTTGTGTCGGAGATAAGGAGATACACACAGGTAAGACCTACTACAAGGTTATTTCTGTGTGTGTCTCCTTTTTTCATACAAACATCTTTTTTTGGAAAAATAGGTTATTATGAACAGGAGGAGTTAAGCATGTCGCCATTCATGGGAGAAGTAATCGGTACGATGATTTTGATTGTGTTCGGGGCTGGCATCGGCGCTGGCGGGTCACTGAATAAGTCTTATGCGAATAATCCGGGCTGGATCGTGATTACCATAGCCTGGGGTCTGGCCGTTACGATGGGTGTATTTGCAGTAGGTTCAATCAGCGGTGCACATTTAAATCCTGCGGTTACTGTGGCTCTAGCAATTAATGGTTCTTTTGATTGGGCAGATGTTCCAGGTTATATACTAGCGCAGATGCTGGGTGCTATTCTCGGATCAGCTTTAGTGTTCTTTCATTATCTGCCGCACTGGAAAGAAACAAAGGATCCAGGCACTAAGCTTGGAGTATTTGCGACAGGTCCGGCGATCCCTCATACGTTCTCAAACCTCTTCAGTGAAATCTTTGGTACTTTTATTCTAGTATTAGGCCTATTATTTATTGGGGCAAATAAATTTACAGAAGGACTCAATCCAATAGCTGTGGGGCTGTTGATTGTCGTGATCGGAATGTCGCTTGGAGGAACTACGGGATATGCCATTAATCCGGCCCGCGACCTTGGTCCTCGTATCGCTCATTTCATCCTTCCAATTCCGGGAAAAGGCAGCTCCAACTGGGGCTATGCATGGATTCCGGTAGTCGGTCCGCTGCTTGGCGGAGCCTTTGGCGCAGTATTTTACCAGGCTGTATTTGCAGGGGAAGTATCCGGTTTATTCTGGGTAGTGACTGCTGCCGTTCTCGCCATTCTTATTCTGGCTTATACTACTGGCAAAAAACAGCCTGGAGAAATAGAAGCTTCTAAGAGTATCGCGTAAAAAAAATATTAAAGGCAGGGGAGATATTGGATGGAAACTTATATCATGTCACTGGATCAAGGGACTACAAGTTCAAGGGCGATTCTTTTTAACAAAAAAGGTGAAATTGTTCATATCGCTCAAAGAGAATTCACACAGCATTTTCCAAAACCAGGCTGGGTGGAGCATAATGCCAATGAAATCTGGGGTTCAATCCTAGCGGTCATTGCCAGTGTATTATCTGAAACAGGGATTAAACCAGAACAGGTAGCGGGGATCGGGATCACCAACCAGCGGGAAACAACCGTTGTGTGGGACCGCGAAACTGGGAAGCCTGTTTATAACGCAATCGTCTGGCAATCCAGACAAACAAGCGGCATCTGTGACGAGTTAAAAGAAAAAGGCTACAATGATCTGTTTAGAGACAAGACAGGATTATTGATCGATGCCTATTTCTCAGGGACAAAAGTTAAATGGATTTTAGATAATGTTGAAGGTGCAAGGGAAAAAGCCGAGCAGGGGCAGTTATTATTTGGAACGATTGATACTTGGCTCATCTGGAAGCTTTCCGGCGGCAAGGCTCATGTGACGGATTACAGTAATGCATCCCGTACCTTAATGTTCAATATCTATGATCTGCAATGGGATAAAGAATTGTTAGATATCCTCGGGGTGCCTGAGTCGATGCTTCCTGAGGTAAGGCCTTCTTCAGAAGTCTATGCAAATACAGTGGACTATCATTTCTTTGGCAAAGAAATCCCTATTGCGGGAGCTGCCGGAGACCAGCAGGCAGCTTTATTCGGCCAGGCATGTTTTGGACAGGGAATGGCCAAAAATACGTATGGCACTGGATGCTTTATGCTGATGAATACAGGTGAAAAGGCTGTGAAATCAGAACACGGGCTGCTCACTACCCTTGCCTGGGGGTTAAATGGCAGGGTAGAGTACGCACTTGAAGGAAGTATATTTGTTGCTGGCTCGGCGATTCAATGGCTTCGTGACGGACTTAGAATGCTAAAGAACGCAAAGGATTCAGAGACCTACGCGTCCAAAGTGGAGTCAACAGACGGCGTGTATGTTGTACCTGCGTTTGTCGGGCTGGGAACCCCTTATTGGGACAGTGATGTAAGAGGTGCTGTTTTCGGACTTACGAGAGGAACAAGCAAGGAGCATTTTGTACGTGCAACCCTGGAGTCATTGGCTTATCAGACGAAGGATGTATTATCGGCTATGGAAGCTGATTCAGGGATCGAGTTAAAAACGCTCCGCGTAGACGGTGGCGCTGTTATGAACAATTTCCTAATGCACTTCCAGAGCGACATCTTAAATGTGCCGGTTGAAAGGCCTGTCGTAAATGAAACGACTGCTCTGGGAGCAGCGTATCTCGCCGGTCTTGCTACAGGCTATTGGGAAAGCCAGGAGGATATCGCCGGACAATGGGCGATTGACCGCTCCTTTGAACCAAAAATGGCTGATGAAGACAGAGACCAGATGTACAGCGGCTGGCAAAAAGCAGTGAAGGCTGCAATGGCGTTTAAATAAAAAATACAACTGATGTGTTAAGTACTGTTGGTTCCGCCCTCTGCTTGTCGATTTTGATATAGTAAACTATAATTCTTTAAATAAAAGGCCGATAAGAAAGAGAGGCGGCGTCCATGCAGAGAATATTACCAGCATCCACTTCCATTAAAGATTTTGAGAAGTTTTTAGAAAGTCCATATGAAATGGGAATTTTTCTAGATCTTCATATAGCCCAGCTGAAACATATTGCTAAAATGGCCAGGCAGCAAAATAAAAAGATGATTTATCATGTGGATTTAATTCAGGGCCTGAAAAATGATGAATACGGTACAGAATTTGTCTGCCAGGAATTCAAGCCTTATGGGCTGATCTCGACCAAGTCCAGTGTCATCCTGAAAGCAAAGCAAAAAGGTGTAATGGCGATCCAGCGGATGTTTCTACTGGATTCCCATGCTTTAGAGAAAACCTATAGTATCATAGAGCGGACAAAACCGGATTATGTAGAAGTCCTGCCGGGGCTCATGCCCTGTATGATAAAAGAAGTAAAAGACCGGACCGGGACGAACATCATTGCCGGCGGTCTGATCCGTACCGTCGAAGAAGCTCAGCAGGTTTTGAATGCCGGAGCGGAGTTCATCTCTACATCTAAAAAAGAACTCTGGGATCATTATAAAGACTAGGTTTATATTCGTTCTTGATTTTAGCACTATGTTGATTGGAGCGGAAGGCGCGAGACTCCTGCGGGAAAAGCGGATCAAGGGAGACCCCGGAGGCGCGCATGCGCCGAGGAGGCTTCCGGACCGCCCGCGGAAAGCGAGTGCCTGCTAGCTGCAACCAACAGGCAAGTGTAACAGAGCTTTATAAAAAATAAGAAGTTGTTAATCTTTAACAGGATTCAAACATATGTTATAATACTTACAAGTTAATAATTTCGGTTTGAGATTCGGAGAGACCAAAACTTAGTTATAGATACTCTATAGCCTAGTTTTGGTCTCTTTTTTTCTATATTTTTGGGTATATAAAAAATAAAGCCAGCTTAGGAGGAATTTACATGATCAGAACATTCTCATCCTTAACAAGAAACAGCCAGCTTGAAGCCATGTCGCAAGAGCCATATGACCTGTTGGTAATTGGCGGAGGAATCACAGGTGCCGGTATTGCCCTAGACGCATCCCTTCGGGGAATGAAGGTCGCTCTCGTTGAAATGCAGGACTTTGCTGCAGGAACTTCAAGCCGATCCACAAAGCTTGTTCATGGCGGGCTGCGTTATTTAAAGAATTTCCAGGTAGGGGTGGTAGCAGAAGTCGGCAAGGAACGTGCGATTGTGTATGAAAACGGCCCGCATGTTACCACACCGGAATGGATGCTTCTTCCGCTGCACAAAGGAGGGACATTTGGACCGTTTACTACTTCAATCGGACTCAGGGTCTATGATTTTCTGGCTGGAGTTAAAAAGACGGAGCGCCGGTCCATGCTTTCTAGTGCAAAAACCCTGGAAAAAGAGCCGCTTGTGAAAAGGGAGGGGCTGAAAGGCGGCGGGTACTATGTGGAGTACCGTACGGATGATGCCCGGTTAACGATAGAAGTGATGAAAGCAGCATTTGACAATGGTGCTCACATGGTGAACTATGCCAAAGCAGAAGAATTCATATACCGAGATAAGATCATTACGGGTGTCCGGGTCAAAGACATGCTGACAAACGAACTGTATGAGGTAAAAGCAGCCAAAGTAGTGAACGCCGGAGGGCCTTGGGTTGATAAAATCCGCGGCAAAGATTACGCCCAAAATAACAAACAGCTGAGGCTGACAAAAGGGGTTCATCTGGTCATTGATCAGTCAGTATTTCCTCTGCAGCAGGCGGTCTATTTTGATACGCCGGACGGCCGGATGGTGTTCGCGATTCCACGGGATGGCAAAACATATGTAGGAACAACGGATACCTTTTACGATGCAGATGCTGCCCATCCAAAAGTAACCTCAGAAGACCGGACTTACATCTTAAATGCCATCCATTATATGTTCCCAGGTGTAAAAGTTGATGAAGCAGATGTTGAATCCAGCTGGGCAGGAGTGCGCCCGTTAATTTATGAAAAAGGAAAAGACCCATCGGAAATATCACGCAAGGATGAAATATGGGAAGCAGAAAGCGGACTCATTACGATAGCAGGCGGCAAACTTACCGGATACCGCAAAATGGCAGAGTCTGTAGTTGATTTGATTGCCAAACACCTTAAGGAACAAGGGCAGGTGCTGAAAGAATCACAAACGAGAATCTATCCGATTTCAGGTGGAGATGTAGGCGGATCTAAAGAATTCAAATCTTTTGTGGCTAAAAAAGAAGTTGAGGCACTCCAATACGGATTTACAAAAGAAGAGGGCAGAATGTTAGCTGGAAAATATGGATCCAATGTGGATGAACTTTTGGCTTACGGCAGACAATTCGATAATGTCGAGACGAAACTAACACGTAGCGTTTATGCACAGCTTGTGTATTCCATAGAACACGAGATGGCAGCAAAGCCGGTCGATTTCTTCATCCGCCGTACAGGTGCACTATTCTTTAATATTGACTGGGTGCGGGAGTGGAAGGAAGAAGTAATCAAGTTCATGCAGGAAACACTGAAATGGAACAAGAAACAGACTGCCGAGTATCAAACAGAATTAGAAAAAGAACTGAAGGATGCGGTAACACCGATTGACTTACAGCATCATCATGCGGTGTGAGGGAGCTTCGGCTCTCTCTTCTTTTACATCGTCCAGTTGTTCAGATTAGAAGATTTCAACTCGCCATGCAAACCCGTATTTCAACCGGAACCAAGCTTTTACCCTCTTATTTCATTCTCAAAATAAGTCTATATAGTAAACTGTGGTAAAATAGTTTAAACTAAATTAATTTATACTTATTGAGGGTAGTAATGGAGATTTATCGGTTAATAAAAAGATTATAGAGATCTTTAAAAAAGGCTCTTTTCTAAAAGATTGTTGTTTTTAAATAAGTTCTGTAAATTTACCAATTGTTAAACAGGTTGATTGGAGCGTAAGGTGCGAGACTCCTGCGGGAGCAGTGGGACTGGTGAGACCCCGCAGGCGAAGACGAGGAGGCTCACCGCCCGCCCCGCGGAAAGCGAGCATCATGTAGTGGAAATCAAGCGCCTTGTCAATAACAACAAAGGTTGCGAAAACAGCCTTAAAAAAAGGAACTACATTCTTTTTTACAGCAGAATCTGAATTTATTGGAGTAAAAGAATTTACTTTAAATCCTTAGACCTGAAGAGAAAGTAATATATAATTGCTCAAGAACTAAACAGTTATTTCGTTTTAACGAAACCTTTATAGGAGGTGTAAATAATGATTGAATTAATTAACGAATGTTTTATTGACGCGTTAGGAATGCCGCCGAGTGACGATCAAATCAATATTGTTATGAAGAATATGCCAGCAGAATTAGTTAGCTTAGCTGAAAGATTAGGAGAAAATGACAAGGAAGTCAGAGAAGAAGTTTATGTTTGGTTAAATGAAAATATTAATGATTTTTTATAAGCGCCTTGTTATAAATACGATAGAATGAATGTTTTACATTTGGCACACAGTCAATGAGGGTAGGGAAGCTATGGCTGAAGGCAATCAATGGGTATCAGCAGCAATATTCGTGTTTCTCTATTCCCATCTGCATATTCGATAACTTACATAGTCACAAAGCATGCTCATAAAAATCATCATTTCGATTCTTATGAGCGTGTATTTGCCGATAGTAAAGGTGAAAATGTGACGGTTAATCCTTATTTACTACCTCATCCATGGAGAAAACTCTATATTTTAACTCTTTATTATAATCTATAAAGGCCATAACAATTTGATTATCTTCAGTTATTGTGACATATCTAAATTGTTCTTGATTTTCAATAGAAAGAACTGTGCCATCAGTTACCTCCATTTTTGCTAAGACATCTTCGGTGTACTCGAGTGGAAGAAAATCATCTAATCCTTCTGGTGGACAACCAACCCAATTAAAGACGAAATGTTTAATGGAAAATTGCTCGATCATAGATAGCTCTTTCTTAAATCTTAAATTATCAACTCTTACTGTTTTCAGCATCATCACTCCTCAATTAACAATCTACTTTATACCTTGAGCCTTGAATTATCAACTCTATTATGGTGACAACCTATTTACATTCTTGTTACTGGCAACGATTACGCTTGTAAGTGTGAAAACCAAGTTGCTAAGGTGTTAAAGCCTGGCATTAAGATGGTATTAGAATTACTCAGTTAAAAGGTGTCTATCAGGTGGATGTGCCACACTCACCATAAAATCAGCTTTTTATGTGTTACACTATTGGGGTTAAATTAAATAATAGTTTTGACACTATGATTAGCATCTTCTTTTTCACTTCTTACTAAGTTTTGAAGCGGATGTCATTTAATCTGAGACTTTGGTTGTATTCAAATAACTTGTTAAAAAAGATATGATATTTGGATGTAATGATTGAAAAACGGGTATTATCGGGGCTTGTTTTTTCGAATAAATCGATTTGTCAGTAGATTGTTATGACTAAAAATAGAATGGTAAAAGGGAGAAGGTTTTGCAGAAATGTCTTTAGGTTCATTCGTATTTGCTTTATCATTGTCTGAGTTTGACTATGACATGTTGAAGAATTTAGGAATTTCAGTAGGGATTTTGCTTTTATTTGTTTTATTTAGAAACATATTCACAAAGTATGTGTTTCAGTTGATTTTAAAATTGTCCAGGAAGACACCAACTGATTTTGTTACGCAAATATGTTTAGGTTTTGAACGCCCCTTAGGGTGGTTTTTCATTATTGTAGGTTTGTACCTGGCAATGGATTATTTCCCTTTCATAGAGCAGCACAATGCATTGTTTTTAAAATTTCTACGTTCAATGGTAATCGTACTAATTACCTGGGGATTGTTTAATTTGTCATCTCCTGCCTCAGGGATTTTAATCAGTGTCAATCAGAGAATCAACAATAAGATTGATTTAATTCTCATTCCGTTTATTTCAAGAGCCATCCGTGTCATCATGGTAGCGATTAGCTTAAGTATCATCGGCCAGGAATTTGATTATGATGTAAATGGATTGGTAGCAGGTCTTGGGCTAGGGGGACTTGCGTTTGCGTTAGCTGCCAAAGAAGCGGTAGGAAATCTAATTGGCGGAATCGTTATTGTAACAGAAAAACCTTTTTCGATCGGGGATTGGATCTTAACGCCGAGCGTGGAGGGAACGGTAGAAGATATCAACTTTAGAAGCACTAAAATTCGCACATTTAGTCAAGCTTTAGTTACCGTTCCCAATGCTACACTTGCAAATGAAGCCATTACCAATTGGAGCCGTATGGGGAAAAGACGAATTACGTTTCACTTAGGACTTAACTATAAAACGACCAAAGAAGAAATTCATAGAGTGGTAAATCGGATTGAAGTGTTATTAATGACTCATGAGGAAATTCATCCGGATACGATTATGGTAGCATTTGATCATTATAATGAAAGCAGTCTCGATATTCTTATCTATTTTTTCACAAATTCTACTGTTTGGGCCGAGCACGTGAAGATTAAACATGAAATCAATTTAGAAATCATGGGGATCTTAGAGGAAGAGGGAGTGGAAGTTGCATTCCCAAGCCGAACCATTTATGTAACTTCGCAATCAAGTGAAGAATTAGAGCCAATGGTATCCTATGATTGAATAAAGAGCTGCTAGCCATTGGAATATGGATTGTTTCCTTACCATTGCTGCTTATTTCTAATACATGTTCACGTTTAGGATAACGGAAGGATTAATCCAGCTTTGGTTACGGTAACAGAATAGAGATAGAGCCTACGAGGGTAGGCTTTTTTCTATGTAATAAACAGGTTGATCGTACTCAGAAACAATAATCGGAAACGGTTTCATAGATCATAAAAAAGGTTATGTATATGTAACGGATAAAATAAGAGAGGGAAGTGAAGCGGAATGGAAAGAGTTGCGGCTTATTTTAGAAATGAAAACGATGCCGAGGATGTAAGGGTCAAACTGCAGGCACTGACTGTATCAGATGTAATGGTGGATAAAGTTCCCGAGGACAACAACCGGATACTGGATATTATAAGAGATGTTTTCAGGGATGAGGATCATAGCGGTCAACATCGTCCATATATTGTTGAATTCCTGGTATCGGAAGCGGACTTTGAACAAGCGAAAGCTATCGTGAATAATAATAATGGCCATTTTCAATAAATAGTTTTACAGGAGCCTGCGCCCGGAAACGGGTTCAGGCTCCTTTCTATTTTCTCCCTTTCAATTTTTCGACAGACCATACCCCATACGAGTTCCGTATCACCGAATTAATGTTTAGTTATACAACCTTTCATTTTAGCGTAACCAATCTTACACTTTTCTTTTAAACTAACAATTTATTGTTCTTTAATTGTTAGTTAAATGTGCAGCAGCTCTGATCTTGAAACTTTAGATATGTGAGATCAGCGCCGTAGTATGGAAAGAAGTTTGTCGGCATGTCGAATAGATTGCCGGACATATTAAAATTTTTTAAAGTAATTGCTTTTTTAAATCCAAAATAAAAATATTGTAATATATCAATCCATTCTATATAATCATATTTATTAGAAATACATTTGTCCTTTTGGAGTGGAATAAAATTGAACAGATCGATAATCGTAGGTGTAAAATCAACTAAAAATCTACTTCATTACAATTGGCCGCAATGAGATAAACCTATTTAAGGAAGTCTGGAAAGCATAAAGTGAGAACATCTAAGCCGAACTCTATGACACGCTGTTTGGTACCGAATAATAGTCATCTAGGAGGAAATTCTGTGAAACGTCAACTGAAAAAGTGGAGTCAATTGAGTCTGGTAAAACAAATCATTATAGGTCTGATTATTGGCATTATCCTGGCTGTAACGATCCCAGAGATAGCAAAACCTGTTGTCATTTTAGGATCATTATTTGTGGGCGCGTTAAAAGCAATTGCACCTATATTGGTACTTTTCCTCGTCATGTCGGCGATAGCGCAGCACAAGCGCGGCCAAAAAACGAATATGAAATCGATTATCTCCCTATACCTTTTAGGAACCTTTTTAGCTGGGCTAGTGGCGGTCGTTGTCAGTTTTATTTTCCCGGTCAGCTTAACACTTACAAAGGGCGCTGAGGGTGTGACCCCTCCCGGCGGTGTTGTAGAAGTTCTCAAATCATTGCTGATGAACGTTGTGGATAACCCAGTTAAAGCCATTTATAATGCAAACTACATCGGAATTTTAGCTTGGGCAGTACTCCTTGGAATGGCATTGAGAAATGCAGCAGATACGACAAAAACGATGATTACTAATTTTTCGGATGCAGCTGCCAGACTGGTCGCATGGGTTATAAAATTTGCGCCGCTTGGAATCATGGGGCTGGTCTTTGAATCGATCACTGCAAATGGAATACATGCCTTAATGGGCTATGGAAAGCTACTTGCCGTTTTAATAGGCTGCATGGCCTTTGTTGCCCTGGTGGTCAATCCGGTCATCGTGTTTATAAATATCAGGCAGAACCCTTACCCGCTCGTATTTAAGTGCTTAAAGGAAAGTGGGATTACAGCATTCTTCACACGCAGTTCTGCTTCAAATATCCCGGTAAATATGAGATTATGTGAAGATTTAGGATTGAATAAGGATAGTTATTCAGTATCCATTCCTTTAGGTGCCACGATCAACATGGCAGGTGCTGCTGTCACAATATCTGTTTTGACACTTGCAGCGGTCCATACGCTGAACATTCAGGTGGACATCCCCACAGCCATCATCCTTAGTGTCCTGTCAGCTATTTGTGCATGCGGAGCTTCAGGGGTGGCTGGCGGATCCCTATTACTGATTCCACTGGCATGCAATTTATTCGGAATCTCTTCTGATGTTGCCATGCAAGTGGTTGGAGTCGGATTTATCATTGGCGTTTTGCAAGACTCTTTTGAAACAGCACTTAACTCATCCACAGACGTGCTTTTCACAGCAGCGGCAGAATATAAGGAATGGCGCAAAGAAGGTAAAAAGATAGATATCCATAAAGCAGCATAAAGTTGTACATCTAAAAAACTGCACCTCAACCATTAGGAGGTGCAGTTTTTCTTATGAGAAAATATCCGCTGTTGTTTTTTTGTGAAGGAGTCATTAGAAGTGCTAAATAATTGTTCAGCATCGTACAGATGCAATAAACTTTCGCTGTAGTTTGTGCGGGAAACATTGTGGAATTAAGTCCGTAACCACTGTCCAATAAAAACGGAAGGAATGTGGGACAGATTCTAATAATGAAATAACATAGCCTATTCATTTTCTCCTGTTTAAGCTGAACTGCAGTTTTTCAGGAGGAGTTAGTAAAACTAAAAAACGACAGGACTGGAATCCTGTCGTTTTTGACATGAAGAATTGTAATTGCAGATTTGTAAGACCATGAATACTTTCTACTTCACTAAAAAGTCCCGCATTCAGGGCTTTATATTAACTTGCTATTTTCTCTACATGAATTACTTCCTCAGTCTTAAAGCGTTTGCTTTTAAAGAACAAGAAAGTAATTAGTGCAGTCAAGATAATGGTCAGTGCATTACCAGTGAAGTACACACCCCAATATTTAGGGAATACGGATAGGAAGGAGAAGAGTCCGCCTACGCCGATTGAAGTCGCTTTCACGTCAAAGTATGCTAAGAATCCGCTTCCAACAGCACTTGCAAGCATTACTGCGATGAAAGGATAACGATACCTAAGGTTTACACCATAAATGGCCGGCTCGGTAATTCCTAACCATGCTGTAAATGATGAAGTAAGGGCAATGTTTTTCATTTTCTTGTTATGTTTCAGGATAAAGAACATCGTTAGTGCTGCAGTTCCCTGTGCTAATGTAACGGTATCACCGATCGGCCACAGTGTTACATATCCCAAACTTCCGGCCATTTGCAGGTTTACGCCAAGGAACAAATGATGCATTCCAGTAATAACAAGCAATGGAGAAATGAAGGCATAAACTGCACCAGCGAGTACTGGAGCAACATCGAATAAGTAAACCACTCCATCAGTAATCCAGTTGGCCCCGGTCATGGTGAGAGGTCCAATCACAATGAATGTTAAGAAAGTTGTTAAAATCAGTGCTATTGGTGACACAAAAATTAATTGTACCGCATCAGGAATCCGTTTTTTAAGCGTTTTCTCAAACCAGGCTAAAATAAAAGCTGCGAACAAGACGGGAAGGACTTGTCCCTGATAACCAACCTGTTCAATCTTGTATCCTAATACATCCCAATATTTAACCTTGCTTGGATCAGCTGCGTAATCGTAAGCGGACATTAAAGCGGGATGGACTAAAATTAATCCCAATACAATTCCTAGAACAGGATTTCCACCGAATTTTTTAACAGCGGACCATCCAATCAATGCTGGGAGGAACGTGAATGCCGCATTTGCTGCTAGGTTTATAATCTGTGAGATTCCTGCAATGCCAGTATGTACTTCTAAAACCGACTTCTCATAGAAAAGTCCCGGGTTCGCCAGAAGATTGTTAAAACCCATTAAGAGACCGGAAGCGACAATGGCAGGCAGGATAGGTATGAAGATATCAGCAAGTGTCCTAATCCCTTTTTGTAATAGGTTTCCTTTTGCACGGGTTGTTTCCTTTACTTCCGTCATCGTGCTTTCTTTGAGACCAGTCTGCTTGATAAACTCTGCATATACCTTTTCTACTAAACCAGGGCCGATAATGATTTGAAATTGACCGCTGGCAAAGAAGGTACCTTTTACAAGATCAAGCTTTTCAAGATTTTTTACGTTGACTTGATTTTTGTCATTAAGAACCAGACGCAGTCGAGTCACACAGTTGGATGCGCTTTCAATATTGTCCGCACCGCCGATGTTTTGAATAATCTGTGACAGACTATCCTTTAATTCTGACATGTTGAACACCTCTTCGTTGTATTTACTTGTATATACAAGCTCTACATTATTTTAAAAAAATTTATATGTCAAGGTGAATATTTAGAAAATATAAATTCTTGACTAATCTTTCGTCTATGCTAAATTAGGATGTGACTTGTATATACTAGTTCGATATTAAAGGAGTTTTCTACGTGAATCTAAAAGATATTCCGTTTAGTTTTTTTGGTTCTTATATGTCTATCAATTACCAGGAAAAGAAAACGGTTGCCGAATCTGGATTATATATAAATAGTTTACGAGGCAAATCAAGAAGCCATATGAATATAATGAAAATCATTCCTCTTAAAAATAATGAGCCGGTCGAATATCAATATAAAGCCGACTTTTCTGAGATTTTCTTAACATTCGATGGCGGGGAAATGTCGATCTGTTTTGACGGAGATTCCCGCATTCTTGTAAAAGGAAGAGGAGAAAATCTAGGAATCCGCTTTGACACTCAGCCTGTTTATAATTTTGAATACAATTTTCTGCTGGGTAAAAAAGGGGAAGAATACTGTATCGTCAACAGCTATAAAAACCTGACAAAATTCCTTATTTACAGTCCCGATGGAATTATTTCATTGAATCAGGATATCCACTACGATGCAGCTGGCAGCGAAGAAAAGGCGAATAACTCTTCAATCATTGAAATATCACCAAATAATAAAAACGAGTTTTTATGCGTAATTGAAGATATTCCAACCAACGCTGCTATACCAGAAAAATACGAATTTGATTTTGAAGCGAGTCTGGCTCAATCAAAGCAAAGCCTACAAAATTACTTTTCCAAGATTCCTAATGTAAAACCAGAATTCTACGACGCAGCAATGCTTGCAGCCTATACGAATTGGTCAACGTTTGTCCGGCCAGAAGGCTACTTAAAGCGAAATACGCTGTATTGTTCTAATAATCATTTCCTGGGGGCATGGAGCTGGGATCATTGCTTTAATGCTTTGGCACTTGCCGGGGTGGATAATGATTTAGCTTGGGACCAGATGGCCGTCCTGTTTGACTATCAAGATGAACTTGGTCAGATTCCGGGTTCAGTAAGTGATTCCACACTGCGCTGGAATTTTGCCAAACCTCCTGTTCATGGGTACTTCTTTAGCAAGATGATGGAGAAAATGCCTTTTACAGAAGAGCAATTATCGATAACATATCAATACATAGAAAAACAAATGAATTTTTATTTAATATACAAAGATTCCAATCAGGATGGTATTTGTGAATATCATCATGGCAACGACTCAGGCCAGGACAACAGCACAGTCTTTAGAGATCCAGTATTAGTCAACAGCCCTGACTTAACTGCCTTTATCATAAAAGGGATGGATTTATTGGCTTCTCTTGCCGAGAAAATGGACAATCAGGAACAGAAGCTGTATTGGACAGAAAAAGCAGATGCACTCATTAAGCGCTTCCTTGACTATTTCATAGTTGATGATGTGCCAGTGGCAAAACAGATGCTAAATGACGAAATCATCCAAAGCAATGGGGTATTGCCGCTTGTATCACTGGTTTTAGGAAAAAGACTGCCGGAACAAATTAGAAATAAAATGGTTGAAGTACTGACAAGCGACCGCTACTTAACAAAATGGGGAATTGCAACAGAAGCCATCGACAGCCCTGATTATGAGGCAGATGCTTACTGGAGAGGACCAATCTGGGCTCCAACCACACTGCTGTTTGTCGAAGCATTGAAAGATTGCGGCGAACATGAGCTGGCAGGGGATATAGCTGATCGTTTTTGTGAGATGGCCCGTTTAAACGGCTTCCCGGAAAATTATGAAGCCACATCAGGAAGAGCACTTAGAGATAAATCCTTTACCTGGACAGCAAGCACATTTATCCATTTTGTTTCAGAGGGACGATAATTTAATTCTTCGATATGTAAAGCATGAATTCTTTAGGGAAATCATGCTTTTTTTACTCTGGCCGAATCGTTTGCGTCTAGCAGCCACTAGGCAATTACCCACTTTTCAACGTACAAGTTGATAGTTCTTTCCCTCCGGAATAGGATGATGTATGCCTATAGCAGAGGAGTGCAATGGATGTATTTTAATGATGATTATGAAGGTTATTACAATCCCTATGGACAGGAATACGATTATTACTCATCGCCATACATGACGGAAGATTATTATGAGGGAGAATTTGGGAGGCAGTTCATTCCGGGGTTTCCTCCGCAGGGAGGAACCATGGGACCGCCCCAGGGGCCTCCTTTTGGCCAGCCGCCTTTCGGATCTCCAGGCCAGGGACAGGGTGGGCCGCCATTCGGGCCTCCAGGCCAGGGACAACAGGCCGGACCGCCGTCTGCTCCGCCGCCTTCATACATTCCAGCTCAAACGCAGCAAGCCCAAGCATTTGCAGTCGATCCCGGCAGTATTAGGAGATGCTTATTCAGATATACGTATGTGTGGCTTAGGAACCGCGAGCAATTTTGGTTCTATCCCATTTTCTTAGGCAGAACCTCTATTTCGGGTTATCGCTGGACTGGTTTCAGATGGGTGTACTTTGGAATTAGCCTGCGTCAGATCGAATCGTTTACTTGTGTGTAAATAGATCACTGTCTTTTAGCGGACAGAAATTTGCTTCTTTGATGCATGAATCCTTTATGTGGGGTTCATGCATTTTTTTTATTGGCTATGTTAAAGGTCATTGTTGATTTTTGCACGATGTTGATTGGAACGGATATGCGAGACTCCTGCGGGAAAAGCGGGGCAAGGGAGACCCCACAGGCGTCAATGCCGAGGAGGCTCCCGGAACGCCCCGCGGAAAGCGAGTGCCTGCTAGCTTCAATTAACAGCCATGCTTAACAGAGCTTTTTTATTATAAAAACCTAGAAATATGCCAGACAAACCGACATATTGCTCGCAAATGGTGTGGACTGGCTGAAACCGGAACAGGTCCAGTTTTATAACTAGTCAACAGCTCAAGAATCTATAATATTGCTTAAAGGAATTGTCATAAATCAAATGTAACCTGCCATAAAGTGAAAGAGGGGTATGTGTGATTTACACGTAAAATTCCGACTAATAGACTCGAATTAGTTGGTATATGACAGCACCAGTACTTAAAAGGAAAGGTGGATATTAGATGGCTAAATTATTTGGGACAGATCCAACATTTTACCCATCAGCAAGATCGGCAATGGAGGCACCACCGGAAAAGCTTGCCTATGTTGCATTATTAAAGCCGGATGCGATTGGAGTAGTGGATTTGGATCCTGCTTCTAATGCTTATGGACAACTGATAAATAAATTAGAGCTGCCGGAAGGATTGGAAGATGAGCTCCACCATTTTGGCTGGAATGCCTGCAGCTCGGCACTATGTCCAACCGCGTTTCATCCCCAATTAGAAAGAAGATACCTGATTGTACCGGGTATCCGTTCATCTCGAGTGTACATTGTCGATACAAAACCTGATCCGAGAAATCCGAAAATCGTTCACACGATTGAACCGGAGGAGATAAAACGCAGGACTGGATACAGCCGTCTGCATACTGTCCACTGCGGGCCGGAAGGAATCTTTATTAGCGCACTTGGTGCAGCAGCAGGTGATGGAGGCCCAGGAGGCATATTGCTGCTTGATCACTTCAATTTCAATGTACTTGGCGCTTGGGAAATAGACAGGGGGACCCAGCAGTATGCCTATGATTTTTGGTGGCATATTGCACATGATGTTACGGTAACCAGTGAATGGGCTCCGCCGGCTCTTTTTGAAAATGGTCTTAATCTGGAAGCCCTTTTAGATAGGCAATATGGTCATAAACTCCATTTTTTTGACAGCCGCACCCGCAGCCATATTGCTGAAATCGATTTTGGGGACCAGCACCAAATGGTTTTAGAGCTGCGGCCAGCGCATGACCCTCGTAAAACCTATGGTTTTGCCAGTGTAGTTATTGATGTAACCAATTTGGCCAGCTCTATTTGGGTCTGGCATCGCAGCTTTGAAGGCGAATGGAAAGCGCAAAAGGTTATTGAAATACCCGCAAAGCCCGCTGATCCCGACAAATTACCTCCTGCGCTGAAAGGAGTAGGGGCAGTACCACCGCTGGTAACCGATATGGTACTGTCACTGGATGACAAGTTTCTATATGTTTCCTGCTGGGGGACCGGTGAATTGAGACAATACGATGTCAGCGATCCTTTTAACCCAAGTCTTACAGGCGTTGTTAAAATTGGCGGAATAATTGATCCTGTGCCTCACCCATCCGGAAGCCAGATAACAGGCGGCCCGCAGATGGTGGAATTGAGCAGGGACGGAAGACGGGTCTATTTTTCCAATTCTCTGTATAGTACCTGGGATGACCAGTTCTATCCCGATGGAATTCACGGTGCAATGATTAAAGTAGATGTAAACCCGAAAGGTGGAATAACCATCGATGAGAAGTTCCTGCTTCAGTTGAAAAATGTAAGAGCTCACCAGATCAGGCTTGATGGGGGAGATTCCTCTACAGATACATTCTGCTATCCATGAGGGGAAAGGATGCATAATGGACCTATTCAATTATGATAATCAACTTATCGTAGCTTCTTTACTGGGTGCCTTCCATGGAACCAATCCTGCTATGGGGTGGTTATTCGCTGTGTTTTTGGCCGTGCAAAAAGGGGAAAGACGGGTTCTGTTATACTCTCTTGTTCCGATTGCATTTGGTCAGCTTTTAGGAGACAGCCTGACCGTTGGCTTACAAACATTTGCAAGGTTTCAATTTCCGCTTAAAACTGTACACATAGTCATTTCTATTTTGATCCTGCTCTACGGATTTTATCGGTTATTCCGCTATTATCGTCATTTCAAGTGGTCAGGTGGATTGAATGTTGGATATGGCCAGCTGGTTTTATGGTCATTTTTGGCCTCTTCAACTCATGGTTCCGGACTCTTGTTCGCGCCTTTTATTTTGAATGCAGCAGAAATAACGGACATCATTCCATTATGGTTCCTGCATGAACTGTCTATGCTAACAACGATGACGGTCATTGCCATGATTGTGTATCATTTTGGCATAGTCAGCTTCAGAAGATTTATAGTGAATTTTGAACTGGCATGGGCTGTACTGCTGATTGGTGTGGGGTTATTCCTTCTCCTGATGAACAGTTCCGTTCCAGGGCATGTTCATATGCATGGAGGAGAGCTGTTTTAAACGAGGAAACGCTGGCGTATATAAGAGGACCTGTTAAAGTGGCATGAAGCTTCTTTCGAGGCAGCTTTTTTATATAGAGAATGTTTTAGTATCATAGACTGAATGGCCGATTGCGGCCGGGATACAGCAGCTAAAGCAGGCAGGGAGAGAAAAAAGCAGTTCTGCCCTAAATGATGTGGATATGAGAAAAGCGAGTGAAGGAACAGGATAAAACGTGACACGGCAAAAATTACCGCCGGATTACGTTTTTTCTTTTTAATGATGGTTTTCATATTTTTCTATTCAAGTTGATGAGCCTATCAACAACAAATGCTTTACGCTTTATTATCTATAACCAAATATAGTAAATGATTTTATATTATGAAAGACCATTGAAGGATAAGTGTTTTATGTGTCCAGAATATAAAAGCACAAAATAAAAAGCGTGAATTCTATTGTTAAATGAATTCACGCTTTTTGGTTAGATAAAGACTACATTATAGTAAGATACCTACTGCTTAATTTCAGCAATAATCCCGGCTTCATCATCAAGTACCAGAGTAATCCCAGCATAAGGGTCTCTATTCATATATTCCTCAAGCCATAATCGCAGTGCTTCAATCAAATTTGCTGTAATTAACACCTGCTTGCGGCCGCCCGTATAAACCTCAGCTGAGAAGCCGTAGTCATCGTCATACAACAGTTCAACTTCGACTTCTTCAGGTTGTATTTGTTTTTTGCGGGAGATATACACACAGACTGCATTAATAATATCCTGCTCGGAAATGATTAGTTTCTCCATTGAGCTTGTTCCTCTCTGCGCTTTTTATTACGGTAATTTACATAGAAAGTCCGAATCAGGGAAATCACAAAGTAGATGGCTAATACGTTGATCATTAATCCCAGAAGTGATCCCATCATACCCATATTCGCAAATATACTGCCGAACAGTAATCCTGCAAGTCCGCCGACCATCAGGCCTTTCATGAATCCGCCCTTAGCAAATCCGCCTTTCTGGGTAGTTGCAGGTTTAGAGTTTGATACAGAGTTTTGCTTTTTATTTTGGAAGAACGAAGTATTGTTTGTTTGAGTGTTTTGGTTCGTATTAAAGCTTCTCTTGCCTGATTTGTATCCTTTTGCTTCAACTGTGTGCGCCTGATCATGGAATACTACGTTCGCAGCTGGTGAAAACATAAGGGCTGCGGAAATGACGGCTGCTATAATTTTTTTCATGATGATTATTCCTCCATATTAATTAGTTTATTTTGTTTGTTTTGAAAAACATTTGTTCAGATGATAATTCATGAGTAGATTTTGGCTTACTCCTCCTTTATTGAAGGCTCTTTTATAAAAGAATGTTGTATTTATAAATTCTGTGACCCTGCCCTATTGTTAAGCAGGTTTATTTGAAACGCAAGGTGCGAGACTCCTGCGGGAGCAGAGGGACAGGTGAGACCCCACAGGCAAAGCCGAGGAGGCTCACCGCCCGCCCCGCGGAAAGCGAGCATCCTGTAGTGGAAATCACTCTCCTTGTTCAACAAGAACAACAATCTTTCTAAAACAGCCTTATTGAAAAACAAAAAGACCTTCACCAAATGTTCTGGTAAAGGTCTTGAAATGATCATTTTTATCCCTTTACCGAATTGGCAAAGGTCTCGCAAACAACTTTAAAAGTTGCCAGTCAGGCCGGTGATATAACCATCACGTATTGACGACATGAACTGTAAGCTACTCCCCTTTGGAGTACTATTAAGTTAATAACATGTAAGCTGATAAACTATCAACTGTAGTTTTATAATACTATAGATTCTTAATCCCGTCAAATATGTGACAGGGCCTCTAAAAAGCTTAACATTTTTGTGTAAGCGCTTGTGAAACCGTATGGTAGAGGCATTTAGGTTTTTTGGGGAATAAGATATAGAAATATTTGAAAATATATTATATTAAAAAAGTATGCTATAATCATAGGGAAAATAATAAATGAATTAGGGGTAATTTGTTATGTTAAAAGATTTGTTTATTGGGCTCTCTCAGAATGAATTTCTAAATACTGCCGCTAAAAAATATGGACTAAAATTAGGGGCGCAGAGTGTGGTTGCGGGGACAAATTTAGAGCAGGCTATTCAAAGCATTAAAGAGTTGAATGCTCATGGAATAGCTTGTACGATTGATAATCTTGGAGAATTTGTGTTCAAAAAAGAAGAGGCTACAGCAGCGAAGGAGCAAATACTTGAAGTCGTTGAAGCGATTCATGCTAATAGGGTGAATGCACATATTTCCTTAAAGCCTTCTCAACTTGGGCTTGATATTGATTACGCTTTCTGTCTGGAAAATGTACGAGAAATCGTCGACCGGGCAAGCCGCTATGATATATTTGTTAATATGGATATGGAAGATACGAAGCGCTTGCAGCCTTCATTCGACATCCTAGAGGAACTGTCTAAGGAATATGAAAACGTTGGAACCGTTATCCAGGCTTATTTCTACAGAGCTGAAGAGGATATCAAAAAATACAAAAACTTCCGTCTGCGTATCGTGAAAGGTGCCTATAAAGAGCCTGCGGACCTTGCTTATCAAGAAAAAGGCGACATTGATAAAAACTATATAAAATTAATCGAATGGCATTTGCTGAACGGTAAATTTACATCCATTGCTACACATGACCATAAAGTAATCAATCATGTAAAACAATTTGTAAGGGCTAACAACATACCAAATGAAAAATTTGAATTCCAGATGCTATACGGTTTCCGTAAAGATCTTCAATTAAAGCTTGCAAGTGAAGGCTATAATTTCTGTACGTATGTGCCATTTGGCCAGGACTGGTACGGCTACTTCATGCGCCGCCTTGCAGAAAGACCGCAAAACCTGAATCTTGTTGCGAAGCAGGTGTTCAATAAGAAAACGAATACAATGCTTGGTGTAGCAGCAGGGGCTTATTTATTGGGCAGATTGACCAAGAGAAAATAAGAATAAATAGACATGGAGCCTCCCTTTAGTGATAAAGGGAGGTTTAAGTTTGTGGTGCTATTTGGAACCATAAAAGACTATATATTTATAAGACATTGAATTTCAAAGATCCCGCGCAAGTGGTGGCCGTGATTAATCCCGCACCTTGCGAAACTAGACCAGTTTTGACCAATTTTATTGATTTATTGTCGCCGAACCAGACATATGAAGACTTTTTTTAAAAATTACTGCTCGCGGCTCATGAAAACATGTATTTTGAAAGAGTTTTTTTACATAACTAAGGGGCTAATTATAAGGCCGAATGGTTTATGATTAAGTTTAAGGTACTTATGCTTATGTTTAAGAGGTTTATGATTAAGTTTTTGCAATTTATGCTTATGTTTCCAATCTTTATGCTGATCTCCCTTCATCCAATGCTTATATAGAGGGCGTTATGCGTATTCAATTGTGCTTATGCTTTTCTTCCGTGGGATATGCTGATCCCCGGGCGAGAAGCATGCACGCCGCTTAAAGCAGATATACAAAAGGCTGCCGAGAATTTCCGGGCAGCCTGAATCTCCCTTTAATAGTAAAGGGAGGTTTTTTACATCGGATAAACGTAAAGTTTGCCAATCTTGCCTTTTCGAACTATCAGTAGATTTACTTATAATGACTTTATCTAAAAACAACGGGAACATGGATTTTTGCTTACCTTCTAGGTCTTTTCAAACTATTCAACGTAGATTTATTCTTAATAACTTTATCTAAAACAACATGTACATGGACTCTTCGTTCGTCGATCGATTGCACTTCTGATACTTTGCCTTTCTTGCCCTTGATGGACAAAGCATCACCAACCTCTGGAACACTTTGGCGCAGCTGGCTTAATAAAAGATCTTTATTTTCATAATAATGAACTACAAACATATTTAGTCTCTCCTATATGAAAAGGTTAGGAATGGTATTTATCCTTCACTAAAATATATGTTTGAGGTTCATTTTAGACACAATGATTACATATAAAATCGTTCATGTCGTAGAAAAAGTCTTGATCCTGATCCAAGGACGTTCATTCTCCCATCCTAACGACAAGGGTACTCTGAAGGTTTCTTCGAGTACTGGTTCAATGAGTGTGGTTTTCTTAGGACCTTGGGCGACGACCTCGCCTGTCCTCATGAATAATGTATGGGAAATGGACGGAATAATTTCCTCGATATGGTGAGTCACATATACTATCGTAGGGCCGCTTGAAGTGGAGGCCAGAATGTTAATGGTCGACAATAGTTCCTCCTTATAATATATATCGAGTCCGTTACAGGGTTCGTCCAATATTAATAATCGCGGAGAAGGGATAAGAGCTCTTGCGATCATCGTTTTCCTTTTTTCTCCTTGGGAGAGGGAAGAGAGTCTTTGGTGAGCTAAATGCTTGATTTTAAACTGCTCCAGTATATCCCATGCTTTCTCAACATCCTCCTTCGTAATGTGTTCATATAAACCGATGGATGCAAACTTTCCGCTAAGAACTGCCTCTAGTACAGAATCACCGGAACGTGACTGATATTGATCATCTAACGATGAGCTGACCCAGCCGATTGATTTTCGGAGCTCAGGCAGATTCGTTTTCCCAAATGTATTGCCTAATACAGATACTTCGCCGCCATTCGGCCATAGATATCCGGTGATTATTTTTAGAATGGATGTTTTACCAGAACCATTTAGCCCGAGCAGGGCCCAATGCTCCCCTCTTTCAACATCCCAGGTTATATTGTTTAAAATGGTTCTGCCATCACGATGCCAGTAAATATTTCGCAGGGAAATGATGCGATCTATCTCTTTCATGGCAATCCCCCTCACTTGTTATACTATTCATTATATTCAAAAATCAATGAAATTTAAAGTTTGGCAAAAAAGCACATCATTGTAAAACATAGGCTCTTTTCTAAAAGAGTTTTTTAATAGTCCTGTGAACCTACCCTATTGTTAAACAGGTTGATTGGAACGTAAGGTGCGAGACTCCTTGATCCAGCTACAAGCTGAGACTCTCGAGTCATAAGCCAATCCGTCTATGGGGAGAAAAGCACTCCCCACAGCCGGCTCGTCTTATGCTTGTCGGGTCTCTGCCTGCCAATTTGTTTAGATTTTTATATCAATTGGGATTATCACTGAGCGTTTAATATTTATATATTGGGCAGGCACCGCTTTCCGCTTTTCTGTGCGGGAGCAGCGGGCAATGTCCGGCTCCAGCGCCTAGACCCTCGAGTCATAAGCCAATCGGGCCATGGAAAGGAAAACCGCTTTCCACGCCCCGCTTGTCTTATGCTTGGCTAACGCACGAAGCACAGGATGTGCGAGCCAGGCGTGGCCACAGGACGTGGCGTTCGAGCGTGGTAAGCGCGACTAAGCTTCTGTCTTCGCTAACGCTCGCCAATCAGCAAGTCTTCTTTATCGGGTCTGAACAAGGCGCTTCCGCTTTTCTATCAGGTGAGACCCCACAGGTGAAGCCGAGGAGGCACGGGCGCCCGCCCCTAAGGTCCGCGAGCATCCTCACGTTCCAATCAACCCCCTCGTTCAATCACAACAAAGTTTGCGAAAACAGCCAAAACTTAAGAACGAAGCGTTATATCTACGCTTTTAAGGGAAAATACACTTTCTGGCATCAAATATAAAAATAGATATCTAATATAGAACTGCGGCACTATTTTTATTGAGAATGTATAAATGTACTAGTATAAAATAAATCTTGTGTTAAAGTTTTGTTAGAATATTCAGACTTATGTTTGTTTTTCATCTGGAATAAGGGAAGAAACTCCGTTTTAGAAATAAAAAGGAGTTTCATATTAAAATTACATATTTGTTGAGGAGGCAGGAGAGTGAAAGAAAAGAAGAAGATTTTTTCTTTGTTGTCAGTTCTAGGTATTGCCAGTATGCTTTTCGCACAGCCGGCGGGGGCCATCACCTATGGGGAGCCTGATAACAATCAGCATCCGAACGTGGGTGCGTTGATTGTGAAATCAGACGCTACCGGGGAGAAACGCCAAATCTGCACCGGCACACTGATTGATTCAAAAGTCTTTTTAACTGCTTCTCACTGTACGTCTGATCTGCCTGAGGAAAATCAAGTATGGGTAAGCTTTGATGAGGATGTAGAACCTATTACCAATAAAACAAAACTTTATTCGGGGCGTGCTGTCACTAATCCTGCTTATTCGCAGAGACAATCCGATACCTGTGACATTGCGGTGGTCCTTTTAGATCAAGCAGTGAAAAATATTGAGCCTGCCTCTCTTCCAAAGGAGGGTCTTTTTGACCAATTGGCCGCGAAGGGAAAGCTGAATGACCAGACATTCACAGCAGTGGGTTACGGTGTGCAAGAGCCGGTGAACCAGCCTGGCGGTCCTGATTACCCGTATGATGGATTGAGAAGAGTATCGGTTTCTCAATTTAGTGCATTAAATAATACCTGGCTCCGCTTGTCACAAAATGAAGCTGCAGGTGATGCAGGAACATGTTACGGCGATTCAGGAGGGCCGAATTTCTTAGGTTCAGGCCAGGTGAAACAAATATTGTGGCAGGTGTAACAGTTACTGGAGACGCGATGTGTAAAGCAACAGGTGCGACATACCGGCTTGATACACCCTCTGCGCGCCAATTCCTCAGCAAATATGTTAGATTACCGTAAATTCAGTATATGAATTCATTGAAAAGGCAGCAGCTGGCTGCCTTTTTTTAATTCTATTAGTCATACAAAATAGTTTGGTCGTATTTTTCAACTGTTGTTCCCGGTTCATACTTTCTTCCTGTCCGGCATAGCAAGGGTCGCATAAATAAGTTTCTCTCAGATCATACATCTATAAAAAAGCTGAACGTACATACAATCTCCTTTGACTTCTTCAGTATTATTCATTGACAAAAATGAATGAATAATGATAAATTATCTTTAATTAAAGATAATTTAATTTGAGATAATTCATTAATAAAAGCAAATCTAGAGTACCTCTTCGACATATAGGGAAAAACTTATAGTAGAGGAAAGAAAATGATGCTGTTAATTGGAGGATAATCATATGAACCACTTAAAAGGAATACACCACGTCACTGCCATTACAAGCAGTGCGGAAAAGAATTATGAGTTTTTCACATATGTACTGGGTATGCGTTTAGTAAAAAAGACGGTTAACCAGGATGATATTCAAACCTATCATCTTTTCTTTGCGGATGATACTGGGAGTCCCGGTACAGATATGACATTCTTTGATTTTCCCGGGATTCCAAAAGGCGTACATGGAACAAATGAGATTTCTAAAACTTCATTCCGTGTGCCAAGTGACGCGGCCCTCGATTATTGGGTAAAGCGTTTCGATCGAATGGACGTGGAACATACCGGAATAAAAGAGCAGTTCGGCAAGAAGACTCTTTCTTTTGTTGATTTTGATGACCAACAGTACCAATTGATATCAGATGAAGTCGATTTTGGAGTCGCTTCAGGAACTCCATGGCAGAAGGGACCGATCCCTCTGGAGTACGCGATTACGGGTCTCGGGCCAATATTCGTTACGGTTGCAAATTTTGAATTTTTTAAAGAAGTGCTGGAAAAGGTCCTTCTTTTCAAAGAAACAGGCCAGGAAGGTTCTTTCCATTTATTCGAGGTTGGTGAAGGCGGCAATGGGGCTTCGGTGATCGCCGAGCATAATGCAGTTCTTCCTCAGGCGCGCCAAGGCTTTGGTACGGTTCACCATGCAGCATTCCGTGTGGCAGACCGCGCAGTGCTTGAGGAATGGATTGGCCGTATGGAAGGATTTGGCTTCCAGACATCCGGATTTGTCGACCGTTTCTTCTTCCAGTCTCTATATTCAAGGGTTGCACCGCAGATTCTTTTTGAATTTGCTACGGACGGTCCAGGTTTCATGGGTGATGAACCATATGAAACGCTGGGAGAAAAATTATCCCTGCCTCCATTCTTAGAGCCAAAACGTGAACAGATTGAGAGTTTAGTCCGTCCGATCGATACGGTGAGGAGCACGAAAGAATTGATAAAAGAATAAGCATAAATCGAAAACAGGATCAGTAAGCTGGTTCTGTTTTTTTTACGCAGATTCTTTTTGAATTTTTTGTAAAAATTTTTAATTGGAGAAGAAGGTTTTTTTCTCTATTAATAGAAATAGTACATATTTATATCATTTCTGCATATATTTTTTGGCGAGATTCCCTGCAGGTTGAGAGAGGAGGGAGGCATATGATTACGATTATTCCGATTAAGCTAGAAACTCCATTTGCTGAAGGCTCCGTTTTTGCCTATGCAGTACTCGGCGACGGAGCTGTTTTAATAGACACAGGCAATCCCGGCAGTACTTCATTGAATAATTTGAAATCACAGCTTTCTCAGCATGGTCTTAGTCTTAGAGACTTTGATTCTATTGTTTTGACGCATATGCATACTGACCATTCAGGAGGCGTCAGTGAAATTTTAAAAGAAGCTACTCTACCTGTTTATGTACATGAAAACGCTGAGTGGACTATCACTGGCGGAGCCCGTGAGTTTCAAAGACAAAACGAATTCTTTTATTCGTTTATGAAGCAATGCGGGGCCGATCCAGGACAGCATATGTCAAACAGAACATATAACGAAGAAATCTGGCCTGAAGTCAAATATGTCCGGGATGGAGATGTAATTGGGGCTGCCGGCATTCCATTTGAGGTGGTATATGTTCCAGGGCACAGTCAGACTGACATTCTTTTATGGGATCCCAGCACCGGAATCACGTTTGGGGGGGACCACCTTGTTGCCGACTTTTCGGTCAATGCTTTTATCGAGCCTCCTCGTCCCGGTATAGGAAGCCGTCCAAAGTCTCTTTTGCAATACCGTAATTCCTTGGAAAGGGTGAAGCTTCTTCCTCTTAGTACGGTGTATCCGGGACATGGAGAGCCTTTTGATAACCACCCAGAGTTAATCGGAAAAAGGATGGAAGAACAGGAAAAACGATGCCTTCATATACTCGAGTGTCTATTAACCGGTGAAAAAAATGTGTATCAATTATGCAGCCTCATTTATCCGAAGCTGCGAAAAAGGACGATATTCCTTGGCCTTTCCCAAATCCAGGGTCACTTGGATCTGTTGGAATCCCGGGGACAGGTAGAATCCTTTACCAGAGGACAAGTCCATTACTACAAAGTGATTTCATCATCCTTGAAAGGAGGCGGTATCACTATAGCAATAAAATGAATGAGTATGCATTCATTTACAGCCTTAAGATGCTCCATACAACTAGCTGAATTAAATTCTGCTGTTAAAGGTGGGGGAGAGATTGATATGAAGCTAAAGGATCTTCTTGAAACAAATATTGAAAACTTTGATGAATATCCCTTTTTGTATCATCATGGCCTAGAGTTTACGAATGTAGAAGTAAAAAGCCTGGCAGATGGGCTTGCATGCGGTCTGCACAGCCTTGGCATACACCAAGGAGATAGAGTCATAGTCTGTATGCCCAATTGTCCAGAAGTAATTATCAGCTACCAGGGAATAACCAGGGCAGGAGCAATAATTGTCCCTGTCATGTTCACTCTTCATACGAAAGAAATTCAGTATATTATTCAGAACTCAGGCGCCAAAGCCGTTATAACCTCATCCCTTGTGGCTGAAAAGGTTGAAAAGGCGATGGAGAAATTACCAGTGAGACCGGTACTGATCCTTATTGATCAGCCTAAAAATGAAAGGGCTTACAATTTTTATGACGTTACTCAGTACGCCAAAGAAGAAAATACATTAAATACAGAAGTCAAGCCCGAGGATACTGCTGTCATACTCTACACCTCAGGAACGACAGGCAATCCTAAGGGAGTTCTATTAACCCACAAGAATTTATACTCCAATGCCTATCATTCAGCTGTACACCACGAAACTGAACGAGGCACCACCCTCGGCATCCTGCCGCTTGCCCATGTATTTGGCTTAACTGTATCTAACATTTGTTTTCTTACAGGCAGTTCTATTGTTGTCTTTTCAAAATTTGACCCATCAGAAGTATGTAAAGCCATCGAAACGTACAAGGTAAAGAACTTTTCAGCTGTTCCCGCTATGATTCACGCATTGCTTTCCTACCCTGCTGCGGAACAATATAATACGTCCAGCCTGGAGTGGATCAGCTCAGGCTCAGCACCCTTGCCCCTGGCTCTATTACATGCATTCCAGCAAAAATTTGGTGTTCAAATTTTGGAAGGCTATGGCTTGAGTGAGGCTGCTCCCGTCGTTACTGCACACTCCAGGAGCATGCCGGTGAAACCAGGCTCTGTCGGCATTCCCATTCCTGGTGTGCAAATAAAAATAGTGAATGATTCAGGCAAAGAGCTCCCCGCAGGAGAGGTCGGAGAATTGATTGTTTCAGGGGACAATGTCACACCCGGCTACTTTCAGAATCAGGAAGAAACCTGGCGGGTTCTTAAGGATGGCTGGCTGTTCACAGGAGATTTAGGAAGAGTGGATGAAGACGGTTATTTGTTTATAGTCGACCGTAAAAAAGATCTGATTATCCGGGGAGGTTTTAATGTATACCCACGAGACATAGAAGAGATTCTGACCGGGCACAGCGGTGTCCAGGAAGCAGCGGTTGTAGGCATACCGGATGAACGCATGGGCGAGGAAATGGTCGCCTGTATCGTAGCTAAACAGGGAACGGATGTAACCGAAGAGGAGCTGATTCAGTATTGCGGTGAGTTTCTTGCTAAAAACAAAACACCGCGAAAAGTTCTTTTTCTGGAGGCACTCCCGCGTAACGGAGTAGGGAAAATATTAAAAACCCGGCTGCGCAGCCAGGCAGCAGAGATGATTACGCTATCTTAAATACTCTTAATTTTAGGAGGAGGAGCAGTTATGGATAAACGGACGATTCTAACGACCAGTAAGAGGGGATTGCTTGAAGACTCTTTTCCGTTCCGGCTTTACCAGAAAGCAAAGAAATTCGGCATCTGGAATCCAGCTGACATTGATTTTTCACAGGATGTAAGAGACTGGGAGCGCCTGAACGCTCTTCAGCGGCAGGATATTCTTAAGCTGATCTCTCAATTTCAAGCCGGCGAGGAAGCCGTGACCCTGGATTTACTGCCATTGATGATGGCGATTGCCAGGGAAGGGCGCCTCGAGGAGGAAATGTTTTTAACGACCTTCCTCTTTGAAGAAGCAAAGCATACGGAATTCTTCAGGCTGGTTTTAAATGCACTCGGTGAACGCGGTGACCTTTCCATCTTTCATACGGATACCTATAAAACTATTTTTTACGAAATCCTGCCGACGGCAATGGAACGTCTGTTAACCGATCAATCACCAGAAGCGATTGCAGAGGCATCAACCGTATATAACATGTTCGTTGAAGGAGTATTAGCTGAAACCGGTTACTTCTCTTTCTATCAATCTTTAGAATCAGCCGGGATCATGCCGGGACTTCTGACAGGAATCGGCCACTTGAAAAAAGACGAATCCAGGCATATTGGCTATGGCACCTTTTTGCTGCAGCGCTTAATTTGCGAGCACCCTCATCTATACGAATATGTCTCGGGGAGGATGGAAGAATTGGCACCGCTGGCAGTCAGGCTCAACCAGGAAGGAACCGAAGGACGCCAAATCAGTTCATTCGGCAACTCATTGGAGGAAACGATGAATTTTACCATGAAACAGCTGTCTGTGAGAATGGAAATCCTGGCGCGGGCAAGAGGAAAAAGAATAGAGGACATCTATAGAGTGAATGAAACAGAACTTGGTGTTTTATAAGGAGAGACGGCCTTGCAACTGAAAAATATGCAGTTCTATCTTAATGAGGAGGACTAATCGATGACTGTAAATGTAGATGTACAGACCTTTCCGTTATTTATTAACGGTCAGTGGGAACAAGGAGCGAGCCAGGAAACCTTTGATGTGTTCAACCCGGCAACGGGGCAATTAGCAGCAAGGGTCGCCAAGGGAAATGAAGCCGATGTGGACCGGGCCGTTGAAGCTGCAAGACACGCATTCGATCATACAGATTGGAAACTTATGAAACCAAAAGAAAGATCACAAATGTTATACGCCATTTCTTCTGCCATTGTAGAGCATGCTCAGGAGCTGGCGTACCTTGAGTCCATCAGTTCAGGCGGTACGGTTAGAAGAATTGGTTCCAATGATATCTTGCAGATGGCGGACCTTTTCCAGACACTTGCAAAATTCATCCTGGAATATCCTTTTTCCGAAACCCTGCCATCCCCGCCATTTCCAGGACCTGCCCATAATTTTATTTGGAGGGAACCGATCGGTGTCTGTGCGGCCATAACTCCATGGAATATGCCGATGCTGATTGCCACGTGGAAGATAGCCCCTGCTCTTGCCATGGGAAATACAATCGTGATCAAACCAGCAAGCTATACGCCGCTGTCAACGTTAAAACTGGCTGAAATCATTTCGAAGGTGGTGCCGCCCGGAGTCATCAATGTTGTGACAGGACCGGGCGCCGAAGTGGGCGAAGCATTGGTCAGCCATCCAAAAGTCGATAAAGTAGCCTTTACAGGTTCTACTGAGGTGGGCCGGAATATCATGCAGCTTGCTGCCGGGACAATCAAAAATATCACTCTCGAGCTTGGAGGGAAGTCTCCAAACATTATATTGGAGGATGCAGATCTCAGTCTTGCTCTGCCAGGAAGTTTATTTGGAGTATTCCTGCATTCAGGCCAGCTTTGTGAATCCGGAACACGTCTTTTTGTCCCGGACCATCTGCATGATGTCATCGTTGATGGCCTTGTAAAGCTTGCCTCTAAAATTAAACCGGGCAACCCGCTGGATCCAGCTGCAGACATGGGTCCAATCATTTCTAAACGGCAAAAAGAAACAATTCTCTCTTATATAGAAGCAGGAATACAAGAAGGCGCCACCTTGGTGTGCGGAGGAAAAGAATTAACTGTACCAGGCTGTGAAGAGGGTCATTTTATCGAACCTACCATTTTTACTAACGTCACAAACGACATGAAAATCGCACAGGAAGAGATATTTGGGCCTGTTTTATCCGTCATCCGCTATAAAACGGCAGCTGAAGCAATTCAAATGGCCAATGATTCCATTTATGGTCTGGCAGCTGGTGTCTGGACCAGTGATGTGAATAAGGCCTATGAAGTTGCAAGAAGGCTTCAGGCCGGAGTCGTCTGGATCAATGATTGGCACATGCTGCGCAATGACGCACCATTCGGTGGGTATAAACAGAGCGGAATCGGCCGAGAAATGGGGATGCACTCATTAGATGCCTACACACAGGTGAAGCATGTCCACACTTCAATGGTTCCAGAAATTCATAAACGAAGCTGGTATAGTCTTCTTTTCTCTGATATACAGGAATAAAAAAAGAAGGCTCTTTTCTAAAAGATTGTTGTTTTTAAATAAGTTCTGTAAACTTACCAATTTTTAAACAGGTTGATTGGAACGTAAGGTGCGAGACTCCTGCGGGAGCAGCGGGACAGGTGAGAC
>NZ_PGUY01000033.1 GCF_002863585.1 Peribacillus deserti | reverse complement strand
CCAGGATCAAACTCTCCGAAGAATGTTTGATATAGCTCTTAAAAGTTTAAAACTTGTTTTTGTTATTTTCTCGAAAGAAAATATCTGGCGTCTTGTTTCGTTCAGTTTTCAAAGAACAATCATTGTCAGTGTTAGTCAGTCGCTCGTAAGCAACTTAATAATCATAACATGTTACAATCATCGAGTCAACACTTTTTTATAAGTTGTTAACCGGATATTTACTTAGTCGCTTAATGCAACTAACTTAATATACCACAAGCTAACTAAACGGTCAATATTATTTCAAGCATAAGTGGTCATGTTTGTATCATAATAGAAGTAATATTCTATTTGGAAAGTAAAAAGGTAAAGGCAAAGGTAAAACATAATAAACCTCGCGGTTATTTGTACTTAGGACCGGTTTTTAGTTTTACCATTGTACCCACCTCTAAAACACCCATCGCTTTAATGCTTTTACTTTCTCTTCCTATAAAATGCAGGAATATCCTGTCTTTCTTTTTGATTCCGAACCGTATTAGGAAAATCGCGAACGCGTGTTGGCTGTGATGTTTCCATTGATGTTGAAACTGTTTCTTTAGAAGTAGAAGGCTGACCATTAGAGTCATATGCTGAATCGTTGAATCCTGTAGCGATTACAGTGACCATAATTTCCTTTTTTAGTTTTTCATGAATAACAGAGCCAAAAATCATGTTTAACTCACGATCAGAAGCAGCTGCCACAATATCCGCAACTTCCTGTACTTCAAGTAAGCTAAGGTCCGATCCGCTGGTAATATTCAAAAGAATACCCTGGGCACCGTCGATGGATGTTTCTAGAAGCGGGCTTGATATAGCCTGCTTGGCGGCTTCTGCAGCTCGTCCTTCACCCGACGCAACGCCAATCCCCATTAATGCCGAGCCCTTATAGGACATTATGGTCTTTACATCAGCAAAATCAAGATTAATCAAACCAGGTACCGCAATCAGATCAGATATTCCCTGAACTCCTTGGCGAAGAATATTATCCGCTTCCCGGAAAGCTTCAGTCATCGGTGTTTTTTTATCTACAATCTCCAGCAAACGGTCGTTTGGTATCACGATTAAGGTATCTACTGATTCCTTTAGCCTCGCAATCCCTCCCTCGCTTTGGGCGCCACGTTTTCTGCCTTCGAATGTAAATGGTCTGGTTACGACACCGATTGTTAATGAACCAAGGCTTCGTGCCATCTCTGCAATGGCAGGCGCTGCGCCCGTACCCGTTCCACCACCCATTCCAGCAGTTACAAAAATCATGTCAGCCCCTTTTAAAGCTTCCCGGATTTGAATTTCACTTTCAATAGCCGCTTTTCTCCCTATTTCAGGATTGGCTCCAGCTCCAAGCCCTCTCGTAATCTTTTCTCCTAGCTGTATTTTCACTCCTGCTTTCGATAAGGCAAGAGCTTGGGCATCTGTATTTACAGAAATAAATTCTACACCTTGCACTCCGTCTTCAATCATCCGGTTTACAGCATTATTCCCGCCCCCGCCGACACCGATTACTTTAATACTGGCTACCTGATCAAGTTGAGTATCAAATCCAAACATTAACGTTCCTCCTTATTAGGTACCTGCGACAATTTTGTTAAATTAAATAGAAAAGAATATGAACCAGAGGAGCCTTGCAGATTGGTATTAATAAACTATTTTATCACCTTTATATTTTTACAGGTATCTATTTTCATATCTAATTCATTTAAATTAAATAGAAATACCTAGCCTAGTATAATTATACGTAATTTTCGGGTAGCTGCTTCTTTAGATAAAAAGATTAATTTGATGTTGGTATTTTGTTAATTCAGTTTAGCTTAATAATATAATTTACCAGAGTAAACACATTCACAAAAATATGTACGAATAAACGAATCGATGTAATCTACTATTTTTTAGTACAAAAAGAAATAACGCGGTAGTAGCCGTTAAAACAAGACTTGGAGAATTAACCATCTAGCTGGAATGAAGGAACGATGAATAGATTAGAAAAGCATCGGAATATGAGTTCCGATGCCTTCTTAAACATCCCTTTTAGATCTTGCTATAACCCTTCCACTATAGTAACCGGTTCTTCTTCAATAAAAAAGATTAGCGGCCATTTCCAGGAATCCGTACATATCCTTTATCCCTTGGCCGCATACCACTACGACTAATGCAAAAGAGCCAGGTATACTACTAGAAATATAATCCCTTAAACCAGTACCATAGGAGCTGCGTCATTGTTGAAGAAGCAGAAAATAAAGAAAGCCATATTCACAATATTCAGCCGGAACCGCTCCAATTAGGGCACTCTGCCTAAATCCCAATTATGTAATGAGGTAATTAAGCAATGGTTATTTCAAAAACATAAAAGGAATCCGGGTATTCCAAGTTATACTTACAAAATGGCACATTATATAGCCGGAAAGGGTTCTCAACTTCGCTATAGATAGAAATAAAAATGAAACAGCGCAATCCTACCGGAAGCAGCCAGAGTAATTATTTACTCACATTCCTATCCCCGTCCAAAAGTATGAAGAATACACCTACTAACACCGGCAAAATTTAACACGATTCACTATTTACTTGTTGTAATCGGTTTAGTAAGATTTCACTATTTCCAGGTAATAAGCAAGTGTCCTTTAATAAATATAAAAAAATTACTTCGAAGGCTAATGGTATCCATTCCTCATCTAAATGATGTACGATACTACCCAAGTCAAAAGGATGTTTCTCAGGGTCCTCAAAAAACATGGCTAACTGTAAGAAGACAGCTTCTGTCTTACCTAGACCTATAGCCCCCCATTGGTTAAGATCTACACCTTGATCAGATAATACAGGGAAAGATTCAATTACCTTGGCCGTAGCTTCCTTCACTACTATCTCCTCCTTAATCGTTAGACAAGATAACTTTATCCTCCGAAAGAAGTGACAACAACAGTGGTTTTTCATAATGTGCGTCGTCTCATGTTGAACCAGTTTTACATTACTGCCTTCCGTCGCTTATTAAGCTTTCTTTACCCAGCGTACCATATTTAAATCTCCTTTGATGTTCGAATCGGTTTAATAAGTCCTCTTTTATTATCTCTCGTCCAACTGAGTAGAAGTAACACTATTCCATATTCCTTTTAATGAAAAGATGTTCCCCCCAAAAACAGCCCTTATTACGAAGGGCAATATTTCAAGATCCTTTAACAGGTACTGAATTTTTAATATTTGTTACAAACACCCCTCATTCTTGCTCCGGAAAGAGAAATATACTTAATCTTTTGTCAGCCAAAGAAGTTAAATTTTAATGTTGATTTTTAATGAATTTTGAGGGAATCCTTATCATTAAGGTTTCCCTCCATTTGTTTACCACGAATGATTTTACAACCAACCCACAGTTATTACATCATCATGAAAAAACTCAATCACATATTTTGATAAAGGGCAATAAATGTACTGGTCTGGTCCCATACACATAATCTCTTCAATATTATCCAAGATTGTAGATATTGAAGTCTTAACCACAGGGTAACCGTATAATCCGACAATTAGATAGACTGGTGATATATTTTCCAACCCTTGTTGCAAGAGGATATACGGTATATTTTGAATTTCTTCATTAGGAATAACGATTTTGTTGTTCAACTTACCCCAATCAATTCTTCCGTACCAGGCAATCGGAAAGCTGTCTGTCAATTTAGTTTCAACCTTATTACTTTCTTTTTCACACAATATTTCCACTTTGTCTTTATCAGGGAACAGTTCTAACATATCCGCAATTCGTCGTTCGCTTTCTATTTTTTCTTCCTTCTTTTTTCTTTCTCTTAGTAGTTCTTCTAAACGCTTTTTTCTTTCTTCTCTTTCTATTGATGATTCCCCCATTTTAAATAGTTGTGCTTATAAAAAACTATTTATTCTCAATAGAGCAGGAACTAAACTTTGAATTTTGACAGACGTAAACTATCATAAGTATCAGTCATTTCAAATACAATTGATGTTAGTAGAAATTCTTTTATATGCTGTTTAGTGCTTTCTTTACTACAACTATCGACAAATAAGAACCAAGCAAGATAATCGTTCACATCATTTTTTATTAATTTCATCTTTCTTTGGGTACCCACCCAGTCATCTAGGTTTTTACCTACATATTGTACATAAAGAACATCATGCATCCCTGGGAAATCATGAAGCAGGCGCCGTATTTAGCAAGCAATGGAGGTATTGAGAATGATAAGATTTGCTTCATTCCATGGGACCGTTACCATGATTAGTGATTTTATGATAAAGCAAAATGGAGAAGACGAAGGCTGTTATAAATTAATGACGGTTGAAAACCCAAAGGGAGAAATCGTAAATTTCGTTATTTCACCTGCGACTTACTTTGTAGACCATGTGATCGTGTCCATTGGAGACAGAGTAACTGGATATTATGATGTGAATTCACCTGTTCCCCTTATATACCCGCCACAATATCGAGCACTTGTAATGGTAAAAGATAGTCCTTTTCAGAATGTAAAAGTAGATTATTTTAATAGTAAATTGGAGAGCAGCGACAGGCAGCTGCGCATAAATGTATCCCCATATACTCAAATCCTTTTAACCAATGGTCAGCCCTTTGTAAAATCCCCTGCTAACCGGAATTTAATCGTAATTTATGGGCCTGTTACAAAAAGCATCCCTGCACAAACCACGCCTTATAAAATAATAGTCTGGTGTCAATTAGTATAGGAAGTCTGAATTGCATAATAATAAATTTCCTTCAACGAATGTAATTAACATCGTGATCAATTATTACTAAATCTGCATCCTTCCCTCCCGGAAGGATCTTTTTTTTCGGTTTTAAATCCCCTTTATCAGCATAACACCCTTTGGAGTTTTAACTATTAGAATAGAGGGAACAGCTTATATTAATCGACTAAAATATGCATCTTATCTAATTGGAGTGATTATATGTTACTAGAGGAAATCTTAGATATAAGGACCGGGGAACAGCCGCAGGTTTACCTGATTGAATCCGAAGATGGTCTATATGTCATTAAAGGAAGCTATTTCTCCAGGGCAAATAAAACCATCCAGGATATTTATAATACCAGCCTCAA
Organism: Peribacillus deserti; assembly: GCF_002863585.1. Taxonomy (GTDB): domain Bacteria; phylum Bacillota; class Bacilli; order Bacillales; family DSM-1321; genus Paraperibacillus; species Paraperibacillus deserti_A. The sequence continues at coordinate 77,640 of NZ_PGUY01000033.1, read as the reverse complement.
CCAAGGGGAAGCCGGTGTGGGCTGGGACTTTTTAGCGGAACGGATCAATCTTGCGGAGGAAAATGAAGACTGGACACATGTTAAAGAGTTTGGCAAAGTAATAGATCTTAAAGTAACTGCCATTTATGCGGATGGTGATAAAATCTATCCAGAGAAAGCACAATGAGGGGCTTTCTTTTTTGGAAGATATGATTTCCGGATCCATTTCCTGATTGAATGTTCGATAAGCAGATTAAACCCCGCTTCAGCTTTGAAGCGGGGTTTAATCTATTTGAAGGAATCGTTGCCTCTCGCTCTTAGCGCATCGTTGCTTTCCAGATTTAACGCTCCTGTATTTTTGCAGAAAGGAGGTGCGTAAAAAAGCCAAGTGATTACCACTTGACCATTTGTTTTCATTTGCAATTAACCTCTAACAAGTGAGTCTACAATCAAATCTATCTTTTAAAAATATTCTTCCTGTGCCATTTAAAATACATCTTATTTTCTTGATAGATTTTTATCTTTGTCTCTGGCATGATTCCATAATTTAGATAATCATACTCGCAGATTTCAGTAGAGATGTGCAAACGGCCCTGCCCATCGAATGTTATATAGCCATTTTCATAAAGCGCCTGGTGATTGCAGCAAAGCAGCACCCCGTTGTATGGATCGACACGTTCTTGGCTAGTGCAGTCTTTCCATGGCTTAGAATGAGTTGCCCGTAAAAGTTCTGGCAGGCTTAAACCGCATAAGACACATTTACCCTGCCAAAGCGGGAATAGATCCTTTCTGAACCTTTGCTGACCTAGCCTTATCTTTGCTTTAATTTCAGATTCAGCCTCAGCTAATACTGGAATTAGCATATTGTTTTCCGTTCTTCTTACTTCTTCAATCGAAAATTCTAACTGTTCTTCAGTTACCAGATAAACGTTTAATTCGCTTATTATCTCTAACATTTTGATCGCCAGCTCTTCGTTGCATGGATATAAATATCCTTGGTTACCATTTGAATCAGGCTGGAAGGGTGAATATTTTATTGGCAAAAGCGGCGCAATTTGATCAAACTTTTCTCGAACGTTAACTGGTACCTCTAATTCCTGGTAGCTCAGATGGACTAAATAACCCAGGTTATTCCCTTCATCATCATTATGCTCAGCTGATGGTTTACCAGCTTCTATACACCCTTCTTTGGCAATACTAATCGCCACAATGTTTCCTTTTACGTAATGAAACACTTGATCCCCTTGTTTTACCTCTTTCATTCGCCCCCAGGAATGAGGGGTATTTCCTCCCTTATCTGTTTTTGGGATCCATATAACCCCTAAATCTCGATCTATTTCATAGGTATGGCCTTGCATCACGATGAAACTGCTCAATAAACTTCCTCCTAAATAACTGTACACTACTAGTATAAATCTAATAATTTCATCTTTATACACGAATTATTTTTTACAATTAGTTTTTTAATTTAGTCTACCTATATCAAATCTTGTAGCTTCAATAGCTTTTTCTTACCATTCATTATGATGTGTATATAATTATATCAACTTTGACGTCTTTTTTGTCAAAGAGTGCTTACCATTTGGAATTTTAAGGAGCCTGACACAAACGAGAGATGAAAAGGTATAATCGGGGGTTCATATATGTTTCCTGGAGTAACAGTTAGCAGCTTAACGGATCACTTTTCCGGACAAATATAATTAAATGCTGGCGTAGGAATCCTGTGTTTTTAATCATTTTATTGTTCAAGTTTCATGTAGTTCTAATGATAAACATGTCTTTTCTTTTTATTAAGCTATGTTAAATAATATTGTTGAAAAAGGACCATAAAAAAAGGACCCGATTTGGGATCCTTGTTTTAAATCCTTATTGAAGATCAGCACCTTTACTTGAAAACAAATTTTGAATTATTAAAGGCTTCTTCTAGTTCATTTAATTCGAATCCCATTTTCCTAAATCGATTAACCTTTTCTTGTCTTGATAAAAATAAAAGGTTATTTGGTTTCGTGTATTCTGGTACTAACATTTTATCGTAACTTTCTTCATCCACTTTTCGTTCCAGGGTCTTATTCCAATGGGCTTCTGAAAGATTTCTTAATGATTCGTCAGGAAAGGTGCTTTGTGTTATACGACGTTTATATTTCTTTGGTTGCCCCTTAACTACCTCTTCTATGTCAACAAGTACATTAGTGCTTCCGATAATGTTCCAATTGTATTTGTCTAAGGAATAAGGGGATATAGGTAAAATAGAAAGCCAGCCCTTCTTAAGGAGACTCGATCATCCATTCAGAAATAACTGGTTTGATCTCTTTATTAGCCCAATAAACAAGTGTCTCTTTCAAACCAATTTCATTAATAAAGTACCTAACAAATTCCCGGCCAACTAGATAGCCTAGTCGATTAAATCCGTATTTTTTACCACCTCGAAACCTAAACCATTCTTTTTCCTAGTCCATCGTCCAGTTTTGCAAGTCCCTGTTAAATGCCCCCTTAATATTGATGAAGTTCTTATTAAAAGGCTGTTTTCGTATAGATTGTTGCTATTTTGACCAAACTCTTGTAGGTGCTAAAATACTTCCACAGGAGGGGTTTTAGAATGTGGAAAGACGTTTATGCTGATTTTACTGATTTGCCAAAACACGAGCAACAGAAGCTGTTTAACCTTATAAAAGAAGAATTCTTCTCAGATGAAGTTGAAGAAATGAAAGATGCATTTACTGCAATTAGAGAAACACGCTTCAATGAAGGGTTAGCTTGTGTTCATTGTGGAAGTGTAAAGGTGAAAGAAACGGCAAATACAGAAACAGGCAGAGGTATCTTTGTCGTGACTGCGGCAAGTCATTCAACGACCTAACTAACACCCCTATATCTGGAAGTCGTTATCTTGGTAAGTGGTCTACCTTCTTTCATTTAATGGTTGAGGGGTACACCTTGCCAAAGATTGCTGAAAGACTGAAAATCCACCTATCTACCGCATTTTACTGGCGACACAAGGTGCTTTTCGCCCTTCGTTCATTGGGATTTCAAACTTTAAAAGGGATCATTGAAAGTGATGAGACCTTTTTCAAAGAGTCTTTAAAAGGGCGTGAAGTAGTTGATAGAAAGGCAAAGAAGCGTGGAGGTAGAGATAAGAAGAGAGGAATTAGCAATCTTAAAATTGCGGTTGTGGTGGCACAAGACCGTAATGGTCAAGCAATTGCACAAAAAGCTGGAACGGCCCGTGTAAGAGCAGAAGAAATTGATCCGTTATTGGGGATTATATCGACCCATCTTCTTTGTTATGCACTGATACCGCTACAAACTACAAGAAGTTCGCTCTCATTAAGGAGCTTAAGCACGAGCCGATTAACCTAAGTAAAGAGGGATATGTCAAAAAAGGCATATTCCATCTTCAACACGTCAACAACTATCACAAGCGATTGAAAGACTGGATGCAGCGATTCCAAGGCGTGGCAACTAAGTACCTGGACAACTATCTTTATTGGTTCAACTTTTTTCAACAGAACAAAAAGATGGCGACCAAAGAACGAGTAAACCAAATGTTTTTAAGTGTTTGTCAGAAATCCAATTTGATCACGGTTAAACATTTACGTGCAGTATGAAAAACAGCCACCTCCATACGGAAGTGGCCGGCTTGTTATTCAACTAAAGCCCCAGTTTGTCTAAGTACAATGTTTCACAATCTCAGATGATTATTGCTTCTATTTTAATATTTTTACCTCAATCGCTTTCAAAATGTCATATGCTCCCTCTGACTGATTCGAGCATACCACGGTTTTAATTGAGCTTTTAGGATAGAACGCTGAATGAAAACTAACTCCAGGATCATAACCCATAATGTGATATTTTGAAATTTCACCATCATTTTTATTAATCCATACGCCATAACCATAGAATTGGTCGTAATCATCATTTGTATTAATGTGCGGATTAAGTAACTGACGAGTGTATTCTTCACTTAGTAATTGATGATTTATGAGTGCATCCCATAGCTTTGCCATATCATTTACAGTTACGTAAGCTCCACCATCTGAACCGCCTTTTACCGGCAAAGAGTAAATATTCGTCTTCCAAGTACCATCAGGAAAGTCAATATAACCAAACGCTGTTTTTGATGGTAATGCATCGAACTCAAAATAACCAGAGTCAGTCATCCCAGATTTCTTGAAAACATTTTTCGTTATGTAATCAGCAAATTTAACTTGGCTTGTTTGTTCTATAATTAATCCTAGTATGATGTATCCCGCATTGTTATAATGAAATCTTTCACCTACCTTTAATTTCATTGGTTGATTCTGAAATAAAGGTAAAAAATCTTCCAAGGTTCTGATGTGATACATCGGGTTCTTAATCCACAACTCTTCGAAATGATCCATAACTTCCTCATCAAAGTAATCTGGTATTCCCGCTGTATGTGTTAATAAATGATGAATCGTTATATCCTTTTCAAAATAAGGGAAAGAAATATTAAGACAATCTTTTAGCTTAGTATCAAAAGAAAGTAACCCATCCTCCACAAGCTGACAAACCCCTATCGCTGTAAATATTTTACAACCTGATGCTATTCCGAATCGTGTATCGAAGCTGTTGATAATTTGTTCTGAACGATTTGCGTAACCATAACTTTTCTCTTCCAAAGTTTTTTTGTCATCTTGGACAATAACTGTTCCTGAAAATTTATTTTCAATCATAACATCGGTTATGTAATCCTTAATATTAGTTTTCATTCATACTCTCCTCTACACTTTCTGATAAGCCAGGATTGATGATTTCTGACACAAGAGCAGCAACGCCTTCTAAATATAAAGAAGTATATCCATCCCAGGCCAATTTCGAGAATTCAAATCCTTCTCTCCGGAGCATTTCAAAATGGTAGGCATGTGCCATTTCATGAGCAACTAGGACCTTTAAGGGTTCAAGTTCATCTGTCAGGGATTCCACTGCAAAATGTAGAGTGCCATCGTGTGTTACATAAGCATTCAAACCAAAACCGCCAACCAAAATACGACACTTTACATTCATTTGGCAGCCCATCAGTTCTGACATTTGTTCATAAACATCTCTAATAATGGAAGGTAAAAGATTAGCGGAACGCTTCATTGTATCGTACTTATCTGGGTATTTTGCTATGGCTGCATTAAGCCTTTCTGGCATACGTTGACAATGGGATTTAAAGTAATCATTGAAAACATCCGGATAGTTTAAGTAATAACTCTCAAGATGATCAATGGTAAATGGTTTATCGGCCTCCCAAATTTGAAAGAATTCTTGAGACATGTCTTCTACTATTATATTTTTGTTTTGATTCATAGCCCTGAGCCTCTCTCTTGGAAATTTACTAAATTATTCTATCTTTCCCTTTGGTGGGAATGAATCTATGATTTACCATCCGCCTTCTCTTACAACGTTTCCATCTTTAATGAATTCCCCTACCTATTTTATCAAAATTTACCAATATTTCGAAACAAAAAAGAACCGATCTACACCATTCAAAGCAGTTCACTATACGGATAGAAAATAGGGGTCACTCATGAAAGATCCATTACATCATTTACACAACTTTATCCAAAACACAAAAAGGACCGTTGGAACAGCCTCACCTTCTTCAACTAATGCCCATTTAACTCAATTGTAGGATTTCTGACGGCAAAATCCTGGAATTTGTCTGCCAGTTATGAGGGAAATGATCGTTCATAAAACTCGTAAATGATCGTAGAGAGATACCAGCTTAGCAGGATAAATATAAAATATTGACGAATATAATAGGTTGTAAAAGAAAGATTTTATTTGATGGGGGAAAGTAAATGCCTGATGAAAAAATTGTGATAGGTGCTGATACAAAGCATCCTCTTGATGGAATGTTAACCATTCCTCCCGATGTGAGTGGACCAGTTCCTGCGGTGGTAATGGTTCACGGATCTGGTCCAAGTAATATGGACGGACAAGTTGGAAAAAATCATCCTCTTAAAGACTTTGCCGAAGGTTTATCGGAAAAGGGAATTGCAGTACTACGTTATGATAAAAGAACGTTCATTTATGGTAAGGAGATGAAAAATGATAAAGGATTATCAGTTAAAGAAGAAACGATAGAAGACGCTATTCTTGCAGCCAACTTGTTACGATACGAACCACGTATCGATGCAGATAAAATATTTATTATGGGTCATAGTATGGGTGGCATGCTAGCTCCTCGAATCGACGCTGAAGGTGGAAATTTTGCAGGAATTATCATATTGGCGGGCTCACCTCGAACATTAGAAGAAATTATGATGGACCAAAATAACACTGTCTTAAAATCACTGAATAGATTTGTGAAATGGATCGCTAAGAAACAAGTAGCAGCATTAGCTTCCAAGTTCGAAAATATTTATAACCTGAGTGATGAAGAGGCAAAAGATACCTTTGTTTTTGGAAAAAACCTAAGAGCCTATTATTTTAAAGAGATGGGCGAACATCCGTCTCAAATGTACCTGAGAGATTTAAACAAACCGGTATTCATCCTGCAAGGTGATAAAGATGTCCAATCTTCGGTGGAAAAAGATTTCAATGGTTATAAAAACTTAATGGGTGATCATTCAAATGTTACATTCAAACTTTATCCAAACTTGAACCATTTATTTATGCCCTCCATTTACGGAGATATATTAAAGGCACAAAAAGAGTATAAGGTTCCCCAGAAAGTAGATAAACAAGTTATTAATGATATTTCCAACTGGATACTTGCAGTTTAGGAAATCCGTTATGGCATTTTCTGCAATGAGGGTTACATATCTTTAACTATTGCTTAAACAAACCTGCCCGCAAGCTGAACAACAAAAAGGCTGCCGTATTTGGCCTATAATTTTTGCTTTGCTTTTGACGCACCCGTTAGCCATCCATGAATCGAAAAAACAGAGATTCACCAAAGAGAAAGAAAATGCTCATAAGCCGTCCCTACTGTTTCTATGGCTGGAGAAGAAGATCGAAGCACTATGGTGCCATTGAGCCATTCCGGTAGTCTCCGCGGGCGGCCACCGTGTACCACCGTCTGTCGCTCCCCTTGTGAATAGCACTCATGGTAGATTAATCCTAGTTCTGATTGCTGCACTAGCCTCGAAAGGAAGAGATCAGTGGATGTAATCATTGAAAGAGCTTGCGGGTTAGATGTCCATAAGGACAATATTACTGCCTGAATCAGACATCTAAAGGAAAGGAGTTCGACCGTTTTCCACTCCAACGGTTTTTCTTTTTAAAAAAGCCGACTGAGCTGAGTCTATTTAAGTATGTCCATTTTTCTAAAATTGCAGAATTTACTTTTTCATGGTAGTTGAACATGAATCATGATACTCCGAATTTTGATAGCCTTAATTTATCATAAGCAGCCACTGTCAGAAATAAGCAGCTAACGACAATCATCTTACTTACTTTTTAGAATTGCTTCGGAAACCGAATACATCTAGGAACAGTAACCAGCCACATGCCTAGCAAGAAAATAACCCCTTCATGACTGCAGGAAAAAGTGTCCCTCGACATCATAGGTTCAAAATAATAACCAGGAACAAAAAGAAAGCAGCAGCAGCCAAGAAAGTCCCTATCATAACAAATAGAACAATAGAAGAGGTTGTTTTAGCAGCTGCAAACAGTCTTTTATTTCGGTCAACCTTTTTATTTCTCCACAAAACTGATTGCACACCAAACACGGCTAAAAATAACATTCCAATAAACAAGACATTGTTCATGACATTCATAGAGTAATAGCCAATAAGAACAATAACAGCGATGACGAAGATAATGATAGACGCAGCGAGGGGCTTGTTTTTATCCGGCCGTTTTCTCCATAAAACCGATAAAATTCCCCATATCAATAAAAAAAGGAACAGTACCAGCATGATAACGGCTGAGGCGTAAGGTGAGAAGTAAGCAGTACTGAGAATCACCCATATACTCAATCCCGGAAACAAAAAGTAACCCTTATGTATGCGTTTCTCTTTCCTTTTAAAAACCCAGTAAATGCCCATTAATATGCTAAGAGGCACACTGCAAAATAGGACATACAATATGTTAAAAAGCACTTCAATCGTTCTCCCTCTGTATGTACCAATTAATATAATTTAATAGTATTATAGCATTTTTCTATAAACTGGAAAAAACAAAATGAGTATTTTCAACTAACCGGATCTTAAGTATATTAACCTTGACAACTTTTTTATAAAAGCGTGCTCGCAATTTGGATAACCTTTAGGGGGGACTATCACTAACGTGACATATACAGAGGTATAATCGGGAAATTTATATGTGATGACAATGTTGTACCACTAAGCCCAATAACAGATGCTTTACAAAAATAAAAACGCTGGCTTCCAGGTTAACGGATTCGGTTTTGAAGTACAAAACTAGAATTAACAGTATTTTTCGTCTATCAATTAGCAATAGAATTAACAAACATTTTGGCAAGTAAAATTAGCAAAGAAAAATGCTTGGAGCGTAATTTCGCTCCAAGCTTATTTTTATAAGAATATTTGTTAAAGATAAGGACCTATTAGTTGAAGAATTTCTAATTTCTTTTTATACTTTTTTGATATTTACTATGTCCATCAGTTATACCAATAAGTTCAAAGTCATTGCACTTATAAAAGTTTTTAAATTTAATATTATCTGAAACACAATCTAACTTAAGATATTCTTTATCACTTGCATTGTCTTGTATCCAAGTGAATATACTTTTACTTATACCTTTCTTCATATAAATAGGAATTATTGCAAGTCTATGTAAATAAAGCGATTTGGAAGAATATCACTTCCCCAAAGATTCCTGTCCCATTCACTTTGTTTAGATAATAGTGTGAACGTAGCCACAATATGCTTATCTTTTAAAACAATGTATGTTTCTTGATTATTTATGGCTTGTTCAATCTCGTCATCATCACCACCATCTAATAGAAACCTCCATTGGTTTATATCATTATCTTTCATCCATTGAGCTATCTGCTTTAACATTTTAATAATTACACTGCTGTCGTGATTTGTAGCAATTTTTATTTCAAAACCTTCACCATATTCCAGGTTATATTTTTACCTCCTTTTTAAATTAACTTTTGTTATTCGAATTCAACAAGCCACTCCAACAAACCTGCCAGATAATCGAATAAACTCTCCTTTGATATAATTAATAAATTACCTTTTATAAATTTCAGCATATTATTTAGCATACCATTAGCATACGAATGTAGCATACTGACAATAGTAAAGGTAAAGTAACGGCCATGAGCATAAATTTCTAAACCATGCCTTGTATTTTTTCGTCCTGTCCCTATAACACCTTGTGGAAGGTTCCCTTTGACAATGATGTGAATGCCTTTCCCAGATGGTGAAAACTCTGTATAACTGTCAAGCGCGTCGATAACTTCCGTTGCAAAAAGCATTAGGTTTTTCATCAGTTACACATTTTTCAATATCAATACCGATGTAATTATCCTGCCGACTAAAGACAAATCCTATGCCGTCATAATTTCCCTATAGGTAAAACTTTACGGCCGTTGCAAAGGTGCTCCAGGTGCGGCGGTTATTCGCCTGAGCCATTTCCCCGTTGGCTTGATATGGTACCTTTGTGTTGGCTTATTGTTTCGTTTTTTCTGATTTCCACAATATCCACTGAGGAAGGGCTTTTAATTCGGCTGGGATATCGTTAAAGTTGTATGGATTTTCATTCATTTCGCCCTCCAAATAGTGCTAAACATTGATTTTTAGGTATAAAAAAGAGAAGCCGGCCATAACCAACCTCTCTATTTAGTTAATCCTTAGAAAGGAATATCATCTTCATTGATCGTGATTCCACCACTTTGCATTACTGGTGTTACATCTGACACATCATAGTATTTTGCTTTAGCAGCCTTTCTTTTTTCTTTTACACCATCCACATCTTTTTCATATTCCTCATGCTTAATGTATTATTAGCTGCAGCACTTTTGGGACGATATAATAGCTTTTCCAACTTTGCATGAACTCCTTTTTTGTCTTCCCCCATAATAACTAATGCTGTTCTATATAGGATATAAAACCAGTCATTTATTCTTTATTCCAGTGAAATTTATTCTACCGTACTGTAATAGGTCATAAAAATGAACAAAAAAAGGGCAATCACCAAGCAGCCAAGTATGACTGTGGTTTTGCCCCACATATTACATGATTTACAGTTTAGCATGACTATCGTCAAACTTAGGAGTAGGTATTGGATGTTGTGGAACGGAATTTTCTAGATTTTCACGGATAAATAATACCGAGATTATAGAAGCGATACATAGAATGGCCAAGAAAATGGCAAGCGGTACCCACGATTTATTGTAAGCGCTTAATAAAACGGTTGCAATCATTGGCGCCGTACCGCCAAATAGCGCTGAGCCCGTTTGATAACCTAGTGTGATTCCTGTATACCCCACGTTTGTACTAAACATTTCAGAGAACATCGTACCGATGATTCCGGCAATTGCGGACCATAAAATACCAAGTGCTATGATGGATATAACATATACCCAGAATACTGATTTTAAGGATAATAGATAAAAGTATGGAAACGAAAAAAGTGCTATTCCTATTGCTCCGAAGAGAAACACACGTTTGCGTCCGATTTTATCGGATAAAATCCCCATAGCCGGTATACATAATGTTGTAACCAGAGTTGACAGAGCAATTACGTTTAATGTGGTGGTTCTGGAAAAACCGATAACATCTGTGGCATATCCAATAAAAAAGGTAGAGAATAAATAGAATGGTCCCACTTCCGCACATTTAGCACCTAATGAAATTAAGACTGCTTTCCAATGATGTTTTAGTGTTTCTACGAGCGGGATGTTTACCATATTTCCTTTTGCTTTTTCTTCCTGGTAAGCCGATGTTTCATCAATTCCTCTACGGATCCAAAGTCCAATCACTACTAGTAATGCACTTAATACAAAAGGAATGCGCCAGCCCCAGGATAGAAATTGTTCATCCGGCAGCAGGGTCATCAATGAAATCGATATGGTGCCAAGAAACATACCAAGCGGAATACCCATTGCTGGGAAGCTCCCAAAAAAACCTCGTTTTTCTTTAGGTGCGGATTCAACGGCAAGAAGTATAGCTCCTCCCCATTCGCCACCCAGTCCAACCCCCTGAACAAGTCGTAACAACACAAGCAAAACAGGTGCCCAGAGCCCTATTTGATTGTATGTAGGGAGCAATCCAATGCAGACAGTGGCGATGCCCATCAGCATAAGTGATAATACGAGAGTGTTTTTCCTTCCATACTTGTCCCCTAAATGGCTGAAAATGAGGCCGCCCACTGGACGAATGAAAAACGTAACACCAAACGAAGCATATGCGAGCAATAAACTTACAAAAGGATCATCATTTGGGAAAAATAACTTATTAAAAACGAGTGCTGCCACTGTGCCATATAGAAAAAAATCATAGAATTCTATGGTACTTCCAATTAAACTGGCAAATAAGATCTTTTTGGATTTCTTATCTAATTTCCCGGTTGGACTCATTACACACCTCTTTCGTTTACTATTCAATGGAGAAAAACTTAGAAGTATTTTTCGGCTTTAGCGAAACCGGCAGCCACCTTTTGGCTGCATGCCGTGCGCCTCTCCCTCAAGCTCATAGGTGGAGTGAACACAGTAAACCAGTCCCATCATATACCACGCACTTCCTTGGGTATGAGCGGTAAACTTTATCTTGGACCGTGTTCCTTCTGTCGATTCTCCGGATCCACATCCACATAACAGTATAATCAGTGGATAAAACCAAAGAGAAAAATTACCCTTTTTATCCAAAGCCTAGATATAGCTCTCTGCAATATAAACTGAAACCGGTAATTTGCAAGTATAAAAAATTACGGGTTTCACTAACTAGCCAAAAATTCGATCTACATTTACTAAAGCATCAATGTGGTTCCAATCTAGGAGGCGATTATTTGAGATGTGCTGCTCAGGTCGGCTGATTGGTTACGATTTTACCGTATTTCCCTTCAAAGAATGTTAATGGCTCACCATCACGAATGACGATATCCGTTACTTCACCGATAAATAATGTATGATCTCCGGCGATGTGCTTGCTATGTACCGTACAGACGATGTTAGCCAGCGCATCCTGAATTACGGGCATTTCACTGATCCAGTCAAACTCAATTGAACGTTCATCTTTAATCTGACCAGCGAAATACATGGAATAATCCTGCTGCTGTTCTGACAAAATGTTTACCGCAAATTTACCGGTTTGATTAATTTTGTCCAGCATTTTTGCTTTTTCACCTATTGACACTAAAACCAGCTTGGGATTCAGCGACACCGACATAAAAGCATTTGCTGTCATGCCATGCGCCTCTCCTGCAATATTTGTTGTGATCACAGTGATACCTGTTGCAAATTTACCCATCGCGGTTCTGAACGCTCTATCATCCATTAGTAGATGACCTCCTTTAAATTACACTCCAATTTTGCTTGCTGCGGTATTTGCACCGAACTTAAGAATTTTATAGTACATTCTCCGCCAAGGCACTGCTTCGGAACCCCGCTCAGAGAATTAATTGGAAGACTGGAATGTTTCCTGCTGAATAGTCCCCGAATTGTTCTGCCGCTGTATAGGACTTCCACATGATATGTCCCCGGTGCCGGAAGCATATACTTCATGTCCGCGATAAACCCAAAACTGCTTTCATTCCCGGAATTATGCCAATTTGGCAGCTGGATGGAACCCTTGATTTCATAAAGTTGACCTAAGTAATCCGGTATGAGTTGAACTTTTCCAGCTCTTAATTGCTTTCTGATCATGGTCGAACTAATTTTTTCGTCATTATGTGTTTTTTTAGAAATGACCGTTACATCAAATCCCTTGTTCTTGCTCGCCGTATTTAGATAATCTATAGTCCCTTGAGCTTTTCGGCCAAAAGTAAAATCAAATCCCACCACGATTTGCCTGGCTTGAAGTCCTAAAACATATTGGTCTATAAAATCTGATGGAGAAAGGGAAGCAAATGCTAAGTCAAAACTTACTATAAACAGCCTTTCCACTCCAAGAGCAGCTAGCTTCTCGATTTTTGAAGGCAGCGGTGTAATGTACCTCATGTTTTTCTCAAATTTAATAATTTCATTTGGATGAGGATCAAAGGTCATGGCTGTAAATGTATGATTCTTCTTTTTAGCAATACGTTTTGCTTCATTTAATAGCGATTGATGGCCCAGATGAACGCCATCAAAAAAACCTATCGCCATTACATGAGGTTCCTGAGCAGCGAGCTCCAAAGCTTCTGGATGTTTGACGTAAATAACTTCCACGTGTTTCACCTTCTCTCTCATCAGAATAGCCTGGCAGTACTTCATTTAGGCAGCAAAACCTACAATTCTATAATTGTATTAAACAGCTGCTGTTTCCCTGCTTCTAACCGCATTTTGATGGATGGTATCTCCTTCTTGAAGAACCTCCTTGATCTGCTCAGCTGTTAAAACACGCGCAAAGCCTCTACGCATCGTCCTTATCGTCGCCTCATGCGCCAGGGCATTATCGGTCGCATTGATGTCTTCGCCAAATACGATATTATAGTTTAGAAAATAGCCGGTTCTAGCGGTTGATTCACAGCAGAAGTTAGTTAAGGTTCCACTGATAATTAGTGTTTTAACACCTAAGTTCCTTAAAACATAGTCCAGGTCCGTACCAGCGAAAGAACAGTAGGCATGTTTGGCTCTAATGACCCTTTCATTTGGCAGCGGGTAGATTCCGGAGTAAATATCAGCACCTGGTGCTCCCTCTTTAATTGCACCATTTTTGATAGGTTCCCAGTATTGATAGAATCCCGCACTGCAGTCCTCAGCAATTGTATGGGCTGTGTAAATGACCGGTATATCTAGACCCCGGCAATCTTCTATCACATTTTTGATGCGTGGAACCATTCGATAGGCTTCTGGAACACACATTGGATGGGAGGGATTGACGAAATCCTCCTGCATATCAATAACCAATAACGCACACTCTTCTTTTTTAATTTCAAACGCCCAGTGTTTGTCTGTATTGTAGTCCTTTTCCGCAAATTCGATAAACTCTTTTTCTCCGGAAAATACACCTTTTGCCTCAAGCTGATCTGGCTGAAGCAGGTCTTCCTCTGTCCGATTGTAAATCTTTAAAAAGTCGTTTACTACTTTGCTTTCCATTTATAGTCCTCCTTGAATTTGATTATTTAGCTTTTTTCATCGAAAATAACTATCTAATATTAATTTCTGAGCTCTGTTAAACTTGTATGTTGATTTTCGCTCCAGACACTCCCATTCCGCGGGCTGTCCGGGAGCCTCCACGGCGTGAAACGCCTGTGGGGTCTCCCTTGACCCGTTTTTCCCGCAGGAGTCTCGCGCCTTCCGCTCCAATCAACCCAGTGCCAAAAATAATAATGTACTTTAACATAGCCAAATTCTTAGATGCTATCATGGTGGACTGTAATTTTCAGGACTTATGCGTAGTACCGAACTTCAAAGATTTTGCAGCCATTTTTTGATATCCATGGACCATGCTTCATTCCTGGAGGGCGGGTAGCCACCATGCCTGCTGTAAACTCTTCATTCAATTCTAAATCAATGATTGAACCTTCAATAATATAGAGTTCTTCCCAAAAGTCGTGAATTTGTACTCCATTTGGTGATGTATCCGTTTCAGGCTCAAATTGCAAAATGCGGGTAGCTACTCCTGTCTCAGGGTCGGCAGCAATGACTCTTTGGGATAATCCTTTAACATTTTCAAATTGTTCAACTTCAAATTTAGTGTATGCAGTGAATTCAAGCTCTTGTTTTGGCATGGTTTTTATTCCTCCTCAGCATCTTTTAAAAGTTGGACTTTATATGAAAGAGTGATTTTTCTTTCGAGATTCCTGTCAAATAGCTCTGCCCTGAATGCTTCTCCAAAAATGAACTCACCCTCTATAAGCGGCGGCGTTCCGCAGAACAAAGCCAGATTGGAACTGTTGTATCCGCGCTCTTCAACAATTTGCAGCAATTCTTCAGGAGATAGAAAAGAACTCAATTTCCCTTCCTGGTACAAGGCTTCTTCGCCATTAATTGTCATCCAGCTCCGTAATTCAATCTCGCCTATACGCTCCTCGATCTCATCAAGCTTCCATAATTCTTTGCTTATTGGCTTTGGGCACACTTGCTTCGACTTTTGGATGGAGACTGCTTCAAGTATGCGGTCAGTATGGTCGCTTCCCAGCCCTAAATACCTGGTTCCTTCTATATTAAGTAAAACAACTTCCACCTCGCCGCTGCTATGATTGTTCACCACAGAAATTGTAGAGTCGGAGGTCAGCAGCGAGGGAGTGAGATCGTATAGCATCGGAATTCTTGGCGGGGCAGGAACTCCCAATTCTTTTAATTCTTCAATATGCTTTCTTGCAGCATCCTGGTCCTTCGCGGTATAGCCAGCAATGACAAGCCGGTCAGGCGTCCAGTTCATATCCTTATTTTCAATTCTTACTTCCATTTTTCATTCCTCCTACAGACTATACTGTCCTCACTTTAAGGAACCAATCTTACATTGCTTCTATAAAACCCGGTGTTTCAGCTGTGGAAAAACCTCACGAATCGAATCTATCTGCTCCAGGTTTATTTCAGTTTTAAGCACGGTTTCAAACTCACCTGCAGACGCAATGACGACACCCCATGGGTCGACTACCTGGCTGTGGCCTCCCAGCAGTACATTGTTTGTTTTCCCAGCGCAATTGCTAGAAATTAGGAAGCATTGATTCTCAAGGGCACGAGCGGCATTGAATAATTTCCAGTGCTGAAGCCGTTGATGCGGCCATGCGGAAGTGACCAGAAAAATCTTCGCTCCTTCATCTACCTGCTGTCTGAATAATTCTGGAAAGCGCAAATCATAACATGTAGAGAGACCTATCTTTCCAAATTCGGTATCAATTACTGTAGGCTTTTCGCCGCGTGTCAGGATTTCTCCTTCCGCTGAACCGTATCGGAACAAGTGAATCTTACGGCTTGTTCCAATAAGCTCTCCTTCACGGTTAAAAACAACGCTTGTGTTGTAAAACTTATCCCCTTCTTTTTCAACAAAACTTCCAGCATGTATATAGGCTCCAAGCTTCTTTGCTTTTTCTGAAAAGTGCTGGACAAAAGGACCATCAATCGTTTCTGCTTCTTTTGTATACGAGTCAAAGGCAAAATAACCTGTTGCCCAAATTTCCGGCAGCAAAATTAAATCCTGACCTCTCAACCCGTCCAAAATCCCGCTTACTCTTTGAATTCTTTCTTCTTTTGATTCATTATCTTTAATTTCTACTTGTACAGATGATATTTTCATAATTCTCCCTCATTTTTAAATCATTTGTTCTTCCACTTTTTGCGGAATCTGATAGCTTTCCAGAAATTGATCGACCAATTGAACCACTTCTTCATAGCGATAGTTTCTAAAAGCATACCCTTTCGTTACAAATGGGGCACCATTATAGAACAACTCGTATTGCTGGTGGCGGCCCCCAAACTCTGACCCTATTACATCCCAGGCGAGTTTGAATAATTTCACACGTTCTTCTGCAGACGCACCGGGAGATTTGATATAGCGTGAAATGTCATCCCTTGTTTCAGGATTTATCATTTCTTTATAGGTAGAAGGTACTTGAAGAACTCCCCCACCCACTAAATCTCTTAATATATGGATCACTTTCGGATAAATAGAATCCTGTAAACCAACGACTCCATATAAAAATCTGCGATTCGGATAAACAGTTCCGTTTTCATCCGTCATATAATTATACTCGGATGCCAGCAGCATGCCTTCAATAGAAGCAGCGATGGAAGCTAATTCTCCTAATTTCTCCTGTACTGGCGGCAATTTATCAATTCCATTCATGGCAGCCACTTTTCTGGCAATTCCAATTATAAACTTCAGTTTCATGACAAAACGGATTTGCGCCTGGCTGTTCCCATAAACATGCGCTGGCGTCTCATGAAATTGAGCTCTAACTATATCGATGTTTCGATAGGCAAAAACATGCTCCCATGGAATAAACACATCGTCGAAAACAACCAGGGAATCGCCTTCATCAAATTGGGTGGATAATGGATAATCATAGGTGCTTGGCTTATCTGCTGCAAAGCTTGGTCTAGAATATAATTTTAGCCCTGGTGTACTCAGCGGCACGACAAAAGACACGGCATGAGCTTCATCACCCGGGCGAAGAGGTGAAATGCAGCTTACAAAGAGGTAGTCGGATACTGCTGAACCCGTCCCTAACATTTGTGAACCTCGGACAATGATCCCATCTTCCTGTTCTTTATAGACACCGACAGCTGTAAATTCATTTTCTTGCTCATGTGAAGCTTTACTTCGGTCTGTTTGTGGAGGAATAATTACGTAGCTTAGATATAAATCATTATCCCTGGCGTACTTATAGAAGTTCAATACGTTGTCTTTATACATTTGTCCGCCTCGGGCAAAAACATCAGGATTACTTGCAAATCCAGCCAAAAAACCGGCAACATGATCCGGGCTTCTGCCAACAAACCCACAAGTGGCATTCGCCCATTTTTCAATGGCTTCACGTCTTTCTTTCAGCTCTTCTATGCTTTTTGGAATCATATATATTTTGTTTGCTATCGTGCCATCTTCTGTTATGTAGCTCATATTTTGCTTTTCATCGGCTGCTATATCATAAAGACTTGCAACCGTTTGGGAAATACCTTTAAAGGCAGGATGTGTCGTTACGTTCTCCACCCGTTCTCCTCCAATATAAACACAGCGGTTATCCTTAATCGATTCTAAATATTGCGCACCTGTTCTGACCAATGTAATCTTCCTTTCTAGAAAACAACCTTTATAGTAATCTATGTTTTGATCGCATTTGAACTTGAACTGTTCACTGTTTCTATGTGAATTTTCAAAGATGACAATATATATCCAGAATGTACCCGCTTATATTTCTGCCGGTATCACAAATCTGGAGAAATGTGACTGACTAGAGGAGAATTCCTGTTTTTTGATTTAGATTTCAATCTATTGAATATGTAAAAATCATCTCCCCCTTTCGAGTGGGAATTTTTATCTGTCCTCAAAATTCAAAGCGTTTTTAGAATTGTTTAAATGGTCTAAGATAAATTTTGAAGCCGATTCTGTATTTTGTTCCTCAATGGACTGAATGATTCGCCTGTGTTCCACCAGCACTTCTTTCATTCGGCCTTTTCGGCTTACTGCCTTTAATCCCATCAATTGTGTAAGATTATGGAGATTAATTAACACTTGCTCCATCAATTTATAATTGGCAAGCCTTGTCAGCATCAAATGGAATTCCTGATCTAAATCAATAAAATGAATGTTATCATCATTATTCATTGCTTCTTCCTGCTGTCGAATTAAATTATTGAGCAGCATCAAGTTTTCCTTTGAAATTGTCATGCTGGTAAGCTTCTTCGTTACTTCCAATTCGATAGAACTTCTTAATAGAAAAATTTCGTCTTGTTCCTCTTGTGTGATGTTTCGTATACTTAATCCCTTTCTTGGGATTGAAACAAGCAATCCATCCTTGACCAGGGTCTGTAAAGCTCCTCTTACAGGTGTTCGCGACGTGTTTAAAGATTCTGCCAGCTGAACTTCTGTAAACACTTCGTCCCTGGTAAAAGCACCATTTAATATTGCATCCAATACCTGCTTATATACTATATCCTGAGTCGTTTGCTGTCGTATTGGTTTTAAATATCGTTCTTCCATATAAATCGCCCTCTTTAGAAATAGAGTCCAGGGTAACCAGGACAACTGTTTATGTTTTATGTATACATTGTACATAATACAGTGTACACAAGTCAAACAATAAATTTAAATTTTCAAAAAATTCAATCTTGCCTTTTGATTGCAGCGAAGGGCACTCTCTTTCCGCGGGCAGTCCCGGAGCCTCCTCGGCGTATCACGCCTGAGGGGTCTCCCCTTTGCCCGCTTTTCCAGCAGGAGTCTCGCACCTGCAGCGAAGATCAACATAGTGCAAAAATCAACAATGATCTTTAACAAAGCCTTTTCCAAAATATAAATTGTGCGGTTTCGCCTAAACATAACTATATTTTGAATAACGATCCCGCCGAAACGTAAAAAGCTCAAGGCGGGCGGCCTTGAGCCTTTAAATTTGTATTTGATATGGCAATTACTAATCACGATGGAGCAGTCTTGCGTTTAACCTAGCGGATTTCCTCAAGCAGAAAGGTTTCCCCGAGCCATAAAGCCACTTCATCAACCAAAGCGTCCAGAATCATTTTTCCGGCACTCGCGCTTGCGCCGCATGGTGTTCCAAATACACCGGTGGCACTGACTGCCTTTACTCCCTTAGCCTGCATAGTCTCCATCCACCCATGCTCATTCCTGGTATATCCCTGTACCGTTTCAAATTCACGCACCCGTTCCTCACCTAACACATGCAGAACCAGGCTGGTTTCCAGTGCTCCTGCATGACTGTCAGTTGAAGCAAGCTGCAGTCCTGCTTTCTGACCGGCCGTATGCATCACGTTAAGAAACTGTCGAAAATCTGTGTAAGCTTCTATCTGCACGCCTTGTAAGGCAAGTAAGTTGTCATCGGCACAGTCTCCTAAAAAACTGAAATTCCCGCCATGAAAACTTAGAAGGCAGATGCGAGTCAAACCCATGCGGTTAAGAGATGTGATATAGGCCCCAATTTCACCTTTCAGCGTTTTCCGGTCAAGGCTAACGGTGCCGGGAAATTCGACGTGATGGTCAGATAATCCCGCCATTAGTGTTGGTGTGACGATGACCGGCTCTCTAAAACGCTCTGCTGCTGCTGCAGCAAGAACTTCGACCATGGCTGAATCAGTCACCAGCGGCAAATGCGGGCCGTGCTGCTCCAATGCTCCTACCGGGATCAAACCAATGGCTCCTTTTTGCCTGGCAGCCACTGCCGCTTCATATGAAGTTAAATATTTCAGTTCAACAAAACTCATGACAGCTGCTCTTCACCTGACGGCGCGTGGGCCTCGGTTCCGGTCTGAGGCAGGAATACGTCATTATAGGTGATTTTTCCGGCTTTACGTTTTTCTTCTGCATACTCCCCGCGATTGATGAGTTTCAGGGGATTCCGGGCCTGACGAATTTTTTCCCTCATCAGATCGGTAGCTTCTAAATCAACTTCATACTCGGTGGATAGACCCTTCGTCCGCTTGTGGACGATAACCCCATAATTTTCCTTCGCACTTTCAACTGACACCAACTGGCGGAGTACATCCATACGGACAGCCTCAACATCCCGTTCCAATGGATCTCCCCAGCCGCCTCCGCCTGGAGTCGTAACCCGGATCACATCACCTGCTTTTACAGGGATTCCCTCCTGGCAGAACTGGACTAACTTCTCATCTGGAGTGCCAGGATTAATCCATGTTCCGCCAGGCAGACCTGGACCTCCTCCGTTTACGCCAAAGCAACTGAAAGCGGTCCGGTCCACATATGTTACGTAGTACCCGTCCGTTAATATATGAATGTCTTTTACATAGCCCATACCGCCGCGATACTTCCCGCATCCGCCGGAATCAGGATTAAGGGCAACCCTTTCAATGACTACGGGATATCGCTGTTCTATAAACTCGGTCGGCAGGTTCTTCGCGTCATTCACCATGTCCACCGCATCCGTTCCATCAGCGTAAGGGCGTGCTCCTGATCCGCCGCCGAATACCTCACGATACAGCCATGGCTTTCCGTCATTATCATATCCGTATACACCATATACCTGCACACAGTTATTATCCGCATTCACATTCCCGCCAAATGCCTGGGCCAACGCAGCTCCATAGGCACCGAAACTGCGGAACCAGCACTGCATCCGGTTAATGACAGGAGCTGGATACTCCGATGTCAGTACAGTGCCTGGCGGCAGTTCACAGCGGAAAACCCTTGTAACACCCTCATTAATGACAGTGCCAGGTGCAAATTGGGATAAGAATGAACCCACCCACTTGGACAGAAATCTGCCATCATTCGGAGAGTTCAGCGGACCTTCCGTCTGTGGATTAGTCCCCGTCCAGTCTAAAATGATTTTCGTTGGATCCTTGCGGATGGTAACCATCAGCTTCACGGGATCCTCCATGTTAATTCCATCATTATCCAAGAAATCCTCTCCGGTGTATTCGCCATTAGGGAACATAGGCAATATCACATTTCTAACCGCTTCTTCACAGCGGTCCATCAGCTTGTACATAGCGGCTTCTACTATATCTGCACCCAGCCGGTCGCAAAGCTGTTTCACCTGGCGCTCAATCAGCCGGCAGGCACCAATGAATGCATCCAGATCCCCCTGCATAGTATCTGGAAAACGGGTGTTCCGAAGGACAATTTTATAAATATCCTGCTGTACTTTGCCTTTGCTGTAAAGCCGGACAGGCGGGATTTGGATTCCTTCTTCAAAAATACTGGTAGAAGTAGTCGGCCAGCTGCCAACCGATCTGCCGCCTACATCCTCGGTGTGGCCGAAAATCATGCTGAAGGCAATCAGGCGGCCGCTGTGAAAAATCGGAATACATATGCAATAGTCCGGAAGATGGGTAATGGTACCATGTGAATCGTAAGCGTCATTGTATAAAAAGACGTCTCCCTCGTGAATATCTTCAAGAGGAAAATGTGCACGGACTGCATCGGCACTTGCACCCCAGGAAACAGAAGTTACATTATTGCAGTCTACCGTACAGATGGATGCGCGATAATCATGCTGCTCACGAATAATGGTGGATCGCCCAGCCAGCTCAACAGCAGCCTCACCCTCTTCCACCGCTGCCTCGAGACCTCCTTCGACGACATCCAGAGTAATAGGATCCACTTTCTGCTTATACTCTTCAATACGGGCCCATTCTTCATCGGAGCGGGGCCATTCTTGCTGTCTGAATGGTTTGTATTCAGGGGTCTTATAAATGGATGTATCAAAAATATGAGTTTGCTGATCATTTGTCATCCTTGTACTCCTCCTACTGATTTTCTGGTTATGAGCAGATGTCCGAATTCATTTACGGATACTTCCCATCCTGGTTCCACCACCGTAGTCGTATCGTACTGTTCTATTACTGCCGGTCCTTCAAGAGGTTCAGAGATTGGTTCGGTCGGACGTTCATACACTGGGCAATGAACATAATCTGATACAGCATTTACATATAACGGACGCGTGAACTTCAGCAAGTCACTCCATCCACCCTTGGAGTATGGTTTCGGACGATGTCGAGGCGGTGCAAGCTGTCCAAATCCAGTTACCCCTATATTCACGATTTCAACCAGTGATTTGTTTTCGTAAGAATAGCCGTACTGACTCTCATGCGCGGTGTGGAAGTTTTTAAAGCTATCAGCAAGTGATATAGAATCATCAGAAATTGGAAGCGGAACTCGAATTTCAAACGCCTGTCCTACATAACGCATATCGACGAACGCCTGCAGGCGAATTCCTGAGCTTTTAAAGCCCTGGTTCGCTAAATCCTCGATAACACGTTCCCGAACTTGTAAAAACTCTTCTTGCAGCTGTTCTTCATTAAGTAAATCTTCCCGCTGTACATCCGTAATAACATGGTCAACACGTACATCGGAATAGAGAAGGCCTGCAGCAGCAGTAGCCCCTGGTGCCATTGGAACCAGAATGCTTTTCATGTCCAGCGCATTGGCAACTGGTGAAACTAAGAGTCCGCCAGCACCGCCAAATGGGAACAATGTATAATCTCGCGGATCCCGTCCGCGTCTGACTGATACAACTCTAATTCCGGCTGCTATGTTTTGAGTAGCAATTTCTAAAATCCCTGCAGCTGCTTTTTCAACTGAAAGTCCCAGCGGATCCGCGATTTTAGTCTTAATTGCGTCATATGCAGCCTGCCTGTCCAGCGGAATTGCCCCTCCAAGCAGATAAGGCGGTATTCTTCCCAATACTAGATTGGCATCAGTTATAGTCGGCTCTGTTCCTCCACGGCCATAACAGACAGGGCCAGGAGCGGATCCGGCGCTTTGTGGACCAACCCTAAGAGCCTTGCTGCCAGCAAGCCAGGCAATGGAGCCGCCGCCCGCTCCGACTGTAGTCATGTCGATCATCGGTGACTTTATATCATATATATCTATTTTGCCTTCTGTCAGAAGACGCGGGATACCGCCTTCAATCAAAGCCATGTCAGTGCTCGTTCCGCCCATATCAAGAGTAAGCACGTCCGTAATTCCAGCTGCATTCGAAATAGCAGCAGCTGCAATGACACCAGCGGCTGGTCCAGAAAGTGAAGCTGCTATTGGTCTTTTAATGAGCTCGCTCGCTGTGGAAACGCCGCCGCTCGATTTCATTACATAAAGCGGGGCCTCTGTTCCTGCTTCCTGTGCGCGGTCACTAAGGCGGTCGAGATACGTCGAAAGGAGAGGCATGAGCCCTGTATTTAAACAGGTAGTAAGCGTCCTTTCATATTCGCGGTATTCACGGATTACATCTGAGGATATTGACACAAAGCAATCTGGATATTCTTCCTGAATAATTTCGCGAGCCCTTTCTTCCTGAGCCGGATTCTGATAGGAGTGAATAAAGGACACTGCGATTGCCTTTACTCCCATCTCACGGTATTCCCTGGCTGCAAGCCGGATCTGCTGCTCATCAAGCGGGCGTAAAACCTCTCCTTTGTAATCAAGGCGCCCGTCCGCTTCTCGAACTAATTCCAGAGGCACGATCCGAGGCGGTTTGATCCAGTAGCTGATAGCCCCAAACTCGCCGGGAACATTCTGGCGGGCAACCTCTAGCATATCCCTGTATCCCTTTGTAACAATGAGGCCAAGCTGCGAGTACTTTCCTTCTAATACAGCATTTGTTGCAACTGTGGTCCCGTGGAGAAGCATGGTCACTTCTTCAGCTGTTGCTCCGATCTCACCCAGCACTCCCTGTATTGCATCAAGGAAAGCCCGGGAAGGATCATCGGGTGTACTTGACGTTTTAAATACCTTCTCCTCGCCAGTAATATCATTGAGTGCTACCAGGTCAGTAAATGTACCCCCTGTGTCAATTCCAATACGCCAACTCATTTTATTCTCCCCTTTCCGAATCGTTATTTCACACTTAAGCCGAAAGCAGTTTTTACAGGAATTGCTTTAGCTCGCTTGCTTTTAAGTGTAGCACCTGCATCGCATCGTATCTGTTCATTAGTTACATAAAGACAAAAAATTCTGAAAAAGATTAAACGTCTAGGATTTAATGCAAATTCTACCGGGATTATTTAAGTTAACCTGCGGTGAGAGTATCTAAGATCAAGTCAATGGAAGGGAAAATTTTATTCGAAGCCGAAAGCTGCTATCCTTTCAAGCTCCTGGTTATTTATTATTCGAATGGACCCTTTTCGAAGATCAACAATCCCACTATTACGCCATACGTTTAACAGCCTTGTTACCATGACTCTTGAAGTGCCCATTAAAGCTGAAAGCTCCTGGTGAGTAATAGATAACGAACGTGTACCTATAGGTTTCCGATTAAGGATTTCAATCAGGATACGGGCAAGGCGGACTTCCGAGTGGTCAAACGTTACACTCATCATCTGGTTACTCAACATCCAGACTTTATGAGCAAGAGATTGCATCAACTTCAATACGAAATCAGGATGGGTATGGTTGATTTTATCAATAGTTGCCCATGTAAAAGCACTTACATGTGTTGGTTCCACCGCTTCACCTGTGTACCAATGATTACATTGCTGGAAAAAAGGTACTTCCGCAAAAAACTGGCCGGTGTCTGCGAAGGCAATTACTTTTTCGGTGCCATCCGATCGAACAATAGTTCCTCTTACATGGCCGTTGTGAACAAAAAAGAACTGCTGTGCTTGGTCACCCTGCCGATTGATAATGGTTCCCCGCGGGAAAAACATGGGTACCGCCAGTTCCATGATCTCTGCGGACAGCGGACCGAATTGCCGTGGATGAAATGCTACATCAATAACATGCTGGATGTCCATAACTCCGCTCCTTTTAGTCCCGTATGCTAACTCGTTTAGATTCCCTGTCATTTTGAACCTCCACAAATAACATTTTTTTATCAGGCAAATCTTTAGTATCGGAAATAATCCTGCAGGGTCCTTTGACATCTTGAACAATGTCGATTGACAAGCTCTGAAATGGAAACAGAGAGGGTTTTGCTCATAAGATGCCGGAATGAATTTGGAGTCGTACCTGCCAGCAACCAATAAGCAGTGTTACATTTACCATCGATTCAGGGAGTTGGAGTAGCTATTAATCATTAAATCTTCCACCTAACACCTCCGTTTACCTGCAACTTATGTACTATAATTCATATTTTTTTGAATATCTCCTTCATTTAGCCGTTTTTTCACTGGTAGTAGACACTGGTGGAACAGTTTTGAACAAAAAACACGACGGTGAAAATAGTTTCATCGCCTTGAGTTTTCTATTCATAAATAGACGCCTTTCGCGGAAACATATCCAGAGCACGTTTATGCCCTGGTAACACTTTCTCCATTATAAAAGAACGTTGAAAAATTAACGTTCTGAAGGGATAAAATTTGTTTCTCTTAACTAAGCCAGCACAAGCTCTACTGCTTTATGAATGGAATACCGATACGTCTCAATAGTTAATTCAGGATTACTGGGTCCTTTATAGGGTGAATCAATTCCAGTAAAGTCGCGGATTTCTCCCCTCCGCGCTTTCCGGTACAATCCTTTCGGATCTTTTTTTTCACAAATGGTGATCGGACAGTCTACAAAAATTTTGATAAACTCACCCTCTCTGAATAAATTTCTTGCCTGTTCCCGGTCATCACGAAACGGTGAGATAAACGCGGTACTGACTATTTGACCGCTATCCGCAAATAGTTTGGCCACTTCACCAATCCGCCTTATTTTTTCAATTCGATCCTCGATTCCAAAGCCCAGACCCTTATTTAGCCCGTGACGGATATTGTCACCGTCCAGCACATAGCTTCTTACTCCTAATTCATACAATCTGGCATCCATTGCATTCGCGAGAGTTGATTTTCCAGAGCCGGACAGGCCTGTAAACCAGAGTACTCCACTTTTATGTCTATTTAATTGGTTCCTTTCTTCTCTGGTTATCGCAGATCGATGCCATACAATGTGATTATCCATGATAGCCTGCACCCCTAAGATTTATTGTTTGCTTCATCGCTTCTAAAAGAACAACTAATACCTCAGGTAAGCCTGAGGTATCCAATGATTGATTAGATAGTACAGTAGGGATATTAAGAATGTCTACTGTAGTAAGAATTGACTTCTGTTAACCTGTCAAAAGAGGTCTGAATTAGGATGGTAATTCATACTTAAAAAAAGATTAAAACCATACTATATCAACAAAAAGATGCAGTCCAATTCAGTTGCGGATTGGACTGCTGATTTGCATGATAATTAGGTTTTTGTACTCGAAAACCGAACCCGTTACTTCCAGGTCCACCGTTTTTATATCTTATTTATTACTTTTTTTATAAGGGCTCCCACCCATAGTTTATATCCTTAATTTTCTTTCCCCAACCTGTTTAAGTCCAGCCCTGATCATCAAGAAAACAACGATCCATGAAGCGGCCATCAAAAATACATGTCCAAAAGGGAACATCCCTGGTATGGGCGTGTCCCATAAAGCGTGCATGATAACCACTAATATAAAGATCCGTAAAAATTTAAATTTAAACAGCATGTTATAGGTAAACGGCTGGTCTCCTTTTACCTTGCAGATTGCTGCGCCAGTTAGCGCCGCCCAGGCAATATGGCCGCCCGGAGAAAATAGTCCGCGCCAGAGGATTGTGATGTAGAAAGCTGCTCCATGCTCGGTTAACAATGCCCTGAGAGCATACCCTGCTGTTTCAAAAGCGGCAAAACCCGCTCCGACTGCAGCACCAACAAGAAGGCCATTTAGGATGTATTTGTATTTTTTGTCCGTCACAAAGATCATGACGATTATAGCTTTGGCAAGCTCCTCCGCAATTCCAATGGTAAACGGATTGATATGGTTTCTTAGTATATCGTAGAACACCAGTGAGGCGATCATCGAAAGAATCCCGCCGATTAATACAATGTACATAACCCGGTAAATGGCAATGTTTTGAGGTGCATTCATCTCCCAAAAAAAGATCAGCGTTGCAATCGGAACAGCAAACGCACCCACAATAATAAGGCCGGGTATAAAGTTTGCGTTATTAAAAATACTTACGCCTATGTAAAAACCTGCGAAAGCAATAAGCGCAATGACAAACACTCTTGCAAAAAGCCAGGGTTTTGGCCAGGTGTCTTTTACCTCCGAAAGCTGGGGTGTCGTAAGCGCAGTTCCTACGATAAATAAGCGTTCCGCTTCCAGTTCACTATGCTTACGGAAAACCCGGGAAAAAACATTTTGAAATTTCGGCTCAACCGATCTCTCGAATCTTGGGACCATATCCACATAATGGGCAAATTCATAAAAATAGCTGTTGTCATCCTCCTGCTTTCCCGTTTTGAAGAACTTTTCACCGCATTTTAAGCAGAACTTCACTGCTTCAGGATTGGAATAATCACATTGCGAGCATTTCAAAACGCCGCCCTCCCCCTTGATTTTTAAATGCTGCTAGTTTATTGCAAGTAGATACTAAGCAAAGTAACTCGTCCAACACAAAAAATAGTTGGATCTCAAATGGCTTGCCCATAAAAAAGGAAGGTATGTAAGGCATCTATACTAAGGGGTATCCCAGCCGGAAGGCTTCTCTTAGGCCATTCCCCAAACCATGCACATCAAGGTATCGAATATCGTAAGTAATACAATAAAAACCGCGTAATATATAGTGGCAAAACCAGATTTGCTGTCTTCTATCTCCCGTGCATGCATAAACAGTTGATCAAGTGGTTTTCATGTATGTACTCTTGCTTCTCATTTTTCATTGAATTTCCTTCCTAATTTGACCTAAAAAAGTAAAATTATGTGTATTTCCCTTTCGGTGTGACCTTATTTATTTGTGTGGATTTAAAAACGGTCGGCTGATTTTCTTCTATATAGAAAGAAATGAGCCAACCACTAATAAACGGATAATCTCCCTGAAGTCTTTGTAAAATCAAAAAAGCTACCTATTAAAGGCAGCTGTGTACTAAATGATAATTTAAACGATCATTACCCCTGTACTGAAAAAAACAAGTTGGATATTGAACCAGCATGCAGTCTAGTTCATCCATACGAATTACGGTTTACCCTCACACTTCTCTACATACCTATAATAGTTATCCTTCATTAAGCATAGATAACCCAGCATAACGGAACACTTCAAGGTCAACCGTTTGAGCTCTATGTGCTAATAACCCTATTTACTCTTTATCCCCTTCTCTTTGGACTCCTTTTTTCAATGAAACCTTCACTACATCATCCAAAAATTTGGTTGTCGTATATCCCATAATCTGCAGCTGTTTTGGAATCACTTTTTGACTAGAGTCTTCATTTACTACCTTTAAGCTTTGAACGGTAACCAAATAACGCATGTCCTCAGTTGAATAAGAGAAAAAAGGAGTTTTGGCAGGATCATATTCTTTCCCGTTCTTGTTCAGGGCAACTCCTTGCATATCATCCAGCTCCAGTGAAAGCATGGCATTTTTATCTTCACCCACAACATGGAAATCAAGCGAATCATACTCTCGATGCTTAATTTCATGATCGCTGATGACCATATTGGCAGGATTTCCAGCTTCCAGCTTGTCGATAGAGATGGTACTGCCTGCATATTCAAAGGTTTGAGGATATTCTTCAGCACCACTCAGCTGGATGGTTTTTTGGTCATTCACACCTAAAGTAACAGATCCGAATCGAACATTAGCCTCTTTGGGCTTTTCTCCTGGAAGAGGGTCGAAATGAGCTTGAAAAGTATAGTCAAATGGAGATGAATCCATAAAGGAACTCCCATATATATCAGGTTTTGCTTTCTTATTATTCACTTCCAGAGAGTCGAAGGTAACTCGATGTATCTGCCTGGCTTGGTTATTGACAATGTGATATTGCAGAATAGTGGTTGTTGGTGAAAGTATCAATTTATCCATTTGAAGCGTGATTCCTTCGAGTTTTGTTTTTTCATTCAGTGCATATTCCGTCGAAGGCTGTTTGGTTACAGGAATAGCAAGGTTCCACTTCCCTGTCTTTTCATTCATTTCCTCATCAACACTATTATTTATCTGACTAGAGGGATCACGATATAATTTCATAAGTTTTGTGATCTTCAGGTTGATGGTACCATGATCCTTAGAAAGCGGCGGCAGACTAAGCTTTCCTTCATACACGTTCTTTTCTTGATTATTAAGGTCCGATTCAAGGTCAGGAGGATAATATCTAGGATTGTCTTCATTCTTCATGATTTTATAACCGTTCTCCACCAAAACTCCATCATCATAGGTTAGCGCATATTGGTTGTCTTCTTTCATATCTTCAATTTCATAATAAACAAGCGTCTGCACATTATCTGCAATGGCACCCTTGATCTTTATTCTTACCCCATTGCTTTGTGTTTCCAGATCCAGGCTTTCACCGATGCCATGTTGAAGAGAGGCACGTAATTGTGGGTTTTCTTCTGTCCATCGATAGTATAGGTAGGTAAACCCCCCTGTAAAATAACCAGTTCCTATTAATAAGGCGAATACACTTGCGATAATCAGCCCCACTTTTGTACG
Source organism: Peribacillus deserti (assembly GCF_002863585.1). Lineage (GTDB taxonomy): Bacteria > Bacillota > Bacilli > Bacillales > DSM-1321 > Paraperibacillus > Paraperibacillus deserti_A. Next base: position 48,042 of record NZ_PGUY01000033.1, on the reverse strand, counting down.
CTGCTCATTTTTCTGCTGCTTCCGCGTTTCCTTTTCAGCAAGCTTTTTCCTAATCTTCTCCATGAGCCCAGCAGGCACATGTATAGATTCCATCCGCTCCAAAAGATCTAACATGACTTCTTGGAAGGTTCCCAAATCCTCCTGGCAGCTGGGACAATGATATATATGCCTTTCGAATTCAATCTTTTGCGGCCGGTCCATGGTCCGTTCAAGATAATCCATGTAATCCTTTTGATACTCCTTGCAGCCATTAAAGCCCGGACCGTACCCCATTTCTTTTCTAAGCGACCGTATGCCGGAAAACGTAAGTCCTTTCATTTGTTCCGCTGACACCTGAAGAATCTGAGCCGCTTTCTCTCTGGGAATTCCTATTAGGACCAGCGCTTCCATCTCGGACTCTTCCAACCGATTTAGAGCCTTAAAGAAAACATCAAGTTCACTTTCCTCTGAATCTTGAGGACTTTTAATCTTAGAAAGTTTACGGCAGGTATGTATGAGAATGGAGGTTACCCATGTTTCGAATGATCCATCATTTTTGAACCGAGGCAGCTCCTTTTGAACATTTAATATAGTCTGGTAAAAAAGCTCTTCCAATTGCAGAGTATTCCCAAGATAGCACCAGCCTAGTACATAAAACGGCTGTTTATGCAGATCAAACCAATCTACAATAGAATCCAAGCCTTTTTGTCTTATGGCAGAAACGAAAATGGAATCTATTTTTGCCGGAATCATAAGATGTGTTTCCCCCTTTATTCTCTTTTTATCTTTTGTATAAGATGTTATATTGCTCACATTAAATCTTTTATTTAATTCCACTGGCTATTATTAAACCGTATTGATTATGTTAACAAACATAGAGAATCATACAATTATAACATTTTTATCCAAATAAAAATCCCATAATATGAATTGCCTTATATCTCAGTGATCAATCTACTTCGTGGCAGCTTCACTAACACTAATTTATGAAAATAACTTTCACTAAGTTGAAAACTGGGATTGTTTGACTTCAGACTTTAGCAGGCCTTAGCAGCACTTAATGATTATTGATACAAACACGAAAAAGCCACGGTTAATTACCGAGGCCTTCTTTATGAAATGAGCATCCTTTCGATGTGAATCTAGTTATAACTAGAAAACTAAATTGAGAGAAAGAGAATTTCCCTAAAACTCTCAGTCTATACTAATTTCAATTTCTTATTGTTCAACCGCTCTTTTAATTGTCCTATCGTTAAATACTTGCCATTTTCTTTACGTTGCAGCATGGCGTGACAATTTGGACAAACCGGGATTAAATCGTTTATTGGATCTACAGCATATCCCTGTTGGATTTCATGCAGTGGTATAATGTGATGGACATGGATAAAATCTTTCCCTACTGCTCCGTATGTATTCTCAAAATTTAAATTACAAATTTGGCATTCAGCCCCAAAGTGCTCCATACATTGCTTGCGTGCAAGAGGATTTCGTTCATAGATATTGACCATTACGGTTTTCCGCATACCTTCTTCTAAAATTTTAGGAACTTCTTCAGGATAATATCCTGATGTACGTTTTCTTTTACACATTCACGGATAGTTATATGAAACTTTCCGCCCTGGTCGCAAATCATTCGGAACCTATCCATTTCACTTTTTAGACACATTTGTTTTTGTAAATAAAAAAGCTGGTACATCGCTGGCACCAGTATTGTTAATCGTCAATTCTATATTCTTCAAGATATTCTTCAGGGGTGTAAATTTTTAAAATAGATGAAGATGGAACTACCTCATCAAAACGTAAGTAACCAAAAATTTGTTTCATCTGCTGATAGGATAGATAAAATCTTAATAAATCAAAAGATTGATTAAGTATCCAATACCTTTTTAACATATTCAATTTATCCGAACCCGAGTATTGAAATTCTTGTTCACTTATTTTATACCTCCCTTGAGAAAAGGTATCGTCAGCAAAGTTAGCCAGGGGTACCCTAAACTTAACAACACTGCACTTAATGTTCATTTCCCCCCAGTTATCCAGAATTTCTTCTGAATCTAATAATTCTGCAATGTTTTCTAAGAATTCAGGCATCATATCAACACCATATTCTAGTGCATTATTGCAAGACAAGAAAGAATTAACTTGGTAATCCTTATAAAGTTTATAATAAATTCTTTTAATAGCGTCACAATTATCATTTTCAGAAAGTGAGTAAGAATGACCATTAAATTGAATTTCTTTATTATTAACGTTTACTGTAATCCCTTGGCTTCTTAGATATTTTCCAAGGGTTGTTTCAGATGTTAATACTTTTTGCAAATTGACAATACCATTGGTCCTGATATCAGCACACTCATCATCGTTAGTTGTAACATGAAGTGATATCAAAGAAATATCACAATCAAGCAGCCGTTCATCTTCAATTCGAAAGTCTTCAAGAAATTGAGTTAAATCAAAGTTGTTTCTTACTCTCTCAAGATAATTTAAAATGTCTGTTTTGCTTAGTTCCAAATGCTTACTCAATGAATCTAGTATACCTGAAACAGACGTAAGATCATAAACTATACTTTCTCTCACAATAGTTCCCCCTTTGTTTTTGATATAAATATAATACCACCATTTTTCACTATTTTTCAGAAAAATAGAAGCAAGATTAACATATCCCATGAGTAGAAACAGTACTAGGTACTAAAGAATAAGAGACCTTTAATCGCCTGAATTCCCCTTGACATTTCAACCCCCAGCTTAAAAGTTTTTAACAACCTTCTCATTCCAAATCTTTTTCTTTCACTTATGACCGTATATATTACTATGTCTGCTTATACAGTGACTGCTGTTATAGGTGTGTATGTATATTTATCCCGTTAAATTGTTAGTTACTTATATAAACGACAAGAATCTTCATTTGTAACAAAAAAGGTTAAAACATAAAAAATTTTTGAAAGGCGGTTGTTTCATTGCAAAACAACATTAGTAAAAGGACTCTCACGTGAAAAAATTGTGCAACAAATATACAATCAGAAACTTGAAACTATCAGATATGCCAAAATCAAAATAAAATTATTCAACTTGAATACCAGTATATTGATTACTACTTCAACAAGAAGTTTTCACTGGATGACTTATTCAAACCAAGTGGTATTGATTAAGGCACACCGGATATTATCAATATAACAATTTATTTTTACATGCTGATAATATTGAGAAAATTACACTGGATATAATTTGTTCAGAATTGAATCTTAAGCACCGACAACAAGCCAAAAGATTACTAGATAGTATCAGGATCAAATTAAAGGATTATATGTTCGATAAACTGTTAATGTTTAGCTATTGAAAATGGTTATAACGCCTAATCCCATAATGTTCATTTATTTGAATAGCAGCTGAAGGTTATGTTATTCAAATTTCTATTTAACATACTTTACCTGCAACTATTTTTTAGCAAATAAAATAACTGATACCCATGTATCAGCCTTAGTGGGTTATCAGTTGTTTTGCCTTTTCAATTCCTTCATTTGAAACCTTTTTGAAGCAGATGCTGCAATATCGTTTAATACTTCTTGTTCCAATCCATTTTTGAATATACTAATCGCACAGTTCACTCGTGTTAATTGTGCTTGGAATGAACTTGCTTCAGCATTTTTATTAAATAAATGCTGGGCATTTTCTTTCTTTTCATCGGTAGTCAAACTGCTTAATCTCTTAAGAATAACATTCTTTAACCTTCGTAGTTGTCTACGAAACTAGTTTTCCTCACACTATTCTGCAATCGCTCGCAAAATGGAAAACATTGAAAATTAAAATTTAGGTCTTATTATTCTTACTTACTTTTAATTCTTTGTATTGGTCAATCATCCAAAGATCTTCACCAATCCAACTGTAAACCTGATTTACTGTAAGCCCATTTATACCTTGAACTCTTCCAAATTTCAGCATAGATACAGATTGCACTAAAAGAATGTTTAATCATCAACGGTATTAAAATACTTCGATAAATTCAATAACTCTTCAGATAAATCTATAATAGCAGTTAAAGATTCCTTCTTCTTCTTTATTCTTAATGATTCTATATTACCTTCACTTAAATGATTATATTCATTTGGAAAATAATAGACTTTCATACTATAAATAAAACGATTTAAAGCCTTTTGAACTTGTGCAAAAGAATATCGTATTTCCATGGGTAATACCAAACCATTCATTTTAATGAATTCTTGAATTGAACTATTAAAAAATTTTCTTAAAGCATCTAGGCTTTCCTTAAGTTCCACTTGAGATAATTCATTATTTTTCGGGAACTTTAATAGTAATCTGCTTTTACTCTTTAATTCATTCTTATATTTATTATGCGTTTCTAACGTCGATTGATACTCAGTTGACCCTTGATCCATGAGAGATAAAAATATAGCATATTTCGCTTCTTCCTTTGCTAATAAATCGATTTCCCCTAATACAACCCAAATATCATTGTTATATTTCTCTATTTTTGGAATCATATCAATGTAAGTATCCCATAAGCTACTTCCAGAAGTTACATCCCATATCCTAAAGCTTCTATTAAAACTAGAGTAGTCTATAAACCCTTCAATATCTTTCACTACTAAACTAAGATCTTGATAAACTGTTCTGTCATCCTTCTGGAATGATAAATAGATATCATCTCTTTTTACTATTACAAGAATGTTTCTGCAAAGCATGCTAATTAACTTATTATACTGTTGTCCAAATACTGAATGCATAATCTTTAATTGACTTCTTTTATTGTTGCGTGTGAACAAACCAGCAATAAAGAAAGAAGTAAATACAATACCAATCATATCAGCCATTATATTAGGCAACATGGTATTAATCCAAAACTCACTATCAACAATACTACTAGCATTCTTACTAGCTATTTGAATTTCAAAGGCTGCTACAAAAATTCCAATTACTATTATTAGAACTATTATATTTACAATATTGTCTGAAAAAAAAGATAAACTCAGCTTTAATTTTCTTTTAAGGTTTCTCGCATATTTTCGAAGAACACTTGAATATCTTGATTCCAATTTGTTTCTTTTCCCCTTCAGTTATAAAATCATCTTTTTTCAAAGAATTATTTACTACTTAACCCTAGTTTACCTTTTTCTTTTTGAAATTCATATGTGTGGAATAAAAAACTAGCAACACATTTAGCAGCATTAACGGCTAGACCGCATGATGGAATTGTGGGTTTACTGTTTTAGAATGACTATCGCTACTTTGGTTTCTAACTTCAGATAGGCCTTGAATAACCTTACTAAGACCTGAAGTTATCTCTTTTAATGATTTTTCAAACTTGGTATTACTGGAATCTAAATTCAAATGTTTCGATAGTAAGTTAAACAGTTTAGGTAAGGAAAGATTCTCGTCAGTCACCTTTTCCCCTAAGATAGTTAAATTTTCTTTACAGACCCCTTCAACAACAGTCCTGGCCGATGTTATAGCACCAGCATAATCCTTATCACCTATTCTCTTATCACAGTTACTTAAATCCCTGACTATATTTCGATACGTTAAATCAGGCGGTACATTGCTTTGAATTTGTACAATTTCAATTTCATAAAGATTATCTTTTAAATAATTGCTAAACTCATTGAAGACTGAAGAAATATCTTGCAAACAACTTTATATAGCCTTCTTCATTCTCAAAATATATATCCATAATAAACTCTTCGACAGTTCTATTTCTTTTGTATGTATCTCGAAGGTCTAATCCTTTTTGTTTTGCCAAGTTTCTCAATATAAATATAGATTGCCTAAATTCATCATCAGAAACAAACTTATTAAAATCAAATGAACCAACCTTTTTCCTTTGGTTGTAATAACTTTCAAAAGTATTTCTTAAATTAGACTTAACTGTATCAAGAAACTCAACAGCATTATTCATCTATAACCACCACCAAATCATGAATAATACAATTATAGCAATAAATTCCTTTTAATAATTAAGTTTAATATATGAAAACATCAAAAAAAAATATAACCTTAAAGACTATACCTTTATGGTGTTTTGAAATAGGGGGTATTCCGTTTCTACAGTTTTATCCATTGCCGAATTTCTTTAAGACCTTTATATGTTCTAGCAAACGTATTGTTTTGTTCTAAATAGTCAATTCCTTTCATAGTTACTTTTGCTGAAGATATAGATATAAAATAGACTTCATTATCTGCAAATAGCACTGATATATTTTTTGCATATCCTTCATCTCTAATTAACAATATTATTTCAACCCATTGTTCGAAATTTATTTCGTAATCAGATTGTTTTGGTTCATTACCCTGATCTATCTCTTTAAGGATGCTATAAATTAACTTTTTTCGATTCATATCATTAATTCCCCTTTCTTTATATAAGGATTTCGACAAAAAGGGATAATACACCTTCAATAAAAGAAATCCACTGCAAAATAATTACAGTGGCAAATCTTATATAGTAATTGGCAATTTATAGATGGAAATGGTTTAACTGATGAAGAAGTAAAGATATATAATTTTAAAAATACTTTCAAATTCATTCTTTTTCTTTAAATGCCAAGCTCGTCAATTGCAGCATTGTTTCTCCTTAGAAAAATACGGGAAACATCTTCTTATAAGGAGATGGTTCGATGCCTGATAAATTCTCTAAGGAGACACGGAGCAGAATCATGGGCTCAATAAGGGCTCGTTCAAAATTGGAGGACAGGGTGAGTAGGGCGTTATGGAAGAAGGGGTTCCGTTTCAGGAAGAATGACAGGACCCTTTACGGCACGCCTGATATCAGCATAAAAAAGTACAGGATCGTGATTTTCATCGACTCCTGTTATTGGCACGCATGTCTCGAACATTTCAAGATGCCAAAGAGCAACACAGAATTTTGGGAGAACAAGATTGAACGGAACAGAGCGAGGGACAGCCGTGTGACAAGGCATTACGAGGAGAAGGGCTGGAACATCATCCGGATATGGGAACATGATTTGCAGAGGGGTAATTTTGACGGCACCATCGACATGTTGGCAGGTTTCATCCAAGAGGCTAAACGTACCCGTCAAAATTTGTGAATCCTGAATGAACATTTGGGGAAATTTAACTACTCATATCTTCGTTGGTGAATCTTTGACAAGAATGAGATGCTTTATGTCAAAGGATAAGATTTAGCCGCAATGTATGGTTTGTTCTATCCTTGCTCCTCTTCTTTTTCGGTCAAAAATATAAACTCACTTTTATGGACATTTATAGCGGGAAACTAAAAAACAGAACTCTTTTACTGACTCATTATTTGTATTCTGGATTGTTCGTAAACTACATTGTGACGCTTTGGAACAACACTTGGATAGATATTTCTCCTAAGGGGCAACTCTTCCAACGCAAATCACTCATTTAGATTACGTTTATACTCAAAAACCCAAGCTATGGTACGGGATAGCATATATTAATCTCTGAAATTAATCTGTTTGATTACAAAAAGGACTCAACTATGAGTCCTTTTGCTAGGTATACTTGTGTATGAATTATTTTAAAATCAAACATTATTAACTTGAACTTCTACTGCATTGTACTCGCGTACAATTTCTCCTAACTCAATTCCTATACGTTCAACGATTCCGGTAACTAAGGCATTCCCCATAAAGAACAAACGCATACGGTCTGAAACTTCATGGACATTTCCGAGACTATCCTTTTTGAATTTTGTCCAGTCTGGTGGGAAATCTTGCAATAATTCAGCTTCAATCGGTGTAAGCAGTCGGTATTTTCCATCGACTTTAAGCAAATGTGTTGAACGGTTTACAGAACCTTCACTTGTAAGCATTGTGCGTCCCGGCAAGTCGAGAGAATCATACGGACTCATCCCACCTTCACTAAAGATGTATTTATGACCGTTATCAGCTACTCGCTCAATTTTTTTAGGACCACGTAAGTATTCAAACTTTTTTAGCTTAGGATTGTCAGCGTCAAACTGGTAATTTGCGATATATTGGTTGTACTCTTCTTCACCATGTTCACGTAGATAATATTCTTTCGCTTCCTGAACAATTTCACCCAAGGTCTTTGGTGCTTCCATAACTGGTTTCGTATCAATCGTGAAGTATTGACCGTAACGCATAATACCAGTATTCCAAATAGTACCTGTAAAATTGTCAGAAATGTCTACGATATACTCTTCATTGAGGATGCCTTTATCAGACAATGTATCTGAGTAGTGACGTTTCTTATATGCCTCTTGTTCAATTGGAAATTGACGAGCGAACAATCCATCTTGAAAGATATAGTTATCGAAAGTTGCTTCATCAGATGTCATGATATTTTTCTCATTCTCAGGCTTTCCAAACTTCTCATCCATCGCCATGGCAAATGGTGTGTCATTTCGATACACAAAAAAGAACACACGGCGGCGACGTTGAGCACGCCCATAATCTGCAGCGTTAATCACACGCCATTCAACAGAGTAACCAAGTTGAGCAAATGCACCAAGCATAATTGCAAAGTCTCGTCCCCGTTGTGAAGATGGTGATTTTAATAAACGGTCAACGTTCTCTAAAATCAAATATTCAGGTTTGATATGATTAACCGCACGAATGATTTCCCAAAAGAGAACACCTTTCTTTCCTTCGATACCCATTTCATGTTTTTTAGAACGAGCAACAGAATAGTCTTGACAAGGGAACCCTCCAACTATCATGTTTACACCTTGAGCTTTCATTTCCTCAAAATATTTATTTGAGACCTGCATGATATCATCATTGCTGTGTTGAACATGCGGATAATTATAGACACCTACTTCAAAGGCATCTTGTGATTTACGAGATGGTTCAAATTGATTAGTGTATATTGTTTCAAAGAACGGTTCTTGGAGTGTTAAGTTGGCGTTATCAAGACCCACTACGAAGCCTCCAACCCCGTCAAACATTGAAAATACTTTATACTTAGACATTCACTTTTTCCTCAACTTTCTCAAAGATTTCGTTGTAATCGGTAATTTCCAAACAGTCCATTACCTTCTCAAGTTGTTCTAAGTTCACTGTAGAACGGATGCCTCGAACCATATCACTAATAGAACTTTCACGGAGCCCACTAGCTTTTGCTAAGTCCTTTTGACGCATTTCTCTTTCCTTGAGAATTTCATTCAAGCGTAGTTTAATCATACATTTTACTCCCTTCGATAATACGGGATATTGTATCGATGGATTATTATAACCTATACAGACAAAAATTTGAAGGTAATTTATAATAACGTTGAATAGAAGATTAATATTATCGATTAGGGAGATTGTGATGGTTAGAGAATATAAAACAATTCGAGAAATAAAAGAACGTGGTGAAGCTGCTGTTGGTAAAATGATAAAGGAGCTTGTCACACAGGAGAATGTCGATAAGTGGTTTGCTAACCCAAGAAATAAAGGTTGGCTTGGGAATGCAGTTGAAAAAGATTGGTTCGGACTAGCGAATAACAGTCGACCTGAGGCAGATTTCAATAAGCTAGGTGTAGAACTCAAATGTGCTGGGCTTAAATTTTTCAAAAAAGAAAATTCTTGGGGTGCCAAAGAAAGACTAGTTCTTAACATTTTTGATTTTAATGAAGAATATAAGAGGGATTTTCAGAATTCCTCCTTTTTAAAAAAGTCAGTTCTTGTAGAACTCATGTTATATAAATATAATCCAGTTATTTATTATCAATTCGATGGAAAGGAATACCCAATCTATCCAGATTTCTTAATGACCCACTCTATTCTTTTTAATTTGAAGGATTTACCTGACGATGATTGGGCAATCATTGAAAATGATTGGAACATTATAATGGATATGATTCGTCAAGGGAGGGCTGAGGACATTTCCGAAGGTATGACACAATACCTTGGAGCAGTGACAAAAGGAAGTAAAACTGCAGAGAATCAAACAACCCAACCGTTTAGTGATAAGAAAGCACATAGACGAGCTTTTTCTTTAAGACCGACGTACATGAAGGAAATTACTAAGCGAATTGTAAAGGGCGAATTAAAAAGTTCACTTACTTATGTTTCTTATCGAAATGACTATCCTGAATTACATAAAAAAATCGACGCTAAGCAAATTGGTACTCAAGAGCATATTATAAAAGATTTATCCGAGTTAAAACACAAACCGTTTGAACAAATCATTCTCAATCAGTTTAAACCGTTCTACAATATGAATAAAGAAGTCTTAGCAGAAAAGTTTGGTGTTAGAATCAAAAAAAAGAATGACAAAGCAAGTTCACGGCTAATTGCGCAGAAGATGTTTAATTTAAAAGGTGATTTAGAAGAAACAGATGAGTTTAAGAAGGCTGGAATTGCTGTAAAAACAATTACTGTAAATTCTAATCAGAGAAATAAAGCATCCGAAAACAGACTCACAACAGAAGGATTTAAACTTGAATCGGATGTTAGCTTCATTAATGATATTAGTAAACTTGATTGGGAAGATACTAGAGTGTATGACTATCTTTCCACAACAAAATTCCTATTAGTTGTTTACGAGGAAACACCAGAAGGAGAGATATTTAGGGGTGCAAAATTTTGGTATATGCCAGAAAACGAACTCATGGGAACTGTCAAAGAAACATGGGAAATAATTAAACAAACTCTCATTAATGGTGTCGAGTTAACGTTTAAACTTGCCTCCAATAAGAAAGGTTACATAATAGAGAACAATCTGCCGAGCCAAGTGAGTGGTCCTCAAATTCTACACATTCGACCTTCAGCTAAAGAGTCGGATTATTTTGAAAGTAAAAATTCAGACCGGCTACCCTCTCCTGCAAATTGGAATTATAGACCTGAGGATATGAAGGATATTTTGACAGATAATTATATGGTTAAGCAAGCCCTCTGGTTAAATAAAAATTATATGTACCAACAAGTAAAAGAATTTTTCGAATGAGATTACATGGCTTGTACTAGAACACTGATTTCAGAAACCAATTAAGAGTCCAAAAGCTTTGACTTATTCATTAAAATTGCTATTGTTATCATTTCCGGTATTCTCACCCATTGGCTAATTAAGAAGTTTTTAAAATGAAATTTAAATACAGGTGCCATGGTCTGATAAAGACCGTCAAAATTCTAATTGCCGTACATGACAGCATCCAGAAAAAATAAAGCCATGAATAGTAACCTAACGGGTTCGGTTTTGAAGTACAAAATTCAAATTTATAATGCTTTTCTTAGTGTAATTTGCAGTAGAATTAGCAGACACTTTTGCAGTTAACTTAGCACGCAAATAAGCTCGGAGCCATTATGCTTCGAGCCTTTTTTATCGTATTACTTTGTGGAAGATTAGCACCCCTTAGTTCAACAAGAAGATTGGGAATCAGTTGCCTAGAACTCTCAATATGCGCTTTTTTATCCTTATTACATAACACCTACTTGTTAAAACAGCACCCAATAGCAGGGATGCTAAATGGTGAAAGCTGATTTCATTGATTATTAGTCTTTTAATAAAAAATATCCTTCAACAATTAAATTTGAGGAAGGATGGATAAACTTATTTAATTCATGAGCTGACTGTTAGGTTCCTTTATAAAATTCTATACACTTACACCTGCTAACTCACTCATTTTTTCAAGGGCTTCGTCAAATCCCTGCGGTTTAGCAATGACATCATCATTCCGGTCGTATATAACGAACTGTTTGTCGACAAAGTTCAAGCTGTAACTCATATCATTAATTCGTACGTATTTCTCATTAAATGCCCCTACCGAATCTATATAGCTGCAGTTAATGCCATTTTGTTGTAATGCAGCGTAAATTGCGTAACTGTAATATTCCTGACAATATCCGCTCGTCATTGTTGTATCAAGTAGTAAAATATCCTGTTCATCATAGAAACGAATAAGACGTCGGTTTCCACACCGCTTATCTAAAATCAGTGGATACTGGATAATGTATTGCCTCCAGTCGGTTACATCACTTTCATCAATAATATGCTGTAGATCTGTTGTAATTGTTTGTGGTTTTACCTCATCTAGAAGTTCTTTCAAGAAACTTACTTTTTCATGACGTAAAAATCGTTTCCAGCTGATATCGCGGTCAAATCCTTCAATTAAGAAACTACGGTTTTGCCCAGCCTGAATTAAGTAATCACCAAACTTGAGAAGAGCTCTGCTTAGTAAATTTATTGGTACATTCAACTTTGTCGGACCGAAAATAGCAATAGCCTTTTCATAGTATGATATGAATGATGCCTGTTTTTCTATGCGTTCGTGATTAGAACAATTTGGTAACTCATTTATATCAATAAACAGAAGCAAGAATCCAATGTCCCCTTCAAAATATCCATAGTCTTCCGCATTGTACAGCGGTTCTTTCCAGGTTCCATCATAGAGTGTTAATCGTGCTTTTAATTGTTCTTGGGTAAGTTGCGGTCCGAAAAAACCAGTTAACTTTGATGTAGAATCAGCTAGATATGCATCCAAGTTCTGTGCATGTGTTATGAGTACATCAATTGCTTGGATTGACTGCATAAAATCCTCGACACGATTATAAATCGTATTTACAGTAACATTGCGAACAAAGCGCATCCATCGACTAAACGCCGCAAAGTTGTCAGCATATAATCGAATATAAGATACAACTGCATAGAGTTGTACACGTTCGGTATAGTATAATTCATCCATCATAGCTTGTTTAATCACTTTTTTTATATCGATTACTGTCTCTTGGTTAAATAGCGTTCCACTACATAGCCCATCCAGTGTTAATTCAATATCCTTGACCCATGACCCACTATCTATGTCTATGTATACTAAATCATCAAATCGAATTATTTCACCACCATTTATAGCTGAAAATAGACAATCGCGATTTTGGTTACTACGCGCTAACTGGTTGTAAAGAAGCGCGTAGAAAAAGTGCAAAAATGATTCATCATAACTTGTCTTCTGATGCTTCCAAAAGAAGTCCGACCAAACCGTATCAGTTTTGTACAAAATTTGCTTATCATCTACATTTTGGACATTTTCTAAGTATTGTTGGAAGCGAGCTTTGAAATTTTCAAATGGTGTCAGTGGTTTCCCACGCGCATTCATTTTAATATACAGTGTATCTTCCAATTGGAATGTATCTAAATCAATAAACTGGAATGTTATCGGTGCGTTGGTTGTTAAGATTTCAAATAAATCCTCAGGCAGATTATATTCTTTTGCAAATGAATGGATCATATCAAGCATGGTCAACATCGACGAAACTGTTGGGTCATGCGCCCAACCGTAATAGAAGTTAGCTTCGTTATAAATTTGGTTTGATAAGGATGTTTCTGTTAAATCAATGTCTGTTAGTGAAACAAGTAATTTGCAAAACAGTTTACTACTTAGGCGTGTTTCGTATGAAAACCTTTGAAAAATAGCTTGATTTGCATCTAACTTACCTTCTTTTAAGGCAATGTACCAGTGAAGTAAATATAGCGTCGTTAAGCGCTGTTGCCCATCTAGTGGTGCAAATTGATTTGTTTCATTCACCGTCCCATAAATAAAATCTAATTCAATCGGATTATTTGTTTCAAGGGCATTAAAAAGCACGCGTAAAAACTCATTTCGCACATGTTGTACTTCTTTGCCTTTTCTCCCTTGTGCATAATCACGCTGAATTATTGGAATTTTAATATGGTACTGTTCGATTAGCTTCCAAAAGGAAAATACATTCGATGGTTGCATCTTAACTCACCTGACTTTCTTTTTGCTTTAATAAAACAGGTGCTAATACTTCAAGCATATTTCGCATATACGCCTCGCGGTCTTCCTGGTTCCAGTGATGAATCTGTTTAGTCTGTTTACTGTAATATTTTAAAAACACATTTTTCGTACAAATTGGAATATAGACCCCGTTTTGATCCCGTGAAATGATTTCCTCACGTTTTTTTGGAAAAATCGCATTTTTGTATGCGCGATTAGTCTTTGAATCTAGTAATGTACAGTTTGAAATATGGTTGGAATAACCTTCGCCAAAGTAATCTACTATTTGTTGCTGAATTTTTTCAAATGCTTCCACATCCATAGCTTCTTGTAAAACTTCTCGTTCATATCGCTTAAGCCGTACTTGAAGGGACGCATCTTCTACGTAAGTTAAAGCATCTCGAATAAAGGACAGCTGCTGATCCTGTTTAATAAGTACCTGACTCTGAAGAGCGTGAATATGTTCGATATCCCACTGTTCATTTTTAAAACGGTCAAAATCAAATCGTTGCTTCGCATACTGATCTTGCTGTAAAGTCAAAATATTATACAATAATAGAACGTCCTTAACCTTACCTTGTTGTCTATCATAGCTAAGTTCATGAATGTCCCAATTTCGCAAACGATTCCTGATTATGTCGTATAACGACTTCACAAATTTATCTTTTTTCATCGATTTTGCATTTTTTATAATGGCTTGAATTGGATGAGATGTAGCGAGTAAATATCCAATCAGATGATACAGCTGACGATTATCAAACCACTCGTTAAACTGGTAATATAGAGTCTGAATCTCAGCCCAAAGAGCATCCACTACATCATGTCGAGACTCACCTTGCTCTGAGCGACGCTCTATCTCATCATGAAATGCATGGAAAGTGCTATAAGAAGCACGAAAATCAATGGTTTGGGGAAAGTTTGCAGTAACGAGTTCAAATAACCATTCAATATGATTTTCGTATTTCGCTTGTGTGGATTGTAAGAAATACCAAAAATCAGGATGTTGCAAGCGAGTTTCCATCGCATCCCACTGAGTCGCTATTTCTATTTGCTTCATTTTTAAATACTCGTGCTGTGTTGTATTTTCACCTAGATTGTTCTTACTTAAAAATAAAGCTTTGATTAGTTCTGCATTCGTTAAGGGAATCTTCCCGATGTTGATACGTGTAAATAAATCAATTGCATTATATTCCGTGTCAAGCTCATACCAAAGCACCTTTAATTGGTCTGTTAAGCGTTGCCAAATGTAAAGCGGCGCATTCTTTTCGGGATGTTGCTTAAACCAATTTACAATAATTTCATATGCGTTATACATGTGGTAGAAATCAATATTTTCGTTTCGCTTTAATTCCCCATGGATTATATTTGTAATATATGTCTCACTACCAGCCCGTGTTTCATATAACATCGTATACCCTGTTCCTTGATAGAAAGGAATAATGGACTGAATATATTTCGCAATTAGAAGAACTGTAGTTAGACGCTGTTGCCCATCAATGACTTCTATTCCGTTCTCGTGTTGCTTTATGACAATCGGTTGCAACCAGTAAAAATCATCTTTCTTCGGATCCATCTGATGGAACTCCCAAATATCATCTAACAGCTCTGTAACTTGTAATGATGTCCAACGATACCCCCTTTGATAAGCAGGAATCCAAAAATGAACACTTGCCTCCATTATCTCACCGATACTCTTCGGAACTAAATTAGTCAAAAAACAATCCCCTCTCAACAGTCAATATTACTGTTATTTTAAAGTAAATAGAAATATTTGTATATTGTCTTATTTTAAAGACATATTATAAATACCATCGCAAAAACTACCTTTTTCTATTTGGTAGAAGCTTCAGAATTAAAACAGGATAAAAACTAAGAAATCTTTGTTCTCCTAGCCTTTGTTACAATTTTTGTCCACTAAAAAGACCGAAGCAAACTAAGTTACACTTCGATCTAAATGTCCTTACTAGTACGTTTAATTGAGATTGATGAAACTGTCATAATTGAGTTAATTAAACACAAGGGAAAGCAAAAACAAATAATAATGAAACATCGGGATATATATCTTAATGAAGATTTTGTTTTTACAAGCAGTGATGAGAACCTACCTGGCTACCCACTTTACATTAAAAAAATAGAAAATCGTATGAGACGCTTGTTAAGAATTGCGGGATTAAATGCTGAACTTACGCCATACTCATACCTCTCTTTTAGCTGAGGCAGGAGTAAGTCTTCCACAATTTATTGAGAGACTGGGCACAAGGATGAGGACACGACTAAAAATGTTTATTTACATGTAACAAAAGAGATGAAAAAAGAGGCTTCCCAAAAGTTCAAAGAACTCATGGAAAACCTCTAATTTACACCTTATTCAAGAAAATGTTACCCATTCGTAACCCTTTGGGTATTTCAAGACCACATAAGAGTCTAAAAACCTTGTATTTCTGGGGTTTATGGTAGCATGATTACATCATGCCGCCCATTCATCAACACAAACATTAATAGAAAATAGACTTGCAGAATCATTGGTATATTAAGGTTTTCATTCCTGATTAAAAAATATTTCAAAACATAAGAAAAAAATGCTATGAGTAAAATTATGAGCATTATTTGTGATTGTGGGTAGGGCAGCTTTCCTTACCCTTTTCTTGATGTATAAGATTATGAGTTCAGTCACATGCAAGAATCATTTTTATAATCGTCTTTAAAGGCATCAATTTTTTATGACTTGTGAAGGGCCATTTATGTGAACTTTACAGTAATCTTCTCTTGTTTTTAAACTGCTTCCATTCCCCAACAGAAATGTGAGGAGTCCATCCTTGTTCTCGAAGCATGGCCAGAGTCTCATATGTGTATTTATTACCCTTAGAAAAATAGATGAATAACCTAATTAGTCTAATCCGCCATTTATCTGGTATCTTAACCAATGCAAAGTAGCTATTCAGTATATTCTCTAGGATTATTATGTTCTTATCTAGGCAGCTTTTAAGATTCGATATCTCTCGTTCATCTAAGTAATTGTATATCTCCGGAATTTCATACGTACATACTGGCCAGCCTTCATACTCTAAACTTCTCCTTTCTTGCTGAAAGTTACATAGACGCATAAATTTCGTATATTCACTTAACATACATTGAACCCTGTTATAATTGTCATGCTTGATAGCATTGTACTTATAGTAATATACTCTAGCTCTAATAAAGTCTGCGCCCACTAATTTAGCCCATAATGTCCGAT
Source organism: Peribacillus deserti (assembly GCF_002863585.1). Taxonomy (GTDB): domain Bacteria; phylum Bacillota; class Bacilli; order Bacillales; family DSM-1321; genus Paraperibacillus; species Paraperibacillus deserti_A. The sequence goes on along the minus strand of NZ_PGUY01000033.1, from coordinate 31,147 downwards.
GATTCCCATCGTTAGAAACGTGATATTCATCAAACTCATCATAATAATTTTAGTCTACTGAGGGAAAGGAATTACTTATGAAGCCTTTTCTGAACTCATTCAATGTCGTGGCTTCTAACCTTTTTTGATTATTCTCCAAACGGTTATAATCAATATTTCCAGCTTTTCCTAATGCATGTTCCCACCACGAAGAACCAGCTTCCCCCCTCGATAATCCTTTGATTTTCTTAACAGGGACTAATTTATATTGCCTCTGATCTATACCATCAAAAAAACAATGAAAAGAATTATCACTTTTCAATTTATCTTGATTTAATTTATATAAATGCTCTTCGCTAATTCCAGCATTCAGCAGGGAATTTTTAATATCCATATTGATTCTACCTCATCCCATTTGAAGGTTTAAATATCCTATCTATTCTATTTTTTAATTGAACTTAAAATGTCCATTGAACATAATCTCTAAATCTATTCTTCGCAATTGCCCTAAAATATTTGATGGATAATTTTAAAATAAAAAGCATATTAGAGTCATTATGATAACATATTCTTCTAGACCCACTTGCTTCTTCTCTTTCTTTCTTATAATTGAGGCGTGTGTAGAAATAATTTGTGCACCCTTATATGTAAGGCGGAAAGTAAGTTTAACATAACAAAAAAAGGCCTTTCAATAGTTCAGTAAACTATTGAAAGGCCTTTTATGTTGAAATATTAGAGCTTTGCTACTTCAATTAAATCGTCAAATATCTTTCGTCGTACACCATTGTCTTTCTTAGCAAATTCTACATCTTCGTACCATTCCACTAAGAAATTCTCCTGGGCTTCATTTAGTTCACCATTGGGTAAAACTACGAATGCCCCTAATAAGTATGTTAAGTAATCAATCCGCTTCGGTTCAGCTAATTGCTTAGATTCAATAAATTCTAAAGCTTTATCGAGAGCTTCTAATGTCCAAGCAAATATAGTACGTAACTCTTCCGCTGATAATTTACTAATTAAAGATGCTTTTACATCTGAAGGCATCGGACTGAAGTTTGCTGTATGAGGTTTTTTCTTGATTAATTCATACGCTGGATTTAATGCTGCCAAAGGTACAGAAATTTCTGTAGCCTTTTGAACAAATAAGCCGTCTAACCCGGATTCTTTTAATTTCTCACCAAACTTCTCAGCATATTCTTTATAATAGTCCACACCTTTAACTAACATTTCAGTTAAATGAACTTCTGTCTCTGTAACCTTACTTCCAGCTAAATTTAGAACCTCGAACCACACTCGCTGCTCATCTTCAGACAAATCCTTAGCATAGTTAACTGTATAGTAGTAGGCTAAAAACTTATTGCGGATTCTTGTGAGTAAGCTTTGTACCTCAAATGTTTGCATGTCTGGATTATCCCGAACAAACCTTTCAAATTCCTTAGGATCTTTATTATATAGCTTTCCAACAGGAATTTGAGACTTACGCATAGTACCGGTAATCAGTGTAAATTTGCCAGTAGTGATGTCTAAGACGACATTACGAAATTCATCATCATCGGTATAAGCCTTGTAATTACAACTTAACCGTTGTTGTCCATCGTTCACTGAGTGCTTACCTGCCAACTCATCTTCTGGAACTAAATTTCTTGTAATGAACTTAACTTGCGGTACAGCCATATCTTTATTCTCAATAACATTGATGGATATGGGAGCAACAGCTGCCTTTCCAGTCAATTGGAAATTAAGTAACTCAATAGACTTTTCCACTTTCCACCGGATGCCAGTTTGAAAGATTGGCAAGGTTAATCGCCCGTCTTCAATATCCTTACATAAATTCCCCAAAGAAATTGGTTTTGACTCTTTAGTAGGGTCAAAACTAGAAAAATAATCAAGCTTCTTATTTATTCTGATTGCCAATTTACATTCTCCTCACCTATTTGTTAAGCTTAATTTACCACAAGCTAGAATTATAGTCAACGAAATATTTTTATAATCTTAGCAGCTAAACTAAAAAAATTATCAGAAATAACAAAAATCCTTTTATATCAACATTTTTAACATAAAATATTTTTTGCTGCTAAATTACAAAGCTAAATAAATTATACATTTTTAAATTTTAATTAATTTAGCGGTAAAATTATACCGCTAATTTCTTTGACCCTTAAAAATTTCAAATAGGCTTCCCTAAAGTAAAACAGGACTTCTTCCTCAAATCAAAATGGCTTACCCTTTAAGGTGTTCAGTAATTTGACCTTTTTTTATCCCAAAAAAAAAACCACCTCTCCGGTTCTAGAGAAGTGTTGTTATTTTAATTTTTTTTGTTTTTATAGTTTTTTTATCAGACTCTCTAGTAATCTCTCTTTCACCGCTCGTTAGTTCTTTATATGAATAATAAATATGTGATTGGAGGTTACCTTCTCGTGGTTTGGTAAATGATTCAAATACTGTTCTACTGTTAAAATATAAAATTTGTATTGTTCCTTTTCACCAAAACCAAAAGTTAGTTTCCTATAATGAATGTATCCTAATAAACGTTGTCTAATATCAACACTCAAATATTTGACTATCTCTTCTAAATTGTTAATTCAGGCTCTAAAACTAAGTCATGCTCAACCCTATATAGGATATCCATTATTCCTCCGACCCGTCTAAAGGTTATATACTGGGCATCCCTATAATTTCTCGGATGTGGATGAGCATGAACTAAATATTTTTTTATAATTTCTTGCGTTTGACTTGCTGGAATAGATATAATTTCTTTCATAGAGACATATCCTTTCAGTAATTTGATATAGTCGCGCTTGAAAACTTTAAATATACTGTCTCCCAGGAGCTAGGCCGGGCTGAAAAAATTATGTCATGAAGCTCATTGCTTATAACTTACTTTCTAGGTTCTGAAGGAACTCAGAACACATATCTTCTGATGGTTTAGAAATGGACTCTTTAATATTTACTGCTCTTTCCTATACTGGCCATCGTATTGGCGAATTACTCGCGCTAAAATAGACAGACTTTGATGAAAAAAACACACGTTACGTGTCACTAAGACTTTATACAACCCGAGTAACAATATAAGAGAATATGAACTACTTACTCCAAAAACATTTGGCTCGATCCTCACAATTCGGATAGCTGAGAAACTGGCTAGAATGCTAAAACGTCATGAGGTCAAACAGAAAGAAATAAAATTACAAAACGGACCTCGATATGTAGATAATCAATTTATCTTTGCAAAAAATGATGGGCATCCACAATTAAGGAAAGTGGTAGAAACCAGATTAAAGCGTTTGCTGAAAAAAGCAGGGATAGAAAAAAATATAACTCCTCATTCATTCAGACATACTCACACATCTCTTTTAATTGAAGCGGGTGTAGGGGTAAAGGAAATTCAGCAGCGTCTAGGACATACAGACATCAACACTACAATGAATATTTACGCTCATATGACGACAAATATGGAAGAAAAGGCCTCCCACCAGTTAAGTAAACTGATGAAAGACTTTCTCTAATTCAAGGGTTTTTATGAAAAAAAGTGACCAATTTTTGCTTCTATGAGCAAAAATATGAGCATTTAACTTTTATCCACTAAAATACCCCTATATATCAAGGCTTTATGATGTGTATTACATCATGCCGCCCATTCCCTCTAGCAATAAGTTCTTTTTGAGAACCGACAAATCTAAATGAATCATATGCCATTTAAAGAAAATTTAATTCATATCAGATAAATCGTAGCAAGCATTCTCGTTTATCTTTCCAAAGTCCCTTTTCGATAAACTTTTAAAGTGTTTTAAATCAATCTCCCTAAAAAAGATAGAAATCGCTTGGAATGTTAATATAGTAAACTTATCTGTTTTTATGCTGCCATTAGGATATCTTTTCAATTGAGATTCGAGCAGACTACCGGAACGACTTTTGAATAAAGTTTCAATTGTACTCCCATTTTTGTAAGTAACATAAACTATAAAATATCGGATAATTATCCCTCCCTTTTCACATTTTTTAAAACGCTTTTTATTTTTCTCTATACTGCTTAACAGAATCCTTTCTATGATAATACAGGATAAACTTGAAGATGAATAATGGTTTCTTTATAATTCAAGTATGTAAAAATATATTCGACAGGAATTAACAAATTCCCATATAATTTTAGGAAATAAATAATGAGTGGGGAATCTTAATGTAATGAGTTAAAGTAAGAACAGAAATAAAACAAAACCTTAATGAAGATTCCTATAAGCACTAAGTATACCAAAGAATATCGTTTCCAAATATGTGGGAGTTCCAAGGGGCGAAGCTCGACCAAACGAATATATCTACCAGCTCTTTAAAGAGAAAATCATGAAGAGCTATTTGTCAATTAATAGATCAATATTACTACAGACGATTATGAAACCTTTATCATTAAAATAGTCTTAATTAAATGTAAAGTTACTATCGGAGAACCTCAACCCAGTGATCATTCAAAACTGACTTGGATCAATAAAGAAAAATCTAAGCTCCTTAAAATGACTCCCGTAGATTTGAACAGCTAATTAATGAAAAATTGCCTTCTCACGATAATATTCAAGAAATTCCTTCAACCTCAATCAGGAAAATCTTCTCTTTGAAGCCACCCCGCTTGCCTGCCTTCTGCTTTCGTACTTCCTCTACCTTCTCAAAGGAAGAACCATGTACCTCTGCCAGCGCATGAATCAGCTCTAATACATCAGCCAACTCCTCGACTGCCTCTTCACTATTTGCAGCATCCATATATTCCTCTAACTCTTCATAGCTCTTTTTCTTAAGCTCTTTTATGTATTCTTCATCTGAAAGGATCCTAGTGTTAGGTTTCTTTCCACTCTCTTCTATAATATTTGGAATAAGATCACGGACTAATTTGTTGTATATAGGCATGTTCCTCCTCCTTAGATGTAAATTTTCCAATTTTCTTGTATTTCTTTATTATACAACATGGTTTCGACATTTCTTAGATTTATGTAAGGCCTGATTAAATAAGCATAGTAATTGATGACCATGTAACACAATAAGGAAAGAGCTATGTACACTCTTTCCTATTTTGCTTTGAACGTTATAAAGAGGTTGTAAACAACCAAGTTAGTGATCCATTAAGAAAACCTCAACATAATAAGTTTAACGAGTTAGTCAATTAGTATAAAATAGAAATGAAAATAAACTTGAAAAGGTGATAAAGTGAGTCAATTATCCGAGATCTTATCAAAAAATCATGATCAGAATATTGAGGAATTAAAAGAATTGCTTCGAATTCCAAGTATTAGTTCCCTATCCGAGCATAAAGAGGATATTCAGAAAGCAGCTTCTTGGATTGCCAATAAATTAGAAAGCATTGGATTGGAACATGTTGAAATCGTTCAGACAAAAGGACATCCAATTATCTATGCGGACTGGCTTCATCAGGAAAACGCCCCGACGGTATTAGTATACGGTCATTATGACGTTCAGCCTGTTGACCCTGTTCATTTGTGGGAAACACCTCCTTTTGAACCAACGATCCGTGACGAAAAGATTTTTGCCAGAGGGGCAACCGATGACAAAGGGCAGACATTTTTACATATCAAAGCAGTGGAAACACTTTTAAAATTGGAAGGCAGACTGCCGGTAAACATTAAATTCTGTATTGAAGGGGAAGAAGAAATTGGAAGCCCTAACCTTCCGCAGTTTCTTTCCGAAAATAAAGAAAAACTAGCCTGTGATGTGGCTGTGATTTCTGATTCAGATATGTGGGATCGAGGAGTTCCTGCCATAACCTATTCCTTAAGAGGTCTTTGTGCACTCGAAATTTCCCTAAAAACGGCAAACTCTGATTTGCATTCGGGTATGTTCGGCGGGGGTGTACAAAACGCCAACCATCTATTGATTCAGCTCCTTTCCACTCTTCATGATTTAAATGGTAAAGTACATGTTGACCATTTTTATGATGATGTCGTGGAACTGACAGACTTTGAAAAGGAACAAATTAAAGCATTGGGTTTCAATGAGGAAAAGTTAAAAAAATCGTTGGGGCTCACAGATTTAACAGGAGGGGAAGACAATTTTCCTTACCCTGAGAGAATCAGTTCCCGCCCAACATTAGAAATTAACGGTTTATGGGGCGGTTTCCAGGGAGAAGGAACAAAAACGGTTATCCCGAATGAGGCTCATGCCAAAATAACCTGCCGTTTGGTCCACAACCAAAACCCTGAAAAGATTCAAGGATTGATCAAGAAGCATTTGGAAGAACATGCTCCAAAAGGATGTACGGTGAAAGTGTCGCTGCAGGATACAGGTAATCCTTTCCTAACACCTATTGACAGTCCAATGATCCAAAAAGCAGCAGAAGCTTATCAAAACGTTTATGGGAAAGCACCTGTATATAAAAGAGAAGGCGGTTCAATTCCTATTGTGTCGGACTTCAGCCAATCCCTGAATGCACCTGTCGTCTTAATGGGATTCGGATTGCCAGACGAGAATCTTCATGCTCCCAATGAACATTTTAACTTGGAGAACTTTGACAAAGGAATATTGACGATTTGTTCCTTTTTAGAACTTCTTAATAAGTAAAGTATACTTCCTGTTGCCGTAAAAACTTGCAAGAATATCACCTGAGATTATTGTCTCGATTATTTACTGTCAAACGTAAAAGGATGAACCCTAAGGGGATCATCCTTTTTTAGGAGAAGATTAATTAGAAAGCACTTTAGCAAAGTCTCTATTTTTACAGATATCATAGATATGGTTCCATGGTTTCATTCTTTCAAAAACGCTGCTGGCTGCCAATACATCTGTATCAGCATATCTGCGGCCAATGATTTGCATCCCGATTGGAAGATTTTCTTTTGATAATCCTGCCGGAATGGATGCAGATGGGTGACCAGTGAAGTTCGTGAAGTAAGTTAGACACCAGCCAATCAATGGATCTACTTCCACTCCATTAATTTGAGTCGGACCCTTCGTATTTCCGTCATTTGTGTTATCAACAGGAAGTGACGCTACTGTCGGAGTGATAATTAAATCATATTTATTTAGGATGTTTTGAATAGCATCGTATATTTCTGTACGCAGATGCTGATCCCGGTTCAGATCGAGGACATTCATCTTATAGCCTTTTTCTATCCAATCCCTGTATTCCGGAGGTAAATCTTCGCTATGATCTTTCAAGATATCAATACCCTGGGCCTTAAGTCCTTCCAAGGAATCGATATTGATGGGTGTAATTAATCTGCACCATAAATCACTTAATTCCCGTTGATCCCGATTAATACCGAACTTCACTTCCTCTACATGGGCACCAGCTTGTTCAAACACCTTTACCGCATTTCTCACTGTTTCTGCAATCTGATTATCTACAGGGAATACATCAAAGTCAGGGCTAAAGGCAATTCTCATGCCCTTAACAGACTTTCTCAATGCGGATAAATAGTTCACATTTTCATCCAGACTAAAAGGATCTCTTGGGTCATACCCGGCAAGTGCCGTTAGTCCAATCGCTGCATCTTCTACATTCCTTGTTAAGGTTCCTTCAAATAGGAATGGATTTATGCCACCAAAAGCGTTCGGTCTCGCAACTGATGGAACACGCCCGAAGGAAGCCTTGTATCCATACAATCCACACCATGCCGCAGGTATTCGGATTGAACCTCCGCCATCAGTACCTTCTGCAATTGGGAGCAATCCATCAGCTACCGCTGCAGCACTTCCACCAGATGAGCCGCCGGTATTTTTTCTTAGATTAAAAGGATTGCGGGATGGACCAAATAAGTAGTTGTCACATGTTCCCCGGAACCCCATGACTGGACTATTTGTCTTTCCTACCAGGATGGCTCCGCTCTTTTCCATACGTTCTGCATATGGACAATAGAAATCAGTAATATTATGTTTTAATGCCCGAATCCCGCCAAAAGTCGATGGCCAGCCTGGTTTAAAATCGAACAGATCTTTGATCGCTGAAGGAATTCCATGCATGATTCCAACTTCCGCTCCTGACATAATTTCCGCTTCCGCTTTCTTTGCCATCTCTTTTGCGCCTTCAAAGTCTACATGTACAAAAGCATTTAAACTTTCATTTCTTTCTTTAATTCTAGTAATAACGGCTTCTATTACATCTACCGGCGATAATTGTTTACGTAATATCTTAGATGATAGTTCGGCAACGGACATATAGGATAAATCATTTGAAAGTGACATTTTCGTTCCTCCCTCAAATTATTGAAAGCGCTTCCACTAAATTATACACTGTTATTTCCACTAGTTGTCAAATAATAGTAAGATTTTTATTTAAAGCCACCGATGGCCCCTCTTCGAAATACCAATGTATATTGGGGATGTAGCTGGGTGACTTATTGATGGCAATTTGATCGTGTTTTAGAAGGTGATAAGAACCTAGGAAAGACTGCACTGATTGCTACTCTTAGTATATCAGTTTTAGACATGGCAGATATTGTGGATATAGATGGTAACGAAAGTGAATTTGATGGTGGAGCAGTAGCACTGGTGAAATAGCGATGGCAGATAACGAACACCAGGCGGTTGACCATATTCAACTCGACAAGCCCAACCAGCACGATGTTACACCTCATTGGAGAACTTTACCTGATGGTCGGGAAATATGGATAGATGGAGATACAAATGTGGATCGAAGTCACGAACAAGGTGGCGGTTGGACACAATCTAACCCACATTATCATTCAAATAGATAAAGTCTAATACTTTCATAGAAAAGCCTACTACTACAACTGTATTCCGAAATGCTCAGAGTCTATCCACTAAGGGTTTCGAACTGAATTTCGAACTGCTCAGAGTTTATTCACTAAGGGTTTCGAACTGTATTCCGAACTGTTCAGAGTCTATTCGCTAAGGGTTTCGAACTGTATTCCGAACTGTTCAGAGTCTATTCGCTAAGGGTTTCGAACTGTATTCCGAACTGTTCAGAGCTTCATATATCCAGAAAAAAGATTGCCTTCATCGCAAAGCTGCAATGAGGACAATCTTCGAGAATATCATTTCTCCCGTTAACCAGAACAGCATGCTCCGCTGCCTATGAATTGATTTTGAAGCTAAGTATGTTCTTATTGTTTCTTATATGCCAGATTCGCATAAATCTCAACCATTGCAGACTGCTCAATAAGCGGCACAGGCTTTTGAGGATCACGCTGGAATAGACTGGTTTCCGTCCTTAAAGTATCCCCCATCTTATCCGCATAGGCTTGGGTATATTTTCTATATTCATTATTAGGTTTGGCTGAATCCAATAGCTGCAGGTTTTCAAAGAAGATGGCGTTGAATTCTGGAGGATTCCTGTAAAGTTGGGTGTCGCGGTAATATTAAATGGACTTCTCTGCCAGGGTTTCTGCACGATCCAGATACTTCTTATCACCTGTTGTTTGATAGAAAAGAACGTTTGCCCCGATCATCATGCTCTGGTTGTAGGTCCACTGAGTTTTCTCGGTATTGCCATTTAGGTCGACATGATCCCAATACAAGCCGTTTGGTGCAAGCATGGAATTGTTTACGCAGTCATAGGCTTTCTTTGATATGAAAGTCTACATTATGCGATTGACGTGGGCGAACCAAATATAGTCGTATATCCGCTTATCGATTTTAAGAGGCGTTCTGCCTGTTCATTGTTCATTGAACCATATCTTTCAACTGCATCAACGATTTTTGGGAATAAGTGGACATCCCCGGCACTCGCAAAACCAGCTACTCCAGGAAAGGATAGAACAAAGTGTACACAAGCATCTATAATTTCCTGCTGATCAAACGGCTCGTACCATGTTGCATAGCGGCGCTCTTGTCCCTCTCCCCATGGAGCCTTTGCAATTGCTTTAATGACCCTCACTGCCGTGTTTTGGTTGTTTGCCTCATTCATTAAAGCATCGAACGATTCTCGATATTCAGGCAAAGAATACATATAATAATTCAGGGGTAGCAACACCGTTTCAAATGGGAATCTCTTCAATGCCTCTAAATGGGTAACGGCAGCCTGATGTCCGTGACCTGTTATACCGATTGCTTTTACTATACCTTCTTCTTTTGCTTCTAAGGCAGCTTCCAACGCACCGCCCTTGGAAGTACATTTATTGAGCTCCTCAATAGTACCGACAGCATGTAATTGAAGTAAATCAACGGAATCAACCTGCATCCGTTCTAAAGAACGATAAATTTCTACTTTCGCTTTTTCTTTCGTCCGTTCTCCCGTTTTAGTAGCCAGAAAAATGTCGCTGCGAACTTTGCTTATAATAGGCCCTAATCGAATTTCTGCATCGCCATAGTCAGCAGCTGTATCAAAATGGTTCACTCCATGTTCTAAAGCGAAGGTTATCGACTTATCGGCTTCTTCTTGTGTAACATTACCTAAACTTGCTGCTCCAAACATAACGGCAGACCCTTCATAATCTATACGCCCAATTTTTCTCTTTAACATGGTAACACTCCTTTATTTATCAGTTTCGTAAGAGGAGTAACTAAAAACCTGGTAATTTCTAATGCGCCATCCCTACATTCAAACGAGAGATCAAATTTTCAGAGAATCAATTTTTTATGATAAAAGGTTATATTTGTATGTCTTCCTCCTACCCATAAACCGTTTACTCATAACTAATTCTATGAAAGCAATCGGATGTCCTGCTCGTCAAACTTGTCCAAAATTCTATAACAAGAGATTAGGTAACGGGAAATAGCACATTATGAATGCAGGGAGATTTGTCCAAATGATAAGGTCAAATGTTTGTTCAACCTCAACCTCTATTAACCTATCTAGAAAATTTAAATATTGTGTTTACGGCAGTATGTTTTATGAATGAAAATAGAGCCTAAAAATACAAGGAATGCATAAAACCTTGCATATTTAGGCTCTTTAATTGTATCCCTGTTGTGTTAAAGCACTTGTTTGTTTAAGTACCTTTCTTCACATTTTGTTTATCTCCGGTTCTTCATAACAGACTGAAAATGCCATCTCGGGCATTCCTTTAAATATCTCTTAATTTCTTTTACAGAAATAACATCTGCCTCAGTCTCATCAGTAGATTGTAGGGATAAATTTTAAATGCTTTGCAATTTCCATGTTTAGGGGCAGAGTAATTTCAGGGCGAAAACAGTTTCCAATTCCCTTCGGAGACCACTTCGACCGCCCCGTCAATCACTTTGATGGCGGTTTGATCATCAATCGCATACGCCGGCCCCTCCATCCCGGCGGCCCATTTCTCTGCAGCAGCCATGGTGTTTCCCGGCAGCATCTCATGATCCAGGTGCGGAAACATGGCAAAATCGACTAGACCCAGCGTTTCATCACCACCGTTAGGCGGGGTCCAGCCAACGAAAAATTCCCCGATAGTAGGTGCCATCACCATGCTCCCAGCACTCATTCCCACATAGACTGCCTGTAGTGACGGCAAGAGGTCTGCCAACCCGGACTGCCGCATCCAGTGGCACAGGTAGAGGGCATCTCCGCCTGACACCAGCAGGACGTCCGTCTCCCGGACAAGCGGCACCCAGCGCTCTTCGTCGATGCTTGGCAGCGCGGTGAGCTCTAGCACGCCGACGGACTTCCAGCCCAGTCCGACCATGTTATCAGAATTCCCGCTGATGAACTGCCAGGCATTGACGCCAGGACCGACCCAGGGGTGTCCGTACAACGCAGTGGGGATGCACAAGGCGTTGGAGTCGGCGATCGGCTTGCCCAGCATGTCAACCAGTGCGTTTTGTATGCTTTTGTTATTTATGCCTGCAGATGTGAGCAGAAATTTCATAACTTTTCTCCTTGTCTTTTATTTTCAAAAGTGGTGCGGACGTCGTTTGTACAGATTAAGCTGATATCAGACCCAAATTAACCTGAATTGTGTCCCATCAAGGACCTTCCCGTTTCAGGTATATTTTCGCTAATAATAGTTAAAAGTCCTCTGTTGAAATTTGTCGAATTGTATCCAAAATTGTGATATTTGCAGATGCAGTTTCTGTTGTAGGACCGAATCCACAATTATTTCGGGCTAATTAGGCCTTAAACCAAAGCCATTTTTCTTATAGTAATTTTCGATATGATTATCTATGTAAGGACAAAAATGGCTCAATCGTTGAGCTGAAACAAATGATGAACTCATGCAGGATTTATACTATAAACATTCAACTATTTTTACTAGCATGAAAATATGTATTATATCTGAACCGTCCATATACGCTTTCCTTGGTTTTAACGATATTACAAGCTGAGAAGGCAGCGGCAATTAAAAATACATGTATAGTAGCCCTATTAAGCGTTTGATACGTAAGGAAGTGCCTTTCCCAAATTGACAAAAAAACTACCTCCAAAACACGGAGATAGTTCAAATTTCGCGTACAAATCGGGACCTTTATTTCTCCTAGAAAACAGGACTGCTTATCCGTTTCTATTAATCCCATTTTACATTTTGAAGCAGAATATTTTCTTATTGTTTTTTATATGCTAGATTCGCATAAGTCTCATCCATCGCAGCCCGCTCAATTAGCGGTACAGACTTTTGAGGATCACGCTTGAAAAGACCAGTTTCCGGGTTTCTAACGGTATCCCACATCTCGTCCCATAGGCCTAAATATATTTTCTATATTTATTATTTTGTTTGACTGAATCCATCCCTTATTTCAATTTAACTACAAAAGTCTTAATCTCATAAGGCTTGATATCAAACGCAAACCCTTTGTTTTCCTGAACATCAGTGATGCTTCTTTCCATCAGATCGCATTCCTGCCAGCATTCGATGTTCATATCACTCTCGAGCTCCACTTTTCCTCTTGCACTGGCAAACTCGTGCAGAAGGATTATCATTGCATCATCACTTTCTGACTTTTTCACTGCATCCACCATCACATTTGGAGCTGAGACTCTGAACAGGGAAACACTTTCCGTCTGGCCTTCTGCATAAGTCAGCGGATTGTTAGGATCCCACAAATTGCGCACGTTATTTCCTTCATACCAGCTACCCTCAGGAGGAAGCAGGGATATTTATTATGCGGGTCAAAATGTCTGGATTGTAACTCTGTCAGTGTATGTGTAATTTTAAGTTTGACAAAGTTGGAGTTAAAAGTAGTGGGCCACTATTCTTTTGCCCTCGTTTTTGCTCATTTTTTTTGACTTTATCCCAACGATTTATAGATGCATACAAATTATTGTGTCGGGCCTCCTTAAGGTAACGAATACAATAGAAAGAACGTAGGAAGGTTACCAGGTTGCCATTTCTGTAGTATGCTGTCGAAAAGTATGCGTTTGCCATCCATATAAAAGGTGAATTACCAAGTAGGAAATAAATTCAAAGGGGTGTACATCTTGTCTTATGAAGCTATCTCTAAAATTTTATTGTTGTCAAATGAGTTACAAGCAAGAACAACCAATGAAAAAGCAATCGAAACAATTACAAATTTGAAAGACTTTGTTAAATCCGTAGCTAACGAGACAGGTATTCAGGTTGAGGAAGAGCATAATGGTACAAAACTCTCAGCTTTATCAGATTACGATTTATTAGTAAAGATTAGAGCAGAGGCTGAAAAACTTGAAGGAAAAGATAATGAAGAAGACAAAGATAATGATTCTATTGCAAAGATGCTATGCACCAAAATAATTCAAGTATATGGCTTTGATCAAGAAGAAGCACTAGCGGACAGCTGGTCCGTCTTTTTCTCACCGTATGGGCGACCTAAATAGGTCGCTCAGCTTGTAAACAAAGTCTATTTATTCTAGAGCTGTCTACAAGCTTTTTTTGTATCTGCCTTCCTTAAAGCTGTAAATATTTGACGAGTTATACATAGTTCCGCAAAGGCTCGGAACGAGCTTTTTCCATTGTAGATAGGGACCGCATGAAAAAGCCCAATCACCCCCTCTTGTTATTAATTTTCATTTCGATGCATTATCCCACCGTTAATATCTCTTATTCATCAAAAAACCGATCTATATTTTAGAGTGCTTTGGGGGACGTATAACCATTTCTTTTTGAAGGCTTGCGATCATTCTGTCAGCCAATTTGCGAATAAAAGTATTGGTGATAAAAGTAGGATAATACCCCATTCTTTCACGTATGAGGTTCTCTAAAACAAAGCATTTCCTGGTCATTTTTTCATATTCTATAAACGTATATTGTTCCCCTTCCCTATATTCTTCGGCTCCTTGTTTTATAGCCTGAATAAAAATGTACCGCTGCTTATAGAGATTAGCCCGTTCTTTTCTTGCTAATTTTAAAAGTAAAACAAGTTCGATAAGAGAAAGGCGAATCAATTCCTGGGTATTTTTTGATAAATCTTGAAGGGTGGGCTGTACTTCAGGAAGAAAATCCTTACGTTTCCCCTTTTCCTGAATGTCCTCTTCAGTTATTCCCATCTCACAGAAACTACAATAATAAGGGGCGAGCGGTTGGTTTATCTCGCTTCCGCAATACGGACATGTTTTCATATTCCTTCACCCTTTCTTATATCAATTTCCTTCCCGTAGAACGCCCTACTATTATAAAGTTATATGTGATTATTGTAGAACATATGTTCTAATAAATAAAGCATATTGTCTTCCCTGCTGTTTTAAATAAAATTGCTTCCCTCCCAAAAAATGCTATCAACCATAAAATAGTGGAATTTGAAACAGATCTGCAAAAGCTTGGGCTTTAAACGTAATATATAGGCTGTCTAAACAGAGCAGTTTTCTATAAAAGCTTCTTCGCTCCCACTTATCTGCTGAAACAAAAAAAATACTTAAAGCCCTTTGAGTTATTATGTGACTGACATTAATTTAGCACTTAAAGTTGTTTATAATTACCCATTGTTTGAAGCTGCACTATATATCGTTGCCACTTTACAAAAATATCGTATCCAATAAACAAATTAAACTCTCAGTATTAACTTTCTCTTCCATTTCATGTTTGTACGTTAACGTAACATAAAAGAAGGGTATAACGTACAATTGTGCCACCCATATATATTCGAAACAGTAGGCCTTTAAGCTCAAGAATGCCCTTTAGTGTATACAGAAGATTAAAACGTCTATTAAACTATCTTATATAACCAGGTTCTCTTGTTAAAAAAATTTTCAAGAAATTCATCAAACAGGGGATTATCAGCAAGCACGGCATATATTTTTTACTGAAATTCTTTCCATTCTCGCAATCCTGGTCGCCTTGCTTACGTTATTTCCTTTCAGATCATAATGCATTATCACAATCATAGGTCAGTGTATGTATCTGAAGCTGGATCTTCTTCAAATCTTCGGAAGGATCCATTGAAGGGAATCTCCCTAAATTAGTATCGTGATTTCTTCAGTTAGCGACCAGGACAATATTCCTTCACCTTTAGGTAAACGTTCCCCCATTTCAAAGCGGGGTTCAGTAGGGGGGATAATCGTAGTGGAGGGAGTTTGATTGACATAAAAGTAAAATTACAGGTTTCAAATAGTTGAAGGGTAGTGAAAAATAAATGATATATATATGGAACGTCGAGGAGATTATTAGAAATACATTACTTGAACACAATTTAGATATTAATTATGAATTTAACAATAGCCTAACCTCCCCTATGAGTTATAATGTATCGACCAATACTATAAAATTTAATTATCTTGAAGTAAACGGTTATAAAGGAAAAATTAGAATTAAAGAAACAGAAGAAAACTTTGTTAAAATTATTCTTTATCATGAGCTAGGTTATTATTTATATTTTAAGAAAAACAAACCTGATTTAAGAATTTTAATGTATGGAGGCGAAGAAGAAAAAGAAAATCTTCATTCAGAAATCGATAAGAATGCCTGGGATTATGGAAGAACATTGGTTCCTGAAGAACTAGTAAAGTCATATGATAAAGTACGTGAATTAGATAAATTGCTACTAAAAAGGTTATAAAGAAAATATTTGCCCTAAAACCAAGCTTAATAAGTTTTCTATATATTAGGTATATCAAATTATAACCGTAGAATTAGTCCTACTAGTTTTCCCGTCAAAATTAAAAAAATGATAAAATCAAAAAGCAATAAAACTATTAAAGAAAACGTAAACGTAAAAGTAAATCTTCACAATAAAAATCAAACTATTACATAAAAATTACGAAAAAAGTAATCTTAAAACTAAGCGTGTTCTCGTTCACCTCTTCGTTAAGCCCCGTATGATCTATACAATCGGCCTTGAGTACTAAAAAATTCTCACCTCTCCACCGAGCATGTTTACTAGTACAGCGCAATAGGTATGACGTATATATATATTATGAAACAGACGAGTTACAAAATGTTTGATTGGTATATTCAAGCTGGGCTTGGGTAAAAAACAGTGCAAGTAGCGTTCTTAAAATCTTCGATGAACTTTGCTATATATAATAGAAGGAACTCAGTTGACCATGAAGTATAAAAAGGAAGGGCCACTAAATTCTCGCCTTCGGTTCCACACTCAACATATGTTGTGTGCTTTTCACAGTATTGCGATTATATTCTACTTACATTAAGGAGTGGTTTAACCACTCCTTAATTATATATTTTAAATGTTGATCCATTTTATCCGGCTAGAAAAATGTCGACACATCTAAATTTTCATAAACCATCTCTCTTCTTTTTCCTTTCGCCAAAGTAATGAGTGGAGAGACTAAGTAAGTCTTAGAAACTTTAATCAGCATACAAAAAAGCTTGAGGCGATTAATATATCCTCAAGCTTTGTGCTCTCTGAAATGTTCCATCTTATAAATTTACCTTCTTTTTACTAAATAACTACCCTGGTGTACAGGTAGTAATTTTTCTATTTAGTAAGGAAGTGCACTGCCCACCAAATTTCTTATGATCAATGCCGTCACAAAGTAAGCGGTCTTATGTTCTTGATCATATAGGTCCACTTCTATTGGATATTTCTCTTCATCGATCGGCGTTTCACTCATGACTTCGGTGGCGTAATAATCGAATTTTTTATTGCGTTCCTTCAGTAATTGAGATAGGTCTTCTAGAGTAAATCGGGAGTAAACAAAGTCAAGGTGTTCGGGTGAAAGATACCAATTTTCTATCCACGGGTGAAATTCCCGGGGGCAAAGTTTTCCCGCTTTTTCTTCAAGAAAAGGGATGACCTTCTCTAAGATTAGTTTATTCACACGCAGCTCTTTGCCTATCAAAATGATCTCTTTGAGGAGATCCTCATTCGCCATCTTCTTTCTGCTGAATAATCTGAGGAATAAAGACATATGCCGCCCCCTAGATCTTTTTAAAATTTTTTCTTGCAATAATAAGCACCCAGCAAGAGCCTGAGTGCTTATCTCAACAATCAATATGGAAGAGAATTCGCCACAATATCCCTGATCATAAGTGCTGTGACAAAGTAAGCAGTTCGGTACTCGTCCTCGAATTGGTCCACTGGGATAGGGTACTTCTCTTCATCGATAAGCGTTTCGCTTATGGCATCATTTGCGTAATAATCGTACTTATCATCACGCTGCTCAGCCAGTTGAGAGAGGTCCTCGAGGGAGAAGTGACTATACACAAATTCAAGCAGCTGCGGTGAGTAATACCACTCATCAATCCAAGGGTGAAATTCCCTCGGCCCAAGCTCCCCTGCTTTCTCTTTGAAATAAGGATTTGTTTTTCTTAGGATTCTTTCAGGGATCCCCAGTTCCCTTCCTCTGCTCAGGAGTTTTTCTAATAACTCATCATTTTCTAACTTACGTTTCCCGAACAATTTTTGAAATAAGGACATGCCCCTTCTCCTTGCCTGTTAATGTTTGCAAATTTTCCTTAAAAAAATAATACGAACAGTAAAGTAACTAATTCAGTGGATCATACTAGGCAGCTCGGTTTAGATTAACCAACCTATTAAACTAAGAAGCCGAAAAATCAACAAACACTAACAAGCACTCAACAGATTGTGAGTGCTAATTTCTGTTTTAATAAGGAAGCGCACTTCCAATAATATCTCGAATCCTAAGAGCAGTAACAAAAAAAGCAGTTTTAATGTCAGGTTCATATTGATCTACTTCTATTGGATATTTTTCTTCGTGAATCTGTGATTCATCTATTATTTCATTCACATAAAAATCGTAAGCTACATCACCTTGTTTTGACAGTTCAAATAGGTCATCTTTGGTGAAATGAGTATGAACCCAAACAAGAAAGTCAGGTGAATAACTCCAGTCCTCAATCCAAGGATGAAATTCGCGCTGACCCAGCTTTGCAGATTTTTCCTCAAAAAAAGGAATGACCTCTCTTAGAATAATGGGATGGATATGATAATCCTTACACACAAGCTTCATCTTTTCGAGGAGTTCCTGATTATCCATCTTCTTCTTATTAAATAACTTTTGAAAAAAGGACATTAACTCTTCCCCCGCTGTTAAGTAATTTTTCTATCTAGTAAGGAAGTGCACTACCCACCATATTTCTTATGATCAATGCAGTCACAAAGTAAGCGGTCTTATGCTCTTGATCATATTTGTCGACTTCTATTGGATATTTCTCTTCATCTATCGGCGTTTCTCGCATTACATCATTAGCGTAATAGTCATATTTTTTATTGCGTTCCTTCAGTAATTGAGATAGGTCTTCCAGAGTAAAACGGGAGTAAACAAATTCAAGGAATTCGGGGGATAGGTACCACTTTTCTATCCACGGGTGAAATTCCCGGGGACCAAGTTTTTCCGCTTTTTCTTCAAGAAAAGGGATGACCTTCTCTAAGATTAGTTTATTTACCCGCAGCTCTTTGCCTATTAAAATGATCTCTTTGAGGAGCTCCTCATTTTCCATTTTCTTTTTGCTGAACAGTTTCTGAAAAAAAGACATTGTGGGCCTCCTTTTCTATTAGTGTTTTTTTTCGGTTTCATTTTTTCTATAACCATTAGCAATAATGCAAAAATCTCAAAACCAAGTGCAATCATAACTACAATTAACCAGACTTCACCATCCCAACTGGGAAAATTGATAACTAGCGAGCCAATTAGAAAAAATATGGCTATATTACTCTTTACAAATATAGAAATAGATTTGCCTTTGTTTTTTTGAGTTGTTTTCGGAATTAGCTGTGCTTCCAAGTCCCGTTCTCCTTTTTGGTGCAATGTATTTAAGGTAGGTGCTGCTATGTATCATCTTGAAATTAGACGAAGGTGCTGCCAAATATGTATGTTTAAAAAATCATTGTTAACAAGAACATCTGCCATAATAAAAATAGAAAGAATACTATGCTAATAAGCCTGCTTACCACAAAAGGAACTCTATAAATGATATCTTGCGCATAATAATTTAAACCTGAAAAAGTTAGAGCTATCAACTTAAAAAAATATGTTCTAATTGAATCCTTTTCTTCGAATGCATTCATTTCATATAAATATAGTACTGGCCGGGGAGCAAAAATGGAGAAAAACGCAAAAATTGTATTTAAAATTAAGATCAGCCAAACATACCCGCTTGGCAATGGAATGTCTGCACCATATAGCATGGCCGCCATCAAAGTTAATACGATAAAGGCCATGCCGTAGCCAATAACTTTTTTCATAAAACTAATCATCATCCTTACTAGTTTCTAAAATAATCCGAAATAACCGAAAAAATTAGGTTATTAAAGTCCTCAACCCTCATTGGAATAACAAAGATTTCATTTTCTTTTACATTATCATAATCCATAATCCATAAGTAGTTTCCCATATTTAAAAAGAAGAATATTTGGCTAATAGATAAGACATCCTGCTCAAAATTTATCTCCATTAATGAGGCATTGTCAAATTCAAAAGCATTTGCTTCAAAATCTTCTAAGAATCTACTTAATGAAAAAGGGAGATTTCTAGCTAGTAGATTACTGACGGATTCGTTAGTCAAGTGGTGTAATTGATTAAAGATATCCTCATTCAGCTTTAGTGTTTCCAATTTATCGATTTCATGGGAGGATACAAGACCTCCTTGACATGAGTTTTGAAGGACTTTCTTCAATTCCTGGCTATTTATGATTTCTAGGCTATGGATTCCATCTGAAATCCTTTGCAACAGCAGGTTATTTCGGTTAAGTGAATGAATAAACGTCACTTTTTGTCCTCTAATGATCCTGACTTTTTTTTTCGAGTGTACGAGAAGCGTTATCAGGCTCTCCAGCCCTTCCTCGATATAACTTTCCCGCTGTTCATTCCAAAACCCTTTTATCTTTAAAGAAGCTTCAGTTTCTTTGAGGAATTTGTCAAAGTCTTCTTCGCTATTTAATTCATTTTGGCCATTAATCACATCGGTTGCCATAGATTCATAGCCGCAAAGAGCTAAAACTGAAGCTAGCTCATTCGTTGTTAATGATATTCCTCTTCCTTTAACTGTGTTCATCCTCGAGCTCCTTTACTATCTAAATAAACCAGTGACAAACTTACCCGCATTGGATAAAGAATCTGCCGTATCGCTCGTAAAGTCTTTTACTTGGTCTGTAAAATTTAGCAAGTGCTTCTTAACTTCTTTCGATTTTTCCCCTATTTCTTTTCCAGCTTTTTCTCCAAGATTTTTAATTTCATCTTCAAAAGCAAAAGACGAAACAATACCTATAGTAGCTCCCACAGCCCCGCCAATAAGAGTACCCGGCCCAGGACAGAACATGGTTCCTATAGCAGCGCCCCCAGTAGTCAATGCAGCTATCCCTGCATCCATTCCTAATCCAGCAGCAGCCCGCCCCGCCTTCTCAGAGGTTGATTTGTATTTATTTCCGTCATTAAAGAATTCAGACCCGTTAGTGACAACAGAAATACCTAATCCCACATAAGGAATCCTTTTTACTAGGCCCGTTACACCCTTTACAGTGACAAACTGCTTTAGTGTTGCCGAAACATCAAGGGGGAAACGTCTGTAATTTTCAACGCCTTCTTCAATAAATTTCAAATTAGGAAAATGTTCATTTAAAATCCTTCTTAAGCTCCTCTCATTAGTGTTTGGACTATAACCTACTAATTCCCTAAGCAGCCGGCTTGGTGCATTTTGATATTTATTAAAATATTCCTTGATAAAGGAAATCGGGCTAGAACTGCCTTTCTTTATTACTTTATACAAAGCGGCTGCAAGGGGGCTTTCATATTTGCCTTTATTCTTTATCCAGCCCTTTGCGGCTTTTATAGTATAATTACCTTCTCCGTCCTTTACGAATTCAAGCCTTTTAGACGCTAAAATTAAAAATGTAGCACTACCCTTTAGCGCATCCTTAACACCGGTTGTCTTCCCAAACTTATCCAGCCAGTCTGTAACCATTCCAAGAAACGTAGAATCCCCCTGTTCAATGGATAGTTCCAATGCGGACTCAATCAGCTTTGAAAGGGAATCATTTTTCTCAAGGTACGTGTTGATTTCATTCATAGTCTCCTTGCTTAGGTAGACACCGCCTTTGCTCCAGCCCTCGACCTTGGAAATGAACTGTCCGACTTCATCCAGGTTCTTTTGCACTTCTTTTAAGGACTTTCCTGCATCGCTGTCCAGCTTATGGAGATCCTCCACTGTTTTCTGATTATGTAAGTTTGCGCGGTTTAGCAGGGAATCCATTCGGCTGAAGCTTAAGGGAGCAGAGCTCACAAGGTCGCTTACTTTGGAGAGCTCTTCGTTAATGGAATCAATGATGGTACGGGCGATATTCTCAAATTTTTGGAGAGCCTGCTTGATGTCATGCTCGATGAAGTCTTGGCGGACCACACCGTTTGGGGTTTCGTAATCCGAGATCAGCTCTTTCACTTTCTTCAGTTCATCCATATAAGTCTGCTGGAACTGGTTCAATAGAAGGATGGCGGGTATATGTATGGTTGTGAAGTGGTCTTTGATGGCGTTTCCGCCGCTTCCTTCAAGGGCATCCCCGAGATCTATGATCTTATTGACGGCGTCACGGACATCTAATATAGATTCTTTTTCTTTCTTTTTTTGCTGAAGTGACTTGTCAATGCTGGCAAATACTTCTGACACATCTATCGCTTTCATCTTGGCCCCCCGCTGCTGATTTCTTGTCCAAGCTCCTCTTCAACCTGGATGAATTCCTGGATCTTCTTTAATGCATCCTGCTGAAATTCGGTAAGCAGCCGCTTGTAATTCGTCATGACCTGATAGTAGGAATTCTCGATTTCCTCCATGGCGGAAGCGAATTCCATGGACGTATTGGAGAATCCGGCGTCATGTTTTACCACTTCAAGTGCCTGAAGTTTGGTGTTCAGCTCGTTAAATGCAGAGGTAACTTCCTGTTCTTTAATTTTAATTTCCATATCTGTTTTCTCCTTAATTCATTAACAGATTTAGTTCAGAATTCATGGACCCTATCCGTGAGCGTGCTGACGAAATAAGATCCTCATAGTACGTGATCTTATCCTCGAGATCCTGAAGAATGGCTTCTGTATCCTCACCTGAGAGCAGATTATACTCGCTCTCCATCTCACTCCGGATTTCTTCAAAGTCCCGAGCATGTCTGCCTGCCCAGGTATGGGCTGACAGAGCTGGCTCCTTCACCAGCTGCCTGTTTGTGTGAAATTCTTCCTGTTCGCTGGAAATCTGCGCATAAGCATTCTTTAGGCGCCTTACTTTATCTTCATAATCACGAACCAATGAACCCAGCTGGCTGATTCCGCTGTTCAGGCTATGAATCTTTGCCTCATTATGCTCCATGGGTCAACCTCCTGTACAGTTAAGCAAAAACAAAGATATATAAATTTTACCAAACCAGCCTCAACATAAAAATAGTTCGATTCAGCCACATATCAGTGGACATATGAGCAAATGGAATTAGATTTATCCCTTTTCTTTTTCCAGAATTTATAAATCTAAAACCCTGAATTTAATATTTTTTCAACAATTTCCAAATCCCAGCAAGTTTTTATTGACCCTCTATAGGTAAAATCAATATAAATTTCCGTAAAATTCGTAAAAAAATGACAATAACTTCATATTGAAGAGCCCTGCTTGAAAAATAGAAAGGCAAGAGAAATACTCATTTACACCATTTCTAGCAATTAGGATAATAGACCTAAAGGGGGGGTGAAATTATAAGACTTTTTTCGCAAACTTTGTTGTTATTGAACAAGGGAGTTGATTGGAACGTGAGGATGCTCACTTTCCGCGGGGCGGGCGGTGAGCATCCTCGGCTCCCCTGTGGGGTCGCTGCTCCCGCAGGAGTCTCGCACTTTACGTTCCAATCAATCTGTATTAAAGAGAATTCATTTGCAGCAATAAATAAAAAAAGGATTTAGGGGGATTTATCATGGAAATGAGAAGAAGCTTTATTATTAATCAAGACACGGTACTAATTAAGTCAGAATTTGATTCGAATGGATATCACTGCTCAAGGGTTATTCAGGGTACAGATACGTTCCTTGTCAGACAAAAGCCTTTAGACATCATTGATGATAGCATGTTGTATTACGGAGCATCTGATCTCCAGGGAGGTATCCGTGCTGCCAGGTACTCCCTTGGTAATATCAGCATGTGTCCTGTCTCTGTCTGCTCTCAGCTTGATCTCTACTGGTTCCCGCTTTTCTCGCCAAAGAACGAAAAATGCATCTGGCTTTCCCACTCCCATGTCCTTAAACCTGATAAACTCTCTCCTTCAACCACAAGAGTAAACTTAAGATTTGGCCATTCCTTCGAGCTTGATATGAAGATCAGTCGATTCAAGGAAAAATACAGCCGGGCTACCGACCTTAAATACACCATCCAGGAACGGACAAAAAAAGCGATGACCTTTTATTATGACCCACACAAGGGGCTGCACATGGTGAGCGAATCTTCGTTTACATATAACAGTCCGAAAATTTAATCAGCGCTTTTACATATATCAAGGAACCTGTATGGATAGACTCCACACGATGCTTTACTTTCTTATAAGAATGATCCACTTATTTAGGCAGGTCTCAGTTATCACGTCATCCGTGCTCATTACCTTTCCGAATAAATCAGCCTTATTCTGGGAACTTATATAAAAGACATATTAGTACGACAAAGTAATTATTTAATCGAAGAAGGTGACATATTTGGCTAATCAGGAACATACAGACAATAAGGAAATGAAGAGAAATTCGTATGAAACCAGTAAGAAAATCGAAGAAACCGTTCATTTAGATCAGGCGCCAGAAGCCCATAGCTTCGGCCACCAGGTTACAGAAGATGGTGAGTAACAAACATTTCCATGCTGGTTTTGTACCATATTTGAACCGGACCTAAAATAAACATGCCATGTTAAAGAAGGGATCTCTTACCTGGAACTCCCTTCTTTCATTTGTACTAATTCTATGAATTTCAGTTCAATTAAATCTTATATACATTATTTTAGTGCTTCTTAAAATACATCATCATCTCTTTATTAACGGTGAACAATCATTACTGGATGGCGTCCAATACAAAAAAAGAAGCCAAGTCGGCCCCTCTTATCTTTCACATGCAATTCCGTCTTTGTCTCTATCGCTTTTTGTGTTCTTATCGTATAGAGCTTTGTGAGCAAAAGGCTTATACTTTGTCTTGCCACCCTTGTTCTTGGTTGTCGACGACTTAGCTACGCCGCCCTTATACACTTTGTTCAGCTCTGTGCAGTTCTTGTATGTGACAACTTTTACTTTAGCTGCGGCTTCAGTATTTTGAACGGGTGAGAATGACAGAATCAAACCGGCAGACAATAAAATGGATGCTGCTTTTTTCATAATTACCATTCCTTCCAGTATATTACTATTCCAAACTATAGTTTAAGGGTTTACAAATGAACCCGCAACATCCAATTTCATCCATTTCTTTCTAGTGATTTTAAAGAATTTTAATTTATTAAAAACCACTATCCCATTATTAAGGAAAAAGGACATCCCTATATAAGCAGGAATGTCCTTTTTTATGGTCAAGTTGTCTGATTGTCTACTGCTGCTACTGCTTCGAGTTCCACCAATTGATCTCTATATCCTAATACTGTAACCCCTGATAAGGTGCTTGGAACATCCCACTCACCAAATTCTTTCCTTATTGTTTCCCACGCGGTGACTAGATCAGACCGGTTCTGGGATGCTACCAGAACCCTGGTATATATAACGTTTTCTAATGTGGCTCCGCACTCTTTCAATGCTTCTTTCAAATTCTCCACACAAAGCTTTGCCTGAAGCCGATAATCCCCTGCATGGGATACGATACCTTCTTTATTAAGAGGACAAGCACCCGCTAAAAAGAATAGTTCCTTCCCTGCAGGCACCCGGCTGGCGTATGCATAATCTACAGGAGCTAAAGCTGCAGAGCGAATCAATGAAATTTTATTGTCCATTAGATCACATCCTTTGCCGTAATTTCCATTACTAAATATCTCTTACAAAAATACCCTAATATACTTATTCATTGACTACAGGCTGCCCGTCTGTGAGATAGATAGACGTTCAAGTATATTCATATATATCCCGAGCATTGTAAAAGGCGTCCTTCTGGTTAATTTAGTAAATTCGTATGTCCCGTATGTGGTAATTTTCATCATCCATTTTTATGATTTAGTAAATATCGAAATAATATTCTGAAAAAGGGATTGACAAAAATAAAGTAAAGTTTATACTAATCACAATTTATTACATATAAATAGGAGTCTTTTAGAAGCAAACCGTATGTGTTCTAAATTGTCTTTCTAAATTGAATAGGAGTGTGTTCATTATGAATAAATTCGATCATTTAAACAAAAGTTTTATTAACGGTAAATGGGTGGAAGGCGCAAGTTCGCGTACATATGACATCACAAACCCATATGATCATGAAAAAATCACTACTGTTAAACTAGCAACTGCACAACAGTTAGAAGAAGCATTTGAAATTGCTAAAAAAGCGCAAAAGGAATGGGCTAAATCCTCTGCTGAAGAAAGAAGAGCTATCCTTCGTAAAGCTGCTGATTACCTGCATGCTAACCGCGACGAAATTGTTGACGTTGTTATCCGTGAAACAGGTGGAACCGTTATAAAGTCGAACCATGAAGTGCAAGTTTCTATCGACGAAATCGAAGAAGCTATTCGTATAGCCGATGAAATATATAAAATAAAAGAATTACCTTCTCATGTTCCGGATAAAATCAATCAAGTTCACCGCTTGCCATTAGGAGTTATATCTTCAATATCGCCTTTTAACTTCCCTATGAACTTGTCCATGAGAACTATTGCACCAGCAATTGCATTAGGAAATACAGTTGTACATAAGCCAGATATTCAAGTTGGCTTATCAGGTGGAGCAATTATTGCAAAGGCGTTTGAAGAAGCTGGATTACCTGCTGGTGTATTCAATAACATCATGACTGATTTGACAGAGATTGGAGATGGAATGTTAGAAAATCCAATTCCACAACTAATCAGCTTCACAGGTTCTACTCCAGTTGGTAGACATATTGCCGCTATTGCCGGTAAACATTTAAAACGTGTAGCACTCGAATTAGGTGGAAATGGACCATTCGTAGTTCTCTCTGATGCTGATGTAGACCCAGCAGTTGATGCTGCTCTATTCGGTAAATTCCTGCATCAGGGACAAATTTGTATGATTGTTAACCGCTTTATAATCCATAAAGATAAATATGATGAATTTGTTCACAAATTTGTAGAGAGAGCTAGCAAATTACCTTATGGAGACCCACGAGACCCATCAACTGTAATTGGTCCTCTAATCAATGAGCGCCAACTTCAAAAAGCAGAAGCTGTTGTTGAACAGGCTAAAAAAGATGGAGTAAAACTTGCTTTGGAAGGAAGACGTGCAGGAAATATCATCACACCTTATGTCTTCGTTGACGTAGACAACGCTAGTAATCTAGCCCAAACTGAATTGTTTGCTCCAATTGCAACTATGATTAAAGCAGAAACAGATGAACAAGCAATTGAACTTGCGAATGACACAGAATACGGACTAAGCTCTGCTATCTTCACTGCTGACTTAGCAAAAGGAGCAGAACTTGCTGTTGAAATTGATGCTGGTATGACGCATGTTAATGACCAAAACGTAAACGCTAACCCTGACCTGCCATTCGGTGGAACCAAAGGCAGCGGCTTAGGACGATTTGGTACTCCATATGTAGTTGACGAGTTTACTGTTGTAAAATGGGTGTCTCTTCAAACTAAATACCGTCAATTCCCTTATTAATAAATATTTTATAAAAGGAGGTGCTTTTCACCTCCTTTTTTTTACCCTAAGTTGCGACCCCTTGAAAACGGTCCATCCACTTTTTTCAACGTTTATGGTAGCCAATAACGTGCTGTATATATTAAATTATTTATTTTTATGGTTCTCCTCTGCTGATTCCACTTGATCCAATTTTCGTATGTTGTCATTAAGGGAACTCAATTCCTCTTCAATTGCGGACAGCCGTTTTTCCAGCGGGGACAGATTCCCGTTCACGAACTCCAGTTTTTCCAGATTATGCTGCAGCTGTAAGTACTCGTCCTTTAACTCTAGAATTTTATTTTGAATCTCATTCCTATTCATGTACTGATTCACTACTCCTTGTTCATCTATTAACCTGCCTTAAGTTAATATTAAGATCTGTTGCAGGATATTTGGGATAATAAGCGTAATAAAAATTAATTGCATCATATAACGAAATAATTGCCGCGTATGAAAAAATTATTGCTATGTATAGGAAAATAATTGCATCGGATAAAAATTTAATTGCGCTAAACCAGAAATTCCGGGTGAAACAAGCAGAACGAACATTATACAATCTGCATTTCTACTCTTCCTTGGTTATGTTCCCAACGGCTGTAAGGATTTCGTTACGTGCTCGATTTCGGTGTGACTGCATAAACACATTGGCTGCATGGCTATCTATAGCCTTCATACTTGAAATAATCGCTCTTGTTCCACTAAAGAGTGAAATGGAAGCGGAATTTAAAAAGAGCAATGTTCATTTTAATGGCAGATATTACAAAAATTAAGGCGGGCCTTTAAAACAGAGCCCATTCGAAAATAGGCTTTTTTATTCTTTATTTTAACTGGATATCTTTGCAACTAGTAAATGGGGGTTACTCTATAAGCAAAGCATCTATTACAGACTTTTCATGTCAGAGCGGCAAAATGGCTTCGGTCACCATTTCCCATTCGTGGATGTCGAAACCTCTCGCTCCCTGAATAATATATGGATCCTCTTTGACCCATTGTTCCACTTCCTCCAGTGTGCCGGCCCGATAAATGACCAGCCCTCCTGCCCCGTCAGGAAAGCGTCCATTGGCAAATATTTTTCCTTCCCTTCGTTTCTCATCCAGAAAGGTAAGATGCTCCGCACGGTATTCTTGACTCTTTTCCTGATTTAACGTTGGTAAAAAAACAGCATAATATCTCATTGAATGTTCATCCTCTCTATGATTCTAGCAGGTTACCTGATCAAGAGGTCTTCACTGATCAAGAACAATATCGGCAAAATGCTGCAGCCCTTTATCAATGGCTAAAAGCATTTCTGTAGAGCTGTTCTTCCTCGATTTTAACATGCTTAAGTTGAAATGATTAAGGTTACAGCCTTATTATGTAAATCATGTCCATATAATCCTTTATGCCAACAATCACCCAAGAAATAACCCACAATGCTATCGGGATGAATAAGCTCACAACTGCTTGTCTCCATGGGTAGATGGTATTTTTCTTTCGCAGCAGTTTATCTATAGTGAAAAATAAGATGGAAGCCGCTAAGCTGTACGGTAGAAGTACAAGTCCGAATAAAACGTGCAATATCAGAGAAACAAGTACCGCTCTCAGCCTGTTTTCACTTACCCTTGATAAAAACTGTCCTGCCAGATCACTAAAGATCGATGTGGCTATGCCGTATAAAAGGACCGCTGGGAAAAAGTACATCAAAAATAGATTTACAATCGCAGTTGTTGAAATGAAATAGTTTTGTCCAACGACAAATCCTTCTCTATATGGATTTGGTATAATAACACCCAATAAAAGGGCGAGTAACGAACTTGAGATGGAAGCCGCGATCATTTTCCTTTGAATCAACTGACCACCTCCCCATTTAATTATTACTTTATTCTAGTAGATACTATTTCTTTTTTAAATCATACCAACCTTTTGCATGAATAAGTTCTATTTCTGGTTTAGATGTACACGCCCCCAAAAGTGTAAGAACTAGTATAAAACCTAGTAGCATAAAAATTCTTTTCAGGTAAACTCCCCCTTTAATCCATATCCAGTGCATGATTTGGAGTGAGAAGTAATCAATTAAGTATAAAGTTATTTTTTGAAAAATGAAATAAATGGTAACAGAAAAGAAAGCAAAATTTTATTTCTCCTGAAATTTTAGTAAGGCTAAAATAAGGCTCTATATCTACAAAAAGTAACCTGCTCGAAATCCGTGTTGCGTTTTTTTGTTTTACAACTGTATCCATAGGGTTTTATTTATAGGCTCTTCCATGAACTTATTCATTAGAACGTTTATAATCCATGCAAAATGTAACTCTCCTAAAAACTTATACAGATTAACAAAAAAATAATTCTTAGTACTTACCAATTGTCCAAAAACCCCATATTAGATCAATAACAAACTTTCATTCCATAAAAGAATAAATGATTAAATCCTTCAATAAAGTGAAGGAGGAGGGTTGCGATATGAGTCAAAAAGGATGCGTTAAATGCGGAAGCCAGGAGGCAGGAACAAAAGATGTAGCCATGACCGGAACGGGCTTGTCGAAGCTGTTTGATGTTCAGCATAACCAGTTCACCGTAGTCTATTGCAAGAAATGCGGTTATTCAGAACTCTATAATAAACAATCAAGTACAGCTTCAAATCTGCTGGATTTATTCTTAGGATGAACCATAATCCGGTCATTTTTGGCCGGTTTACTATTTTTTACTAACACAGTATTCCTTAATCTGTTATTATAATTACCAATAGTTAACCTCACAGAATATCAGTTAACATATTTTAAAAATGTCCAGATTGGAGGAAAGTTATGTATAAGCTGCGGGGCCATCATCTATTCTGCCTTTTGGGTTATCGGGGTATGGGCTATTCCCAAGAATACGTGGAAAATATGACACGTATGCACCAAACACTGAGAGAAAACCCTAAAATCATGATTGAACTGGTACTGGGGCCCGATCAGTTATGTGAAAAGTACCCAAACTCAGGTGAATACCACTGTCAAAACGCTCATATTTATGGCAGAGATGCTGTGATCCTGGAGAAATTGGGTCTTAAAATCGGACAAATTCTAAGCTGGGAGAAAATCGAGTCGTTAATCCGAACGTATATCGTCCCTTCCGACATTCAGGTAATATGTGAATCCTGTTCATGGCGTTCATATGGAGTATGTGAGGAAGGTATTCGCGAAATTCATGAGGGGAAAGGCTTAAGGGAAGTGCAGTGAACCCTCCCTCTCGAAAATTTGATTGCATGCAAGTCTGGGAAAAATACATACATTAGGCAGTTTACTTTGAATGTGACACAAAAGTTCAAGAAGAGTCAGAACAAACCCTGCTGTATACAGCATTATCTAAAGAAATGTTGAGTCATTTGCTTTTTAAGAAATTGGAAAACATGGCATCCACTACTTAATTTAAAGTCGGAAATTACTCAAATTGTGTACAAACTATTAGAGTACGTGCTTTTTTGAGGAGTGTAATTAATCCTATATTGGGGACTACTTTTTAAAAAAGCATGACGAGAATAAAAGCTATATACAATAGTTTGAAATCATAAAATCTGAAACTCTACCAAATGGCTAGAACAGCAAGAACCAAACATACCACAGCTAAAGCAAACATGAGGATAGAAATCTTTACATTCCTTCGCATTTTAACACCATATGCAAAAAAGAATATAGCAGCCGCTGCTTTAGAGCCGCCTTGATAGTAATTACCCGAAAAAATAGAACTGCTTAATATGATGGAGATCAGCAAAGTAAAAAGGATCAGCGATTTAAACCACAATGGCTCTCGCTGGAATAGTTTGATCATAATTAATATCCGCTGCATAGCCTCTCCCCTTACATTGTTTAGTTTATTTCAAGATATGTAGGCATTTCAAAAGTATAACTTTTCCTTCGTCAGATATTTCTGTTAACTTATTATATCAGAGCAAAGCGCCTGACAGCATCAGGCGCTTTGCTTGTGAGGATATTCCTTTTTTGTACCGGTTTGTTCAAAATTCGAAATTTATACTGAATACATGCGGAATTGCATTCATGAAGCTAACAATACTCGATTGCTCATTGCTCCTGAAACTCATAAGCTTTTGGGATTAAGTCCGTATAATTGTGTAAAAAGAAAGAGTCATTTTATTCACTCTTGGCTACACTGTT
>NZ_PGUY01000032.1 GCF_002863585.1 Peribacillus deserti | reverse complement strand
GATTTCCACTACAGGATGCTCGCGGACCTTAGGGGCGGGCGCTGAGCCTCCTCGGCTTCGCCTGTGGGGTCTCACCTGTCCCGCTGCTCCCGCAGGAGTCTCGCACCTTACGTTCCAATCAACCTGTTTAACAATTAGGCAGGTTCACAGAACTTATAAAAAACAAACAAATAGAAAAGAGCCTTTTATAATTAAAAGAGCGAAGTAAAAAAAAGATCCAAAATTAATAAACGTCGTTTAAGGCATCCTCTGGTTTTGGATACTCACTATCTCTTGCATATGCAAAAGCCTCGTCTACTTCTTTTTTCACCTTTTCTTCTAAGTCCTCAAGTTCTTTGGCTGTTGCTATTCCTTCAAGCTGCAATAATTCTCTTACTTTTAGGATTGGGTCGATTTTGCGGAGATTCGGTACCTCTTCCGTATCGCGATACAGCTCAGGGTCCCCCTGAAAATGACCTAAATGACGATGCGTTTCGATTTCAATAATCGATGGTCCTTGGCCGCTTCTAGCCCTTTTAACTGCTGCTTCAGATACGCGGTACATTTCAATGGGGTCATTATTTCGAACGTATGCTCCAGCAATTCCATATGCAGCAGCGCGTTTGTCATTAGACTCGACAGCAGTGGAATTCCGTTTAGATACAGATATGCCGTAAGCATTATCTTCTACAACCACGATCAATGGCAATTTCCAAACTGCAGCCAGGTTTAATGATTCATGAAAGCCGCCTGCATTAGCTGCTCCTTCTCCTATAAAGGCAACGGCAACCCAGTCCTTGCCTTTTTTCTTTGCAGCAAGTGCTGCCCCAACTGCGTGTGGAATGCCCGCTGCAATTATTCCGCCGCAAGAAAATTTAACCTCTGGATCAAATAAATGCATGTGCCCCCCTTTTCCTTTTCCAAGTCCTGTAACCTTTCCATACATTTCAGCTGTCATTTTTTTTAAGTCTACGCCTTTCGCTATGGCATGATGATGAGGACGATGTGGGGAAGTGACGGTATCATTTTTTGTAAGATGTGCACAAATGCCAACCGCTGCAGGCTCTTGTCCCGTACTTAGATGCATTTCTCCCGGAACTGGACCTGCCCCAATATTAAAAACAGGCTTTTTGCCTTCACTGTATGCCTCTACCATGGTGTCTTCGTAATAACGGCTTTTTACCATGGTTTCGTACATCCACTTAACCTTGTCAACAGGTATCTTCACCTTTTCACTTGTTATAGACACTAAAATTCCTCCTTCTGCATCAAAAGTTTCTTTCCTCTTTTTTAAATGCAAGGATCGTGCCAATATGAAAACGCTGTCATTTCCCGCTTTGTTAAATGAAACTGTCCCATTATAAGACACTATGTACCATTTAAAATGGGACAGTGTTTCATAATGGGACAGTTTTAGCCCACAACCTTAAAGCTCTGAGGGATTCAACATGAAACCGGCAAGGATGACCGAAAAGAAGGCCGTTTTTACCTAATATGATAACGTTCCATTTGCCGATACAACGTACTTCTTGATATACCTAAATATTCTGCTGCTTTGCTAAAATTTCCGTTATATATTTTGATGGATTCCATTAGTGCCTGCTTTTTAATTTCATCTTTTTTGGGTAACAATTCATGATGATAATGGTCATTTCCATGACTAATGGTCATTTCTTCAGGAAACAATTCAAGTGTTAATTCTTGATTCATTGATTTAACAATAGCCCGTTCCATAACATTTTGAAGCTCTCTAATATTTCCAGGCCACCTATACATGTTCAATAATTCCATCACTTCGTTTGTTATTTGGGGAACCCTTTTTTGCATTCTGTGAGCAATCTGTTTGGAGAAATATTCAGCTAACAAAGGTATATCACTTTTCCGTTGATGTAAGCTTGGCAGATAAATAGGCATAACATGTAATCGAAAATACAAATCCTCTCGAAAATTGCCCTTTTGTATTTCTTGTTTTAAATTTTTGTTCGTTGCGGCTATGATCCTAACATTAACAGGTACTACCTTGTTTCCGCCTATTCGAACAACTTCACGATTTTGCAGAACTCGAAGCAAAAGTACCTGCATTTCTAGAGACATCTCCCCAACTTCATCCAGAAACAATGTACCCCCGTCAGCAAGTTCAAACTTTCCGGCCGTTCCACCTTTTCTTGCTCCCGTAAATGCGCCTTCAACATATCCGAATAGTTCACTTCCTAATAAATCTCTCGGAATGCCCCCGCAATTAATCGCA
The DNA here is from genome assembly GCF_002863585.1 of Peribacillus deserti. GTDB lineage: Bacteria > Bacillota > Bacilli > Bacillales > DSM-1321 > Paraperibacillus > Paraperibacillus deserti_A. Next base: position 26,275 of record NZ_PGUY01000032.1, on the reverse strand, counting down.
AGAAACGGATGTCTCCTTCGGCTGCTGTCATTATGTATCGCTTGAGCCAATAAATCCTTGCCTGTTCCGCTATCACCCATAATCAGGACCGTTGATTCGGACTTTGCGGCAAGTTTTGCTTCGTGAATCCTATTTAGAAATATTTCGTTTTCGCCAATCATATCTTCAAAAGTGACCTTGGCCTGATTTCCCGATACTTGGTTAACAAATTGATGAACTTTTTTGATACCTTTCACTGTAACAAGTGAGCCAATTATTTTCCGTTCTCTTAGAATCGGTTTTGCATTTAATAATACGGATGTATGGACTCCATTATTGCGAATCCGCAGTTTGACCTCTTTATCTATCACCTCCTGGTTCGTCAAACGGAAGGTTTCAATGGTTCTATTTTCAAAAATATGCATAATGTTTTTACCTTCAATTTCAGTCGGCAGCATTTGAAGAATGCTCTGCAGCATCCTATTCGTTTTAATTATGATTCCTTGTTCGTTGGTGATGATGATTCCATCACTCAATGTGTTCGTTGTTTCCTCCAGGTAGCTTTTCATAAGTTCATTTTTTTCTGTATTTTCCTTTAACTGCAGCTGATTCTCAATCGCTTTTACCGTTGACACAACCATTCCTAACGTATGCGGATGAACTTTATCAAACGGTCCGGACATATTTAAGACTCCAATCAGTTCATTGCTTGCGGTGTAAATTGGCGATGCCGAGCATGTCCAGGCTTGGGTGGCCTTTGTGAAATGCTCATAGGAAAATACCTGAATCGGAATGCCTTCTTTAATGGCTGTGCCAATTGCATTTGTACCAATAACCTCTTCACTCCAATTCGCTCCCTCCACAAATTGGATTAATTGTGCATCCTTGAGTGGCTGTTCATCTCCCATAACCTTGAGTAAGTAACCGTTTTCATCACACAGAACAACAAGAAATCCCGATCCTTTTACAAGCGAGTAAAGCATGTTCATCAGCGGGAATGATATTTGTATAAGTTCTTTTTTCCTTTGTAATAATGGCTCTAGATCCTGCAGAAGCAGCTTTCCCTTCCCCCTCGTCTGAAAAGGATCCACCTCGTACTTTTTAGAACGAATCCAGGAATTTCTTATGATAGGGTCAATTTCAGGATCTAATTCCCCAGTTTTGACAAAATTCTCCCACTTGCGGCTTAACAGTTCTTGGTCTGCCATACTATTCTCCCTCCATGAAGAAACAGTTTAGAAAAGTAAGATCCAGCTTCGAACAGATTAACTACCACTATTAAGAACTGCCCCTGTTCCACATAAAAATATAGCCTGAGCTGCCTCTTTTTTTCATTACTATTTATTTTCGCGAAATAAAGGAGATTTCCTTTTTTATTAGACTGATATGCTAGGTAAAAACTCATCACTAAAGGTCCCAACGCGTGTAGATGCTCCAGGGCTATATATAGTTTCACCATTTCACCCTCCATGACGAGCCTGATCTATTCGCCTGTCAGCCACCTATTCAACAGGAAAAGCAGTAAACCATTCGTGTTTTCACCTTCAAAAAGATGGCTATTTTACCCATCTTTAAGTTCTAAAAAACATGTGTGTAGTGGACCCGAATTTTCCTGGAGTGTCTATTCCCTCAAAGAAATGAAATAGGTAATCTACGACCATATGAAATACCGCGCCCAAAAAAATTGCAAAAGAAAGGGAATAAATTGGGTTCCTCCCTCTTTTTTTAAGTGTTTCGTTATTATTTCTTTGAATCTATAAGATTAATCCTTTAAGCCCGCTGCAAAATGTCAAATAAGCCGGAGCATGGTACTGATTCTGTTCTTTCCTTTTTAAAATGGGCTCAGTGTTACCTTGCGAATCGCCGGGCGGCTGCCACACATAGTACAACGGCAATATTCACTGCTACCAGTGCCAGACTAACTTTCTCATTCAGAATCATGGAAGCAAGCAGAAGACCAAAAAAAGGCTGAAGAAGCTGCAGCTGGCCAACCGCCGCTATACCGCCCTGGGCGAGACCGCGATACCAGAACACGAAGCCAATGAGCATGCTGAATACAGACACATAAGCCAGGCTGAAGAGAGCAGGCTCACCGACGTCCGCCCACGAATCCGGCGTAAAATAGAACGAGAGTGGCAGCATGAGAGGAAGCGATAGAACAAGGGCCCAAGAGATCACCTGCCAATTCCCCAGCTTTCGTGATAGCCGGGCTCCTTCTGCATACCCGAGACCGCATACGATGATGGAAGCCAGCATGAATGCGTCTCCGATCGGTGATGATTCCCCGTCTTGGATGAGGGCAAACCCCGCGACCAGGAAGCTGCCAGCAGCAGAAAAAATCCAGAAGGCTGGCCTGGGTCGTTCACCACCCCGCAGCACTCCAAAGATCGCCGTCGAGAGCGGAAGCAGCCCGATGAAGATAATGGCATGCACAGATGTGACGTATTGCAGGGCCAAGGCAGTCAGCAGCGGGAAACCAGCCACCACGCCAAACGCAACCACCAATAGAGGAATGATATCACTTTTGACTGGACGCTGCTGCCGGAAGATGAGAAGGAGAGCGCCAGCCAATACGCCAGCTATCGCAGCACGGCAGACGGTGAGGAATATCGGATCAAAATCCCCTACAGCCAAGCGTGTCGCCGGCAGCGAGCCGCTAAAGATCAGTACGCCAACAAAACCATTTATCCAGCCATTTGTTACTTTCTTCATTACCATCACTCCAACTCATGTTTCTTTTGATTAAACGACTAAATGACTAAATCATCTTTTTAAATGGCTCTTTTCTAAAAGATTGTTGTTTTTTTAATAAGTTCTGTGAACAAATTGTTAAACAGGTTGATTGGAACGTAAGGTGCGAGACTCCTGCGGGAGCAGCGGGACAGGTGAGACCCCACAGGCGAAGCCGAGGAGGCTCAGCGTCCGCCCCGCGGAAAGCGAGCATTCTCACGTTCCAATCAACCCCTTGTTCAATAACAACAAAGTTTGCGAAAACAGCCTTTTAAATTTGTCTTTTTAACCTTTTTATAATGGATTACAATGAATATACGCTAACATTGACCTTTCATAAACGGCCAGTTTCCTTAAATAAAAGCATGCCAGTTAGGAGTAATCACATAAATGGATATCACGTTTTTTTTAAATCGAGATCTAGATATTCCACTTTATCAACAGCTCTATCAGCTCTTCAAAAATGAGATGCATGAGGGCCGTATTCAAAAAGGAATGAAACTCCCTTCAAAAAGGCTGCTCGCCACTCAGCTTTCCATTAGCCAAACGACTGTAGAACGGGCTTATGAGCAGCTTGCTGCTGAAGGTTACATTGTGAGCAAGCCGAGAAGCGGATGGTTTGCTGATTATAATGATTCTGATTATATCCATGTTAAAAGGCCAGATACCACCTCTATAAACCCAAAAACAAAAGAGAATGAACACTCGATTGATTTTCATTATGGCAATGTGGATTCTGACTCCTTCCCATTCTCCGCTTGGCGAAAAAGCATGGTAAGCAGTTTAGATCAATATGGCCAGCAGCTTTATCGGCCAGGAAATATATTAGGAGAACTTGAGCTAAGAACACTCATTGCAGAACACCTGTATCAATCGCGCGGCGTCCATTCTCATCCTGAACAGATCATCTTAGGGGCTGGAAACCCTGTTCTTATCCAAATCTTGTGCCAAGTCTTCGGCCAAGACATGTCCATAGGCTTTGAAGATCCCGGTTCACTAAGATCAAGAAGGATTTTTGAAATCAACCATATGAAGATCCTTCCTATTTCTGTAGATGATGAAGGAATCTGTATGCAGGAAATCCGAGAATTGCGACCTAGCCTTGTGTATGTAACGCCCTCTCATCAATTTCCACTCGGAACAATTATGACCATTAACAGAAGAATGCAGCTGCTTACATGGGCTGCAGAAACTCAATCATTTATCATTGAGGACGATTATGACGGCGAATATAGATACAGCGGACAGCCGATTCCCTCTTTGCAAGGGCTTGACCAGCATAACCGGGTCATTTATATGGGCACTTTCTCTAAATCTCTTCTCCCCTCCCTGCGCATCAGCTATATGATTCTTCCATCATCTCTTTTAGAAAAAGGGCGTGAAATCACTTCCTTGTATAAGCAAACAGTGTCCAGTCATAATCAGCTGACGCTTGCTGAATTTATAAAAAACGGCGAATGGCTAAAACACATTAATAGAATGAGAAAGCTTTACCAAAAAAAAAGAACCATTTTATTAGAGACTTTACAAAGGGAATTCGCAAGACAAGTGAAGATTCGGGGAGGAAAATCTGGACTGCATATCTTGCTTGACGTTTACTCAGCTTTTACTGAAGAAGAGCTAATTGAGAAGGCATTGGAGCATGGCGTCGTCATTTATCCTGCCTCTCATTTTTATAAAAAAAATCAACCTCCGACAACCACAGTCTTAATTGGATTCGCGGGGGTCTCAGAAGACAACATACAAGAAGGCATAAAAAAACTGAAAGCTGCCTGGGAAATATAAGTCAGCTTTCAGTTTTTACGATAAATAGTATCTACTTATCTATAAGAAAAAACGGTTTTAGACTATTAAAACTAGTGGAAAAAGGACAAATGATAGGGTGCAAACATAACCAATGATTGTTAACAGTATGGTCCAAAGGAAGCCGCGGATAAATAATGGAAGTGATAAAGAAATAAAGAGAAGGAAAAATCCCAAATCTTTTCTTGCTCTTTTTTTAAAAGGCTCTTTTCTAGAAGATTGTTGTTTTTAAATAAGTTCTGTAAATTTACCAATTGTTAAACAGGTTGATTGGAGCGTAAGGTGCGAGACTCCTGCGGGAGCAGCGGGACAGGTGAGACCCCGCAGGCGAAGACGAGGAGGCTCACCGCCCGCCCCGCGGAAAGCGAGCATCCTGTAGTGGAAATCAAGCGCCTTGTCCAATAACAACAAAGTTTGCGAAAACAGCCTTTTATTGTATCCCCTGCACGACCACTCTTTCCGGCTAGTGTAATACAAGCCCTTTATCATTTGATTGTATGTCTCCTCATTCGTTTGATATCTTCACGGGGCGGAAAACCAAACAGGCGGGAATATTCACGGCTGAATTGTGAGGGACTTTCGTATCCTACCCGGAATGCGGCATCAGCTATGTCGATTGACTCAGATAATAAAAGGCGCCTTGCTTCCTGCAGTCTCAGCTGTTTTTGGAATTGAATGGGGCTCATTGCCGTAACCTCTTTAAAATGCCGATGAAGTGAAGCCACACTCATATACGCGATTTCCGCAAGCTCTTCAATTCGAAAAGGCCTATTATAGGTACTGATGATATGATCAATTACATTCCTGATTCGAGAGGCCTTGCTGCCCTCTAATGCCATTTGTTCCAGCGCCTCCCCATGCGGCCCTTTCAGAATCCAATAGATAATTTCTTTTATAAATAAAGGGGCAAGTACCGTGATGTGTTCCGGATGGTTCAGCAGACCGGCTAATCTTACTGCTGCATCCATCAGAGCCGGTTCTGCTTTACTAATATACATAGCCCGTTTCGCATTTTTTTGGGGGCTGACGCGAATCTCTAAATCACTTAATACCTCCAAGATTAGACTCGGAGTAAATTCAAGCTTCAGAGCTAAATACGGGGCATCAGAAGAGGCTTTGACAACTTGCCCGGTAACCGGCAAGTCAACGGAAGCAACAATGTAATTAGCAGGACCGTACCGAAAGGCCTCCTTTCCTAGAATTACCTCTTTCTCTCCTTGGACGATAATGCAAAAAGATGGTTCGTTAACTCTGGATATTGGTTCGGAAACAATCGATTCACGGATCAGCCATAAAGACGGAATCGGAGTCTGGTGAACACCGTCCTGTACTGAATAACGCTTAATGAGGTCAGCAAGTTCCTGCTGCTGTTTGTATATCCGCTCAGACATCTATCATTCTCCTAATCTCCCTGATCTTCGTTAATTCTATTATATTCCCAAATTGTTGATTGCGTAAGGAGATATGAGAGGAACAGGCAATCATTTGATATGAATGTGTTAACGGCTGCCTTTTCATTTGCTTCATAATAAAGAGTATAAGCATCAGCTGAAATGTAATCCGTTCAAAAAAGAAAGTGAGGAATAATCATATGGACTATGTGAAACTTGGTAATACCGGCTTGGATGTATCCCGGCTTTGTTTAGGCTGTATGAGTTTTGGTGCTGCAGAGCGCTGGATTCATCAATGGGTACTAAATGAAGAGAACAGTCGACCTATTATTAAAAAAGCCCTTGACCTGGGTATCAACTTCTTCGATACGGCGAATGTGTATTCAGACGGTACAAGTGAGGAAATTGTCGGGCGAGCTCTGAAGGATTATGCCAATCGTGATGAAATAGTTCTTGCCACAAAGATTCATGGCCGCATGCATGAAGGTCCGAATGGTTCTGGTCTTTCCCGTAAGGCAATCCTGAGTGAAATCGATAAGAGCCTTATGAGATTTGGGACCGATTATGTAGATCTCTATCAGATCCACCGGTGGGATTACGATACTCCAATTGAGGAAACGATGGAAGCATTGCATGATGTTGTGAAGGCAGGCAAAGCGAGGTACATAGGCGCTTCTGCCATGTACGCATGGCAGTTCCAAAAGGCATTACATACAGCAGAGAAAAATGGGTGGACACGTTTTATTTCGATGCAGAATCATTTAAACCTCATATACCGTGAAGAGGAGCGGGAAATGCTTCCCCTTTGCAGGGAAGAAAAAATCGGCGTGATCCCTTATAGTCCACTTGCATCCGGAAGATTGACCCGTAATTGGACAGAAACCACACATCGTTCAGAAACTGATCACATCCAAAAATCCAAATATGATGCAACTGCTTCTGCAGATCGATTTGTTGTGGAACAGGTTGCAGCAATCGCAGAAAAACGCGGCGTCCCCCGAATTCACATCGCACTCGCCTGGCTGCTGCAGAAAGAACCAGTAACAGCTCCTATTATCGGCGCTACCAAAATATCTCACCTCGAAGATGCGATAGGTGCTCTTACGATTAAGTTAACTCCTGACGAAATCGAGTCACTTGAAGAACCGTATGTACCTCACTCCATAATTGGTTTCAGTTAGATCAAATGAAAAAGCCGGCCCCTTAAATAGGAAGGGACGGCTTTTACTCTAACTTTGTGAAGGTTTATCCTTTAATCTGCCTGCAGATCATGCAGCCATGAAGCAAATAGTCAGCTGCTACACTTGTTTCTTTACCAGTATTCAACAATTATTCAATGCTTTCAATCGTTGTTTCCGAAACTTCTGGCCGCTTATCATAGAAAAAATGGTCTTCACAGATACGATTTATCACTTAAGCGTTTTCATTGCCAGTGAATGGCAGGTACATGTATTAGCTATATGCCACTTCTTTTTCACTTAAACCAAGGGCCTGCGCTGCTGTATTTGAAATTTCCTCGAAGAGATCAGGGTTATCCTGCAGCGAAATTCCATAAGAAGGAATCATGTCTTTTATTTTCATTTCCCACTCTTTTATATGCTGCGGGAAGCATTTTTCCAATACTTCAAGCATTACGTGAACGGCAGTGGAAGCACCAGGGGAAGCACCAAGCAAAGCAGCAATCGATCCATCATCTGCGGTAATAACCTCAGTACCGAATTGAAGGGTCCCTTTACCGCCGGTCTCGGTATCTTTAATCACTTGCACACGCTGCCCCGCAACTACTACATCCCAGTCCTCGCTCTTGGCGTTCGGAATAAACTCCCGCAATTCTTCCATACGCTTTTCATTCGAAAGCATGACCTGCTGGATAAGGTATTTTGTCAATGCCATCTCTTTTACTCCTGCAGCCAGCATAGTGAAGAGATTATTCGGTTTCACGGAACCTATCAAATCGAGATTGGATCCAGTTTTTAAGAACTTTGGCGAGAAACCGGCAAACGGTCCAAACAGCAAGGTTTTTTTGTTGTCAATATATCTTGTATCAAGATGCGGGACAGACATTGGAGGTGCGCCGACCTTGGCTTTCCCGTATACTTTCCCATGATGCAGTGCTGCTACTTCCGGATTGTTGCATACTAAAAATAGTCCGCTTACCGGGAAACCGCCAATGTGTTTGGACTCAGGAATGCCAGTTTTTTGCAATAAAGGCAGACTTCCGCCCCCACCACCGATAAATACGAATTTTGCTGTATGGTATTCGACCTTTCCACTGTCAAGATCGTTCACTTTTACTTTCCAAGAGCCGTCGCTGGTACGTTTTATATCTGCAACACTATGCTTGTAGTTGATCTCGACATTTTTAGTCTTTAAATGATCAAACAGCATGCGTGTCAATGCACCAAAGTTGACATCCGTCCCAGAATCGATTTTGGTGGCCGCAATGGGTTCATTTGATGTACGGCCTTCCATGATCAGCGGAATCCATTCTTTGAGCTTTTCAGTGTCATCGGAAAATTCCATTCCTTGAAACAAGGGATTGTTTGATAGCGCTTTAAATCGCTTTTTCAAAAAAGTGACATTATTTTCGCCCATTACTAAACTCATGTGTGGCAGCGGCATGATAAAGTCTTGTGGATTAGAAATTAGATTGCTTTTTACAAGATAAGACCAAAATTGTTTGGATAGCTGAAACTGTTCATTAATGGATATAGCTTTGCTTATATCTATAGATCCGTCGGATTTTTCGGACGTGTAGTTCAGCTCGCACAGTGCAGCATGGCCTGTACCTGCGTTATTCCATTCATTAGAGCTTTCTTCTCCAGCCTTTGCGAGCTTCTCAAATACTTTTATTTCCCATTGGGGTGCCAACTCTTTCAGTAAAGCTCCCAAAGTCGCACTCATGATACCTGCACCAATTAAGATAACGTCTGTTTTTTTCTGTAAGCTGCTCATTATACCCTTCCTTATCCCCTTTAATCGCAAAAAAGACCCGGCGCAACGCTTCATTGTTTCAATAAGCATACAGAATCTGCCTGGGAACACTCCTTTTTTGTCTCAATCATTACCATTTCAAATTCTACTATAATTATTTATAGATTAAAATATCTAGTATTTATCTGATAATTATATACTATTTAAAACTATTAAAAAAGTGAGAAGTCCTGAAATCGGCCTTATTACACATAAAAACCATGCATTAACTCAACTTTTAGCTGGATTTCGAATAGTATAAAGTAAATCTATGGTGTACACTGTCAAATGGGCTTTTCTTTGTGATACATCTATATTAAATGTTAATTTGTTGGGATTGTACTTTTCCACAAATACTCCTGACCATATATCCCAATTTACAAAAAGAAAGAGCCATTCTCTGTTGTAAATACAACTCGAACAGCTCTTTCATATATATATTATTTGAACGCCGGAATGGCAGTTTCATCATATTTTTCTTCTAATAACTTGCGGACTTCCGGACTCGTCATAGCCTTGGCTAACTTTTTAATAGGTTCCGAGTCTGCATTGTCTTTACGTGCTACCAGAGTAATCGCAAAGTCATTTTCCACGCCTTCAGTTAGGAGGGCATCACTTTTTGGTGTCAATCCCAGCGGCGCCGCATAAGCCGGTGTCATTAATACAGCATCTGCGTCATCATACAATCTCGCTAACATTAATAGATCTACTTCTTTAAACTTATAGTTTTTTGGATTGTCAGAAATATCGGCTTTGGTATAATAGACATCCGTTTTTTCTTTCAATTTAATGACATCGTGTTGAGCTAATAACGACAATGAACGATCAATATTGGAAACGTCATTCGCGATGGCAATGGTTGCACCCTCCGGTAATTCATCCATTGTTTTATATTTTTTGGAATATACTCCATAGTTCGCAAAGTAAATGGGTTGAACCGGTACCAGGTCTGCATCGTTGTTTCTATTGAAATCCTTCATATAAGGCACATGCTGGAAGAAGTTTGCATCTACTTCTCCTGCCGCCAGTGCAGTGTTAGGCTGTACATTATCACCTAATACAACCATTTCGAGATTAATGCCTTCTTTTGCAAGTTCTGGTTTCACAAGGTCAAGGATCTCAGTCATCGGCGGTATTAACGACGCAACCTTCAAGGTTACTTTTTCCTGCTTTTGTTCCTGCCCCTTTTTATGATCATTCGCTTCATTAGCTTGACCACAGCCGGTTACTAGCAATAGAAGCGCCGTAATGAGAAAGAATAGTTTTTTCATGATGTTCCTCCAATTATTTATCTTTTATCTATCATTCTTGACACAGTCGTCCCAATAAATTGAACCAGCTGCACCAGTATGACCATAATAACAATAACATAAATCATTAATTCTGTTTTAAACTGCTGATACCCGTACCTTATGGCAAAATCGCCTATACCGCCGCCGCCAACCACTCCCATGATCGTAGAATAGGAAATAAAACTGATAATTGAAGTAGTTAAGCCGAGAACAAGTCCGGAACGAGCCTCAACATAAATAAATTTAAATATGACTTCCTTAACAGACGCACCCATTGAAACGGCTGCTTCTATCACACCTCTTGGCACGTCCAATAAGGACTGCTCGACTAACCGCGAATAATGTGCAATGGCGATGATCGATAACGGAATGGTCGCGGCCGCTGTGCCAATGGCCGTACCAATAACTAATCTTGTAAATGGGATTAAAAATACAACTAATAATAGAAAAGGAAAAGAACGAATAATATTGACCAGTAAATTTAATATCGAGAAAATGACCGTGTTCTCAAGCAGCTGGCCCTTTCTGCAAAGGAAAAGCAGTGTGCCCGCCGGAAGTCCAACCAGAACAGCAGCTAAAATAGAAACACCAACCATTACAAAGGTTTCTCCGATAGACTGCCAAATTTGAGTTTCATATTGAGCTAAAATCTCAGGCATGATCAAGTTCACCATCCTTTGTTAGTTGTTCTACAAAGGATGCCGGACTATTATCGGTATTTTGAATACCTTTTGGTTTACTTAACACTGTGTCATAGATTTCTCCATCTGCCATTATAGTTACACGATTACATATACTCTTAATGACTTCCATTTCATGACTGACAATGACAATCGTAACACCAAGACGTGTATTAATATTTTCTAAAACTCCTAATATGTCAGCGGTTGTATTAGGATCAAGAGCTGAGGTTGGCTCATCACATAATAAAACTTGCGGTTTATTCGCCAATGCCCTTGCAATGGCAACGCGCTGCTTTTGTCCGCCGCTTAATTGTGCAGGGTATTTATCCAGGAAACTACCAAGCCCTACAAAGTGAAGACACTCAAGCACTCTGCTCCTGCGTTCTTTTTTAGGGAAATTGGCCAATTCTAAGGATACAGCCACATTCTCGTATACCGTTTTATTTGCCACTAGATTAAAATGCTGAAAAATCATCCCGATCGATTTTCGTACTTGTCGTAGATTTTTGCTGGTCATATGGGTTAATGTCTTCCCATTTACTTCCACTTCACCTCTATCTGGGATTTCCAACAGATTCATTAATCTCAGCAAGGTTGATTTACCTGCACCGCTGGCTCCAATAATGCCATGTATCTCTCCTTTATTTATCGTTAAAGAAACAGACTTAATAGCCTGAAACTGAGAAAAATGTTTACTCACGTTATGTAGTCTAATCATAAAAAAGCACCTTTCTATTAATGGAAGGGTGAAAACAATTCATTAATTATAGCTTAATATACGGAGATTGTCATGGTAGCAGCAGCTTTAAAATAATGGAAAGAGGAAGTTACGTTCTGACCCTGTACCTTTAGGCGCCTTAAAAAGAAAGGATCCCTTCTAAAAGATTGTTGTTTTCAATAATTTATGTGAACTCACCTATTGGTAGACAGGTTGATTGGAATGGAAGGTGCGAGAAAACACAGGCGGAGCTGAGGAGGCTCGACGCCCGCCCCGCGGAAAGCGAGCATCCTCACGTTCCAATCAACCCCTTGTTCAATAACAACAAAGTTTTGCGAAAACAGCCAATAAAAAGAGAAGCCAGCGGTTGCCAGCTTCTCTCTTTAACTTTTATAGTACTTTGCTCAGGAAGGCTTTTGTACGTTGGTGCTGTGGTGATTCAAACAACTGTTTTGGGACATTTTCCTCTACAATATAGCCTCCGTCCATGAAAAGGACACGGTCGCCTACCTCACGGGCAAATCCCATTTCATGGGTTACCACAACCATGGTCATTCCCTCTCTTGCAAGCTCCTTCATGACTTCCAGCACTTCTCCAACCATTTCCGGATCAAGGGCTGAAGTTGGTTCATCGAACAGCATGATTTTCGGTTCCATTGCCAAAGCCCTGGCAATGGCGACACGCTGTTTCTGCCCGCCTGATAAAGAATCAGGATACACATTCGCTTTTTCTTCAAGACCTACTTTTTTCAGAAGACGTAATGCCTTTTCCCTTGCCTGGCCCTTGTCCACTTTTTTAACCTTTAAAGGAGCCAGCATAATATTTTCCAAGACTGTTTTGTGGGGAAATAGATTGAAGTGCTGAAACACCATTCCTACTTCAGCCCTTATTTTATTTATATCTGTTTGTTTATCGGTAATATCCTTTCCTTCTATCAGGACATGGCCTGCCGTAATGGATTCCAATAAGTTTATGCAGCGAAGGAAGGTAGATTTACCAGATCCCGAAGGACCGATCACCACGACGACCTCCTGGGGTTTTATCGCAACATTTATATCTTTTAGTACCTCATGTTCCCCAAACGATTTCCTTAATGATTGGACCTTTATCATTCCGTAGCCAGCCTTCTTTCTAAACTATGTAATAATATGCTTAAAAGCAGTGTCAATATCAGATATATGACAGCCGCCGTCAGATAGGGCTCCCATGTACGGAAATATTGGCTGCTCATGGCGCGGCCCCAATACATTAATTCTGGAGCGGCAATGACTGAAGCAAGCGACGAATCCTTGATCAATACGATGAATTCATTTCCAAGAGGAGGTATCATCCGTTTGAATGCCTGTGGTAATATGATGTGTCTCATAGATTGGACATGGGTAAGACCCAGTGATCTTGCGCCCTCCATTTGTCCCCTGTCAATGGAAGCAATCCCAGCCCTGAAGATTTCAGCAATATAAGCTGCCGCATTCAACGACAGCGCTATGATGGTAGCCGCCACCGCATTTGTTTCCCCTGTAAAGAACGGGACTACTCCAAAATGGATCAATAATACCTGGACAAGCAATGGCGTTCCTCGAAATACAGTGATATATACCGTAAATGGAAAGGCGAGATATTTATTCCGCATCATTTTCCCCAGCCCAATAAATAACCCCAGAACCGTTCCTATTATAATGCCAGCCAGGGATAATCCAATCGTTATCAGAGTCCCCTTTAACAGATAGGGTGCATATTCCATAATTATGTCAAAACGAAAATCCATCTAAATTCCTCCGTATAGGTAAAATTGCGCAGGCACTGGGTGCTGCGCAATTTATTGAGTATTACTTTGCTTGTTTTAGCTTTTCCAGGTCCGGTGCCGTCCCGAACCTTTCTTTGTAGATTTTCTCATAGGTCCCATTATCCAGGATCGCAGCGATGGCCTTATCGAAGTCGGCTTTCAGTTCGCTGCCCTTCGGGAACATAATTCCGTAGAATTCAGCATCAAAGGTGTCTGGATCCTCTACAACCTTAAGCTTTTGCTTCGGATTGTTCTTTGCATATTCTTCTACTACCGCATTATCCGCCACTACAGCATCTGCGCCTTTATTGATGAGCTCCATAATGGCCAGGTTGTTATTTTCAAATTTTTTGATATTCTTATGATTTTTGCCCAAAAGCTTCTCAACTGCTGCCTGACCCGTTGTACCGCTTTGTACCGCAACGATTTTTCCTTTCAGGTCATCTGCTGATTTAATATCGCTTCCCTCTGGCACAAGGATTTTGTTGATGGATAGGAAATAGGGGGAAGAAAAATCATAGGTCTGTTTTCTTTCTTCATCTATTGTTATAGCGGAAATACCTGCAGCGGCACGTTTGCTTTTTAACTCCACAAACAAAGGATCCCAGCCTACATGCTCCAATTTAACATCGTAGCCTGCTTCCTTGGCAGCTGCATTCAGAAAGTTCACATCGAAACCGACGATTTTATCCCCTTCCAAATATTCAAAAGGTGCATAAGCTGCATCGGTAACAACCCGGATGGTCTTCTTCTCATCCCCGCCAGCAGCCGACCCGCTCGCCTTTTCTTCTTTCCCCGTCTCCGAACCACAAGCTGCTAGCATCATAATCACCATAAAGGATGACAGTATAGCGGCAAGCTTTTTCATCATATCGACCCCTCTACCTTCCAATTTAGAAATATTTTTTTAAATTTTCTAATATATCTATATTATCAGTTAAATATTTTTCCATGCAATAGTTTGGATAAAAAAACTTTCGTCAGATAATATATGTAGATGGCCGAAATAGACTGACTGGAAAATCAACGAAAAAAAGCATGCAAAAAAACCCCTTATCGATGTTAAAATCAACGAACGATAAGGGGTTTTACATTCTTGTATAAATTACTCTCATTTTAGTAAGCTTCTTTTATGTTTCCACATCATAAATCGAAATCTTATAAAACAACCAACACAAAAACCCATAAGTGCAATCCCGGCAGCCAATAGCACCATTATACTAAATACATAGGCTAAAGAATGCAATCCAAGCTGGAAAAACGTTATTGATAATCCAAGACACACGGTGGCGATCCATTGATTAAAGAGCTGCTGGTCTTTGTCCTCCATTATATATTGGGATAACGGTTTTTTTAGCATTTTCTTACCCAGTAAAATTACCGGGTTCTTTTTTGTTATTAAAGTGTAAACGCCTATAACAAATGGAATGAACAGAATAAATTTAAAAAATAACAATGCAGCCAGCACACTTACTACAATAAATAATTGGTTGAGTTGAACCAAAGGTTTTGGTATACCCATTGATTGCCTCCTGATGAACGATATAGTTTTTTATAACCGACTTATCTTAGTATATTACTGTGAATTATTAGTTGACTATATCATAGTTTTACAAATGTGAATACTTTTTTACCCTGTTTAAAATGAAAGCCAGCTGAAAATGATAACAGGCGGCCGCAGCCCAATTTTTAATAGGCCGAAATGATACCTAAATTGAAAAGCGGGTAAGAATAGGAATCATTTCTAAAAGCCAAGCCTTAAAAAAAGGCTATGTTAAAGGTCATTCTTGATTTTTGCACGATGTTGATTGGAACAGATATGCGAGACTCCTGCAGGAAAAGCGGGCCAAGGGAGACCCCACAGGCGTCAATGCCGAGGAGGCTCCCGGAACGCCCTGCGGAAAGCGAGTGCCTGCTAGCTGCAATCAACAGCCTCTTATTAAAAAGGGACGCCGTTTTTGCAGCTCAATAAGTTCTTCATTGCGATTCTTTTTATAGACGCACTAGCTGCATCTTCTTCTCCCTAAAAAAGACCCACTCTTTAAACCCAATCTCTTTCAGACGCTTTTGTACCAGTTCAAAGTCATCACCAATCCGTTCCGGGTCATGGGCATCAGAACCAAATGTAATGTTTACCCCGTAGTGGAGGGCTCTCTCCAGGATTTCGTCGGCAGGATACCAGCCGCCGCAATCCTTTGTTTTGCCTGATGTGTTTACCTCTATGGCAATGTCGTACTCTGAGATCACTTTTAATGTCTGTTCAATTGCATCTGTTTGAATAGATGAAAAAGAAGGATAGAATCCCTTCATCGCATCAATATGTCCAAGAATCTGAAACATTCCGCTTCGGGCGGAGTGTTCTACCAGTTTATAATAATTCTCTTTGGTTTGAACTTTCTGCTGATCAGTTAGCCCTGCCCAGCGTTCCTTATGAAAAATGCTGATGTCATCAACATAATGAACAGACCCGATGATGTAGTCAAATGGATATTTGTCTAAGTGTGTGCGGTATACATCGGCATGCTTTGGAAAGAAGTCAGATTCCACACCCAGCAGTACTTCAATCTTCCCTTTATATTCCTCTTTTAACTGCAGTATTTCTGCTACATATTCCGGGAAGGCGCTCTTTGCCATAGCGATGTGGGGATACAACTGGTCTTCATCACTGGAAAAGTACGGAGAATGATCGGAAATGCCTATGATATGGAGACCTTTTTTTATAGCTGCTTCTATATAATCCCGAATGGTGCCTCGGGCATGCCCGCAGCGATCGTGATGCGTATGAAAATCAAATTTCAAATTGGAGTTCATTCTGCTTCCACCTCTGTACGTTTATTCTTCTTAACCATATACCATCCTCGGCTGAGAAACAAATCTTCATCATAAAAGTAACGGGCTGGCTCAAATTCTAAGCCACCCCGTTCCCTTTATTATACTTGATCATATATTCACATTCTATGCCTTAGCTTCTTCACAGGGTGGATACATACCTCCGTGAAATAGCTGTCTTAAGGTGATTTTATGGACATCCAGGATTCAAGCCTGGCAGCAGCTTTTTCATCTGCAATCACCAGTACATTAGGATGCGTTTTTAATGCTGAAGCCGGACACTCCACATCGTGATCTTTTGAAAACATTTGATAAATGGCTTCTGCTTTTTTATCCCCTGATGCCAGAAGCAATATTTCCTTACTTTTTAAAATGGTTGCTATCCCCATAGTAATGGCATGCGTCGGCACCTCATCTTCATGGTCAAAATAGCGTGCGTTAGCCTGCCTGGTGGATTCCGTCAGCTCAATGACGTGTGTTTCTTTAGTAAAAGGGGTACCAGGTTCATTAAAACCAATATGACCGTTTTCCCCAATGCCAAGTATTTGTAAGTCAACCCCTGAAATCTTATCTATCAACTTTTCATAACGTTTCGCTTCTTGATGTAAATCAGTGGTGAGACCCTGGGGGATATGAATATTTTCCTTTGGTATATTCACGTGATTAAAAAAATGCTGAAACATAAATTGATAATAGCTATTTGGATGGTCTGAAGGGATTCCTGCATACTCATCCAAGTTATACGTAAATACATGCCGATAGGATGTTTGGTTCCTTTTATAATCTTGAACCAGCAATTCATACATCCTCACAGGTGTTCCGCCTGTAGCAAGTCCCAGGGTTACCTCCTGTGATCCTTTTATTTTTTCCAGGATGCGGCCGGCCGCAAAAGCACTCATTTCTTCATAACCTTTAACTTTAACAAGTCTCATTCTCTTCACCTCTCGTTAAAAAGCTATCCATTCATTAGTGCAGAATGTCCTTTAAGAAGCTCTTGCCAAATTCCGGGTTTGGGACTCCTGTGAATTCCGCCATTGTTGCTGCGATATCCGCCATTGTTTCCCTAGTTCCTATGGAAACTGGTTTTACTTTTTTACCTACAACAAGTATAGGGGTTTGTTCCCGTGTGTGGTTAGAGTGGCCAATTGTTGGGTCATTGCCGTGGTCAGCCGTAATGATCAAGATATCCTGCTCACTTAATTCCGGAATAAATGAGGCCAGAAACTGATCAGAAACCTCTAATACTTCCTTATACCAGTCACTGTCTTCTTTATGCCCCGCCAGGTCTGTCTCCTGGACATTAACAAGAAATATTGCATTCTCTTCGCTTTTAAAATAGAGCTCGCGATAGGTTTCAAGAACATCTTTTGTCTTCACAACAGGATCCTTAAAACCCTCTGCCTGAATCACATCAGCAGTTTTTCCGATTCGGTAGACCGGTAGATGATTTTTTTCGGCAATGTGGGCGAATTGTTTTTCAAAATCGACACCATACCCTAAGTGAAGAACCTGATAGCCTTCTCCATATACATTGGCTTTTGGAGCATCGACACCCCACTGAACACCTTTTTGTTTAACAACAGAAAGTATGGTTTCAATATCCGACTTTTCATTACCAAATACAATGACTCTGCTCGTATCCACATTTGCTCTCACAATTTTACCGATTTTCGTCAGTTCCTCAAAGGTTAACTGCTTAAGATCGCCGACTACATTAATAATATTGCCTACCTGTGATTCAAGGTTATCCCCCACTACAACAGAGCCGTTTACAAGTAAAATAGTTGCGCCTTCAATCGGATTCGTTACTTCATACCCCTTTAATTCAAGTGCCTCTTGAATGCGCGGCCCGACATCCTTCATCAATCTCTTGTTCGATTCCTGCGGTTTACTTCCCATAAGCTCCTGATGACCCATAAACGTGTCCGCACCAGGATGGGCCAGGTTACTGCGGCCATATGCAGCCTTAGGTGTACCTATTTCATCCACGATCTTACTTAATCCAAGACTGTATAAAACCGGAATGTTTAAATCGACTTCTTCCCTAATATGCTTATACGTATGAGCATAAATATCTTCAGGCTTTGTCTGCCTGCAATCCTCCATAGCACCGACTCCAAACCCATCTAAAACAAGCAGTGTAATCCTGCTCATCCTTACATCCCCCTTCTTTGTAAGTAAACCAGTTCAGGATTCTGGGAGTTTACGTTCCTTACATATGCAACGTGCGCACGGGTTACAAAGATTTGTGTACGGAATGCATAGATGACAGTGTCTCCAACACTCATATCTCCCGTCCTTTGTAATGCGCCATAGTAATCAATATTTTCAGGAGAAACAAAGTCTACTTTTGTCCTCTGTTTGACAATGTCTGTTTCATTGCTTCCATATAGAGCGTTTTCCATATTTGATCGAGCGTAAAAACCGCCTGCGATGGTATATGCGTGGCTGTCATCCATATGTGAAATTTCCGATGCGTATACAATACAGGGAATTTCCTGGAGATCTTCCTTGTACGCATGAAGCGGTGTTGTTCCCGTCAACGCATGACCAGGCTCACCATGAGTGACTCCCATTTCTTTAAGCATCGGAATTGTATAACAGCTGGTAGCACTCGGAGCATTCACATGGGTCACCTTAATCCCCTTATTTTCCAGAATAACCCGCGCCTGCTTAAGGGTATCGATGTTTGAAGTGAAATTAAAACCCGTTTTTTCCGTATTGATTTGCAAAACGGGGAAACTCGTTATCCCAATCACGCGGATTCCCTTTAGTTTTACTAACTCATCCAAAGAATCTTCGAGCTGGTCCAGCATGAATCCGCCGAATTGACCTGGATAGATCATATCCTCCTGTTTAAGAACCCGCAGGATCACATCCTGAGTGAAGCCAAGATTTTCAGCTGCTTCGGACAGCTGTTTTCCACGCTCAACAGAAAATAGTGTAACAACTTCAGGTTCTAAATCAGTTAACACCTCTCTCCATTGATTTTTACCCGGCTGTACGATATGGCCGATGTTTCCGATATGGCAGTTTTCTTTTTTTAATTCAAATGCCTCATCGATGTCGACAGCCACCGCACGTTCGATTCCGGAATTCTCAATGATATGGCCGGCAAAACCGCTTCTGCCGATCTGCTTAGTCATATAATATAAATTAAGTCCATGCTCAGCGGCAGATTCACTGAGCTTTTTGACATTATGCTCAAGTGAATCCAAATCGATTACATAGGTATTGGCAGGTATTTGTCCCGACTGGTGCAGCTTCACTGCAGATTTAATTAATCCTTGATTTCGCTTCAATGTCATATTAATAAACATGGGCTTGTCATCCCCTTGATATTTCTTCTATTGCGTTTAGTAAAATCTGAATGACTGTTTTGGCAGAAGACTTCATGGGATTCACCCTTACGCCATGCAGTTTTAGTTCAGGCATACTTTCGAGGAAGCTGCCAGAAACCCGGTATATCATTGGAACAAGCTCATAACGGGACTCAGCCCCTACTGGATATGTGGCAGCTCCATATTTAGAAGCCAGTTGAATGACCTTCTGTGCAATTGGCTGTTCGAACTCGACAATGACGTTTTTGGATTGTGAATTCGTGATATATGCATCCTTAATTCCTTGAACTTCGCCATTATTTAACCGCTTGCATAATTCCTCTACCTGCTCATTTTGGATAGCGATCATCACCGGTGCAAACACGAGACTGCGAAGCAGCTCATGTGCTTCAAACCCCTGGACCTGACCCCCGCCTGAGTAATTTCGTTCGTGCAAGCGTTGTATGGTTTCATTGCTGCCAAGAATAATGCCAATTCCCTGCGGCCCTAATAACTTAAAGCCTGAAAAGGCAGAAAAATCCGCACCGTATTGAGTTCCAATGTGTTTTGTTTTCATGGCACAATAATTATCATCAACGACAATAGGCAGATCTGGACGCTTTTCTTTTATGATCGAAATGATTTCTTTTAGATCATACATATCGCCAGGCTGCTGCCTTGAATGCTGCACATAAACTACCTTCGAGTATGCGTCCTGTTCAAGCACCTTCAAAAGAGCTGATTGATCATTCAAATCCACACTATTTTGTTTTAATCCCATTAAGCGGAATGTCTCTTTGGTGGTTGTATACATGGGTGCAGAATGTACAATGCACTGATCCCCAGGTTCCAGCAGGGTGCTGAGAATGATCCGGATAGCCCCTGTTCCGCTTCCTCTCACTAACGCACACGCCTCTGCCCCGAAGGTTCCTGCAAGCACTCTTTCGATTCGCGCTGTCATTAAAGGCCGTTGATGTTCCGGGTGAAGCCCGACATCACCAATCTGAAAGAATTCGTTGTTCTGAAATTCCTTCGTCACTTCATCCATCATTCTAAATTGGAGCTCTTTCGCTTCCTCTAAAGACATATTTTCTAAAACGGACCCCGCAAATCTTCTATTTATGTCTTGTCCCTTTCCCATCGATGAACCATCCTTCCTGCATCCGGTTATTTAAACGCTAAGAATTCCCGTGGGTTTTGGACCAGCATTTTATCAATAATTTCATTAGAAACTCCACTTTCCATTAGTGCAGGGATGAAGTTCTCAAACAAATGGTTATAGCCATGCCCTCCATTTTGTTTTAAATGCGATTTTCTTGTGATATCACACGAAAGCATAATCTGGTTTTCGTATCCTTTATCCAATAGAACAAGTAGATTTTTTACTTTCGCAGAATCTTCCCTGTAGCTGTTTTTGCCAATAGTATCAAATTGAATGTAGGCACCGCTTTGCAGCAATAGGAGT
The DNA here is from genome assembly GCF_002863585.1 of Peribacillus deserti. GTDB lineage: Bacteria > Bacillota > Bacilli > Bacillales > DSM-1321 > Paraperibacillus > Paraperibacillus deserti_A. The sequence continues at coordinate 5,308 of NZ_PGUY01000032.1, read as the reverse complement.
TGTTCTTCCATATCTTCATTCAAATCCTGGTGCCCAAATGAGACGCTTTTCATCACTACATTGTCTTTCTGAAATAGAGCTAACTGCTCTTTTCCCATTGTTCCGATCTCACAATGAGTACTGATAGGCGCTCCTGTGCGGTTATGTGCCATAATGGCAGCCTTGAACACTTTTTCTTCCGTTTTCGTAATCTCATTGAGACTGCTTCCGATTTCTGCAATTAATCCCGCCTTGATGTCTGTCCCATCCATTCCCTCGCAGATATCCCGGATCATGATATCAGCCAGCTCTTCAGCGGATTTTTCAAATACAAATGCTGGATAGACAGACTCTTTATAAAATCCAGTTGACGCAATGACGACCAAATCATGTTTATTGGCAATATCATAAAGTGCTCCCGCATCTCTTCCCATTCCAATATTTGATACTTCAACGATCGTATTACATCCGGAATTTTTAAGCATTTCAATTTCTTGATCAAGTGAAGAATCGTTTTCCAGCATGGAATCCTTATCTTTTTCCTTCCGTACACCTGATAGATCGAAAACAAGATGTTCATGGATCATCGTTTTTAGCATAACTTCCGGTGATAATTTCCCTGTAACTGTTTGAATGTTCATTTCAATCTCTCCTTACCGGGATTTATAAGGGGTCTGACATTCCATACCTTTTAGTCTATAACTCTCAAAGTTTTAGATAAAAGTACTGTGTCTGCGCAGACCCCATTTGTTGCTGATCCTAATCAGCGATTATACTAAGTGAAGGAAATATAGTAGATTTAGAATGATACCTGTAATAATGATAGCAACCGGACCTGCTGCCAGCTTCATGATTGGACGGCCGAGTCCTTCGTTTGCAGCATATAATAGTACATAAATGGTTAATGACAATCCAACTGCATCCGGTGCCATCTTCATAGCGGCAAATGCACCACCAATGAACAGGGCAAGCTCGATCATTGAGTTCATGGAAGAACGAATGTTATCCGATGATTCCCGTAATGATGGGAAGCGCTGCAGGAATCGGCCAATCCCGCGTAAAGCGATTACTTCAAGACAGATCCATAGTGCACCGACTACGCCGGCAAGAATTGGATTAGGCAATAAATATCCAATAGGGAAAACAAATGTCAAACCAACTACCCCATAAACACCTGTCGCAAGGGCTGTCGTAACGATTAATGGAATAAAGCTGATTCCCCTGATAATATCAGCGATAGCTGCACTTTGCAGGAGGTCACTTTGCTCTTGTCCTGTAGACTGCCATGCCTGCTGCAGAATCGGACCGGAAACCTCGGAACCTGTCATCAATCCCATGTTTGCAGCTACGGCCAATAGTGCACCGATACCCGCTAATATTGGAAGTCCTTTGAAAATCCGCTTCGTTCTCGCAGCAAAAATATTTTCTTCTTCACTATCAATAGCAATATCGTTTTTATTCTTTAAATCTTTCGCAACCGCAAAACTGATTAACAGAATCATACCCATTAGCATCAACACGGCAATCTGCATCGTAAATCCGCCAATGGTTGAACCTAGGGAGAAATGATTGGAAGCTTCCGAGATCAAATCCTGTATTTGATTATTTTGACCCGCAGCTTCTTTCAGTGCGCTTATTTTTGCTGCAAAATCAGCATCTTTTGGAAAAGTAATATCCGCTAATTGACGCGCCTTTTCTACTTCCTCGTTTGCTCGTTCAGTAAACACACCGCCAAATACCGGCAGCAGCTGGCGGACAATTAAAGCAAGAATTCCTGCGATAAGTGCCCGCACCCAGCCGAATTGATACAATATTGCGATAATTGGGAACGCTGTGAAAGCTACAAGCACTGGTGTCGATAGTTCCCCTAAAGAGCCCAGCAAATCGATTGGGAGCATCGTAAAGGCTGCCTGAACACCTGTTAAGCCAAATAGAGCAACCAATCCCCAGCCTCCGCCTAAAAGTGCGGCGATCCACCATCTTGTTGCCAGAACCCCTAGAATATCAGTAGGCAGGAATAGCAGCCATGGGTTTAACATTTTGAAAGAGATCGCAAATGAAAGACCGACTGACACGATAAATCCGATACTTAAACCGAAGGAAATCGAAGCAAGCTCTGAACGTTTCATTCTTCCTTCAAGGAATTCCGGTAAAATCGGTCTTATGCCATCATGGAAGACTGATTTCCCTAGATGGGCTGCTACTGCTGTCAAACCAGTCAGCAGTACAATCACCACTATTTCCATAAAGGATGTGTTTTGTAAGATATCCATTTAGATCCTCCTATACGAGACCGTGTTTTTTTAGTAAAGCCCGGATAATATGAGGTACAGCTTCTTCGATACTTTCTACTGCAATTCCGAAGGCGATTTTCCCCTGGTCAACCAATTTTTGAATTTCCTCTGCCTTAGGTTTTCCTCCCGCCTTAGCAACAGTTGAACAATTTCCGTATCCAAGGATCCCTATTGCAACGGAAAGTGCAGCACCGCCGCCGCTGTTACATGCTCCAATATAATAATCCGCATCCCCGGCTTTTACTTTTTTAGCTCCCTCAAAATCAGATGTAACGGTTACTTGTACGTGTTTTCCTCCTTCTGCTTTAACGCTTCTTTCAGTGATATCCTTCTTAAGTCCTCCAACTACAATTCGTAACATTATGCATTCTCCTTTCCAGATAATAAACAGAAATATAAAGTGATAAATGCTGCTTCAGCATCGATATTTGTTTCACTAGCTTTCTCAGATAATAGTTCCTTTGCAAATTCGTAAAAATCAGGGTTTTCCTTTACTACTGTTTGTAGTTCACCGGATATTTCGGAAACAGGCTTCCCCTCGGAAATTCTTTGTAAAGCAACCGAGATATGGCTTGCAAAAGAGCCCGCGTTCTCCTCAAGAAGCTTAACACCCAGAAATTTTTCAACTCTATCAAAAATCCCAGGCAGCTGTTGATAAATTTGATCACTCATTTGGTTTGTGTCATGCAATAAGTCTACTCTCTCTTTTAAGCTGGAATCCATATTGCTGTCCCCCTTCGTTTTGCCATTTATTATTACAATTATTACGTAATCTAAGTATGTGATAAGAGCCGCGAATCTTCCGGGCATTCACCTCCTTCAAAGAATATACAAATAATTGTATTTTCTATGAAAAAAAATTAATACTTCGGTATTTCATCTCCCATAACCACCCGGGACTGAACTCCAACAATTTTTGCTGGTGATAAAAGATTGATGATATAGTCCATTTTACGATTGTCCGTTTTGATGACACATACCGCTTCATTCATTTGTTTCTCATATTGAATGGCAAGCGGTGAAGCCAGCGGCTGAATACTTAATGATGCTGAATCAATTTCATCTACATTCCAGATCATGGCGTCAATGGTATGTGCTTTTATATGCTGCAGAAGATGCATATAGTTAAACTCCAGATATTCGATGTTTAATCCTTTTGTTTCGACCTGCGTTAATATTTTTTGGTCAGTAGAAAAACTGTCTATACCTACTTTCATTCCATCAGCAAGTTTCTTCTTCTTAGGATCCGAAAAAATCACAGCATGTTCTGAGACATATGTCTTTTCACCGAATTCCAACGCAATCCTAAGATTTTTATCCTCTTTTAATTCCTCGATGGCAGAATACTTGGACACAAGTGCGAAATCATACCTTCCTTCTTTCACCCCATCAAGCCTAAGTCTGGACCCCCGCATAAAAGCTATATTAAGGGATAGATCCAAATTCTCCAATTCAGAAGTAAGACCTGTTGCAAGACCTTCGTATTTCTTTGAATAAGGAAGGGGCATTACACCTTGGACTAGATTAGCACCTGTATACTTTAATAAATGAGCGACATTTTTGTATCTAAGAAATGTCCCGAGATGTCCCCTCGGCTCCAATCTGATACAATCCTCGTTCTCTAATATTTTTAACGCTGTTTGAACTGTGCCGCGTCCCACTCCAAATTTTTCAGAAAAGTCACTGACCTTTGGCACTCGCTCATTCAATTCAATGAATAACAAATCTTCAGCTATTTTTTGTAAAATAATACCCTGCTTAGAATAAAGATTTTCCCACAATCATTTTCACCACTCGATTCAATATACGATTTTTTGTATATTACACATGTAGTGTAGCACCGATAGAAAACGTTTACAACCATTTTTTCAAAATATTATTTTATTTATGGATTAAATCGAGAGACTTATCCATTAGCTATGTACAAAAAATTGTATATTGGTTAGTATGTAAACGAGAGAATCTTATGATTATAAACAACCATTTAAAAAAGAGGTGCTGTGAAATGTTTCGCATTGTTTTTATAGATATAGATGGTACTCTATTAAACTCCAAAGAAGAACTGAATGAAAATCTTCTAAAGACGATCCAGGAACTCCAGCAAAAGGGTGTTTTAGTGGCTCTGGCTACCGGACGTTCTTTGGATGGCTCCATCATACATGGAAAACAATTTAATTGTTCGATATATGTTACTTATAACGGCGGATATTCCATTTTAAATAACCATATTATCCATGATGCAAAAATACCAGCAGAATTGGCTTACTTTCTTTGCCGTACAACCCATGATCTTAATGGAACCTTTATACACTTTTCCGATCGAAGATCCCTTTCCAATCGTCCTGGGATGAAAACGGAGTACCTGCTGCCTTTTGCAGAGTCTTCAACTATCATTGATACAAATCGTGATGCTCACCGTCTCGCTCTTTATCTCGATTCCAAACATCGGAACGAACTTCAAACGCAAATCAGCGAAGCCGCCAGTTTCGATGAGGGAGACCGATTGGAGGTATTTCCTGCCGGCTCTAAGTGGACGGGAATTTTACCTGTCATCAAGAAGCTCGGAATATCTCCAGAAGAGGTTGTGACGATCGGTAACGGAACCAATGACATTGAAATGTTAATGGAAGCCGGCTTAGGAATTGCTATGGGAAATTCACCTGATTGTGTTAAACAAGCCGCTGATTGGGTTACTGAGGATAATGACCATGATGGTGCTGCCCTGGCATTGCAAAAGGCTTTTAGCCTGCAAAAAGAACCACTAGTACAAAGTAGGATATGAGACCTTAAGAAGTACAAAATTCATGAAAGTTTTCTCTTTGAGGTCCCACGTTACAACTCCATATTTTTATTTAGTCTCTTTTCTAAAGGCTCTTTTCTAAAAGATTGTTGTTTTTTACTAAGTTTGTGAATCTATTCTATTGTTAAACAGGTTGATTGGAATGTAAGGTGCGAGACTCCTGCGGGAGTAGCGGGACAGGTGAGACCCCACAGGCGAAGCCGAGGAGGCTCAGCGCCCGCCCCGCGGAAAGCGA
>NZ_PGUY01000031.1 GCF_002863585.1 Peribacillus deserti | reverse complement strand
TGGAACGTAAGGTGCGAGACTCCTGCGGGAGCAGCGGGACAGGTGAGACCCCACAGGCGAAGCCGAGGAGTCTCAGCGCCCGCCCCGCGGAAAGCGAGCATCCTGTAGTGGAAATCAACCCCTTGTGCAATAGCAACAAAGTTTGCGAAAACAGCCTACTTAATAAACCATACCTTTGATATGGAACCATCTTTAATCTCATACATCGCCACTGCTTCTGCATCAATACGGTTCGTTCTGCCAGTTACAAGTTCATGATCTATTACAACGTTAAGATGGGCTGTCCTTGCCTTTAATTCTGCATGCTGTTTAGGATTCGCTTTAAATAAATTAGTATATACCTCCCGCATTTTATCATTACCGGAGTATATTAGATTATTGGAAGGAAACTCCCTAACTTCAACATTTGAACTATATGCACTTAAGAAAGCATCAATGTCCTGCCTGTTGTATGCATCTAACTGCTTTTTAGCAAGTTCGACAGGTGATAGACTCATAGACTTTCCCTCCTTGTTTCCAGTGAATTATTTACTTCTTTTCCTGATAAAAAATATAAAAATCACGATAACCATTACCGCTAAAATAATGTAGGTCACGGACGAATAGGTATCCATGTAACCGACAATGTCTTCCCAGGAAGAACCGAAGGCAGCCCCTACATTTACAAGTATAGTGTTCCAGATCAGTGTGCCTGCAGTTGTAAAGAGGAGAAACACCCAAAAATTCATCTTAGATATTCCAGCTGGAATGGAGATTAAACTCCTGATTAGAGGAATCAGCCTGCAGAATAAAACAGTCCAGGCCCCATATTTATCAAACCAAGCATTTGCCCTGTGGATATCATCTGTTTTTAGACGTAAAAAACGCCCCCACTTCCTTACTATTGCTTCTAACCGTTCGACTTTCAGGAGATACCCTGCTCCATATAAGGCTGCTGCACCAGCTACTGAGCCAAAAGTCGATGCTAAAATTACGCCTGTTACACTTAACTCTGTTGTTGTAGTCATAAACCCTCCGAAGGTTAAAATTACTTCTGAAGGTATTGGCGGAAAGATGTTTTCCAGAGCAATGAGGAGAAACACCCCAAAGTATCCGTAATGACTCATAAACTCTGTTATCCAATTTTCCATAGATTCACCCCGCTGATTCTGTTTTTAAAGGGCCTCGGTTGTTCAGGCTCATCTTTCATAAGCAATTTTACCGGTAATAAATAAGGAGGCCTTTTTTCAAATCATCTGCCATCCCCCGTTCACATTTGCGAGCTATGTACAGTTCTTCTCTTCCTTTATAGTCATTTTCAGGTCACATCTTCGGTACAGACTTTGATAAAAATCATGACCTGAGCTTTTTTCAACCTTTATGGCCTTTGTATTTTTTCAAATTACGCGAATCGTGAGTATAGTAAGTCCTGCCTGCCTTGAACTATATCATCCCCAAAAAGATTATGAAAGGTTAAAACCTTATCTTTCGCCTTTACATTTAGCGGATTTACGCTGAAAATGGTATATCATATCCTTTAAGAGTTGGTGAATCGTGGACACAATTACACATACCCTTTTTGGCGCAGGCTTATATAAGGCAGCCAATAAGACCCGCTTGAGCAAAAGAGAAAAATATGCCATGCTTTTTACAGCCATTGGAGCAAGCCAGATTCCTGACAGTGATGTATTATCCCAGTTTTGGGATACCGCCGGGCAGTATCAAATGTGGCATCGTGGAATTACACATTCTGTTTTTCTAATACCCATTTGGGCTTTTTTGTTTTATGTTCTAAGCTGGTTATTATTTAAAGTGAAAAGTTCCAGACTGTTTTATACTGCCCTACTTGGTGTCTTCATCCATGATACAAGTGATGTGTTTAACGCGTGGGGCACGGGATATTTAGAGCCATTCATAAGTCATCGGCTGACGTTTGGAACTCTATCAATAATTGATTTCGTTATCTGGTTCATATTTATCTTTTCATTTATAGTTTCTAAAACTCGCAGCTCCGTAAAGGAATATTCCATATACCGGATTGCCTGGGGGGTCATCTGTCTGCATATTCTCGTTCAATCTGCACAGGGATATATCCTATATAATCAATACAAACCGGGATACGATCAGGTAGCCTTATCGGCAAGCTTTATTCCATGGCACTTTTCTGTAATTGGTAAAAACGGCGGAACAGTGGACATCCTCCATGACTCTTTGCTGACCAAGCCTGTCCACCAATACAGGCTCACATCGAGCGAAAATTCCTCTGCCTTAGAAACTTTGTTTAGACAAAATCCTAAAGCGCGGACCCTATACCAGTGGTCCCCATTTGTAGTCATTGTCAACGATAAAGAAAAACTCGGAATATATGATCCCCGTTTTTATAGAAATGGTGAATCTTTTTTATTTGAGTTTATAGAGAAAAAGTGAGTTCCTGGAAATCCGTATTAACGACCGGTCCTAAGCACAAAACACTTATATAAAGCCTATGCGGTAATATGAAGTATGAATGTAAAAGATCAGCTTAAAGTTCTTTAACTAAAGTCCTAAAGCCTGAGCATAAATGTTTTAAAAGATAAGCATAACATAAGAAACTTTAAGGAAAAGCAGAAATATACCCGGGGCTTTTTTCTAAAAGGGCTTGCAGCCTACTAAAACACGACCTAAAATGCAGCCAAATAAAAGAAGATGGTTTTTCAGCCAAATAAGGCTATTAAACCATCTTTTTAATCCCATTTTATTCTTATCATAGCTCTTTTTTGAATACAATCCCCCGCCTCTCACATCCCATATGGTTTTCCCAGAAGTGATGGGCCTTATCCCTAGAAAGACCAGAATAAGTGATGACTTTCTTGCATTTTTCTTTCTTTGCAAAATCCTCAATGTCCTTCATTAATAGTTTGCCGATTCCATTGGATCTTGTTTCCTGGCAGGTTACCAGCTCAGATATCCATAAATATTTCCCGTTAAAAAAGTCGATATGAATGAAGACCCCTGCAAGTGCCGTCATCCGGTTTTCTTCGTCCAAAAGGGCAAAAAGCCGATAGCCTTCCTTCCTCATCTCATTCAATAATTGAATGTACTCTTGTTGACTCAAATGATCACATAATTGAAGCATCAATGGAAATGCCTGTATAAATTCTGATTCGGACATTAATTCGACTGTTTTCATACCTGATTCTCCTTAGCTATTAACAAATCGTTTTAGCGGCTTGCACTAGTATCTGTTTTAATAGTAATCGTTTGTTTGAAAAAAATTAACTGGGAATCGGATTTTTTTGAAAAACTTTTCCAAGGCTCTGATTGTTGAAAAATTCTCGTCAGCCCTTTTCTGTATACGATTACGGTCCAGCCCGGCACGATAATCTGGTTTCCTGCAAAAAGACGAACCCCGATTTGCTAGAAGCGCCGCTGCCTGCAATCAGTATATTCTTGAAAAGAAAAGTATAAAGGCCGCCCGATAAGCATAAAGACCAACCTAAGCATAGGAAGAAGGGGGATAATCACAAATTTGGAAAACATAAGCATAAACCTTCAACATATAAACATATTTACCTAGAAGGTAAGCATAAACCATATTGCGTGGTTCTACTTCCTTCAAATTCAATCAAAACCTTATCTAAAAAACCTGTTTTTTCCAGAGCTGGCAGTCAATCTGCAAAAACATTTGCCAACAATAAGATAGATCCATGAAAAATACTGGTTTCCCGGCAAAAACGGGCCACCATTTCCCTTGCTGGTTTGCAGTCATACGGCATCATATGTTCATAAGGGAACACATTAAACCAAATAGAAACTAGATCCGCTATACTCTTTAAAAGAATTGGCAACAGTCCGTTTACGTTAAAATATTATAGAAGATTTCTGTATTCCAAAGGAACCAGTATAAAGATAGGCTGTTTTAGCAAACTTTGTTGTTTTTGAACAAGGGGGTTGATTGGAACGTGAGGATGCTCGCGGACCTTAGGGGCGGGCGCTGAGCCTCCTCGGCTTCGCCTGTGGGGTCTCACCTGTCCCGCTGCTCCCGCACAGAAAAGCGGAAAGCGGTGCCTGCCCAACATATAAATATTAAAAGCTCAGTGTTAATCCAAATAGATATAAAATGGTAAACAAAATGGCAGGCAGAGACCCGACAAGCATAAGCCAATCCGGCTGTGGGGAGTGCTTTTCTCCCCATAGACGGATTGGCTTATGACTCGAGGGTCTCAGCTTGCAGCTGGATCAAGGAGTCTCGCACCTTACGTTCCAATCAACCTGTTTAACAATAGGGTAGGTTCACCGAACTATTAAAAAACAACCATCTTTTAGAAAAGAGCCTAAAGATAAAAATTATTTCATCATCACAAGCCAAGCCTTGGAATTCCCAAGGCTTAACTATTACATAATCTTTTTTTACCATTCTTGTTTTCATCAACTAAAATCTCGTTCATCTTAAAAACACTTGACTGAATACTCCTAAAATTAAATAATTTAATTAAATAAAAGTAGAAATGGGGGATGAAAATGAAGACTTTCAGCTTATACAAAACATATCGCTTAAAAATGGTGCAGAGAGGCTGATCAATCCTGCTTCCATGCCCAAAGAAACATGGAGGAACTATATATGTCGTTTAGTCATTATGGAGAACTTTGTACTGAGGTATATGATTTGACTAAAAAAATCGGACAGTCGTTTGGCGGTGATATTGAATATTATCAACAGCGGCTTGCGAATAGTAAAGGAAGGATCCTTGAAGCCATGGCAGGTTCCGGCCGAGTACTTATACCTCTCCTCAAGGCCGTGCTGAAGGTAGACGGTGTCGAAATGCTTCTTCATGCCGGGATCGGTGTAAAGAGCTTGATCTAAATACGAATCTATATCAATCCAGCTTACAGGACCTCTCTCTTCCCTTTAGGGAATATGAAGCGATCATCATACCAGGAGGATCTTTTTTACTGATTGAGGACCATGAAGAATCCCTCCTGGCTTTAAAGAATCTCTATCAACATCTTATGCCGGGCGGACGTTTGATATTTGATATTTCCTGCCAGACTCAAATTTTGAGACTGGGAAGGTAAAACGCTCTTCTACAGTTACCTGCCTTAATGGTGATACGATCACTATGGAAGACAAGCTTGTTGAAGCCGATTTTTATAATCAGTGCAAAGTTTCATATTTGAAGTATAAAAGTGTCTTAACGGTTCACTGCTTAAAACGGAATTACAGCGTTTTGCCATCCGCTGGTATGGTATTGAAGAATTAAGAATGATACTTGAAAAAATCGGATTTACTCAGGTTACCGTCAGTGCGGACTTTAACTTTGATACACAGCCGGCCAGCCGCTCCCGCAGTTTCATTTTTGAAGCTGCCAGAGCATAAAAACAAAACAAGGGATCTATTGGTTGACAGCCAAAATCCCTTGTTTAACTTGAATTTTCATATTAAATAAAAACAGACTCTGCTAGAGTCTGTTTATTATATCCGCTTAGACCTTTTGTACGTTTGTCGCTTGCGGTCCGCGCTGGCCTTGTTCAACATCAAATGTAACTTCCTGGCCTTCATCTAATGATTTGTACCCCTCGCCCTGAATAGCTGAGAAATGAACAAATACATCTTCTCCACCTTCGCGCTCAATAAAACCAAAGCCTTTTTCACTGTTGAACCATTTTACTTTACCACGTTCCATTTTGTTGCCTCCTACATATAACTATAAAAATTTTGCAATTTCCTTGCCTATGTATTATATCCAGCATTCTCCTAATTAAAACATATTCATCGTAAAAAAATTCTTTTTATTTTGCATTTTAGTTAGCCTTTTCAAATGTCATGTCTTGATTTTCTGGAAATTGGATAAAGCATATAAACGACCCTTCCCAGAAGGATCGTATTTTTTCATTTCCTTGCCTTCACGCTTAATTAAAATTCCGTATGCCTTTGTTAAACATGACTCCAGCAGATACTACAATGATGATAATACTTGAAAAAACCAGAGTTTGTATTTCTCCAGCAGCTTCTGCTATCCAGCCGATCAGAAGATAGCCCAGCGGAAGCAGAGCGAATGAGCCCAGCATATCAAGGCTTGCCACTCGGCCAAATTTCTCTTCCGGCACCAGTTCTTGAAGGCTTGTTTCCCATATTAGGCCAAATAGCATGAGCCCTGCCCCATTCACAAACATGCAGATCATCAATAATGGAACGCTTGAAGCAAAAGGAGTCACTAGAAGCGAAATCCCGCATATGGCTACACCGCCATATGCCAGCGGCCCTCGTCTGGACCATTCTTTTCTTAACCCGAAGATGATCCCGCATATTATTGCACCTGCACCAGATGCGGACAAAACAAGGCCGTACACTACAGGCTCAAATTCATGGTACACATTAATAAGCCAGGGAATCAATATTCTTATGATTCCTCCAGTAAAGATATTGATAAACGAAAAAGCCAGAATGGTTATCCATAACCAAGACTGCTGTTTTAATACATCAATTCCTTCTATAAAATCCTTCTTAATTGAAAGTTCTTTTGTAACTCCGGAGGTTTGAAATTCAAGTGTCCGAAGACTGAGCAGGAAAATGAATGAAATAATATAGGTGAAAGCATCGATGCCAAATCCCCAGGCGGAAGATACGGATGTAATAAGCACCCCGCCTAAAATAGGACCAAATATCTTCAATCCATGAAAACTAATCTGCGTGATGGAATTAGCCGCATTTCGAATGTCCGGTGTAAACACCTTTGCCCTGACTGATGAATAGGCGGGCTGAAAAAAGCTATCCATACATCCTAATAAAAACATAAACACAAATAAAAACATCATGTTTAATCCATCACTGAAAGCTAAAATGGCTAAAATCGTTAAAAATATAAACCGGATTAAATCGACCAAGAGCATAATGTATATCTTATTCAGTTTATCAACCAGGACGCCAGAAAATGGGAGCAGCAAGACGAAAGGCAGCATATAAAGTGCCATAACCATTCCCATTTTCGCTGTGGAATTAGAGAGCTGTAGTACCACAACAGGCAGAATCACATTTGTAATGCTGCTTCCTAAGAGTGAAAACACCTGTCCAAAAAATAGAGCTGAAAAATACTGTGATTTCTTAAATGGCTGGATAAAAGTTAATTCTCTTTCAAAACGTCTTGTTTCTAAAGAACTCATAAAGCCCCCCTTTTTTATGGATCAGAGCTATCTGCTATTTACTCAAAATTTTTTTCTGATTAGCTCTGAGTTAACTTATTCGAAAATTCTTACTCCAAACTTTACCATATTTAAAGAATTACACAACCACTCTTTTTATTACATAATCCCTAGGATAAAGGTATGAATTTCACACAATTGTTAATACTAATTACAAAAAAGGAGGAGAAATAGTGAAACTGCTATTAACTTTTATTATTAAATTCATAGCCTGTCTCATAGCCTTTGCCATCGGACTTGATTTGTTTTTTGACGCAACAATTGCTGATATCGTTTCGTTTAGTTTCGTTGCATCTTTGATTACTTTTTTATTAGGAGATATTATTGCCCTTCCGCGGCTTGGCCATATACACACCGTCATAATTGAGTTTACCTTAACTTATTTAGCTGTATGGATTTTCGGAAGCATTCTTCTTGATACATACCTGCAGATTGCTTGGGGAAGCATCATCTCGGCCGGAATTTTTGCCGCTGCTGAAGTTTTGATTCACCGCTACGTCCTCAACACGGCTAAAGATACAAAAGAAACAATGGAGAGAACAATCAATCCCAAGCTTGCTTATGGAACGGAATTTGCCGAAGAACAAAATCCTTCTGCAAATAAAAATTTAAAGTGATTAGCTTTGGTATCACACTGGCGTATTCATGTCAGTGTTTTTTTATTTGGCTGTTTTCGCAAACTTTGTTGTCTTTGAACAAGGGGGTTGATTGGAACGTGAGGATGCTCGCGGACCTTAGGGGCGGGCGCCCGAGCCTCCTCGGCTTCGCCTGTGGGGTCTCACCTGATCGAAAAAGCGGAGGAGGGTGCTTTTCAAGAAAAGATCCATCCAAAAGCTGTATGATGATCTTTTTTAATTAGAGGCAAAACGCTAAAAGAAAAGCAGACACCTGATAAAGAAGACTTGCTGATTGGCAAGCGACAGCGAAGACAGAAGCCTAGTCGCCCTTACCACGCTCGTAACGCCACGTCCTGTGGCCCCGCCTGGCTCGCACATCCTGTGCTTCGTGCGTTAGCCCGGCATAAGACTAGCGGCAGTAAAAGGCCGATTTTGCCTTTTAATGGCGATTGGCTAGACCCGCGGTGTCAGTCCGGAGCTGGACAAAAAGAAAAGCGGAAAGCGGTGCCTTCCCAATAACATTGTTTTAGAACTCTTATGATAAGCTCATCTTTTATCAACACAAAATTTTAGGGAAGGCAGAGACCTGAAAAGCATAAGACGAGCAGGCCGTGAGAAGCGGTTTTTCTTCTCATGGACTGATTGGCTTATGACTCGAGGGTCTCTGCTTGGAACCGGACAATACCCGCTGCTCCCGCAGGAGTCTCGCACCTTCCGTTCCAATCAACCTGTTTAACAATTGGGTAGGTTCACCGCACTATTAAAAAACAACAATCTTTTAGAAAAGAGCCTTTTATTTAATTCTTATTATATCTAGGTTTATGACGAATAGGTTTAAGGAATTAAAGCAGAATAAGGAGGAATTATCCTTAAATTCATCTTTGGAAAGGCAGGAATTTAATTAAATGGCTACATTACTTTACATTACAGCACATCCCCATGATGAAAGGCAATCCTTCAGTATGGCTGCCGGAAAAGCCTTTGTTGAGTCATACAGAGAAAGCAATCCCGGTGATGAGGTTATTCAACTTGATTTATATAAAGAAAACATTCCTCATATAGATACGGACGTTTTTAGCGGATGGGGCAAGCTTCAGTCCGGTACTGCATTCGACGATCTCTCCGCTGAGGAAAAATCAAAGGTTGGAAGGCTCTCGGAGCTTGTGGAACAGTTCGTTTCTGCCGATAAATATGTTTTTGTGACTCCGCTCTGGAATTTCTCATTTCCTCCTGTTATGAAAGCATACATTGATTCAATCTGTGTTTCAGGGAAAACATTTAAATACACAGAGCAAGGCCCAGTCGGGCTCTTAACAGATAAGAAGGCTCTGCATATCCAGGCACGAGGAGGTATTTACTCCGAGGGGCCGGCTGCGGAAATGGAAATGGGTCATCGTTACCTTTCTACTATCATGCAGTTCTTTGGTGTACCATCTTTTGAAGGAGTATTTATCGAGGGACACAATCAGTACCCTGACCGTGCCCAGGAAATTAAGGAAAAAGGCGTTCAAGAAGCATCAGAACGTGCTAAATCATTTTAAGCTAAAGCATGCAGGGGTAACCCTTGCATGCTCTTTATTCTGTTTAAGCTCTGTTAAACATGGCTGTTGATTGCAGCTAGCAGGCACTCGCTTTCCGCGGGGCGTTTCGGGAGCCTCCTCGGCATTGACGCCTGTGGGGTCTCCCTTGCCCCGCTTTTCCCGCGGGAGTCTCGCATATCCGTTCCAATCAACATCGTGCAATAATCAACAAAGACCTTTAACATAGCTAAATACATAAAAACAGGACACTCTTCAAGAGTGCCCCGCCCATTTAATATAAGGCTATCCTTACCCTGTATTTCTGAGCCCTGCTGCAATACCGCTTATAGTTAAAAGCACCTGGGTCATTAGTGCCTCATCCTCTTGCTCTTTGTTCCGTAATTCCTTAATCAGCTCAACTTGAATAAAATTAAGCGGGTCGACGTATGGATTTCTCCTCTTAACCGAATCCTTAATATTGGGTGCGTGGTCAAGGAGCTCGGAGTCTCCGGAAATCGCCAGCAATATTTCCTTCGTCCGTCTATACTCGTCTTTAATATTTCTGAATATCCTTGTCCCGATTCCGTCATCCTCAACAAGTGAAGCATATTCCTTTGCCGTCGTAATATCGGCCTTGGTCAAGGCCATCTGCAAATTATCAATGGTTGAGCGAAAAAACGGCCATTTTTCATACATATCCTGTAAAAGCGCCAGATTCTCAGCACCCGCCGAAGCGAAACTTTCAAGACCTGTTCCAGCCGCGTACCAGCCAGGCAGCAGCTGCCTGCTTTGGGTCCAAGCAAATACCCATGGAATCGCACGAAGATTTTCAAACTTTGTCGAGTTCTTCCTGGCCATCGGCCGTGACCCGATATTAAGTTCGCCGAGCTCGTTCAACGGAGTGGCCTGATTGAAATAGGTTAAGAAGTCCTTATCCTCAAAGACAAGTGACTGATACTTCGCATAAGAAGCCGATGATATTTCTTCAATGGCCCGAACAAAACGCGGATCCAGGATTTGCTGCTCAGATTCATTCGAGACATGTCCGGCAACCTCAAGCATAGTTGAGGTTGCCTGCTCAAGGCTGCGGTAGGCGATATCTTCAAGTAAATAGCGTGAAGACAATACCTCCCCTTGTTCGGTTATCTTAATTCCATCACCAAATGTTTCAGCTGGCTGTGACAAAAGGCTTCTGTTTAACGGTCCGCCGCCGCGTCCTAACGATCCGCCGCGCCCGTGGAAAAACTTCAGCCTGATAGAATGCCTTTTCGCCATCTGATGAATTTCAATCTGTGCTTTGTACAGCTTCCAGTTGGCAGTCAGTGTGCCTCCGTCCTTGCTTCCATCCGAGTATCCTAGCATAATTTCCTGCCGGTTTCCATGCTTTTTCAAATGCTCCCGGAATACTGGCATATTGAACAAGTTTTCCATAATTCTAGGCCCTGCAGTTAAGTCTTCTATCGTTTCAAGCAATGGCGCCACATTGAGATCAGATTCCACGGTTCCATCTGAATGCAGCCTGTATATACCCGCCTCTTTAGCCAACAAAAGTACTTCAAGCAGGTCGCTCTCGGATTCGGTCATGCTCACCAGGTAAACGGAGATCGAATCCTTGCCAAATTCCTCATGCGCTTCCCTGATTAATTGGAAGACGCGGATGATTTCCTGCGTTTCCTTCGTATATTCATCGTGTAAAAGCAAAACCGGCCTCGGGTCCTGAAGCAGCTTCTGAAGGATTTCCTGTTTCTCTTGCTCTTCAAGCGAACGGTAATCCTCGGTAATTTTGACTTTGTTCAAAATCTCCGTGATTGCCGCCTCATGTTCACCGCTATGGTTTCGTATATCTAGTGTAGCCAGATGGAACCCAAACAGTTTTATCTGCCTGATCAGCTTTTCAAGCATCTTTAATTCGCGGGTTTCGGGATGATGCAGATATACACTCCGTTTGATCATTTCTAGATCTTTAAGGAACTCTTGCGGCTCTTTGTAGCCGATATCGCCACCTTGTGCGACTTGCTGTATCCTTTCAATCATGAGAGCAAACTTTCTCCGGTACGGTTCTTCCACTACAGTCCAGCGCTTTTCTTCCGGCAAGTAATCCACTTCTTCCCGGTGTATGGAATCCAGAAGTTCATCGCTGACCTTGACCCTGTTGGTCGAGTGGCTGAAACGCTTCATTAATTCCACAAGGACTGTTTTATATTTTTTTAAAACGAGCCTGCGCTGACGAAGCAACGTTTCCCAAGTAACCTCAGCGGTCACAAAGGGATTTCCGTCCCGGTCACCGCCAATCCATGACCCGAACCTTAAAAATGTCGGAACTTTCCATGTTTCATTTGGATAGTGCTCCTCAAGTGATTCTTCAACCTCCTGATGTATATCGGGAAGGACGTCAAATAGAGTTTGGTCAAAATAATATAATCCGTTTCGGACTTCGTCAATGACGGTCGGCTTCCTGTCCCTCAGCTCATCTGTCTGCCAGAGGGCGGCAACTTCATTATATAAGCTTTCCTCGATTCTTTTTCGCTCCTTTTTTGACAAGAGCGGGTTGTCGAGATTAGTCAACAAATTGGCTATACGCTTTTGAAGTTCAAGAATCGACCGCTTTGTTGCCTCAGTAGGATGAGCGGTAATGACCAGCTCCAGAGAAAGTTCCTCTAGTACATTCCGGATTACCTCAGCGTTGACGCTGTCTTCCCTAAGTGAGATTATCGCGCTTTCGATTGAACCTGGCTGCTTTTTGGCATCCTCTTTGATTTGATATTCACGCCTTCTCCTAATACGGTGGTTCTGTTCGGCGGCATTGATTAAATGGAAATAGACCGCAAAAGCACGGATTACCTGTATCCTCATTTTTGGTTCCAGGCTGCTTATTACCAATTTAAGTTCTGTGTAGATTTTTCTGTCAAAAGAGTCTCGGAGATCTTTGCACATTAATCTTATTTTCTCGACCTTTTCAAACAGCTCATTCCCCCCGTTATATACGAGGATTTCTCCAAGTATGTTCCCAAGCATTTTCACATCCCGCCTGAGCGGAAGGGTGCTGTCATTCGCTTGCGTTTCTATGGCCATGGTCTCACCTTCCTATCATATGTATCACCAAGTTGTTATTAATATACCATGAACTTATTCGCTTGTTCATAAATGTACATAGGGGCTTTTTGAACAAACTGTAATTGGACAGCCAAAACCCTTCATCTGGTTGTTCCTAATAGTTGACTCCTTTAATGTGAGGACATTTGTTACCTTCTTTTCGCATCCCATATGCGGTCTATTTTTAGAGCCCAACCAGATGACCATGCCATCTTGCTTTCCTATACATTCCACTAAAATCCCAAGCTCGCAGAAAGGAGAGTGATAAGTGTTAGTCAGGTGGTCACTTTTTACATACTTCCGAATCGCGTCACTATCTCATTCATTTTTTGGCCAGAATTACGGCACCTCCTGCGCCCAACAAATAACGGTCAACTTCCCTTGCTGCTTCACGGCCTTCATTAATCGCCCATACGATCAAGCTTTGGCCTCTTCTCGCGTCACCGGCAGCGAATACACCTTCAACATTTGTTGTGTATTCCCCATATGCAGCATCGATTTTATTGTTGCGTGTTGTTACGCCAAATTGAGTTAACAGCGGCTGTTCTGTGCCTTCAAAGCCGATTGCGATGAACACATGCTGAGCCGGCCATACTTTCTCTGTTCCGGGAATCTCGTTAAACACATATCGTCCGCTTTCTGATTTAACTTTTTCCATCTGAATCGTAATCAGCTCTTTTACATTCCCATCTTCATCTGAAACAATTTCCTTTGTCTGAATTAGATATTGGCGCGGGTCTCTCCCAAACTTTGCTTCTGCTTCTTCATAAGCATAGTCCAGGGTATATACATCAGGCTGTGCCGGCCACATATTATCGGCGCCGCGTGATGCAGGCAGCTGCGGATGCTTGCCGAATTGTACCACGCTGCGACAGTTTTGACGGAGGGCCGTGGCGACACAGTCAGCACCGGTATCCCCGCCTCCGATTACGATGACGTCCTTGCCTTGTACATCAATAAACTGCCCATCCTTAGATTCGGAATCCAATAAGCTTTTCGTAGTGGTCGTCAGGTAGTCCATCGCGAAATGGACTCCTTTCACATTCCGGCCTTTTACGACCAAATCACGCTGCTTTTGGGCTCCCGTGCAAAGTATTACTGCATCATACTGGCTCTTGAGCTCCTCGGATGTAATGTCTTTTCCAATTTCGGTATTCGTGATGATGTCGATGCCTTCCTGGATCAGCAAATTGATTCTGCGCTGCACGATGTCCTTTTCCAGCTTCATATTGGGAATGCCATACATCAGCAAACCGCCGGCACGGTCTGAACGCTCATAAATGGTAACGGAGTGACCTGCCTGATTCAGCTGGTCTGCTGCAGCCATTCCTGCCGGGCCAGAACCGACGATGGCAATCTTTTTGCCGGTGCGGCGTTCAGGGATCCTTGGCGTGATCCACCCGTTCTCAAATCCTTTATCGATGATGGTTCGTTCAATGTTTTTAATGGTAACCGCCGGGTCCGTAATGGCCAGAGTGCACGATCCTTCACATGGGGCCGGGCAAACGCGGCCTGTAAATTCCGGAAAATTATTGGTTTTTAACAGGCGCTCCAATGCCTCTTTCCATCTGCCGCGATAGACTAAATCATTCCACTCGGGGATCAGATTATGAATCGGGCAGCCTGCTGTCCCACGGTCCAATTCCATGCCCATATGGCAGAAAGGCGTGGCACAATCCATGCACCTTGCTCCCTGGCGGCTTGCCATTTCATCAGAGAAAGGAGCTGAATATTCTTTCCAGTCGCTGATACGTGTCAATGGATTTCGCTCTTTAGCTTTTTCACGGCTATATTCCATAAATCCTGTTGCTTTTCCCATATTCCTCTCTCCTTTCTTATTAAATGACTGCTTCCTTATCTTTTAATGGCGCTTTTTCTTTAGCAGCATTTGCCTGAAACGCACTTAGGATGGCTTGCTCATCGGTAAGCCCGGCCAGCTTCTCCTGCTTGATGCGTTCCATCATCCGCTTATAATCTTTTGGAATTACCTTAACAAATTTTGTAACGAATCGGTCCCAATTCTCCAGGACATATTGGGCCTTCGGACTCTCGGTATATTCAAAATGACGCGATATCATTTGATGTACTTCCGTAATTTCCTCTAAATTTTCAAGCGCTTCAAAACCTATCATTTCCTGATTGCATAATGACTTGAACTCTTCCTGGTCATCAGCAAGCACATAGGCAATTCCGCCTGACATTCCTGCACCAAAGTTCTTGCCGGTATTTCCTAAAATAGCGACGGTGCCTCCGGTCATATATTCACAGCCATGATCGCCGATTCCTTCAACAACCACGTTTGCACCACTGTTGCGGACCGCGAAACGCTCACCGGCGCGTCCATTAATATAGGCTTCACCGCTTGTTGCGCCATATAGTGCCACATTTCCGGCAATGACATTCTCTGCTGAAGCCAGCCTTGAAGCAGCAGGTGATTTTAAGATCAGTCTGCCGCCCGATAATCCTTTGCCTAGATAATCATTGGCATCTCCTGTGACATACATGGACATACCTTTCGGAACGAATGCCCCAAAACTCTGTCCGGCGGAACCTATAAACCTAAGTGTGATGGTATTGTCAGGCAGCCCGGCCTCACCATATCGTTTGGAAATCTCACTTCCTACAATCGTGCCAGCTACACGATTGACGTTGGTAATCGGGAAGGTGAGATCGATCGGATCCAGCCCGTCTATTGCACATTGCACCGCCGGCAGAATTTCCAGCATATCAAGCGATTGGTCAATCTTATGATTTTGCGGGCTGCGGAAAGTACGAATTCCCTCAGGCTGATATAACAGTGCGGTCAAATCCAGATGCTTTGCTTTCCAATGCGCTTTCGCACGGTCGCTCATGTTCAATACATCCGTTCTGCCGACCATTTCATCAACAGTTCTAAAGCCAAGCTCTGCCATCAGCTCGCGGACTTCCTGTGCGACAAAACGCATATAATTCACAACATAGTCTGCGTGGCCAGTGAACTTTTCACGCAGTTCAGGATTTTGTGTCGCCACCCCAACCGGGCAAGTATCTAAATGGCAGGCACGCATCATCACACATCCAAGCACGATGAGAGGGGCTGTGGCGAATCCATACTCTTCTGCTCCAAGCAATGCAGCCATCACCACATCTCTTCCTGTCATCAGCTTGCCGTCCGTTTCGAGTACGACACGATCTCTTAGCCCATTTATCATCAGTGTTTGATGCGCCTCGGCAAGACCAAGCTCCCATGGAAGCCCGGTATGTTTAATGCTTGTTTTTGGCGAAGCCCCGGTTCCTCCATCATAGCCGCTTATCACAATTACGTCTGCGGCTCCTTTTGCCACACCTGCAGCAATCGTACCGACACCAGCCTTCGCCACCAATTTCACGCTGATCCTTGCGTTTCGATTTGCATTTTTCAGATCGTGAATAAGCTGGGCCAAATCTTCTATCGAGTAGATATCGTGGTGCGGCGGCGGTGATATAAGGCCGACTCCCGGTGTTGAGCCTCGCACTTCAGCAACCCATGGATATACCTTGTTCCCAGGAAGCTGCCCGCCTTCCCCAGGCTTTGCTCCTTGAGCCATCTTGATTTGCAGTTCATCTGCATTGACCAGATAATGGCTTTTTACACCGAAACGGCCCGAAGCAATTTGCTTGATGCGGCTGCGACGGTTATCCCCATTTTCATCCACTTCATATCTTGACGAATCTTCCCCGCCTTCACCGGAATTACTTTTAGCTCCGAGACGGTTCATGGCAATTGCCAGCGTTTCATGCGCCTCTTTGCTTAATGAGCCGAAAGACATCGCTCCAGATTTAAAGCGGCGTACAATGGAGGTAACTGATTCCACTTCTTCAATTGGTACCGGTATCCGTTCGTTGTTGAATGTAAACAGATTGCGCAAGAAGCCTATTCTCTCCTCATTTGCCATTTGCGAATACTGTTTAAATAATTGATAATCGCCTTTTCTGGTCGCCCATTGCAGTGTATGAATCGTTTTTGGATTAAACGCATGATGCTCGCCGGTTTTTCTCCATTGAAAATCGCTGCCGGACTCCAAGGTATCGTCAATGGTGTCAGCATAGGCTTCTTTGTGCCTTATCATTGCTTCTGCAGAAATGGTATCTAGTTCAATTCCGCCAAGTTGTGAGGCCGTACCGGTAAAATATCGCTCTATGACGGTTGTGCCAATTCCTACTGCTTCGAAAATCTGCGCCCCGCGGTAACTTTGTACGGTCGAGATCCCCATTTTAGACATGACTTTTACAACGCCTTCCGTAACACCTTTTACAAACTTTTTAACCGCATCTTCATAGCTGGCCTTCAGGCTTCCATCAGCCACTGCCTGCTTAAAGACTGCAAAAGCAAGATAAGGATTAACAGCATCTGCACCATAGCCAATCAGGGCAGCAAAATGGTGGACTTCCCGGACTTCCCCTGATTCAATAATAATGCTCGCCTTCGTACGGACTCCCTTCCTAATCAGCTCCTGATGCAGCGCGCTTGCAGCCAGTAAAGGAGGAATCGCCGCTTCAGACCTGTTCATTCTGCGATCTGATAAGATGAGAATACTTGCTCCTTCTTCAACCGCCTTTTCGGCTTCCTTGCAAATCTCCGTGAGCCTATTCTCCAAATCTTCTGAAAATAATGTGTCGATGACAGTACTCTTAAACTCCCGATCCATATTGTCCTTTATTTGAGCTAACTGCCCATTCGTCAGAATAGGAGTACCAAGCTGGATTCTGCGCGCATTTTCTTCATCAGGATGAAGCAGATTCCCTTCAGCACCAAGATACGATATGGTCGATGTAATAAGCTGCTCACGAATTGAATCGATTGGAGGATTGGTTACCTGCGCAAATAGCTGCTTAAAGTAGTTGAATAAGGATTGCGGCCGATTGGACAGAACGGCAAGCGGCATGTCATTTCCCATAGATCCCAGAGGATCTTTTCCTTCCTTTGCAATCGCCAGCAAATATTTCTGTACATCTTCATATGTATAACCGAAAGCTTTTTGACGTGTAATTAAATCTGCTAATTGCTCATCTTCCATTTCAAAAAGCATGTCGTTCATTCTGATTAATTGTTCATCGAGCCACTGCTCATAGGGATGAGCCTCGATCATTTCCTTCTTGATTGATTCATCGGAAATAATCCTCCCCTGCTCCAAATCTATCAGCAGCATTTTCCCTGGACTTAATCGGTCCTTATAAAGCACATTTTCCGGATCAATATCAATTACGCCTACTTCAGAAGAGAAAATAATATAATCATCCTTAGTTACATAATAGCGTGCAGGACGTAGCCCATTGCGGTCCAGGATTGCTCCAATCTGCCTGCCATCCGTAAAAGAAATGGCTGTCGGGCCATCCCAGGGCTCCATCAAAGCACTATGATATTCATAGAAGGCCTTCTTCTCTTTTGAAATATGGGGATTATCACTCCACGGCTCAGGTATAAGCATCATTGCCGCATGTGCGGGCTTACGTCCTGCAAGGACCAGGAATTCAAGGGCATTATCCAAAATGGACGAGTCGCTTCCATCCGTATCCAACAGAGGCAGCACTTTTGGCAGTTCTTCACCAAAGGCTTCAGAAATAAACTGCTGCTCACGAGCTCTCATCCAGTTTATATTGCCTTGCAAGGTATTGATTTCACCGTTGTGGATTAGATAGCGGTTCGGATGCGCACGCTCCCAGCTTGGAAATGTATTCGTGCTGAATCGGGAATGAACTAAAGCAAACGCTGACACAAATGATTCATTCTGCAAATCCAAATAAAAAGCATTTACTTGTTCAGGTGCCAGCAAGCCTTTATAAACAATGGTCCTGCTTGACAGACTAGCAAAGTAAAAGCGAATTTCTTTTTGTTTCGCCCAATTTTCTGCCTGTTTTCGGATAATGAATAATTTCCGTTCAAACGCAAGGTCATCTGTAATAGCAGAGTTTGCGCCTATAAAAACCTGCCGGATGACGGGGCAGGTCGCTTTTCCTGTTTCCCCGATTTTTTCAATATCTACAGGAACTGTCCTCCAGCCGAGAAGGATTTGTCTCTCTTCTTCGATTAATCTGTTAATAACGCCTTCAATCTCATTTTGTTCAGATTCATTTCTTGAAAAGAAAATCATTCCAACGCCATACCGGCCATTTTTGGGAAGTTTTAATTCAGGGCATTCCAGCCGGAAAAATTTATCCGGGAGCTGAACCATCAGCCCTGCTCCATCACCTGTTAATGGGTCGCTGCCTTGGCCGCCTCGGTGGTCTAGCTGACAAAGCATGTTCAGCCCTTTCGTTACAATATCATGTGACGCTTCTCCCTTAATATGGGCGTATAAGCCAATACCGCATGCGTCATGTTCAAATTCGGGACGGTAGAGACCCTGTGCTTCTGGTAGTTGATGATATGTCACGTTTCTCTCCTCCATTTCGTTCATTTTTTACGAAGTTTTAGTTGTATATTATTGTAGGTTTTCAGATTAATATGAACAATATATAATTTAGATTAAATTAATCTCGATTCAATATATATAAATCTGGAGGACGATATGGAGTTACGACAATTACGTTATTTTATTGAGGTTGCTGAGCGTGAACATGTCACCGAAGCCGCAGAACAGCTACATGTGGCTCAATCTGCGATCAGCCTGCAAATTGCAAAACTGGAATCGGAGCTTGGAGTTACGTTATTTGAACGGAAAGGGAGAAATATAAAACTGACGGAAATCGGCAATATGTTCTTAACTCATGTAAAAACAGCGGTCAAGGCGATAGATTATGCCAAGGCAAAAGTAGATGAGTATTTAGATCCGGAAAAAGGCATAATCAAAATCGGGTATCCGACCAGCCTTGCGGGCCATTTGCTGCCCACTGTTGTCTCGGCATTTAAAGACAAGCAGCCGAATGTTACCTTTTATTTACGCCAAGGCTCATATACTTCTTTGATTGATTCAGTTAAAAATAGTGAAATCGATTTAGCCTTTATCGGGCCCGTACCGACAAAAGAATCCGAAATTAATAAAGACATCTTATTTTCCGAGCGTTTTTCGGCGCTGGTACCGTCCAATCATCCCCTTTCCGACAAAAAAAGCTTGTTTTTAAGCGATCTGCGGAACGATTTGTTCGTGTTATTCCCGAAAGGGTACATTCTTCAAAAAATCGCAGTAGATGCCTGCGGGCAAGCAGGCTTTGTGCCTACTATCGCATCTGAAGGCGAAGATATGGATGCAATCAAAGGGCTTGTGGCTGCAGGAATTGGAGTAAGCCTATTGCCTGATAGTACACTAACCGAAAACATACCCCGATACACAGTGAAGATCCCTGTAAAGGATCCACATTTAAACCGGACAGTCGGTATCATCACTCCTAAAAACCGGGAATTGGCACCATCCGAAAAAGCATTTTATCACTTTGCTAAGGAGTTTTTCTATATTCTCGAGCAGTATAAATAGGGCAATTGCCCTACTGCCAAAATGTATTCATAGTATTCGCGTCTTAAGAGTGTCAGACTTCTATAGAAAAAATGTCTGCCTGATCCTATACCCCCCTATTTCTTTGATTATCATAGTTTTCCTAACATTTTAATAAACTTTAGGAAAACCCTTAGCTGTCTGCTTAGCCGCATGCCATAAGAAATAATCTGTTTCTTCTTTACCTTTAATTAGGGGGATTAAAATGAAAACAATATTTATAAATGGACGTTTTTTCACATCAAATCCTTATCAGCCCTATGCAGATACTATGATCGTTGAGAAGGGAAAAATCACGTGGATAGGAGAAGGCAGCTGTTTGGAAACGACTGAAGGAAATGTTATGAATTTACAGGGAAAAAGAGTGCTCCCGGGATTTGTTGATGCTCATATGCATGCTTTTATGCTGGCCGAAACACTCACCCAGATTGCCTGTACGCCTCCTGAGGTTAATTCTATAGCTGAGATGCTTTGTAAGATTTCTCAGAGGAGAGCCGAGCAGAAAGAGTATCAGTGGATACTTGGATGGGGATTTGATGAAGGAAAGGTGAAAGAGAAACGACTGCCGACAAGATGGGAGCTCGATCGTATCTGCCCGGACGTTCCGGTGGTTATAACGAGATCATGTGCTCATGTATGCATTGTGAACAGCCTTGCTCTTGAATTAGCTGGAATTGACAACAACACTCCCAACCCAGATGGAGGGACGATCGACCGTAATAAGGATGGGGAATTAACTGGAGTGCTCCGCGAAGATGCAGCCATGAGCCTGGTCACCGCACTCAAGCCGCCTGCTTCTTTTGAGCACAATTGCAAGCTCATGGCTGATTTAAGTGTTGAATTGTCTAGATATGGAATCACTTCCGTAACAGAAATGATGTCATCTCATGGTTTTTATGAACTGTTTCATGCTGCGAGGCAAAAAGGCTTCCGCCAAAAGACAGTTCTTTACTATTTGTGGGATGCAATTGTTAAAAACCCTGAAATGCCTGCCGTTTATCTGGACACTGACCAGCCAATATTTATTGGCGGTGTCAAATTATTTGCAGATGGCAGTATTACAGGGAAGACCGCCTGGGTGAGTCCCTCCTACCTGGGTTCCAATGAAGAATTCGGATTATCCATTACATCACGGGAAGCAATGAATGATGCATGTAGTTATGCCAGTAAAATGGGACTGCAGGTTAGTGTACATGCAATGGGAGAACAAGCGATTCAACTTACAGCAAGTGTTTTTTCAGAGAAAAACTCTTGGCTGAAAAACGGCCCATCATTCCGTCTCGAACATGCTTCCCTATCGAGTCAGGAAGTATTGAAGCTGGCTTCTTCTTCTAACATCGCACTTCTGCCTCAGCCGATTTTTTTCTATGCCGAAATTGAAGGGTACTTATCTAATCTGGGAATTGAAAGGACTCGTCTTTCTTACCCGATTAAAAGTATGCTTGAAAAAAAGGTCCCTGTCTGCTTATCTTCCGATGCCCCAGCTACTGCCTGGGCGGTTCCCCATAATCCTTTTGTCGGGCTGAAAGCTGCTGTTACCCGTAAAGCCTATGATGGGACTGATATCGGAAAAGAGGAAAGAATTAATATTGAAGAGGCCATTATCTTATACACTAAGTCAGCGGCAGAAATATGCCGACTTCCTTCAACTGGTATGCTTGCTCCGGGTTATTGTGCTGATTTTATTGTACTTGATAGAGATATCCTGGAAGTCCCTGAAGATGAAATAGATCTCTTATCAGTAGATGAAACATTTATTGATGGAGAAATGGTCTACCAGCATAGAAAGGTCTGAGCTCCCTGAGCTTTTAGGAAAATAGCGGCCTCAGGTGGAGGCCTCTATTTTCACTTAATATTGAATGATTCTCTTAGCTCATCCCAAAAGCTTTGCCTGTTATGTCTCCTTGGCTTTTCAACCTGCTCCAGGGAATGTCTGATATCGATCAAACCCATTCCAAAGTAGGGATCATACCCTTTTGCCCCTAGATCGTATGTGCCTCTGCTGATAATATTCATTACCTTTGTATTTTTCAAATCAGGATTCGCGGACCTGATCAAACCAGCAAGCGCAGCAACATGCGGAGCTGCCATGGATGTACCGGAAAGCGCGGCATACTGCTTATGAAAATACGTACTCGGGATTTCCACGCCCGGAGCTGCAACATCCACATACTCCCCGTAATTTGAAAACTCTGCCCGATTCCCATTGTGGTCCACGGCGGCAACACAGATTACTTCAGGATAAGCGGCCGGAAAACTTGGCTGATCTGTATTATCATTCCCGGCTGCAGTTGTAATCACAACATCTCGGTCATACGCATACTGAATCGCTTCCTGCATGACAGCGGAAGGCTGGTAATTCCCTAGGCTTAAGTTGATGACGTCGGCTCCATGGTCTGTCGCCCAGATTACGCCTCTCGCAACGTCAAAGGCGTTTCCATATCCCTTTTCATTCATGACCTTTACAGGCATTATTTTATTGTACCAGGTAAGCCCTGCAATTCCCCGGAGATTATTGGTTTCTGAAGCAATAATTCCAGCTACGTGAGATCCATGTCCATTATCGTCATCTGGATTACTATTCTTGGCAAGGACATTATAGCCCCTTGTTATCCGCCGCTCTAAATCAGGATGATCAAGATCGACTCCAGTATCCACTACCGCTATTATGACATTTTTACTTCCCCTGGTAATATCCCATCCTTCTTCTGTCTGAATTACCGGAAGATTCCATTGGTACTGGCGGCGGTATAAGGAATCATTAGGCACATTTGCTTCGTTTTGCATATAGATATAATTTGGCTCAGCAAATTTAACTTGAGGAAGATGATTGAAATACTGAAGTAAATCGGACGTACTTTTACTGCGCGATCTAAACACAATGGTATGATTAAAACGTTTAATAGCCATACCATCGATTCTCCTCAGCATCTCTTCTAACTCCTGCTGGCCGGGATTCCTTTTAAACTTAACAGCAGCCTCATGTTCATGATAATGGCTCTCATCCTGTACATTATGTTTAACAATGGTAACTTCGGGATTCCCCCTCAGCTCGTTCTTCAGCGCTATCCCATCTTCTAGACTGTTTATATATATCATATCCGTTTTGTCTTTAACACCAAGGATCCGTGGATTAGCAGTATCGAACCGGCCAGTCTCTGCATTTTCTTGTCCTCTATTAAAATAGGGCTGCATCCAGTAGGCTGTTCCTGCAAACACAAAAAGGATGGCAGCAGCTATGGCGAAAGTTTTTATTCTTCCCATTCCCCTACACCTCTCGAGTATATTTATACTTAGCTTGCGCCTTTAACCGATTTTACACCGTGGGAAAGACTGGATAGAGGAAAGATTCAAGATTTAGCGGTATAATTGTTTGGACAGGAAGGAGTTTTAGTCATGGAGATTAAAAGTATATCTTCAAAGAAAATTTTAACCGAAGCGAAGGGCTTTCTGGACTTCGGGTATACTCACAGCTTAAATCCCTATGCCGGATGTGTGTTTGGATGTTCCTACTGCTATGTCCGTGAACTGCCTATCCAAAAGTTCAGAGAACAGCAGTGGGGCACCTGGATTGATGCAAAATCCAATGCATCAGATATTTATAGGAAGGAAATCTTGAATCTAAGAAAAAGAGGAAAGTTTGTACGGATATTTATGAGTTCCTCAACTGACCCTTATCAGCCAATTGAACGCAAGTCGGAGATTACACGCTCTCTTCTTGATGCAATGATTGATCATCCCCCAGACTTTTTATTAATACAGACCCGTTCCCCCCTTATCACAAGAGATATAGACCTTTTAGTACAATTAAAAGAGAAATGCGGTCTCCGTGTATCCATGACAGTCGAAACAGACCGAGAGGATGTTCGAAAGATTTTTGCACCGCACGCACCCAGCATCCCTCTTCGGATCAAAGCTTTAGCAGAGATTAAAAAGGCTGGCATCGCCACCCAGGCTGCTGTTTCACCTATGCTTCCGTGCACCCCTGATTTCCCGCTTATTTTTTCCGGTCATGTCGACCGGATCTGTATTGATACCCTGACCATCGGTGATGGAGCTGAGGGAAGACGATCAAAAAAACTCGGCATGCCTCAATTGTTTGAAGCTCACGGTTTTTCAAAATGGTATGACACCAATCTGCATCGAAAGGCTGTTAAACACTTTTTGAAGTTTTACCCTCAAGATATGATTTTCGTATCACAAGAAGGCTTTGCTCCTTAACAGCACCTTGCTTAGCTGTTGGGAGCAAAGCTTTTTTATGGTTCGGCCCGAAAACAAGCTATACCCTGGAGCAGGAAAGACCTTCCTACAGTGCTTCATGCCTGCTCATGTTGTCCCCTGACTAAAGCGAACAATATTACGCAGTGATGAATATTACTGGCGGTCTATGTAAAAATGGGGCGAGATTTGGTGCATCCTCGGATACTTTCCTTCCTGCGTCTGAAGAAAGTGATTCATTTAAGTCCTCTAGACTTTCATATTCTATCTCTACGATTTGATAATACTTTAAGTCATTATTTTGAGTATCTACAATTTTATTCAGCGAAGTGGACTTTACATGAGGCATTTTTTCCACAAGTGGGATATGAACCTCGTTATAATGCTTGTCAAAACGATCCTTGTCCTTTGGTTCGTGGTATAAAACGATAAATTTAGCCAATATATGCAGCTCCTTGTTTTAGTTTTCAGACTGAGACCCGGCGAATAGTTCAATATAGAGTGTTCCGTTACTGCCAGCCACCGCATATCGGACAGAACCCGCCTGGACCCGTCTTTTTTCCAGCTCAGCCAACAGCCAGTCCTTGCTGTACCGGCCCATGGATAAATTATCCTCCAGCCATTTACCTTCAAGTATCAATTCTATAGGTGAATGGTCATGCAGTGCCTTCAAATCTTGTTTTGTCAGCGTACGATACTCCTGCTTTTTCAACACGGAGAGCGAACCGTTTATTTCCAATTGAGCTTTTTGTACTTCTTCAAGATGGAAGATATCCTTTTCTCTTAGTGCTCCCTTTAAAGAATCTATTGAGTATCCAATTTTCTTCATGTTTTTTTCAATAATTTTCCCATTTTCAATCAGTACTTCCGGTTCGCCGATGATCCACTTTCGGTACTTCCGGTTCTTCATAGCAATGATATTTAACAATGTGACGATTGCTCCCATAATGACAATGGCCACAACAAAATAGATGAATTTAATCCTTATGTTGAATGCAAGATTTCCCGCTATCGTCCCCATGGTAATCGATGCAATATAAAGATGATATGTTTTTTTGTGAAATAGTCTGCTTTCCAAACCGTTGAACGAATATCCATAAGAAAACGAAAGCAGTTATTGTTCTAATCAAGATTTGAAGAGATCCTGGCATTAGCTTCTCTCCTAAAATAGAATCACAACCAAGCTTATTTTAGTATGGGTCTTATGTTCCTGATTATCCGTTTACTTTAAGCCTGCCGGTCTTCCCTGCCCCTTGTCGGTGCAATCACGCCTTCAGCGACAATCAATTACAGTCCAATAGCAGCTTTGAAAATTTAAAACGAGCTTCACCTTTGCGTATACAAAATTTTCAAATAGCTATATAATGGCTTCATATTCTGTAGCATGAAAAGGAGTGGAAAACATGGATTCTTCTGAAGTAAAAAAGGATACTGCAGCAGTTATCGGACAGGTAGTCGAGTGGAGACGCTATTTACATAAACATCCGGAATTGTCATTCCATGAAGAAAAAACTTCTCAGTTTATATATGAAACTCTTCTTTCATTTGGGAATCTTGAGCTTAGCCGTCCAACGAGAAATAGTGTGGTGGCCAGGCTCATCGGCAAAGATCCAGGTAAAATACTTGCTATCCGTGCAGATATTGATGCACTTCCTATACAAGAAGATACTGGCTTAACATTTGCCTCGGAAAATCCTGGAGTCATGCACGCTTGCGGGCACGATGGCCACACCGCCATCCTGCTTGGAGCAGCAAAAATTTTATCAGAGAAGCAAAATGAACTTCGAGGGGAAATACGGTTTATTTTCCAGCATGCAGAAGAATTGTATCCCGGGGGTGCTGAAGAGCTAGTCGAAGCGGGTGTTATGGATGGGGTAGATACTGTTATTGGGACCCATCTTTGGTCACCCCTTGAAGCAGGAAAAATAGGGATTATTTATGGGCCCATGCTCGCTTCGCCTGACACTTTTTATCTGACAGTTAAAGGGAGAGGCGGCCATGGCGGTCTTCCGCATGAAACGGTCGACAGCATAGCTGTGGCCGCGCAGGTTGTAACGAACTTACAGCATATTGTTTCAAGAAATGTAGATCCCATTGAGCAGCTTGTGATCTCGGTTACAAAATTTGCAGGCGGAACCACCCATAATGTGATACCCGGTTCAGTTGAAATCATGGGGACGGTAAGGAGCTTTAACCCGAGTATACGGGAAAAAGTACCAGAATGGATGGAGAGAGTAATTAAAGGAATAACCCTTGCACATGGAGCAAGCTATGACTTCACTTTTGACTTTGGCTACCGTCCGGTTATTAACCATGACGAATCAACCAGATTTGTCCATGATACAGCTCTGGAATTATATGGGGAAGCTTCAGTCGAATTGATGAAACCAAATATGGTAGGCGAAGATTTCTCTGCTTACCTCCAAAAAGCAGATGGCTGTTTTTTCTTTACAGGCGCTGGGAATGTGGAAAAAGGTATCATCTATCCTCACCATCATCCGCGTTTTACCATAGATGAAGAATCATTGAGCATGGGTATTGAAATGTTTGTTGCGGCAGCACTCAAAATGCTAAAAATGGAAGTATCAACAGTCTAAAACTTGTGAAAATTACAGAAGGTGGAAAAAAAGAAATGATACAAAAAATGCTCGATCACGTAGGAATCATGGTTAAAGATATGGATACCTCCATTCAATTTTACCAGGAAGTACTCGGATTAACTTTAAAAGACCGTCTTATCCATACGAATGGGGTAATAGAGTTAGCTTTTCTGGGATTTAACAATGAGGGTGAAACAGAAATTGAACTTATTAAGGGATACAATGATAACCTTCCCAATGAAGGAAAGGTCCATCATCTCGCTGTAAAATCTGAAACCATTGAAGAGGAATTCAGGAGGATACAAGCACTTGGAGAGGTCGAGCTGATCGACGAAGAAATCGTCACTCTTCCTAACGGATACAAATACTTTTATATCTATGGACCAGACCGTGAATGGATTGAATTCTTTCAAAGATAACACTGTATCGCAGCTGCTTATACTGGCGGCTGCTTTTTTACGAATAATTTCACTGGATGAGGTAACAATTAATTCGGTGTATTTCATTCTTCTTAAGCAGCGTTAACTTTTAGCACCATCTTAAATAACATTCGTTTCAATCAGCCTGGATTAATCACCAGTACTAAATATTAAAGTTTCCTCAAATGCAGTATCCTGAAACAAAATAAAACTGAACGATGGTAACGGCAGTTCCAATTTTAACCATAAAACAGAGGTTAATCTTCCAAGATTTTAATAAGGGTAATTCTATAATATCCTCACCACCAAAATGTTCAGCTCCCAAATAAATCCAGATAATCTATAAATAAGCCTTTTGAAATAGGTTTTTCACCCCTTAACTATTCCAATATTCCCCAAAACTAACAACCTGATAGGAAGTCTAGGATCTTCGTATTCTTCCAACGATATCCAAATTCCTGCCGGCACAGGATCTAGATGATACTATCGGACGGACAAAATATCTTTTATCGGATGTATGAACTTTTGAAAAAGAGGGAGATTAAAAGTATCAACCGAAGGAGGTGAAGACACATGGCAAGAAGTGGTTCAAATCGTCAAAAATTAGTACCAGGCGCTCAACAAGCAATCGACCAAATGAAGTACGAAATCGCTCAAGAGTTTGGAGTACAACTTGGTGCTGAAACTGTATCTCGTGCAAACGGTTCAGTAGGTGGAGAAATTACAAAACGTCTTGTTGCTACAGCTCAATCTCAAATGGCAGGTCAATTCGGTGGTACATCTCGTTAATTTTTAATACAACTGCATAATTTGGATATTGGCTATCTGCTTTTAGCAGATAGCCTTCATTATTTCACATTTTCACCGTTCTATAATAAGATTCCACATGTCCCTTAAGCATACAGCCATTTTTCCAAAAAACAGCCTGCATTCCCAGATTTGATTCATGCGTACTTCCTACATAATAAGAGGCTCCCTTTTCTCTTAAAATTCTGAGTGACTGGTAATGGATTTCTGCACTGATTCCTTTTCCGCGCTGCTCGGGAATCAGACCAAAGTAAAATATCCGCCCCTCTTCAGCTGTCCCAGGCTCCAAATGCGGAATGGATATCCCGGCTGCCTCCCCGTCTATAAATACCGCCAGGCAGGAGTGTTCCCAGCCTGTACCAAGCTCGCTTTTAACAGATGAAAGATGTTCATCGATTGAAAGCGTAGATGCAGCATTTGCGGATCCCGTCATACATCTACTCCACAGAGTTTTAAAGTCTTCCTCCGAAATGGTACGGCTTCCTATCGATCTCCACTCAAAGCTGTACGGTACTTTCTCAATATCATGCAGGTCCCGCTGCACCTCTATTCGTGAAGCATAGAATTCAAACTTATATTTTTTTAATAACCGGGTTAGAAGCTGATAGTTATTAGAGGATTTTTGTATGATGGCGCCTATTCTGTTGACTTTCCTTGCATTAGCAAAGTTGATTATACTGGCTATTTTATTTTCAAGCGAAGGCTCATCCTCTCGCTCTGTATGTTTTTCTTCAATGTTAATATAATCCGGCAGACCGTTTAGAATCTTAAATGAATGATTAACAATCTTCTCAAGCGGTAATAATTGATTCAAAATAGGTTCTCCTTTTTAGTTCGTTAGTCATTACCCCCTTACCAAGAGGAGCTGATACCCCTACAACTTTTCAAATTTTCTCACAAAAGGTAATAAAAATGTACAAAAGGCAGCCACCATTTCTAAGAGGCCCTCATATATAAAGATGGTCTGCGGCTCGACTGTTTCCATCAGCCATCCTGCAGCGGCCTGTGACAATGGAACGGATCCTGACATGACGAGAATCATCACGCTTATCACCCTTCCAAACATTCTGGAAGGTATCATGGCATGATTGACACTTGGGGCAATTACATTTACTGCTGCCTCCTGAAGGCCAATCAAGGCAATCAGAGCCGTAATCATGAATAAATTTCCTGTAACTCCTGTAAGCAGAATAAAAATCCCCTGAATAAAGCAAGTCAGCAAAGTCATCCAGGGTTTTGGATTATTGATCGCGGCCAATGAAAACAGGACAGAACCCGCTGCCCCCCCGATTGCGATCGCTGTGTTCATCATTCCATAACCGCTTACTCCAAATCCCAATTCTTCTGATAAAAAAGGGATGCTTAAAAGAATAGCTCCGACTGCTGCGTTTGAAAAGAAAGCGAAGATAGCCATAGTAAGAATAATAGGTGTATGCAGGAAATAAGAAAATCCGTCCTTTATATTCTGCCACATCCTGCCGGTTTGCTCTGGCTCTCTCTCACTTGTAATATTTACTCTTGATAGTAGAAAGGCTGCTGCCATGAAGATCAACGCGTTGATTATGATCGCGGTTTCTGTACTGCCTGCTGCAACCAGTCCGGCACCAAGCATAGGACCGATGATCGCGGAAACATTTCCCGCTGTCATTAGGAGCCCCATACTTTGTGTATAAAACTCCTTTGTAACGATTCTGGTACGGGCGGTTATGGCAGCAGGTTCTGCAATTGCGTCTACACTG
Organism: Peribacillus deserti; assembly: GCF_002863585.1. GTDB lineage: Bacteria > Bacillota > Bacilli > Bacillales > DSM-1321 > Paraperibacillus > Paraperibacillus deserti_A. The sequence continues at coordinate 87,696 of NZ_PGUY01000031.1, read as the reverse complement.
CCAAAAATGGCACTCATCAAATAGAATATCCACACGCCGCCAAAATCGGAATAAACGGCTGATAAGGAAAGCAGGATAACAGCCGCCCTTATCAAGGTGGACCAAAGTAAAAGTTTTTTGGGGTCAAACCGATCGACCGCAGCCCCGCCTATTATAATAAATACAAGCTTGGATATTCCCAGTATAAACAGATAAGTACCCACTACAGCCGGGGATCCGGTTTTTTCGACCAGGAGCCAGGTTAATGCAATAACGAAAATAGAATCTCCTAGTGATGTGATCACCGCACTCAGCCAATAAAATAAAAAGTTCTTATTATAAAATATTTCAGTATTTACTCTCATTTTGTTTCCCCCAGTCTGAGGAGGCTTTCTGTCAGACAAAATACTTACAAACAAAAGGCACCTATCCAAGATAGGTGCCTGCTTTTGTAAATACAAGTTAACTAGAAGGCTCCCCATGTGATATGCATGTAAGATGGTGATATGTATTAAAAAAGGACACACTTCTCCCTTTACTTAAAACAACATCAAAAATCTTTATGGCATGATTCACTGCAGATGCAAAAATTCCCACAGGGCGTACCTCCTTCCGACTTAGTTCAGGATAATCATATAAGAAAACATTTCTAAAAACAATATAAATTCTAAACATTCTTTTTTCCGAACCTAAAAAAATATTCTGTTCCTTAAGAGTTTAAATCCACAGGAAAAAGGAAAGGAGTAAGGTAAGTGTCTGTGCGGCACGGTTATTTTGCAGGAGGTCTTTAGGGTGTGGATTAATAAACCATTTTTTAAATATGCTACAGGAACTATCCTTTGTTTAATTATTATCCTGCTGTTCGGCAGAATCGACTATTTTATGAAGCCCATTCAGCAGTTCATTGCTACCATTTTCTTTCCTATCCTGATTTCGGGTCTGCTGTACTATCTGCTCAGGCCCGTTGTCCGGCTGCTGTCTAAATTCCTGCCCAAAACGGTAAGTATTTTATCTGTATATGCACTCATTTTTGGAATGATATATGCCATCATCCACTTCTTCGGACCATCCATAGTAGATCAGGTCAAGCATTTATCAGATACCCTTCCACAGAAATTCAGGGAGATTACCTCTGAATCTGAAAAAGCAATAAACAAGCATAATATCGGAGTTTTTGAGGGAGGCCATATTCAGGAAAAAGCGATGCATTATTTTAGATCTTTTTCCCAGAATGCCAGTGATAATATTATAAAATTATTTACAACGGTGACCAGTATCGCAACCGTACTGGTGGTCGTTCCGTTCATAGTATTTTATTTTCTGAAGGATGATGATAAACTTCGGCCGTTCCTACTGAAATATATACCCCCTGAAGGTGAGCTCGAAGGAAATAAAATTCTCGTGGATATGGATAAAGCTCTTTCTACCTATATCACTGGTCAATTCATCATAGCTGCTGTTGATGGCGTTTTGATGTTTATGGGATATTTGATCATAGGAATTGATTCCCCCCTTGTATTGGCTGTTTTCGCCATGTTTCTAACGATCGTGCCGTTTGCAGGACCTCTATTGGGAATCATTCCGGCTCTATTTGTTGCCCTGCAGAGTGATCCATTCATGGCTGTAAAAGTGCTGATCGTGTTAGTTATCGTTCAACAGCTTGAAGGACATCTGGTAACGCCGAATGTAATGGGAAAGAAATTGAATATTCATCCGTTAACCATTATCCTGCTCCTGCTTGTCGCCGGTTCCATATACGGGTTTGTGGGCATCTTAATCGCTATCCCTCTTTATTCTGTAATTAAGACGCTTGTTAAAAATTTCAGGCTGTTTTACAGACTCCGCAAGCGGAAAGCGGCAATCTCCAATTCGCTTGGATCGGAAACTAAGAATACTGGTAAATCATCATCTTCACATTAGGCATTCCGGTGTTGTATATTCACACAAAAGAAATTGATTTTGAATTGATACAATAGATTATTTGTAAAGATATAAAAGCGAGTTTTATTAAGCAGGACACCTAAAACACAGGCCTGCTGCCATACATTCAGCAGCGAATGAAGGTACAAGAAAATAAAAAGAATGCTGGCCGTATTAAATGACCAGCATTCTTTTTTATAAGCTCTTTTCTAAAAGATTGTTGTTTTTTAATAAGTTTTGTTATATCACCCTATTGTTAATTCAGGTTGATTGGAGTGTAAGGTGCGAGACTCCTGCGGGAGCAGCGGGTATTGTCCAGCACCAAGGCTTTAGACCTTCCCTAAAGTTTTGTGTTGATAAAGATGAGCTTATCATGCGAGTTCTTAACAATGTTAATGGGGGAGGCACCGCTTTCCGCTTTTCTTTTTGTCCAGCTCAAAGGCTTTAGACCCTCGAGTCATAAGCCAATCAGTCCATGAGAAGAAAACCGCTTCTCACGGCCTGCTCGTCTTATGCTTTTCAGGTCTCTGCCTTCCTTAAAAATTTGTGTTGATAAAAGATGAGCTTATCATGCGAGTTCTTAAACAATGTTAATGCGGAAGGCACCGCTTTCCGCTTTTCTTTTTGTCCAGCTCCGGACTGACACCGCGGGTCTAGCCAACCGCCATTAAAAGGCAAAATCGGGATCACCGCCTGCCCCGGGGAATGCTAGCATGCTTGCGCTCCAATCCACTTCTTGTTCAATAGCAACAAAGTTTGAGAAAACAGCCTTTTTATAAAAGGGATTTGATTAGTAAAACGGCCACTCCCCATATGATGATGGCAGAACACTTATTTACAAGGCTCATTAATTTACCAGTCTGATCGATCTTCCCAAAAAATCTTCCCGCAGCAGCCAATCCAAAAAACCAGATCCAGGAAACAGCCACACAGGCGGCGGCGAAGACCCATCTATCCATTCCAGAATATTGCAGCGAACTAGTGCCGATCACTCCAATCGTATCTAATATGGCATGTGGGTTTAATAAAGACACTGAAGCAGCAAAAATGATTTGTTTCCTGCCTGTAAATGCCTCCCCCTCCATTGTGCCTTGCTGATTTTTCGTGTTCCAGGTTACCCAGCCCATATAAATCAGGAATAAACAGCCCACTGTTATCAATACTGTTTTAAAAACCGGATTGGCCAGTACGATAACAGAAACTCCGCCTATAGCAAGAGTGATTAAGACTAAATCACAAATGGCAGCCGTTAAGACTGCGGGCAGCGCTCGAATAAAATCCTTATGATATGCACCTTGCTGAAAAATAAACACATTTTGGACACCTAAAGGGAGTATAAGGCCAAACGCTAGTAAAACTCCATGAATGATAATTGCTTCCAAAGTAATCCTTCCTTCCAACGCTCGGACCGCTTACTTTAACAATACACCGTTCCTCTCAAGTGTAAATCGATCTGCAAAACGCTTATAAAATTTTTCTTTATTACCAAACACAGCTTTTGAAACGTCAAAATATAATGAGAGCGTGTTTTCCGATAGCATTCCTTGATACAATCGATATTCCAGGTTTCAATCGCCTGACATGCATTTTCCCCATGATGTGCACTGTAGAAAAACTTCATCCACCTGTCAGGTGGAACTAAAATGATCTAGTACATCTGCATCCTGAATAATCTTGATATGTATGGGGAAATCACTGTTTCCCCTTTTATTATGTAATCTGACAATCTCGGAAATCGGGTAAATCTCTTCCTCTGGACAATAGGGCTGCAGCAAAGATTTTACCAGATCTGCCCCTGTTTCGTTATGTGGCTCGATTCCTTTCGTTAAATCGTGAAGCAACGCACCACAGTACATTACCTTGTCTACGGATGGATGATCTGGCTGTAATTCCTTTCATAATTGCCCCGCTTGTTTGCAGCTCTTCACAATGGTGAATATAAAACCTTTTTCTCAGGGAAAGATGAGCTTTACAGCCGGCCATCTGTTGGAAAGCTAATTCTGTAATTTGGGTCGATTCATATCCATTTGCCCCTTTTGTAAGGTTGTGCGAAAAACCTGCAATAAGACAAAAATCCAGCGCTGATTCAGCAGGCCCATACCAGGCACAAAAGTATGGGAAATAAAGACTGGCCCCAGCTGAAACCTAAGCCAGCTGGGTATTTTCCAGCCCGGGAATGGGGGACAGTCCCCATTAAGGTATGAGGCGGTCGCAGTCTCTTGGGAAGGCGCTGGCTTCTCTCACGTTGCCGAGATTTAGGAATAGATAGATGATTCTCTCAAGGCCGATTGCAAATCCTCCATGCGGTGGAAAGCCGTATTGGAAGGCCTCAAGATATGAACTGAAATCTTTTGGGTTCAGTCCCTTGGATTCAAACGATTGAAGCAGCTGGCCATGAGTATGAATTCTCTGCCCTCCAGACGTGATTTCTGTACCTTTATACAGCAAGTCGAATGAATCCGTCAGGGCCGGATTTTCTTTATTAGGCATGGTATACATCGGCCTCGTTTCTGCCGGATAATGGGTGATGAAAACAAAATCACTGCCGTGTTTTTCTTTGATATGCCTGCCTATTAGCTTTTCTCCTTCTGTATTGAGGTCACCCACAGGAGAATCCTTCTTATAAACATCCTTTAAAACTTTTTGCGCTTCCTTTAGTGTTAATTCGGGTATTTCAGAGATGATGGGAATTTCGGCCTTGTATTCAGCCAATTCATCACCAAAGCTTTCCTGAATTTCTTTAAAAATAGACTTAAGGAGCTCCGTTTCCAGCCTCATAATATCGCGAAAATCTTCAATAAACCCCATTTCAACGTCCAGTGAAATATACTCATTCAAATGCCTGGAGGAGTTATGCTCCTCTGCCCGGTAGACAGGCGCTATTTCGAAAACCCGCTCAAAACCTGCCCCCACCATCATCTGCTTATAAAATTGCGGGGACTGCGCTAGAGACGCTTCTTTACCGAAATAGTTCAAGGTAAACACATTCGCTCCACCCTCCGCTCCCTGAGAAACTAATTTGGGAGTAAAAATCTGTGTGAACCCTTTATCAGTTAAAAAATCACTGAATGCGTTTACAAACAATGCTTTCAGTTTAAATATAGTGTTTATTTTATGATGCCGGAAAGAAACAAAACGATTATTCAATACCTGGTCGAGCCCGGCATTTAACGTTTTTTTTGAAAGTTCAAAGGGCAGTGGTGCACTAGACGACAAAATCGTAATTTCATCTGCAAGCACTTCAACACCTAAAGATGTCTGCTGAGTTTTCTTTACAATTCCGCTCAGTTCAATCGCACTTTCCGTTTCAAGCTTTAGACCTGCCCACTTTTTCTCCAGCACACACTGGATTTCACCTGTTCTGTCTCTTAGTAAAACAAAGCTGATACTTCCTAAATGCCTAACTTTTTTTACCCAGCCTTTAAGGGTGACACCTTGACCTTCCTGTCCTATACATTCGTTGATGAGTACACGTGTTTTTTCAGTCATTATTTTTCCTCCTCCGATTATCTTTTTGTTCATATCGTCATCGTCAGAATCCATGCACTCACCCCCTTAAAAATAAAAAACCGCCCCTATAAAAATAGGGACGGAATAACCGCGGTACCACCCAAATTGCTGTAAACAGCCACTTGATTTACATATAACGGCAAATTACCGGCAGCTCCTACTGATAATTCAGAGCCCCACTCCCAGGTGTCATTCATTCTATATTGCCGCAGTCTTTTCAGCTTCCGACTGCTCTCTAAAGACAAGGGAAAGAATTACTTTTCCTGATCATCGTTTTTATCGATATGAAATTTATTTGATATTATACCAGTTTATAGAAATTGTAAACCCTTTTTTAGGAAGCTTTATACAGCTCCTCCATCCTCTAATTGACAGAGACCGTATGCCCTTCTCCACCCATAAGTTCACCGCTTGCTGAAAGTGGAGAAAACCTTGCATTGAAAAAGCGAAGTGTAGGCGGTTCATAGACCATCTGGAAGCCGCAAATCTGATCCTTTTTTTGATAAAGGGAAAGTATTGAATCCGCAACCACGTCCATATGGTTGTTCGTGTAAACACGGCGTGGAATCGTCAGCCTGACAAGCTCTAATTTGGGCTGATTATGCTTCCCTGTCACTTTGTTTCTCCCTGCAGACACGATCCCTCTTTCCATGGATCGTACACCGGCATCGAGATAAAGGGCAGCGGCAAGCGCTTGAGCCGGGAAATCTTCCTGCTTTAAATGAGGAAGAAATGCTCTAGCGTCAAGAAAAACTGCATGACCGCCAATAGGCCGGACAATAGGAATGCCAGTTTCTATAAGCTGATCTCCCAGATATCTCACCTGATGAATACGGTGCTCAATGTAATGGTCATCAATCGCCTCATAAATCCCCTGTGCCATCGCCTCCATATCTCTTCCCGCCATACCTCCATAGGAGGGCATTCCTTCATACACCACAACAAGTTCTCGGGCACGGGTATATAACTCTTCATCATTCATGGCAAGGAAACCGCCTATATTTACCAGGCAGTCTTTCTTTCCGCTCATTGTGCAGCCATCTGAATAGGAAAACATTTCTTTTAAAATTGCAGCAATCGATTTCGTGCTGTACCCTTCTTCTCGTTCTTTTATAAAATATGCATTTTCAACACATCTTGTCGCATCAAACATGACTTCTATCCCATAATTTCTGCAGATTCGATAAACTTCCCTCATGTTCTCCATGCTGACCGGCTGGCCCCCAGCCAAATTTACCGTTACCGCTAAACATAGATAGGGTATTCTCTCTGAACCCACTTCGTCAATGAGATTATGAAGCTTTAAAATATCGATATTGCCTTTAAAAGGATACTCGCTACAAGAATCGTGCGCTTCGTCAATAATCACATCAACGAAGGCTGCCCCATTCAGCTCCTGATGTGCTCTCGTTGTAGTAAAGTACATATTTCCGGGAACGTAATCCCCATCCTGTATTTTCAACTGTGACAGAATATTCTCTGCACCGCGTCCCTGGTGTGTAGGAATGATATATCTAAAGCCGTACACATCCCTGACCGCCTGCTCTAACCTTTTCCAGCTCCTGCTGCCTGCATATGCCTCATCGCCCATCATAATTGCGGCCCACTGCTTATCACTCATAGCTGATGTACCGCTATCCGTAAGCAAATCAATATAGACATCCTCCGAATCAATCAAAAACGTATTGTACCCTGCTCTTTTCAATGCTTCCATTCTTTCTTCATATGTAAGAATCGTAAGAGGTTCCACTGCCTTAATCCTATACGGCTCAGCTGTGCGTCTTTTCATAGCAAAAATCCCCCTTCTACAAATCTAACCCAATTATAGAAAACAAACAGTTTCCACCTCAAGAACACACCTTAAACCATCAACGCACTAAAGCGGGGACTGTCCCCATACCAATCAAGTTAAGAGAACTCATCGAATTCAGATGAGTTCCTTTTATTTGTTCTTTTAAATTTAGCCTTACTTAATAAACCTTCCTCAAGAGGAATTTTTTTTTTTGATCTATCAACTTGCGTAACGACAGTTTTTCTTGTATTCAATTCCCAAAATATCAAACACTGTCTTTTTCCTATAGCGATGACACTTTTGACCGTTTTTTTCTATACTTCGGTATATACTGGTTATTACACTAGGAATAGGGCTGGAGCGGTCAAAGATGGCATAGTGCAGCTTTGTAAAATATTCCTTAACTATACTCATTCCTTTAAACTCGCTCGTTTCTTTTCCTCTTTTATGATATAAGATGAATCTTATCTGAAATGTGATCATCGAGGCTACCAACAGGGAAAGCAAGGTGCCATATAAATGGCATTCAACCCTCTCGGGTTTCATCTTTTTCATCCTATGAATGTTGAAAAGAGACTTCCAAGTTTTAAACAAAATTTCTATCTGCCATCTTAGACTGTAAAGTTCATGCACTTCCTGTTTAGTAATAAACTCTTCGGGTATATTGGTAATGTATATGTTAAGGGCTGAGAGCCTTTTGGTTTGGTGTGAGTATTTCACACCTTTCTTTTTTTCCTTTTTCTCTCTCATCAAAAGCCGCTGCTTTGTTTGATCCTCTGTTAACTTACAGAGAATAAGCCTAGTGGGAAACTTTTGATCATAGCCCACATACACCTCTTCCATTTCAAACATTTCTCCAAATTTCATTTGGTCCATAATTTTTTCTAGGTCTACTCTGACATACACCGGTTTCCTTGTAAGTTTTGAAGTGTTTCCTTCGTCCTTCTTTACATAGATTGCAGATTTTTCGTGGAGTCTAGAAATATAGTATGCTCCTTTTACTTTTATCCGTTCTAAATCCTTAAAAGAAAAGTATCCAAGGTCCCGAAGACATAAGTCCCTTGGCTCCACTGTATTAACCACGGCATGTCCATATGTTTGATCACTTTCTCTCCCGTCTTGCACCTCAAGATGTATGAAGTTCCCTTTTAGGAGTTCATATTCCAACTGAATTTTCACACCTGGCTCCGAAGAGCCCTTGTAATGGCCGTGACAAGTGTCCGGCAGACGAAAACCAGAAGAATCCAGTATTCTTATACGGTCAAAGTATTGGTCAAAGGCATGTGAAAAACCCAGACATTCTCCGATTTGGCGACTAAGCGAATCCGTAAAGACCTTTTTAATAAACGCTACGGCCCCCTCATTAAATCGCTGATTTAATCCCTCGGCACTTAAATTAATATCTCTGTACGAATCTAAGGTGCTGCAGAGCTGGTTCAGTGTTTTCTGCCCGGAATGGTCACCTAAAAATGTGCAGAGTGACAGGAAGTCTTTCGCTTTCAGCTTTCCTTCTCGCTGTACAAATCCCGTATCTCTGGCGGTTTGTTCAAGATACTCCGCTGAAAAGATATGACTAAGAGTCTTGGAAAGAATCTGAAATTCATCATGAAAAGAAGTCTTATTCATGTTCAACATCCTTTCTATAAATTTTTACATCTATAAAAAGTAAATACCCCAAAGTACAAAGTCTAAGGGGTATTTGTAAATCTTTGTAAAACCTTAACTTGATGGGTATGGGGACTGTCCCCCATTTCCCGGGTTTGGCCATCCATAATTTCCTTAGTTATATAAAGGGTTCCCCTGGTTTCATCTGGGGGACTGTCCCCCATTTCCCGGATGGACGGTTCTCTTTCCAGCTTCAATTTTCGACAAAGATGGCGTTATGTGTCATTTCCTGCGCTTTCCCGAGAAATAATGGGAAATTGTCCTGGGTTATTACGCCCCTAGACATACAAAAAGGTGACTTTATATGTTTATATAAAGTCACCTTGTCTAACACGGAATATATGAAACTCATAGGCTATTCATATACAACTCGTCTCAAAATCGGACATCTATCCACACAACCAAACCCACTTGGCGGCTCCTGCCTAAAATCAACTTTCATTCGTTTTTGGAAATTGATTTCAAAGCTTACTTTCTGTGCCGCCTCCTAGGCGATGTGTTTGCCTCCAATTTTTTATAGGCTGCAATTACATACCCGTACCTATTCCTCTTCTTATTGGGGGACGGGGAGTCTTCCCTTTTCTGGACTTAATAAAACTCTTTCATACCTGCTGAGGAGGCCGAATAGGAAATCGTATAATAATAGTTAGATTACATAGTTTCCCCTAAAGTGGCTACCCCAAAAGATGAGTTATGTAATAACTGGATCCATACGTACATAAAGAACCCATACTTACAGCCAGAACGGCAATGGACCAACCAATACATATTGTTAAGGGGCTCTCTTTTAAACCGAAATAGAAAAAAACAAAGAAATAAGGATACTCAAAATAAACAGAAAGGCCCAGAATCCATGAGCAATAGGCCGTTTTATTCATTAAATAGGAAAAGTGCTAAATAGTATCCAGGCAGACCCCTACGAATAATAGATTCCTCTTCATCGTACACCTCCCTGTTAACACGGTATAAATCCATATTTTAACCTTTGGGTATATTGCTCCAAAGGTAAAAACTTCATGGAACAGGAGTCCATTTATGACTGGCTCACTTTACAAAAATAAGCATTCTTAAGTATTTCGAGATAGTCGTTTCTTGAGAGTGGTCTGACATTACTTTGGGTGGATCCGTTGCTGAAGGCTAATTCCACAATTCGAGGAAAATCTTCTTCTTTGATTCCCGGAAGGTCCTGTAAATATGGAATATCCAGGCTTCTAACCAGCTTTTGTATCCCGCTAATTAATTTAGACACTGCTTCGTCTTCTTCATCCGTTTCTGCCGCAAAGCCCATAATTTTTGAGACCCTGGAGTGAATTTCTTTATTTTCTTCTGCATTGAAACTTAGAACAAAAGGAAGAAAGACAGCGTTTGCTACGCCATGCGGTGTATCATACAAACCGCCCAGCGCTTCTGCCAGGCAGTGAACAGCCGCTACATCTGCAGATCCAAAGCACAAACCAGCCAGCAGGCTTCCCTCCAGCATCTCTTTCCGTGCTTCTCGATTGGCGCCATCTTGATATACTTCAGGAAGAGAGGAAACGATTTTCCTCATGGCACTGGCACCGAGAGCCTGTGATATGGGATTGGTCACATTGCAAGTATATCCTTCGATAGCGTGAACGAGTGCATCAACCCCAGTAGCCGCTGTAATACTTGCTGGCATGCTATACGTTAGTAAAGGGTCGAGTACGGAGAGTATCGGCCGTAGCAGCGAGTGCTTCAAAGTCATTTTCCGATGCGTTGTTTGTTCGGTAATCACTGCGGAACGGGTGACTTCAGACCCTGTTCCTGCCGTTGTCGGCACACAGATGATGGGAGCTGTCTGGGCGTACGGGCGCAAATGATCTGCATAATCCGATGGCGTGCCCCCGTTCGGTCCGCATAAAGCTATCGTTTTTCCGGTATCCATTGCGCTGCCGCCGCCTACGGCAATTACCGCCTCGGCTCTTGATTCACGAAAAAGCTGCGCACCAGCTAAACAGTCTGTATCCCTTGGATTTTGGGCAATTGCATCAAAGAGAGTTACCTTAAAACCAGCGCCTTCAAGTGTTTGCTGAATTGGGGCTATCAGGCCGGCACGAATAACCCCTGGGTCACTAACCAGCAGTAAATTGGAACCAGGATTTAAGAAATTCAGCATCTCTGGCAGCTGTTTTGCCTTTCCTTCACCAAACTCAATACGTGTGGAACAGTAGTAACTATAAGCCTCCATTTTTCTTCCCCCTTATACCTAATCTTCTGATTTACAAAATTAAAAAAATTCAGAATTTATTTCTTACTAAATAAGAGATCTTTTAAAAAGATCCCTATTCAAGATACTACTTCATTTTTTATTAAATAAATATAGAGAAACAAATAAAAGCAGGAATGCCGCTACCTTTTTGGTGGTTAGGGGGTCCTTTATGCCGCCCATAAGACCAAAATGATCGATGATCGCTCCAATGATCATCTGCCCGGCAATTACTGCTATAAAAGTAGAGGCAACTCCAATTTTCGGAACGGTCACTACCATGATAAATACATAGAAGGCCCCCAACAGACCTCCTAAGAGCTGCCATTTTGGTACAGATCCCGCAGCAATCAAGTTACCTTTACCAAAAAAGATGGTTACAAAAAATAAAGCGGCTGTACCAATTAAAAAGGAAATAAAAGAGGCCTCAATAGATCCTGCTTTCTTACCCAAACCTCCGTTGATCTGCGCCTGAAAGGCGATAGCGATCCCCCCAATTAATGCTAATACCGGAAAAAGAACTCTCATGCTGACTCTCCTTACTCTGTCACTTTCTCAGCTGTATAGTAAACAAATAATGCCGAGGTAATATCCCAACCATATGTATGGAAAGAGTTTCTTACATAAGAGTAATATATATGGATAAATACTTCCAGCCATATGTTTCTAACAGCCATACACTCTTTTCGGACTTCAACTTTCGGAGAGAAGGAGGTATAACGCTGAACTACTTTCCTTCCCTTATTTCTTGAATGCTCTTTCCGCCTAAAAAGGCATGCCCAGTTCTCATTCTGGCAATGGTTTCAAACCCGTTTTTACAGTACACCTTTTCGACAGCTTCAGAAATGGGAAAAACCCAGAGATGCGTTAATCCCCTTCTGGACACTTCCTCCTGGATGTATCCTATCAGGTCGCCAATTAATCCCCTTCCTCTAAACTCCTCCAGGGTTGCGACATTCTCCATCCTCGCCTGATTATCATGTTCAAAGATACAAGCTGTTGAACAGGCAGTCCCATTATATCTTAATAGATAGTGAGTATATTCCTCACACTTGTATTCCTCTACAAATGCGTCTCCTCTAACTTCTCCGCCTAATTCTGGAATGCTGCGTTCAATATTCCATGCTTCCGCAAAATTTAGGTCGTTTACCTCTTCTATGGTAACTTGTTCTCTTTTTTTCTTATTATGCAGTTTGTTATCCCATAATTGAACTGGAGATATTAACTCTTCATACCCAAAGTTTTGTTCCTTAAGTGCAGCTATAAACTCCTGCTTCTGATCTAATCCGTAAATATAAAAGCGAGGGATAATGGAAATCCGATGGTAAAAGTCGATCGTCTCTTCGATCACTTTTTTAGAATCAATATAGTTTTTATGTATATGGGCATGGTTCGCATCGTAATAATCAGGCTGATCTACATTATAAAAGAACGTTCCCCACTCTGTATCCCTTCTGTTCGTGAAGGATTCAAGATATCTAAAATCCAGTTCCAGCATCTTATCAAGATTATTCATAATATCCCCCTATGTTACTGTCTATTATCTTTTATTGTATCAAAACGATCAGCTCTTTAGTTTTTTATATAAAAAATATTCTTACATATTTTGGTTGTGTTTTAACGTAATTAATTTTACTATTAAAAGTAAAGATAAGGAGGCGGTTTTGGTGGCAATTCACTATATTAACCCGAGCAGTGACACATTACACGGTTTTTTCAGTAAGGATATCGAGCCAGCTGTCAGGATCAACTCTGGCGACAGAGTCATTATGAAAACACTCGATGCAGCCTGGGGAGAAGAAGAACGAACCGTTCCGAGTGGAACTCGGAAGAAATTCACGGATATTCAGGACCAGCGCAAGCCTGAAGGGTTCGGACATTCCATAACCGGGCCCGTCTACATTAATAATGCACAGCCGGGTGATACTCTGGAGATAAAAATAAATGAAATCGTTCCAGGGGATTGGGGATGGGTCTCAGCAGGAGGTTTTCCAAGCTATTGGAATAAAAAGCTGGGTTTAGATGCTTCCAAAGAAGTAACATTTGATTTTTCCCTTGACCATAAAGAAATGCTCGGAAAAAGCCAATTCGGCAATTTTGATTACGCCGTCAAGCTCAACCCCTTCATGGGAATCATGGGGATGCCACCCGCCGAAGAGGGAAAACATACTACTGTTGTTCCCCGAAATTGCGGTGGAAATCTAGATTGCAAGGAACTTCAGGCAGGCTCTGCCCTATTTCTGCCCATACCTGTAGAAGGCGGACTTTTTTCTGCCGGGGACGGGCATGCGGCTCAAGGAGATGGAGAAGTGGCAGGTCCAGCGCTGGAATGCCCTATGGAAAAAGTCGACCTTACCCTGACTGTATTGAAAAATAAAACCATTCATACACCAAGAGCAAAAGTAAAAAACGGCTGGATTACAATGGGCTTCCATGAAAACCTGGATGAAGCCATGTGGATTGCATTAAATGCTATGCTTGACCTCATGGCAGAATCCTATAACATCTCACGGACTGAAGCCTGTGCCTATGCCTCACTTGTTGTCGATTTGCGAATCACCCAGATTGTTAATTTTTCCAAAGGAGTTCATGCGTTTCTGCCTGATGATGCTTTATTGAAAGTATAATGTCGGCCCCGCTTCTTGAATAAAAGTGGGGCTAGAATAACAGGTAGATGCATAAAGGAACCCTATAACCGAGTGGACCCGTAAATTGGTAGCTGTACCTTTACATGAACTCAGAATTCGATCAGATTAATAAATATGAATAAGTTCACCAAGGAGAATTCCGCCTGCAGGAGCTGTTAGCCGAGCCATACACTATACAATTTGAAAGCGAAAAAGACTCGATCACACGATCGAGTCCTGTCACAGACTTATTTCCAAACATCGTCTGCAATGTTTATTACATGTTTGATTTTTTCCCACTGCTGTTCTTCTGTAAGAATATTTCCTTCTTCCGTGGAGGCGAATCCGCACTGCGGGCTTAGACATAACTGATTCAAGTTAAGGTATCGGCTGGCTTCTTCGATTCTTGCTTTAATTTGTCCGGCTTGTTCGAGTTCTCCATACTTGGAAGTGATGAGGCCCAGCACGATTTGCAGATCGTCTCGGGTTACATGGCGCAGCGGATTAAATCCTCCCGAACGCTCGTCGTCGAATTCAAGGAACAAGCCGTCTACGTTTAGTCCGCCAAAAATGATTTCAGAAACATAATCATAGCCGCCGCTGGACATGAAGGTTGATTTAAAGTTCCCACGGCAGATATGCATAGTAATGGTCATATCATCCGGTTTCTGGGCAATTGACTCGTTGACTGCCCGGGCAAACAGTTCAGCAAGTTCTTTCGGTTCGTCACCCCCGGCAATGATTTTTTGTCTGCTATCTTCCGATAAGAATGCTGCCCATGATGTATCATCCAGCTGCAGATAACGGCAGCCAGCTTCATAAAATGCTTGAATGGCTTTTTGATAAGCCTGTACCAGGTCATCAAATAATTCTTCCCGGCTATCATATACTCCATCTTGGATCGCCGCTCTCAGCAGAAGCATGTTCGGGCTGGGAATGGTGAATTTCGCTGTATGGTCGCCGGCAATTTGATGCAGAAATTTATAATGTTCAAGCATTGGATGATCTCCAAAATCGACTTTCCCGATTACTCGTATGCCATGCGCTTTTGTTTGAACCCCATTAAATTGGAGGCCGGAATCTGCTTCATATAATTCGACACCTTCAAGCTCTGCGAGGAAATCGAAATGCCACCACGCTCGTCGGAATTCTCCATCGGATACAGCCTGCAGCCCTGCTTCTTTTTGTTTGGCAACCAGACGGATAATTTCCTCGTCCTCAATTTTTCGTAATTGGTCTGCAGTTATTTCTCCGTTTTGTTTTTGTAATCTAGCTTTTTTTAGTCTTTCCGGCCGTAGGAAGCTTCCTACATGGTCTGCTCTGAATGGTGCTCTTAGTAATGTTTTGGTCAATGATGACAACTCCTTATAATATATTAGATAGTCTCCAGCCGTTTATACGGCAGTTTTTCAAGCATATAAAAAACGCTCTCCCTAAAAAGGAAGAGCGTTGATATACATGGCATAGCATATGTTGTCTCTCCCTTATCTTTCAGAGTAATCTTCTGCAGGATTTAGCACCATCTGTTCTTTCGAACAGGGTTGCCGGGTTTCTCAGGGCCAGTCCCTCCACCGCTCATGATAAGGTTAATTTGATAAATTATTTGATTATTATAAAGAGTACACCTTTTCAAACAAAAAGTAAATAGCAATTTAGAGGGATAAAGGAAAAATCAAGCCTGAGAGGTCAATGGATGTTTAACATTTCCGGGCCAGGATGAGTGGTTTTGAGTCCTTACGAATAACACATTCGCATCCTCATTGTCCCCATTATTAGTAGGAAATTCCGGAGAATCCGCAGTAAAGTGAAAGATAACCTCTGTGGTTGCCGGCAGGGAAAGAGATTGGATAATACTTTCAACATCTGCCTCACCTTGGCTGATAAAATCGTACATATGTAAATAGTTATTCTCATGCCTCGCTATTGCAATAACGTTTTCCTTCTCAAAATAGTAAATATCGTCAGTAAAGACATACATACAGTAAAACATTAAAAGTTCCTGTGCATTCATGGTCCCAAATCGCTTTGAAATGGGTTTCCTCTTATTTGAAAAATCATAAATAAATGACCGATCATCCCGGCTGCTTCCTTCAAGTTTTCTATATGGAATAGCAACTTCTGGATTATATTTTAATGCTTGAGAAAATTGAGTTTCTTTTACTGGATAAAATCCAAACTTCGGATAAAAGTCCAGTACAGATTGGTTAGCAAAAAGATATATGTAGTCATATGCAGCAAAATCCTCAAGTACCCTGTTCATGAGTGTTTTTGATAAACCATAGCCGCGGTATTCTGGATGTGTCATAACAGTCCCTATTTGAATACTTTTCTTCTGTACATTATCAATCATCAGATCAAGCTTATTAACAGAAACATTGGCTACTACACGGCTGCCCTCGACAAAAGAATAAGGCACATATTTGTCCGTCCAATACCCCGCTTGATACCAGGGTTCAAAATTAATGCCGAATATCTGTTGTGCAAGTTCATTAAAACTATTTCTTAAAATCGCTTCATGATGATACCCTTTCACAAACAGAAGTCCCATTATTATTACTCCTTATTTTCCACGTTTGGATTATTATGTATATCCAATTTTTATAAGTAAAAAGTATGTATGTCAATGAATAAAAAAAAGACGCCTGGTTGCCCAGGCGTCTTTCGCGTATTGAGGCGAGTAACCGCACTCCACATAGTGCGTACCAAAAAGGTGTGTTACTCGGCTTACACAACTCAGCTCATCGCTTGTTTATAATAACATACATATAGATATTTAGCAATCAAAAATTTAATTTGCGTTGACCTTAAGTTCTACATCAATATTTCCCCTGGTTGCTTTCGAATATGGGCAGACCTGGTGGGCTTTTTCCACAAGACTTTCAGCTTGTTCCTGGGAAATTCCTTCAAAATCAACATTTAGGACTACTCCTAATTTAAAACCATTATCACTCTCGTCTTTAAGCAGGCTCACTTCTGCAGCAACGACTGGATCTACACTGACTTTCTCTTTACCCGCTACAAGACTGAGGGCAGAATTAAAGCAGGCAGCATAACCAGCAGCAAATAAAGCCTCTGGATTTGTTCCGTTGCCGCCATCTCCGTTTAAGGCTTTTGGATTGGCCAGCTGGAAGTCGATCACTCCATCATCTGAACGGACTGTCCCAGCCCTGCCTCCTCTAGAAGTTGCTTTAGCAGTAAATAGTACGCTCATAAAAACATTACCTCCCCGAGAAAATATTTCACTCAGTTAGTTTTCCCTGTCCAATCCGCGGCAAACCTCGAGGGGAATAATTTTTTACTGGAATGCTGCTGTCTTTTTATCAGCTTTTTACCCGTGACATTACCAGCCGCGCGCTATACAATAAAACAATATTCATTTTGGAAAGAAGTTGAAGTCTTGCGTACATATCGAATTTATATTTTATTACTTTTAATTATGATTCCCTGGGGCTTAAATGTCACAGCCACCAAAGTGTTAGTCGATCAGTTTATGCCGCTGACGATGACAGCATTCCGGATTATGACGGCAGGCATTGGCGTTTTTCTTGTATTACTGCTGTTAAAACGATTCAGACTGCCTTTGAAAAGTGAATGGAAGGCAATCATTCTTGGAGCGATTTTAAACGTTGCCGGCCATCACTCCTTCCTGTCTATTGGACTTAAGCACACATCTGGTGTCAATGGAGGATTGATCCTTGGCATTGGACCGCTGTTAACTGTTATTTTGTCCGTTTTATTTCTTGGAAGCCGGCTTACATGGATTAAAGTATTAGGTTTTATAATCGGGGTTTCTGGAGTCTTTATCACGGTCTTAGAGGGTAAAACCGGCCTGCAGGGAGCCAGTATTGGGGATTTCGAAGTCTTCCTATCGATGCTTTCACAGGCTTTTAGCTTTATCCTGATTAAACAGGCCTCAAAGACGATGGACCCACGGCTGCTGACAGGCTATATGCTGTTTATCGGTTCGTTCATTCTATTAATCATAGCAAGGTTGTTCGAGCCAGAAGGAATACAGAGCCTATCAACAGGAAATACAGCCCTATGGGCCATTTTCTTAGCATCCGCACTCATTGCCACAGCATTTGGACACATGTCGTACAATTACTGTATCGGGAAATTAGGTGCTGCCGAAGCATCTATCTTTTTAAATCTGATACCGTTCTTTTCATTGCTGGGCTCTGGCCTCTTCTTAGGCGAAAAGATTACTGCATCCCATTTACTAGGACTCGTATTTATCATAGCTGGCGTTATAATTGGCTCAGGTGCCTATAAACAGCTGATTTTCAGGAAAAACAAAGGAATCAATGCATCCCTATAATAACTTTGCTGCAGAGGGCCGCTTCTGCAGCTTTTTTATGTTTTGACGGCTTGTTTGGATGAAGGTTCCTGCGTGCTTTACTTTTTGTCATTCATCACCTGTAGGAAGGGGTTCCCGATCAGCACTTTTATGAAGGATCTTTCTTTAGCTCCATTGCCTCCTTTTGTCTTTCATCACCCCTATGAAGAACTTTTCTACAGCTCCATTCCCCCTTTTCGTCCTTCATCACCCTTATGAAGAACTTTTCTACAGCTCCATTCCCTCTTTTCGTCTTTCATCACCCCTATGAAGAACTTTTCTACAGCTCCATTCCCTCTTTTCGTCCTTCATCACCCCTATGAAGAACTTTTCTAAAGCTCCATTCCCTCTTTTCGTGCTTCATCGCCCCTATGAAGAACGTTTCTCCAGCACCCATTCCCCCCTTTTGGTCATTGATCGCCTGTATATAGGTTCTCCAATCTCGCTTTCCCATTTCCATTCATCAACAATAGGACAGCATAAAAAAAAGCCCACGAAAATCGTGAGCTTTACTTCTTATTCTTCAATTACCCGAACTTCTTTCATTTTATCGCCTGGTTTAATATCATCCACATATTCCATGCCTTCAACTACTTTGCCGAATACAGTGTGAACACCGTTTAGATGAGGCTGCGGCTCATATACGATGAAGAACTGAGAACCGCCTGTATCTTTACCAGCGTGGGCCATGGATAGAGAGCCTCGTTCATGCTTGTGAGGGTTTCCTTCCGTTTCACATTTGATTGTGTAACCAGGACCGCCTGTTCCTGTGCCATGCGGGCAGCCGCCTTGTGCTACGAAGCCAGGAATAACGCGGTGGAAGTTAAGTCCGTTATAAAAGCCTTCTTTAATCAGTTTTTCAAAGTTTTCAACCGTTCCAGGTGCTTCGTTTGGAAAAAGCTCAACTTTTACTTGTCCGCCTTTTTCTAAATCGATTACTGCATATTTAGTCAAATGAAAAAACTCCCTTCAAATCATGGATATGTAAGTTTTACTTCATGATTATACTTCATACTGGACAAAAAGGAAAACTTTCAGGCACTGAGCTCCTTATCATGGCCTTTCAGCCTTGTATATTCTGATGCTACCCTCTGAAAATATCCTTAGAAAGAACGGCATACAAAAAGTGACTCTTCCATTCTCCATTGATCAGCAGATTTTCCCGCATTAATCCTTCCCTACGAAAGCCTGCTTTCTCCAGCACACGTATAGAAGCTGGATTATCAGGAGATACCCCTGCTTCTAGTCTTCTTAGGTTGATTATGTTAAAAGCGAATTTCATTAAGAGAAACAAAGCCTCACTTGCAAGCCCTTTACCCGTTTGATCGGTATCCAATGCGTAGCCTGCCTGAGCTGACTGAAAGAAACTGGTTTTAACGCTGTACAAACTGATATCTCCAGCCAGCAGATCAGTGTTATTCAAAAAGATCCCAAAATGATAAGATTTTCCGTTTTTGGTATCCTCTTGACTTTCCAGGATTAGTTCCCGCTGATGTTCTACTTGATAAAAATCTTCATCTTTAGCAGGCTCAAACTGCTTCCAGACGTGCCGGTTACGTACCAACAAATCCGTATAGGCAGCCGCATCAGCCTCTTCTAAAGCTCTTAAATATATGTTAGTTCCCTGCAGCAGCATCTCTTTCTCCCTGTTCATTACTATCTAGAGTCCACAGACAGAGCCGTCAAATAGTCTATACTAATTTTGCAGCTTTCAAGAGGGTCTCTATCAAATTGTTCCTGCTCCACGATACACCAGTTAAGGTTTGGCAGATGTTTGGCATTATTTAAAAGGGCTGCGAAATCCAGCTGCCCTGTGCCTATTTCAATGCTTCTCTTTCTCCCATCCACGATTTTCATATCCTTCAGATGCAGGGAACAAAACCGGTCCGGGTACTTTGTTAAAAGTTCCAAAGGATCATATCCCGAGTATGACACCCAATAACAATCTAATTCAAAACTTACAAAATTCGGATCTGTTTGAGTCAATAAGATCTCATAACCTGTTTTGCCTCCAAACTGGGTGAATTCAAAATCATGATTGTGATAAGCAAAAAGAAACCCCTCCTCTTGGCACTCCTTGCCGATCGTGTTGAATAAGGCTGCTAATTCAAGATAGTCAGCTTCTGTTTTTCTTCTTTCTTCAGGGAGCCAGGGACATACGATCAAATGATTCCCAATCGTCTTATTGTATTGAAATACTTCCTTTAGATTACCTTCCAGCATTTCAATCGAAGTATGGCTTCCTGCAGCAGATAGCCCTGCTTCAGACATCTCTTTCCTAAGAACTTCTGCCGGAGTGTTGTGAAATCCAGCAAACTCTACCCCGTGATAACCCATTTGACCCACTCTTCTTAATGTACCAAGAAAATCTCTCTCTGCTGCATCCTTAACGGTCCATAGTTGAAGTCCAAACTTTTTCATACTTTCCTCCTCCTTTACCAATTAGAAATTCCCCGTAGTATGATCCAGCCCCAGCGTTTAAGATGGGATTCGCTTTATAATGAAGGGCTCATTATAACCCACTCTGTCTTGTAAGGGCTTTCCTCTTCTTTTTTAAAGGCTGTTTTCGCAAACTTTGTTGTTATTGAACAAGGGGTTGATTTACACTACAGGTTGCTCGCTTTCCGCGGGGCGGGCGCTGAGCCTCCCCGGCTTTGCCTGTGGGGTCTCACCTGATCGAAGAGCGGAGGACGGTGCTTTTCAAGAAAATATCCATCAAAAGCTGAATGATGATCTTTTTTAATTAGAGGCAAAACACTAAAAGAAAAGCAGACACCTGAACGGCATAAGACGAGCGGCAGTGAAGGGCCGATTTTGCCTTTCAATGGCGATTGTCTAGACCCGCGGTGTCAGTCCGGAGCTGGACAAAACCCGCTGCTCCCGCAGGAGTCTCGCACCTTACGTTTCAATCAACCTGTTTAACAATAGGGTTTGTTCACAGAACTTATTAAAAAAACAACAATCTTTTAGAAAAGAGCCGTTTTTTTTAAAATGGCTGAAGATCTTTTACACCTTTCCGTAAAAGATCTTCACCCGATGACCCGCCGTAACGGAGATATATTCTAACTATCAACACTCACTTAGGATTTTGTTTTATTACAAAAGCTTGAAAAAAGATCATTGTTTTAACAGATGTTATTTGACGGTTAGCTTCGGAGCCTTTCTAGCAAGTGCGCTTTGCTCATATCCATAGGCAATACTTATTAGCAGCGGTTCACTGAAGGCTGTTCCAGTAAAGGTAATTCCAACAGGTTCACCGTCGGCAGTGTAGCCGGCTGGAACAGTAATGGATGGGTAGCCTGCCTTCGCTGGTATTCCCGCACCTGCATTATTTGGAAATACGATAGCATCCAGCTGCTCGCTTTCCAGTAATGCATCGATACCTTTTATGGCAGAGAAGTATTGATCATGCTCAAGTGCGTGGATATAACCGCTCTCTGTCAGCGTACCGCTTGTGTTTTCTGACTCTAATAGCAGAGTCTGCCCATATTTTAATGTACGGCTGCTGTTTTGATTATTAAAGACAATTACATCTGCTAGGGAATGGACTGCACTTTTGGTTGGGAGTCCGCTTAAATACGCATTCAAATCCGCCTTGAATTCGTATGTAAGGACTTCATATCCCCAGTCCTCATTGGTAGAAGGAATCACCACATCTTCAACCACTTCTGCTCCAGCTTCCTTAAGTTTTACAATAGCTGAATTCAATACTTCCTGCTTTTCTTCACTTATATAGTCAAAATAAACCTCCCTGGCAATACCGATCCTTTTACCCGAAAGCCCCGCAGAGTCTAAAAATTTTGTGAAATCGGTTCCGTTAAGATCGGTGTTCTTTCCAGTAGCGGGATCAGTTGGATCGACTCCTGAAATAGCTGTCAAAAGATACACTGCATCTTTTACTGTTCTGGCCATAGGTCCAGCCGTATCCTGAGAATGGGCAATCGGGATGATTCCTGTCCGGCTGACAAGACCTACAGTCGGCTTGATACCAACAAGGGAATTTTGGCTTGCAGGACTTAATATGGATCCTGACGTTTCTGTCCCGACTGCGGCTGCAGCCAGGTTTGCTGCAATGGAGGCACCGCTTCCAGCACTTGATCCTCCCACATCAAATTTTCCTGGTGAATAAGGATTAAGCACCTGTCCGCCTCTTGAACTGTATCCATTAGGCATATTTTCCGTCATGAAATTAGCCCACTCGGTCATATTTGTCTTACCGAGAATGACAGCCCCCGCTTTTCGAAGCTGGGCAGCCACAAACGAATCCTCTAAAGCCGAGGAGCCGGCAAGTGCTAGCGATCCTGCACTGGTATGCATTTTATCCCCAGTATCGATATTATCCTTGACCAGAATTGGTACACCGTGAAGCGGCCCTCTTGGACCCTTTGCTGCTCTCTCGGCATCAAGTGCTTCGGCAATTTGGAGTGCATCCGGATTTATTTCAAGAACAGAATTTATTTCAGGGCCGCTTTTATCATAATCGGCGATTCTCTGTAAATAGAGCAGAGTTAGCTCCTTAGAGGTCAATTGGCCGCTCTCCATTTTCCCCTGCATTTCATCAATTGTGGCCTCAACCAGCCATTCTTCGTATAGTTTTTGTAATTTCGGGCTCTTCATTTTATGTATACTCCTTTTTCTAGCATGTGTGGATGATTTTATGCCTCCTTTCCTATTCGGGATACAAGATCCATTATCCTGCCACAGAATTGAAGTTGAAAACATTTTTCGACTTTTTTGGCGGCTTAAGAAAAATTAGAATAAATATTTCTCCGCAGAGTGATACAAAATAGGTAATGTTTGAAATCAAAGGAGGGATTTATATGCCAGAGAAAAATGCTCGTGGTTACGTTCAGGACACATCTTCAGCATTAAATCAGGCGAAGTCATTGCTGGAAAATGCTAAGGACACTGTAGAAAAGCAGGGGAACCGGGAAGATATTGAAGAATCTTTACGTATGGTTGATCAGGCGCTGCAGCAATCTAATACAGCAGCGAATAATCTAGAAAAGCATTAAGAAAAGGGAGCCCAGCCGAAGGCTTCGGCTCCTACACAGCCGTATTTTGCTCTCTGCCGACTTTATTTAGCCATTCAATAGTTACATGTATCAGTTCATCAAAATGGCTTGAGCAGGAATAGGTATGGTTCGCGCCTTCCACTAAATGGACTTTACTGTTTTTTACTAAATCCTTAAACAGAAGACTATATTTGTAAGGGATCACGTCGTCCCCAGTACCATGGACAAAAAGAGCATCTCCGTGAAACTTTTTTAAACTTTCTACTGGAGAATGCTTTAATAGCGATTCAATAAATTTCCTTGTAAATTCATATCCACAGTATTGTATGGATTCTTCCTCTCTCAAATTCAACACTTCATCACTCCCCAGAATAGAGGTTATATCCTCATAGGGAAAGCCTACAGCAGACCATGAAATAAGTTTGTTTATTCTAGCCTCTCTATCAAGAGTCAGAGCAGCTGCGGCACCTCCAAGGCTATGACCCAGCAGAAAAACCTTGTTCTTGTCGATGAAATCAAGATTAAACGCATAGTCAATAACACTCTTAGTCTGGTCTAATATTTCGCATAATCCGGTATTTCCGTATTTCCCAGGGCTTTCTCCGCACCCGCAATAATCAAACCTTAACACAGCGTATTTTTCAGCATTCAGTCTTTCTGATGTCTTAACAAATAAGCGGTCCACACCTGTTTTACTTCCTATAAAACCATGGCAGATGATGACTAATGGCAGATTGGATTGTCCGCTCACTGGTTCATCGTACTCAGGGATATCTAGTGCGGCCGATAAACTCAGATTGGTCCACGGAATTTTTATATGACTTCTTCCCATTTTTCCATCTCCCTTTTTCTTTTCAAGCTTCTATTAAGAGTTTAATTTAACTTAATCCTATAAGTTTTGTTGGAATTAATATAGAATACATTTGATCTTCTGTCAATTTCTTTCTGCATTTGCTGAAAATTAATGCCAAGACAGTACGGTTGACATACAAACGCTTACAGATTTAACATGAGAATTAAAATATAATATGGGATGTCTTTTAATGAAAATATTTTTTATCATTTGCCAGACGGCAATTTTATATGGTTTCTTTTTATTAGGAGAGTTTATACAAGGCTTACTGCACATAAGTATTCCAGGAAGCATAATTGGAATGCTTATATTATTTTCTTTGTTGCATGTAAAGTGGTTTCGGCCGCGATGGATTGAAACAGGAAGCCATTTTCTGATCAAAATCATGCCTCTTCTTTTTATTCCGGCTACTGTAGGAGCTATGGATTACCTCTCCCTTTTCCGAAAATATCCTTCCAGCTTAGGGATCGTTTTCATCAGTACAATGATCGTAATCATTTTATCTTCAGCGATGAGCCAGAGGCTTAACCGGAATAAACTTAAAAAAGTTGTATCTGAAGCTGAAAAGGAGATGAGCATTTGAATATCATCACAGCTCTCCTTATCATCTGCTTTACGACACTCATATATTTCGTCATGCAGATAATTTACAAAAAGTTTCCATCACCTATTCTTGTTCCTATTGCTACATCAACAGCGGTGATTATCATCATTTTATTTTTGTCACACCACTCTTACAAATTTTACATGATAGGCGGAAACTGGATAGGCAGTCTCTTAGGACCAGCTGTAGTAGCATTTGCTTATCCGCTATATCAGCACCGGAAAACATTGAAAGACTCTTTCGTGTCTATACTGACGAGCGTATTTGCCGGTACTGCGGCCGGCCTGGTCTCCGGGATTTTCCTGGCCTTATGGTGCGGTCTGGATGAAAGAATCATACTATCACTTGCCCCTAAGTCTGTTACTTCTCCTGTAGCCATGAGTATAAGTTCCTTGACCGGAGGCATTCCTGCACTGGCTGCGGTCTATGTCATGGTTGCAGGTATATCAGGTGCCATATTTGGACCGGTTATCCTAAAAAAACTTAACATCACTCATTCAATCGCTGTTGGAATCGGCCTTGGGACAGCCTCCCATGGGATTGGAACTTCAAAAGCCGCGGAATATGGCGAGCTGGAGAGTGCCATCAGTTCAATTGCCATGACTTTAAGTTCCATTTTCACTTCCATCTTATGTCCGTTACTATTGCATCTACTATTTTAATGAGAAATGCCTGGATCCGGTGGTAAAAACCGGATTCTTTCTTTTGTTGCGCTAATTTAATGTCTCTTCCTGGAAATTAAAATAAATTAAATCCTGTCTCTTAATCTCTTGGATCCTGCTCTAATATCCTCGATTTCAGTTAAATTCTTGAATTCACTATTACATTTTTCCCCAACACTTATCAATATCTATAAAAGCCCCCTGCTAAGCAAAGGGCCATTACACATTTAATTGTTTTGAAATTGAACTCGATGAAGGTTAGCAAACACGCCTTCCTGCTGAAGCAGTTCTTCATGGCTTCCTTGTTCTGCAATCCCTTCTTCTGTAACAACGACGATCCTGTCCGCGTTTCGGATGGTTGCCAATCTGTGAGCAATTACCAATGTGGTACGGTTTTTAGCAAGCTCAGTCAATGCATTTTGAATGATCATTTCGGTTTCTGTATCGAGAGCCGATGTCGCTTCGTCGAGTATAAGTATCGGCGGGTTTTTCAGAAACATCCGTGCAATTGCGATCCTTTGTTTTTGGCCTCCGGATAATTTAAGGCCTCTCTCGCCTATTTGCGTTTCATATCCGTCAGGCAGAGACTCAATAAATTTTTCTAAGTGAGCAAGCTTCGCTGCTTCCTCGATGTCTTTCTCGGATGCACCAAGCCTCCCATAAGCTATATTTTCCCTAAGTGTACCCGTAAAAAGAAAAACATCCTGCTGGACAATCCCTATCTGCGAGCGCAGCGACTGCTTGGTGAGCTCGCGGATATCAATGCCATCCATTTTTATCTTCCCGGCAGTTACATCATAGAAGCGTGGAATGAGTGAACAGATCGTGGTTTTCCCAGCTCCGCTCGGGCCGACAAATGCGACGGTATCACCGGCTCTAATTTCTAAATCTATGTCCTGCAGTACTGGATTTTTCCCGTCATAACTGAATGATACATCCTCAAAAGTGATATCCCCAGTTAATGAACCGGCTTCGATTGCATCTTCCGCATCCTGCACGTCCGGATCCTGGTCAATGATTTCTGTAAACCTCTTAAATCCAGCCATTCCTTTAGGATACAGCTCCATCAACGCACTGATTTTGTCCACAGGCTTAAACAGAACATTTACATAGAGGACGAATCCTACCAGTTCCCCGTAAGAGAGCTGATTATGGTAGCTGAGCCATGCTCCTACAACAAGAACGGCAAGAGTTATCAGCCTGGTCATCATATATATTCCGGATGAGCTGAAGGACATGACTTTATAGCCAGCAAGTTTAGCAGTTCTGAATCTTTGGTTGTTTACTCTAAATCTTTTAATTTCATATTTTTCGTTTGTAAAGGATTGGACAACACGTGCCCCCGATACACTATCCTCTACCCTGGCGTTTACGTCAGCTATTTCCCCGTACATTTTATTCCATGCTTTATTCATTTTGAGGTTACTGAACACCATTAAAAGCACAAGGAGAGGCAGTATACAAATTGCAACGAGAGCCAGCTTGACGTTGATGGTCAGCATAATCCAGAAGGCACCGAAGAATGTCATAACAGCTATAAATAAGTCCTCTGGACCATGATGGGCAAGCTCACCTATATCGAACAAGTCATTGGTCACCCTGCTCATTATATGTCCTGTTTTGGTATTATCAAAGAACGTAAAGGACTGCTTCTGAACATGCTGAAACAGCTGCTGCCTCATATCTGTTTCGATATTGATCCCGAGCATATGGCCCCAGTAATTCACAATAAACTGAAGGAACGTACTGATCACGTAAAGCGCCAGGAGTCCAAGACTCACTGATACAATGGCAGACCAATCCTCACCCGGCAGCAAATTATCGATGAACCATTGAACAGCAAGCGGAAAAGCAAGCTCTAGCAGAGCAACAACTACAGCGCTGGCAAAATCAATCATAAATAACTTCTTATGCGGCTTATAATATGTAAAAAATCGCTGAATCATTTTCTGTTACTCCTTTGTTTATGAACTTTCTAAATCATATCATGGTTTTCTTTGGTTTTATGCTGCTTTTCTATAATTGGGGCTCCAAATGCTATTTTTACGCCTTTATCTATGCTCTTTATCACTGCAGAATAACCTTTCAGCTGACACGGCCTCTATCTTTTGCAGATTTTGCAGGGTCAATAAATAGAATACGCTCGCTATTTGTCGAGTGAAACTTCATAAAAAAACGAAACTAAATGTAAGTCTCCTCCGACTAATTCATTGTAAAACAAAAATAATAAACAGGGGGTCATTTTTGTGACAGCAAGTATTCGTTTACCAAAGATTTTATTAGCAAGTTTACTGATTGCCTCTATGGCAATCGCTATCATGTTCGGTGCTTTTACACCGAAGGCACAGGCCAGTGTTTCCTGGGGCCAGGAAGTAACAGCTGTTGGAAATCTATATATCAAATCTCCTTATAAATGGGGAGGCAAAACGCCAAAAGGTTTTGATGCATCCGGCTACACTCAATATGTGTTCAAAAAGTCAGCTGCCAAAATAAACCTCCCAGCTTCTTCAAAAAATCAGTTTAAGGTAGGTAAAGCGGTCAAACAGAAGGATCTTCAAGAAGGCGACCTCGTATTCTTTAAAACAAATGGAAAAGATGTAAGCTTTGTAGGGATTTATCTTTCTAAAGGACAGTTCCTTGCTGTGACCGTTTCAAAAGGCGTGTCTGTTCAAAATATGAGTTCGAAGTATTGGAAAGATAAATATGCAGGCGCAAAACGAGTACTTCCGAAATACTAAAAAAAGATTTAACTTGATCTTACCGCAGACTCCTTTTCATAAGGATCGGCGGTTTTTTACTTCATCTGGTTTTAAAAGGCTTTGGAGAATATATCTCATGCAGCATCTCCAAATGGTAAACCGACCTGCCGCTTGGGTCATTCTTGTTATTTCTCGGCCATTTATTTTACATTCTTCACTCATCATTACGATGGTTTGCGCTGGAAATTAAAGGTCAATGTTAATTATGTGAAAGAAAGTAATCCATCCTATCCTGCAAGTTCAAGGAATACAGAGAAATAGAAAAAAGACTGGATAATGCTCCAGCCTGTTTTATTCCATGTCAAGAAGAACGAATTCCGTATTTTTCTATAAAATCCCGGCTTAGCTCACTCCACACATCAAACTTATTTCCATCTGGATCGCTGAATACAAAATTCCTGCCCGTGTGGCCCCTGTTTTCTATTTCACCAATATTGATTCCTTTTTCCAGCAATTCGGCATGAAGGGTTCTTAACTGCTGTATGCCATTTACTTCAAACGTCAGGGCAAAATGTTCCCTGCCCTTATCATCTATAAAATTCAACTGTTGATTCGGAGCGGCTTTCACTAGGAAAAAGCTTTGGTTTGCTAGATTGATAATGGCCTTATCCTCGTCTTTATAGCTTAATTCTGCCCCTAATGCAGCCGTGTACCATTCCGATGATTTTTCAATGTTTCTTACAGGAATATACGTTGTCCCTACCCGTAATAACTCAGTATTCATCCAACTCAGGCTCCTCTCTCAGCATTCTAGATTGAAATATTCGATAAAAAAACGTACTTTCCTTCTAGGAGGGTTATTTTATTTTGAATAAGAGAGTTTTCTGAGAAGGCTGTATAAATAAAAGGCTGTTTTCGCAAACTTTGTTGTTAATTGAACTAGGGGGTTGATTGGAACGTGAGGATGCTCGCGGACCTTAGGGGCGGGGCCCGAGCCTCCTCGGCTTCGCCTGTGGGGTCTCACCTGTCCCGCTGCTCCAAATGGAAAAAGCTCAGATAGGCACAATGCGTTTACATGTATATATCGCGAAAAACACCCAGATCCACGATCCAGGTGTTTCTTCTCTCTTATTTAACTGTTAAAGCAAGACCTTTAATTCCTTTGATCAGTTCGTCAACTTCTTCTCTTTTACCCTGATGGAAGGCATTCACGATTTTACTGCCAACGATCACTCCGTCGCAAAAAGGAAGGACTTTCTTGGCAAGTGATGGAGTGGAAATTCCAAACCCAGCCAAGACCGGGGTATTCGTATACGTTTTTAGTTTACTGATTTTCGCCTCTAGTTCAGCGGCATTTAGTTCCGCCCTTTCCCCTGTGACTCCCTTAACGGTTACTGCATAAATAAAACCTTCACTGTCTTCTGCTAATCTCTTGAGCCTTTCTTCCGGGCTTGTTAACGAAGCTAATCGGATCACCGAAATATCAGTCTTTGAAAGCGCACCTGTAACAAGGCCTTCTTCCTCGAGAGGAAGGTCTGGGAAGATACAGCCGGACACCCCGGCATTTTCACTGTCCAAAGCAAATTTATCTACACCATACTGCAAGACTGGATTGATATAGGTCATTAAAATAAGCGGCACCCTGACCTGTGCTTTAATAACCCGCAGCGTTTCTAGAATGGTAGAAAGGGTAGTACCTGCTTCAAGGGCCCGGAGTCCAGCATCCTGAATGACGGGGCCGTCAGCAACCGGATCTGAAAAAGGTACCCCAACCTCAATAACATCTGCTCCGCTAGCCTGCAGAGAGAAGATATCCTCCTTAAGTCGTTCCATGCCGCCGTCTCCACCCATTATATAGGCAACGAACGCTTTCTCGCCATTTTCTTTTAATCTATGAAATCTTTCGGTTAATTTATTCATGTTCCGCTCTCCCTTCAGCTTTTCTAATGGTATCTACGTCCTTGTCACCGCGTCCCGATAAACAGATGACTATGCTTTTATCAGCCGGCAGTTCTGCAGCAATTTTTACAGCATGTGCTATCGCATGTGAGCTTTCAAGCGCTGGTATGATACCTTCAGTTCTGGTAAGCAAATGGAACGCTGACAAAGCCTCTTCATCAGTAACGGAGGTGTATTCGACACGTCCTTCTTCCATTAGATACGAATGCTCGGGTCCTACTCCAGGATAATCAAGTCCCGCAGAAATGGAGTGTGCCTCTTGGATCTGCCCATCCTCACTTTGAAGCAGGTACATATAAGCACCGTGAAGGATGCCTTTTTTCCCTTTGGTTAAGGAAGCAGCATGGAACCCTGTCTGAATCCCCTTTCCTGCAGCCTCGACTCCAATAAGGGAAACACCTTGGTCTTCAATGAATGGATAGAACATTCCCATGGCATTGCTTCCTCCCCCGATGCATGCCACCACATAATCGGGGAGCTTATTTTCTACTGTGTAGAATTGCTCTTTTGTTTCTTTTCCAATTACACTCTGGAAATCACGGACAATCTGCGGAAACGGATGCGGTCCAAGCACGGAGCCCATGATGTAATGTGTATCATCAATATTAGTAACCCAGTAACGGAGGGCTTCATTCACTGCATCCTTCAGTGTACGACTTCCTTGTGTTACGGAAACTACTTTAGCCCCGAGCAATTCCATTCTATACACATTAAGCTTCTGACGCTGAATATCTTCTTCACCCATGAAGATGACCGCTTCCATATCAAGCAGGGCACATACTGTGGCTGTTGCTACACCATGCTGGCCTGCCCCTGTTTCTGCTACCACTTTGTTCTTGCCCATTCTTTTTGCCAGCAGCGCCTGGCCCAGCGTATTATTTATTTTATGGGCACCCGTATGGTTCAGATCTTCCCTTTTTAAATAGATTTTTGCGCCTCCAGTTTTCTCGCTTAATCTTTTAGCAAAATACAAAGGCGTTTCACGGCCGACATAGTTTTTGAGGAGGGAGGTGAATTCCTCCTGAAACTCGTCTGTCGAAGCAATCGTATTGTACGCATCTTCTAATTCCGTAATGGCATTCATTAATGTTTCTGGAACAAATTTTCCGCCAAACGCCCCGTATTTTCCATGCTGGTCTGGCATTTTATAAGCTGTCATCTTCATTCTGACACCACTCCTGTCTTTGCATTTTCAATGAATTTTTTTATTTTTTGGTGATCTTTTTTTCCTTCCGTTTCCACGCCGCTGCTTACATCTACCATGGAAGGCCTGATGACCCCGATGGCCTCCTCAACATTTTCAGGAGTCAGCCCGCCAGCTAAAATCAGGTTTTTCACTTCTAATCCAAGATCTCTGGCCTCCTGCCACTCAAATCGCTGGCCGTTACCGCCCCGGTATTTTCCTTTTGGGGCATCAAGCAGGACGCTGTCTGCTTTCGATTTTTGAAGGATAGTGCTTATCCCATTCTGAAAAGGAATTCCTTTTATTACCGGGAGGGAAAGTGCCTGAATGAAATGCTCCTCTTCTTCACCATGAAGCTGGATCATCGTAAGTCCTGTGTAATCGGCGATTTGTTCGATATGTTCCTTCGATTCATTCACAAAAACGCCTACTTTTTGAACCTCTTCCGGCAGGCTGTCTATGATTTGTTTAGCACTCTCTTTATCTATCTTTCTTTTACTTTCGGCAAATACAAATCCTAAGGCATCCGCTCCAAAATTTACGGCAGCATGAGCGGTTTCTTTGTCCATAATTCCGCATATTTTAACTTTCATAGACTTTTTCTCTTTCGCAGCTTCTTCATTTGAGTGATTAATTCATTAGGGTTAGTCTGCCTCATAAATGCTTCTCCTACGAGAATACCATCCGCCCCTGCTCTTAACACCCTTTCACAGTCATCCAAAGACGTAATTCCGCTTTCGCTTATTACAAAAGCACCGCTGTCTTTTGCCGATTTTGCCAGCTGTTCTGTCACAGATAAATCAATTTCAAAGGTTGTGAGATTACGGTTGTTAATTCCAATCACGGCAGCTTTAATCCCCAATGCCCTCTGCAGTTCTTCTTCATCATGTACCTCGACCAGCACTTCCAATCCCTGATGCTCTGCATAGTCATATAATTCTTTTAACTCAGAATCAGTCAGCGCTCGCACAATCAGCAGAATGATATTTGCTCCAGAGAGACGAGCCTCTTCTATCTGTCTTTTATCTAGGATGAAATCCTTACAAAGGATCGGAAGCTTTATTTGTTTTCTCACCGCCTCCAAATCCTGCAGGCTTCCCTTAAAAAAGGTTTCTTCAGTCAGCACCGAAACTGCATCGGCCCCTGCCTCTTCATAAAGTCTTGATACCTTTTCCGGGTCCGCATCAGGATTGATTGCCCCTTTAGATGGAGAAGCCCTTTTAAATTCAGCAATAATGCTGAAGCCTTGTTCTAAAGCCTGTTTTAGTGTAGATGAAGCAGCAGGGAGCTTCCGTTCAGTTGAATGATTAAACCCTTGCTGTGCAAGCTTTTTACGTTTTTCTTCTAATATGGGTTCTAGATAATCTTTCATATTGTTACCTCCTCCATGCTGATTGCCTTTGATGCTTCCAGTATCTTTTTGAAATGGCTGTAAGCTGTACCAGAGTAAATTAATTCGCGGGCGAGGTTTACTCCCTCTTCAAGAGTGGATGCCTTCTCGGCTGCATACAGCCCGATTCCTGCATTTAATAAAACTGTATCAGTAAAAGGACCTTCATCTCCTTCAAGTACAGATAATAATATGTCAGCATTCCGCTCAGGAGCTCCCCCTCTGATTTCCAGGTTGCTGGCCTCTTTGAGACCGACTTGCACAGGATGAATAGTCTCTGTTCTAACTTGACCATTTTCGACAATCCGCAGCTGGTTTTCTCCCTGCAGCGAAGCTTCATCCATTCCACCGGCACCATGAACTACGATCGCTTTTTTCCGTCCTAATTTTTGAAATACGCTTGCATATGGATCTAATAGGCCGGCACTGTATACCCCCGTTACCTGGTAGGTTAAGGAAACTGGATTTGTTAATGGGCCCAGGCTGTTAAAGACGGTTGGTATCCCAAGTTCTTTCCGCACCTTAACAATTTTCTTTAATTGTGGATGTACATGCTGGGCAAATAAGAAAGCGATATTGGTCTGTTCTACCATCCGTTTCGTATCCTTTGCACTCTGTAAAAGGGGGATCCCGAGTCTCTCGAGCACATCCATTGATCCTGATTTACTTGTAATCCCCCTGTTTCCGTGCTTCACCATTTTTACGCCGCCGGCAGCAAGGACAAAGGACGTAGTCGTACTGATATTAAAACTGTTAGAACCATCCCCGCCTGTACCGCAAATATCCATACTTCCCTCCCCGATATCAAATTTATGTGTGGATGCGTTACGGATACTTTGGGAAAGGGCAGCCATCTCACCAGGTGTTGCTCCCTTGATGTTTAATCCCATAAGGAACGCACCAAT
The DNA here is from genome assembly GCF_002863585.1 of Peribacillus deserti. Taxonomy (GTDB): domain Bacteria; phylum Bacillota; class Bacilli; order Bacillales; family DSM-1321; genus Paraperibacillus; species Paraperibacillus deserti_A. Next base: position 54,370 of record NZ_PGUY01000031.1, on the reverse strand, counting down.
TTCACTTTCATTTGTATTCGGATCAAGAAGCACTTCCGCCGCCTCCTGCATTTCTTCAAAGCCTATTTCCTCTCCTGCCACCAGCTTAGCTAGGTACTTTTTCATGTAAATCCCTCCGATTTAAAATTTGCGCAAAGCGTTTGATCAATTCAATTCCAGATTGAGTCGCGATCGATTCCGGATGAAATTGTAAGCCGATTACAGGGTATTCCTTGTGCTGTACCGCCATCAGAGCGCCGTCTTCCACCGCTACGGCCGCTTGCTCTAAACAATCAGGAATACTTTCTAAATCAATGAGCAATGAATGATATCGCATAACTGTCATCGAGTTATTCATGTTTTTGAAAATCCCTGTTCCGTTGTGGGTAATGCTTGATGTTTTTCCGTGTTTGACAGTCTTTGCCTTCTTGATCTCCGCTCCGAATGCTGCCCCAATCACCTGGTGGCCAAGGCAGATGCCCAAAATGGGGATGCTGGTAAAAAACTCTTTCACCACTTCCAGACAGATACCGGCGGAATCCGGTGCACCGGGACCGGGAGAAAGAATGATCCCCTGTGGGTCCATCTCTCTTATTTCTTCAATGGTTATTTCATCATTTCTCTTGACGAGGGTTTCTATTTCCAGTTCCCTCAACATTTGATATAAGTTGTAAGTAAATGAATCGTAATTATCAATTAGTAAGATCATTTGAGCGCCTCCATTAATCCTTGGGCTTTGAATACTGTTTCGTTCCATTCATTTTCAGGAACAGAATCATGTACAATTCCTGCACCTGCCTGCAAATAGGCTTTATTGTCTGTAAAAACCATCGTCCTGATTGTGAGTGCCAGATCAAGGTTCCCACTGTGTGTAAAATAACCGATGCCTCCCCCGTAAATTCCTCTGCGTGTTTTCTCAATCCCGTTAAGGAGCTGCATAGCCTTTATCTTAGGTGCACCAGAAACCGTACCCGCCGGCAGACTAGAGGCAACGGTATCTAAAAAATGTACCTGTTCATCCAGTACTCCTTCGACATCTGAAACCAAATGCATGACATTTACATATTTCTCTATTTCCATCAATTTCGTTACTTTTACCGTCGAAGGTTTGCTGACTTTTCCAAGGTCATTCCTTGCTAAATCCACAAGCATATAATGTTCTGCCCTTTCCTTTTCATCATTCAGCAGTTCTTTCTCCAACTCAAAGTCCCGAGCCGGGCTTTCTCCTCTCCGCCGCGTTCCGGCGATTGGATTGGAGAGGATCTTATTTTCTTGGACGGTGATTAAGCGTTCCGGCGAACTCCCTGCAATCTGATAGGTTCCAAAGTCCATATAGTATCGATACATGGATTTGTTATAAGTACGAAGTCTCTTAAAAAATTGGAAAGGATCACCTGTAAAGCTGCTTTGGAACCTGTGCGATAATACCGCTTGAAAGATATCTCCCTCTAAAATGTGATTTTTTAACCTACGGACAGCATTTTCGAAATGTTCTTTACCTGTATCAGAAATGAATCCAGAAACTTTAAAATCTTCTGTATTCTCCATCTGCAAAAATGTCTCAAGTCGGGCAATCTGCTTCGTTAAAATATTCTCTGCCATCTCTTTCCCGAGAGTTCCTTCATAGTCCACCAGGAAATATTGCGCCGGACCATCTTCCTGAATCAATACATAATGGGAGTGAAACAAAAAATTCATATCATAAGTATTTACATCATTTATCTTTGCTGGACCGATATTTTCTACATTGCGGATGAAATCATAGCCAAAGTACCCAATTCCCTTAGCGATCTCTGACTGAACGGATTCATACTTGGCAGTCAAGTCTTTTAACGTTTCAAGAGGATTCCCATAAGTACGAGTTAAGTTCCCCTGCTTTATCACTTCAATTTCGTTTTGGCTGGATCTCACCTGAATATATGGGTTTAACCCAATAATGGTCTGTCTTCCGCCGCGATGATCGGGGAATTCCAGTAATACTTTATTTGTTCCTTCCAGCCCTTCATAAGCTAAAACTGGATCAATCGCCTTTTTTATTTCTTTTTTATATATTTTCAGCATGTTCATACTTTTCACAGACATTGGTGATCCCTCTTTCAGTTTTATGGATTTTCTTTTTCAGTATAAAAAAAATCCTCCATAAGCTAAGAAGCTTATGGAGGACGAATATGCCGCGGTGCCACCCCCGTTAGGAAACGAAAAAAAATTTCCCATCTCTTCAGATACAGGACAAAGCTGGCTCTGTCCGATATCCTATCCCTATAACGGGGGAAGCCGTGTCCCTCTACTGTTAGTTCAAGGGACCTCTCGAAAGGCCATTCACTTAAATGACTGCATCGGTTCTCACCACGGCCGGAACATGTTTCCATGATCAGCCTGCCACCGACTCTCTTTAGACAGTCTATTTTAGCTACTCTTCTTTCTCATTGAAGTATGCTATGAAGTTTTGTAAATGCAAAAAAGGGCTTCCTGTCCTGTAAATAAGGACGGGAAACCCGCGGTACCACCTTTGATTGATTGCATGATGCAATCCTCTTAACGGTATCAAAGCTTTTTGCTTGAATACCTGCCGCTTGTAACGCAGGGCAGACGTTAAAGCCTACTGCCTAATAATAAGGGTTCGGTTTAAAGCTCAGAAGTCCATTCGCTTAGGGAAATTATCCGGTTTTCACCAGCCACCGGCTCTCTGAATTCATTCTGCCTAAGGTACTACTCTTCGTCAACGCCATTCGATTCAATTAATATGATTATGACTATAAACCTTTCCATCAAACATGTCAACCATTTTATTTCAACAACTTCAAAATTTCAGTAAAAGGAAGTTCACTCTTGTTATTAAGCTATGTTTTTCAGAGCAGTTTTATTCGTCTTTTGAATGAGAGTTACAAATCCAGCGGCAGCACCGCATAAAACGCCGGCAGACATAAATATGACGGTGTAGGTACCGAACATCGTAAATAAAAGTCCACCACCAAATGCCGCGGCTGCTGCTCCCAGTTGATGTGCAGCAAACACCCATCCGTATACGACATTGCTGTTTTTCCCAAAGGCATCATTGCAGAGCTTTACTGTTGGGGGTACAGTTGCCACCCAGTCCAAACCATAAAACACCACGAAGATGCCTAAAGCTACGCCTGAAGATTCCAAAGCATATGGCAAAAATAGCAGGGAGAGGCCGCGTAGTCCATAATACCATAGGAGCAGCTTCCGGCTGTCCCAGCGATCGGAAAGCCAGCCGGAAATCGTCGTTCCGAGAATATCAAATATTCCCATGAACGCAAGCATGCCTGCGGCTGTAACTTCTGGGATACCCATTTCCATGCAGGCTGGTATTAAATGCGTTCCAATCAGCCCGTTTGTAGACAGGCCGCATACAAAAAAGCTTCCGGCAAGAAGCCAAAAATCCTTAGAGTGGAATCCGGTCCGCAGCCCTTCCAGAACGGCTTTAAATGGATTTTCAGTTTTGCTCTCTACTTCCTCTTCAACCGCTCCAAACGGAAGCACACCGGCATCCTTGGGATCATTTTTCATAAAGAGCGCAGCAAGGAGCAGTATGATAAGAGCAGAGCCTGCATTAACCATGGTTACCAAAATCCAGCTGAAAGAAGTGACCAGGTTAGCAAACAGAGGCAGAAAAACCAACTGGCCAGCCGCCCCGCTTGCCGTAAACAGACCTATGACCAGTCCCTTTTTTTCTTTAAACCATTTATTAGCCACCACCGCTCCCAGTACCGAGGAAGTTAACCCTGAGCCAATTCCCACGGTTATTCCCCAAAGAACGGTGTATTGCCAAGTTTCTGTCATCAAGGGTGACAGGCCTGTACCAGCCACAAGCATAGACAATGCAGTCAGCATTACTTTTCTAATGCCAAACCGATTCATCAAGGCCGCGGCAAAAGGACCGCAAAGCCCATACAATGCAAGATTAACAGATAAAGGAAAAGTCGCTTCAGCCCTATTCCAGCCAAACTCCTCTTCGAACGGAACAATCAATACACCCGGAGCCGACCTTACCCCAGCTGCAGCCAGGAGGGTAAGAAAGGTAATTCCACCGATGATCCAATAAATGTTCTTTACTTTTTTTGGTCCTGCTTCGATATTTTTCATACCTTCCATCCTCCGCAGATTACTCTCTCTCTAATTGCACCACAATTTTTTCACACAGCTCATGGGTAACCAGCGCATCTTCAGGTGTTATGCAGGGCTGCGAGCTGCCTTTTAAGAAATCTATATAATTATGAATCATCTGTTCAAAGCCGCGCTTCCTCAGTGTCGGCTCCCAGTCATTGCCGCCAGGCTTAGATTCAGTCTTATCCCTCAGAATAACCGTATCGGTTACATTGATGGCCGATCTTTTTTCTTCCGGACCGAAAACTTCTACCTTTTCCTCCGATGTACCGCTGTCCCGATTCATAACGCCGATTGCGGTACCATTTTTTGAAAGAAGCTGCAGGGTCACATGAGACAGCTTTCCTGAAACGGTTTTTTTACCTGTAATAATTGTCTGTTCTATTTCATAAGGATGTAAATGTCGTATTGTATCCACGACATGAATAAAGTCATCGAAAATAAACCGTCTCACCTCATCAGGATGGTCCTTACGGTTTTTCTGCATGATGACCATATTCCGATCTTTAATTTCATTTAAAAACTGATAAGGAGGAGCAAATCTTCGATTAAAACCAACTGTTAACGTCACATTCTTTTTCTGTGCCAGCTCCACAAGCGCTTTTGAAGATTCGTAGTTATATGTTATGGGTTTATCTACAAAAACATGAATGCCATGCTCTAATAAATTCCTGATGATTTCTTCATGTGATTCTGTGGCAGTATGTACAAAAGCACCTTTGACGCCTGACTGAATAAGGGAATCTAGACTTTCATGCAGCTCCTCCCAGCGATATTTCTCCCCTATTTCTCTTAATTTGTCCAGATTTCTCGTAAACAAGTGAAATTCCACCCCAGAAATTCCGCTTAAAATAGGGAGGTATGCTTTTTGTGCAATGTCACCTAAACCGATTACGCCTATTTTTAACATTTCTTAGCCCCCTGTTTAATAAAAAACGCCAGATTCATGATACAATAAGTAAAAGGAGTTGTGATTATACATGTATAATAGTAAAAAATGGGAAGAACCACAACCGAAAGAACAAATTGAAGTTTGGGAATGTCAATCAGAGGACTGCAAAGGGTGGATGAGAAAAGACTACTCATTCGAAGATCTGCCAGACTGCCCTTTATGCGGTGAAAAAATGGAAGCTGGAGAACGCCTTTTAGTTAAAATCACTCCCAACCTTCATAAAAAATCATAACTCAATTTTTTCCTAAGCAGCAATTATATGTTTTTTCACTTGAGTTAATCCTGATTGGATTAACTCTTTTTTGTTAAGGGAAGTGATAAGTGACTTTAGTAATCGTTGTGGTGAACTCAGTGAGTGGTATCCGGCGGACATCATGACGATGTGGTTAGCCTTTTATAAGCTTTATTGCTGGGAGATACTATGAGGCAAATATCAGGGCTGGGGAGCATCCAGCTGAAAATTCCGTCGCTCATTCTAAAGTTCTAATCTTGCGCTTAATTCCATTTTTCACTCTTAAATTTTGGTTTCGCTCTTAAATTCTGGTTTTCACTCTTAAATTATGGTTTTCACTCTTAAATTCTGATTTCTGCTCTTAAATTCTGATTTTCACTCTTAAATTCTGAATTTCGGTCTTAAATTCTGATTTTCGCTCTTAAATTCTGGTTTCACTCTTAAATTATGGTTTTCACTCTTAAATTCTGATTTCCGCTCTTTAATTCTGATTTTCACTCTTAAATTCTGATTTTCGCTCTTAAATTCTGATTTTCGCTCTTAAATTCCATTTTTGGCTCTTAAATTTTGATTTCCGCTACTTAAATTCAGATACTACTTAATAATCTCTTATTTTACTTTTACATCTTAAATTCCGTTTCTCCCTCACAAATTCTGATTTTCCCTCTTATAACAGCCCCTGGCGATCATTATTAAAGATACATCTATTACCAAGCTCTATACCGCGATAATCGATTGCACGAACATAATGAGTTTTCTTGGCAATATCCGCCCCTATGATCAGAGTCTGTCCAGTAATTTGTTGAATACGTTGATTCTTTTTGTCTTTTTGCTTATACTTCATGTGAAGCGTCCTCCTCTTTAGGGAATGAATGTCGGTCATTCAAAACCCAGCATACAGGAGGCGCTTTTTTTGTTCAAACCTCAAATTCTTTTAATACAGGAATTGCTCTTAAATTCTAATTCTTGTTCCTTAAGTTCCGATTTTTGCTCTAATAATACCCATTCTCCGCACAGAAATTTTATTTTCTGGTCTTAAACTTGTTAAATAAAAAAACAGGGGCTTCACGGTGTCCGCCCCTTGTATTGATCGGTATTTACCTGTACCTGTACTAAACTGGTTCCCTGTATAACTTCAATATCGCTTTCTGACGAGGGTTCCGGTATCTCTGTCCGTTCATCCTCGCAAAATGAAAGATAAGCACCAAGCGTATCTTCTGCAAGAGTAACTGCTTCCGTTCGTGTCTTACCCTCTGCGAAGCAGCTCTTGATGTCTGGAAACTTTACAAAAAAAGCGTCTTCCCTTGGCTCAACTAGCGCATAAAATTGATAAAACGGCATTTGCTCACCTCCCATGTTTGCCTCTGACAATAAGAGCTATTACTCTTAGTTTGTATCTGTCTGAGACAAATATAACTTTGCAGCCGCTAATTTTTTTGCATTTGCACGGATTTAACTGCATCTTCGTTCCAGAAAGCCTTCCCCAGACAAAAAAAAAGAAACCCGCATGTATGGAGTTCCCTTACGTTCAGTCATTAAAACAAACTAATTTTTCCCTTATTACTTTTATAGAGCTCACCCATTTTTGGGAAAACTTCAAACACACAGCTATCATATTCGCCTTCCATGTGAAGGCGGATGCCGGCATTCATCAAGTAATCGCCTGATTTAATGGCAGCGACTTTCCCGTTATAAGAGATGCAATAGCGGGACTCTGGCTTCAAATTTTTCAGTTTAAGTGTGAGGTGTTTCCCTTTTCGGGTCCTTCCTTTTTGTAATGCAAATATGACGGACCTTTGGTTTTTGGTATATTGGACAGCATGATAACCGCTATCTGATATGAAGCTTAATCTGTAAAAATGACCTTCTTGGATAATAGGTCTGATTTTTTTATAATAAGCAATGTTTTCCGATAGTATGTTCAATTCTTCAGCAGTAAGTGACTGCAGATTGCAGCCGACGCCCATGGTGCCCATCATGGCAGTATGGCATCTGAACTTCATGGGCAGTTCCCTTTTTGAGTATATATTAGGCGAGTCTGTCACCCATGATGCCATCGTTTTTATTGGATATGCCATGCTGAACCCACGCTGTATGGACAGCCGATCCAAAGCATCCGTATTATCGCTCGGCCAGAATTGGTCAAAGTACTGCAGCGCTTCGAAATTTACTCTGCCGCCTCCGGAAGCACATGCTTCCCATAGGACATGGGGATGTCTGTTCCTTAATTTTTTTATAATCTCAAAAACATGCCGATTGTGAAGAATCCAGATTTCCTGCTGTTTCTCTTTTGGAAGATTCAATGCTCCCGGCTCAGAAAAGGGCCTGTTCATATCCCATTTAATATAGGAAATGTCGTGTTTAGTTAATAATTGATCTAGAACATAAAATACATAGTTCCTGACTTCCTGTTTGGTTAGATTCAAAATCAGCTGTTTACGGGACAGGCTGTGTTCCCTGTTTTCGAAGCCGTACACCCAATCTGGATGCATTCTGAATAAATAACTATCTGGATTTACCATTTCCGGCTCAATCCAAAGTCCGAATTGCATATTTAAGTTCTTCACTTTTTTTATTAATGGATCCAGGCCTTCTGGAAACTTATCTTCATCCGGATACCAATCCCCGAGGCCAGACGAAGAATGCTTTCGGTTTTTAAACCAGCCGTCGTCGACAACGAAGAGCTCTACTCCAAGAGCTGCCGCCTTTTCAGCCAGCTCAGCCTGATTTTCATGATTCACATTAAAACGTACTGCTTCCCAGCTGTTATACAGTACAGGTCTTTCTGTTTCTCTATGTTCCTCTGGAATAAGGCACTTAAGGCTGAATTGATTCAAAGTGTTAGAAGCACCATTAAAACCAGCCTTGGTGTACCCGAAAATTACAGACGGCGTTTTAAAGCTTTCTTCAGAGGAGACAGTAATAACGGAATCGAAATCATTGATCCCCAGCAGGATTCTTGTATGGCCGAAAGGCTGCTGTTCCAGGGTAAGTTTAAAATTACCGCTGTGCGAAAGGATTCCAAAATACACCTCCCCCCTATGCTCTTCCGCATGGGCATCCACCATAAAGTATGGACTATGATTATGGGAAGTAATTCCTTTTCGACTTTCCAGCACATGTTTACCCGGGTTTATTTTATTCCGGAAGACGTTACCTTCGTTTGCCCAAGTGCCCTGGACATTAGTAATATAATAATTCGTCCCCATAAAGTTCCATTCCCCGCTATAAATCTTTTGTATGGTTAACTCATATTTATCCTCATTCTTCAGCAGTATATATCTTTCAATCATATCGAAATCTGGATATATTTTATAAACAAGCTGGATCTTAAGCCGGTAAAAAGCATCCGCTAACATGACGGATAATGTGTCATCTTCTGCCTCAAAGCCTTCATATACCAGGTGTAGATCTCGGGTGCCGTCTCCCAAGGATGCCTTTATAGAAGGCTCTTTGTATCGCAGCTGCCCCCACGCTGTGAATTCTTCCGGCATAATATCTTCCTTGGCCTCAAAGGTTGAAATACCCTTACTCACAGGAAGGTCAAAATCATCCAGACTGCTGATTTTCCCGCCCCAGTAAAGATGCAGCAAAGAGCCATCCTTATCGATGCAGAAGATGTAGCTGCTATTCTTACCGTCCAGTGAAAAAACTCTTTGGTCCCGACGAACACGAATGCCCATTCTATCACCGCCCGCTGTATTATTCCACGACGTCTATAGCCATATATATGGAAGATTAGGAGCGGTCATGCATGGAGGGGTTATTCGGGCAAGAAGTAATCTAATTTCTCACAGTTCTTTGTCTATTGTTTATGAGAGAGATACTTTGAAGGGCAGTGGTACAACCATATAAAAAGTGTTTCTTAATGAACTGTATTCTGGGCCAATGCCCCGACCTTACATATGATTCTCCTTCGCTTACTTCCCCCCCCTTCTTGTCCGATAAGTGCCCGCTTTTTTGTGCAGCCAGGTGAATGATATCCTCTGTATCATTTCATAGAAGCTTGGTCCTAATGTTTATATTCACAGGATTAGAGGAAAAAGAAAGTATTGAAAAAAACAAAAGTATATTTCATGATTTTTTTCAAAAGATAACCATTGAGACCAATTTCAGGAGGTAACAGCAATGTCAGATGTATCCAGTGTATTAAACCAGCAGGTGGCAAATTGGACCGTTCTATATACGAAGCTCCATAATTACCACTGGTTTGTTAAGGGACAAAACTTTTTTACGCTTCATGCCAAATTTGAAGAATTATACAATGAAGCCAATCAATATGTAGACGAATTGGCAGAACGCTTATTAGCCATAAAAGGACGCCCTGTAGCGACTTTAAAGGACGTCCTTGCGACTGCTTCCATCAGTGAAGCTTCAGGCAATGAAAATACAATGGAGATGGTAGAAACATTGCGTGCTGATTTCCAGCAGCTGATTAAAGAACTGGCAGCAGGGATGGAAGCTGCACAGGAGGCTGGAGATGAAGGAACCAGCGACTTGCTGCTTGGCATCTCTGTTTCGCTTGAAAAGCATTTATGGATGTTTTCAACCTTCTTGGAGGGATAAGATAAGATAAATAGTGCCGGCCAGGCACTATTTTTTTGTTTTTCTACAACAAAAACCGCTTTTCAGCATTTTAAACCTGTTTGCTTGAAACTTCCACTATTTACCGGATGGATTCTATCAATTTCCCTTTGTATAATATATCTTAATTTTCTATAATTTAAGTATCATATAGAAGGAGATGAGTCTTTGAATTCACGTCCGAAATTAATGTCGAAGTTCGTTCTGCCCCTCGCAGGTTTATTGATAATTGTTGGTGCGGTTTTTTGGATTATTAAAGGGACAACGAAAGAAATGACGATTCCATTTTCTTCTATGGCCGAGACGATCCAATCTGTAAAGGGTGAACCTGTTTCCCTTAAAGAACAGCAGGATGGTAAATTGATTCTTACAACTCCTCAAGGAAAGTATGTTTCTTATGTCCCTCCTAACAGCCAGATGGTAGATAAACTTGTAGAGAAATATAATGTACACTACACCTATTCTAGCAGCAGCCAGTATGGCGGCTGGATCATGGGCGGTTTAATCATCCTCATTATTGGCGGGGGACTTTTATATCAAAAGAAATCTAAAGGCGGCGTGGGTGCTTCTAATACAATAAAATCCGGCATTGCAAAGGCCCGTCCTCTGCCGAATATTACGCTTAAAGAAGTTGGCGGCCTTCCTGAAGAAATGAAAGAAGAAATTCTGCAGACTCTTTCCATCATAAAAGAACCGGAAAGATCAGCTAGTATTGGAATTAAGCCTCCAAAGGGCATTCTGCTCTATGGACCTCCGGGAACCGGAAAAACCCTGCTTGCTCAGGCAATGGCTCATGAAATTGGAGCCAGCTTTTTCACTGCCAGCGGTGCTTCATTCAACGAAATGTTCGTTGGGGTGGGTGCCTCCCGCGTCCGAAGCTTGTTCCAGGCAGCGCGGAAGCAGACACCTGCAGTCATCTTTATAGATGAAGTAGATGCTCTTGCAGCCAAGAGGAAGCAGCATGGCGGTGAAGAATCTGAAAAGACCCTGACTGAGCTATTAGTTCAGCTGGACGGCGGCCTTGATAATGAAGGGATCTTATTCATATCCGCTACAAACCGGAAAGATATGCTAGACGATGCTTTTCTTCGTCCGGGCCGTGTCGATTTTTCATTTGAAGTACCTCTTCCGGACACGCAGGGACGACGTGATATCATTGATATCCATGTAAAAGGAAAACGACTTGCAGACGATGTAGCGGCCTCTTTAGATACTCTGGCGGAAAGTACGTCCGGTTTTTCGGGGGCAGAGCTGAGCTCATTATTTGAGTTGGCAAGCAGAAGAGCTGTGAGAAATGGACTAGAGAAGATTACAAAAAGCGATTTAGATTTCGCACTCGACCGCACGATCTTAGGAAGCACGTCAAGAACCATGAACAACGAAGAAACAAAACGGAGAGTGGCTATCCATGAAGCCGGACATGCACTCATTTCTTCGCTCACCAAGCCTGGATCTGTTAGAAAAGCAACCATTATTCCACGCGGGCAGGCTTTAGGATATGTAGCTCCGATTCCAAAGGAAATGCACTTATCCACCGCTTCTGACTTAATGGATCGGGTCAAAATGATTCTGGCAGGCGGTGTCTCTGAACGGATGTTCCTCGGGGAGCACAGCATCGGTGTAGGAGGAGATGTCCAGCAGGCGAAACAAATCATTGAACAAATGGTTGATCTCGGAGTCCTTCAGGATGGATTTACCCTTTCATTCACGAAAGAGGATAAGGAACAAAAAATGAAAGAGCTTTTCCATGAAGCCCTGGAACAAACTGAAATGTTGATCGATACTCACCGCTTACAATTTGATGCTCTTGTAAATGCCCTTCTCAAAAAAGAAACACTTGAAGGCTGGGAAGTTGATCAGATTGTAAACGAGATGGACTTAATTGATTTAGCCATGGTTTAACCAGCTCAGCCTGAGCTGGTTTTTTTATACTTTGCTCTGTTAAAGTTGCCTGTTGATTGCAGCTAGCAGGCACTCGCTTTCCGCGGGCGGTCCGGGAGCCTCCTCGGCGCATGACGCGCCTGTGGGGTCTCCCTCGACTCGCTCTTCCCGCAGGAGTCTCGCATATCCGTTCCAATCAACACAGTGAAAAAATCAACAAAGAGCACTAACAAAGCCTTTTACTTAAAAATAAATACCTATTGATTTGCACAGTTGGACAACTCAATAGGGCTTGCTCTATTCGGACCGGTACGGGTCCCTCGTCGGGAGTCTTCCTTTTCCGTCTCATTCGTGACAGGCACCTTTATTTTTTTCCGCTCTGTACAAGGCGGTTCTCTTTTCGGCACACATTCATTAGAATATAATGAATGTGGATGGACATAAGTTTATCCGTACATACAGAAACTTTTATATTGGGAGAGGGTTATGAATTGAGCAAAGCAAACCGTTTTCTACACTATTTTTTATCTCACAGAGATGTTACAAATGAGCTGATTGGCAAAATCAGTAAAGACCATTACCAGTATAAGCCTACAGAAACTTCCATGACTGCAAGTAAGCTGGTCACTCACATGCTGGAGTCCTTTTATAAGTTTGCTGCGACTGCAAAGGCAGGAAACCCAAGTGCATTTCAAGAAAAGACCGAAGAGGAATCTGATCTGCAAAAACTAGCAGAGCTCTACACAGATAAGACCAGGCGGATTCTTGAATCTTTCTCAGACAGCGACTTTGAGAAAGAAATCGATGTATCCGCTATGTTTGGAAGGAATATGAGTGCGAGACAGTTCCTGCAAGTAGCGCTGGATCATGAAATTCATCATAAAGGCTCGTTATTTGTTTATGTACGTGAAATGGGTCATACAGATTTGCCGATGTTTGTAAAAAGGGGCTGATCATACAAACAACCAGGCTTGCTTATTCAGCGGTCCTGGTTGTTTGTATTAGATTTGCTTTACTAATTGAGTCAGAGTAATTCCGTTCGTTATTTCAGTTGTACCTGCCCGCTTAAATCCATATTTTTCGTATAAATTAACAGCCGGAAGATTCGCCGTTCCTGTACTTACTGTCATCTTCTTAAGATGAGGATTTTCTTCTAATAAATACTGGATGAGCCTCCCCGCAATTCCTTTGCGGAAATGTTCGGGGTCAACGACTAATCTGCAAATGTCCATGGTTTCCCCCAAGATTTCGAAAGAAATAAATCCGCATAGCATGTCTCCTTCATAATAGCCGGTAAACACTTCTGAACTGCTTTGGATATCTTCTGTCTGATCCTTTAATTGGGGAATCCCCTGAAACCCTATAAGTTCGGCTTCCCTTTTATACGCTGGAAGCTGGACCCTTAATATTTCCACAGCATCTTGTATATCAGTATGATTGATTTTTTTAATCATTGTTCCTCCCCCGTGACCGGCTCACTTTTTCTCTACATATTTCTTTCTTAGGAACTCCACATACAAATCATCGCGTACGAGCCAGGCAGAATATTGTCTTTTCACTACCCGTTCAGCGTCTGAAAATGCCGGGTAAATCCCAATTAACTCTTTATTTATTTCGAGCCGCCATTCTTTCTCGGCTTCCCTGCTGATTAAAATGGTGTCCTGATTATGGTTGCTGAACAAACAGAATGTTTCTGGTTCTTTTATATTATATCGATTATGAAAAGCATCCGCTTTTAGAGGTTCAATTAAAAACGGCTGTTCAACAAATAAAGAAAATCCCTCTTGTGTCAGATTGCAGCCTGATGCTTTTTGATGTCCCCCCCCATGATAGCGTGCAGCTACCTTTGATACATCGATATGGTCGTGGATAGTCCGAAGGCTTATTCTTTTACCGCCAACCATCACAATCGCTATGTAATCCAAGTGGCTGAACTCTTTCATCAATTCATTGCCAAGCTCTGAATGGTAGGATTCGGCATGGACAATTCCGGCACATTCACCTTCAATGAAGGTTTGGTATACTTCCCGCTTTTTCCTCCGGATATATCGGTCAATTTTATTTTCTTCTATGTCCAAAAGCTTCAATTCCAATTCATCAAAGGTGAATTTTTCACTATTCATAATCCTTGCAGACATTTTTTCTTCAAATTCTTCAATTGAAAACATAAAGAACAAATCATTCAGCCGCTTAGCATCCTGTATGGAGAGGCGGTCCCATTCCCATGTGTCGTACAGCCTGACAAGCTCTACGAATTCATCTGCTGCTTGTGAAGGACTTAAAAAATCCTGGCTGATTAAATAATGATATAAAAGCGAAGTGGCTGAAGCAGGCCGTCCTTCTTCATCCTCGACTGCTACATATCCCCAGTCATACTGATTGAGGTGAATGGCTGTAACATGATGATCGATCAAGGTTACTTTGCCGCCTCGGCTGATAAATTCTTCAATTCCTTCTTCATTTTTTTCATTTACGGATAAATCTGTTATAAGTAAGTTTTGTGAGAAATCATTTCTTTCGAGGAAATGCTCTACCTGCCTGTTTAAGCTGGATATTGAATTATATCGGACTTCAACTTTGTCTCCGAATGCAAGCTTGGCTAAAATCCCACAGCCCACTCCATCTAAATCATTGTGTGTCAGTAATGTATACATATGCAACCTCCAAATTGTAAAAGAAAACCTCTCTTATGTTTTGAATTACGCAAGAAATATATTCCGGTTTAAGATGGGATTATAAAACCCGGAAAGCGTTTATAGCTTCCCGGGCTTTATTTACATTTTAAAATGAGAAATGGTTGACTGCAAATCTTCTGCAAGCTTGGATAATGCTTCAGCCGAGGCTGTTACTTCTTCCATGGTAGCCAGCTGTTCTTCTGTGGCTGCTGAGCTTTCCAAAGTCGCTGCCGCACTGGTCTGATTAATTTCTCTTACTTCCAATACCGCTTCAGTAATCTGCCCGCTGGAAGCAGTCAACTCCTGAACAGAAGCGGATACTTCTTTTACTTTTGAAGTTACGGATTCTATTGAATGGGAAATGGAGTCAAAAGCTGCATTGGCTTCCGCAGATTCTGTTAATCCGTCATTTACTAATTGACTTCCTTTCTCCATTGACTGTACAGCTTGTTTAATTTCATCCTGGATCAAAATAATCATGTTGGTTATCTGATCTGCAGATCTCTTCGATTCCTCTGCAAGCTTTCTGACTTCATCTGCTACAACGGCAAATCCTCTGCCCTGTTCCCCGGCCCTGGCCGCTTCAATGGCCGCATTTAATGCCAGCAGATTGGTTTGGTCGGCTATTCCGGTAATCAAGCTGACAATATTGCTGATTTCTGCAGAACGGACATCCAGTGATTGAATATACTCAGAAGCTTCGCTTACGGAACCATGTATGAGGCCCATCTGATTCACAACATTCGCAATAGATTGCGTACCTTTTTTAGTGACTGCGCCTGCTTCCTCGGAAGCGGAAAGCATGTCATTACTGTTTTCAGAGATCTGTTCAAGGCCTGAGGTCATATGACTTACCGATAAGGATACAGTTTCAAACTGCTGCAGCTGTATTTCCATGCCCTGTGAGGCCCTTTGTGTGTTATGGGCAATTTGTTCTGCAGCGGCAGTACTTTCCTCTGAACTTGCAGCCAGCTGCTCACTGCTTGCGGCAACATGGCTTGCGGATTGATTAACCTCTCCCACGATCGTCCGCAGATTCCGTACCATATGATTCAGAGAAGCTATGAGTGTGCCTATTTCGTCTTTATTTTTAACTTTGATTTCATTGACTGCCAGATCACCGTCTGCTACTTTATTAATCGCCTTTGAAGCAGCGATAATAGGTTTAGTAATGGCATGATTCACAAGATACGAAAGCGTAAGAGCTGCTGCTAATGAGAAAATACTGATAGCGATGACAATCCACTGAGTCTGCTTAGTGGCGTGATTAGCTTCTGAGCTGACCTGATCCACTTTTTTTATCTGATATTCCACTGCTTTATCGACAGCTTCTCTGAAATTTGCACCAACATCTTTTGCGCTAGTTTTGACGATTGTCATATATAAGTTGGTATTCTCAGCTTTTTTGGCTTGGACCTCCTTTTCAATCACCATGTTATAGTCGCCTTGCAGTTCATCAATTTTCTTGACCAATTTAATGAACTCCGGGTCCTTTGATTGGGATAAAATCAACAGCACATTTTTCTCAAATTTATTGGCTGACTCCTGATATTCCGCCATATTCGCCTCATCCCCCGTAATGAGGAAGCCGCGCGCTTCGCTGGATTGCTGATTCAGCTCTGCTTTTAATTCCTTAACCCGTGTCATGCTCACTACTTCAGTATCTAACAGACTGGAATATGTATGATCAACCTGTCCTATCTCGTACCAAGCCAGTGCCGCCGCACAGCCAAGCAATAAGAAGAGGGTCAAAAAAGCTCCTCTTATTTTCGTTCCTACTTTCATCTTCAATTTCATATGCATTCCATCCTTCTGTGATGATTATGTATATCCATCTTTATTATCGACACATGAATGCAGATAGTTAGAAATTTTTAGATAAAAGTTTTTTTAAAAGAATTTCTCCTTTACATATACAGATTCTAAGAATCAATCCGGATCCTCCGCTTCAAAGGATTAACCTCCCATGTCTAAGGAACAATCGGATCGTTCCTGAGTTTATCAATAAATCCTTAATTGATATGTGGCCGGATAAAAAATTTATATGCATGTTCATCGATTCAATCTGCAAATGGAGCAGATTAAATTTCTTCAGGCTGTATCCTTAACTCCCCTGATACATATTCAGCTGTTCAACAAAAAAGGTGCTTTCCTCCACTCTGGAAACTCACCCTTTTTCAATCAAATTTATATCACCTTGATTTGATAATTTAATTATTTCGCCCTGGCTTGTAGTAATATGGATCGTTTTTATGGTCTTGGATATCATTATTATCTATAAATAAGCTTCCATCTTCTAAATAAGTGGCTAATATGACGTTCTGAACTTCGTTACCGGTTTTGTTAAGTTCTTTCATTAACCAACTTTGGTCTAATTGCAGATACTTTAAATTATGGTAAACAATTTGACCGTCCATTATCAGCGGAATAGGCACATATTCTTTTTTTACAGGTAATTTTAAATCCTTGGGTTGAATTGGTCGATATTCCGACTTTGGGATAACACTGATACTGCCTGTTTCCTCCATCACTGCCAAGGCAATACTTTGAGTATCAGTGTATCCTTTAACTCTTAATTGTGACAATAATTGATTGATGGGCATCCGGACCTTTTTCAACCCTGTCTTTTTAATATCACCGTTTTGAATTAATACCGTAGGACTCTCATATAAAATCCACCTTAATTTATTGTGTGTGGATAAATGTATAAAAGTTTTATACAAAATGACTATTATACCAGCGTAAGTAAAAGCCTTTCCCACATTACCAGCCTCAACAGGCATGCTGATGATATTGGTAAGAATATACGTATACAATAAATCAAAAGAATGCATTTCAGCTACTGCTTTTTTTCCAGTAATCCTTAAAAATAAATATCCTACCACAA
Organism: Peribacillus deserti; assembly: GCF_002863585.1. Lineage (GTDB taxonomy): Bacteria > Bacillota > Bacilli > Bacillales > DSM-1321 > Paraperibacillus > Paraperibacillus deserti_A. Next base: position 37,052 of record NZ_PGUY01000031.1, on the reverse strand, counting down.
ACACCAAGAATGGACGGTAAAATGTTTCCACTTTCATCTCCCCTGAACCAGAATAATGTTTAGTATTTGAAGATTCATTCATGTCTAGTCCACGGTAGACATTTTCACTTGCTAACGGAACAGTTGGAGGCGAAATTACAAATCGTTTAGTCGGGATGGCTCAGCAAAAAATGTCAAGTCTTAGATAATAAAACCTTTCATAGGGGCAGTATGGGCTGCCGAAGCAACTGTATCTTACTCAACTAATGCGCCCGATAGTTTAAGTACATTTCATCATAAAACTAAAATTTCTAGGATAAAAAATGTAATTTTCTTTTTTATTTGCAAATGTATACCCCGGTCTACAGACTTTTCTTTCGAGTTTTATTAAAATATATTTTATAACCAATCTCAAACCTATGATCTTTTCTAACTGTTACTTCACAATAATAAGGGATTGATTTTTGATAACATCAAGTGCTGGAATATCACTGAAAGTGAATTTTATTGGGTTAGCTTTGACACCGTTAATTGTAATATCTTACACATAGTAACCTTAATATTTTTCATAAGGGAAAATACAAACAAACACGAAAGCATTCTTGGAATTATCACTTCATGTGTAGCCTGGATTCCTTTGTTGGAATGGTTAGGCATACATTAGTGCAATTTTGCCAATGATAGATAAGCGTAAAAACAAATGGTAAACAAAATGGCATTAATCATGCAGCATAATACTTAAACTAAGCCCATTATAAACAGGAAATCCTGCTCTAAGTAAGCAGGATTTTTTTGAATGGGGAATATAATTATTTATCTTAAAAGAGGAAATTATTCGTTCTCCTCTTCTTTTTGTTCGTTTTCTTGTTGTTTCTGTTCAGAAGGCTCTTCTGTCGGATCTGGTTCATTGTCATCAGCATCATTATTTTTATCCTGTTGATGCTGTTCAGAAGGTTCCTCTGATGGATCTGGCTCATTATTATCAGCGCTATTACAGCCTGAAACTATTCCAAAAGACAAAAGAACTGTCATGAAAGCAAATAAATATTTTTTCAAGAGATTATGTCCCCTTTCAAATTTCAATTACTATTAGTATTCTTTGCTTCGATGTCAAAATTATTCTCTTAGTGGAAATGCAAATCAGGCTGCTGTGGCAGCCTGATTAAACGCACCGTTAGCCATATAAAGGTCCAATGTTAAACCACCTTTTCGAAGGTGGTTTATATTTCGTTTCCAATTTTGTCCTGAACTACTTTGTAATCTTCTTATCCCTTTATGGTGGATATTACAGAATGACGATAACAATTTAAAGTAGATGATGAATATACAACTATTTATTGTTTCTTTGGGTAACATATAGTGGAAAAACTGTAAGGGGAGAGTCATAAATGGAGTATATTTACAAGCCGGTTGTAATTTTTATCGTTGGATATCTACTTTTGAGATTAAGTGGGAAATCAACAGTATCGCAGTTACACAGCTTTGACTTATTATTCATTCTAATACTTGGCAATGTCATAAGCGAGCCGTTAGAGGACACAAATATCCTTAAAGCATTAGCCTATTCAGCAGTCATAGTGATTTTATATAAAATCTTTGCCCGTTTGGCCTTACAAAATCAATTAAGGTGGATTCTTTATGAAAGTCCTACGGTATTAATTCGGAATGGTGATATCGATAGAGAGGGGTTAAAAAAAGTCCGGATGCCCTTGGACGAATTACTGGCGCAGCTGCGTATCAAAGGTTACGCGGATACTTCCCAAATAGCGATTGCTTTAATGGAGGATACCGGAAGTATTAGTGTAATACCAAAATCGGACTACCGTCCAGTACAGCCTGCAGATCTCGACAAAAAGGTTAAAGAAGCATACATACCTATTCCCCTCATCATGGATGGTCAAATAATGAATCATAATTTAAAATACCTTAAACTCCATCGGGATTGGCTGTATAAAAAACTGCAGAAACATGGATTAAAGGTAGATGAGATTATGCTAGCAACGTATTCACAAAACGGGCAGTTAAGTATCGATGATAACAAATTTAAAGGCCATAAAAATGATCCCAATTATTATAAACCGGGTGAGAACAACTAAACTTATATAGTCAATTAGGCGACTTGCCCTGAGTAAATATATGCACCTCACGAATGTATAGCAGCTATACGTTACGTTTTTTAACTAACGCACATACAATACTGCCTCGTTTGTTTAATAAAGGAATCCCACAAAAAGGTGCTTCAAACCCTCTTGGATTGAAGCACCCGCTACTTTAAGTACAATATTTACTATCTGATTGTGGAGAAAGTTGGTGTAACTTTTAGCATTCTCATAGCTTTTTTATTTTAAATAATGATTTTAAAAACTGCCTGATCAGCTGATTGAAGTGCCCCTTCAAGATGTCCACTACACTGTGAATTCGTTTCTGTACCAGCAAAAATAATTTTCTCGTAAGAAGCATTATCTGGTAGTGTTGCTCCCATCTGAAGGACATTTCTTTAGCTGCTCACCTGAGTTTTGTCCTTCATCGACCCTATGAAGGACATTACTTTAGCTATTTCTTCCTTCCCCTACTCTGTCCCGCATTCATTAATCACCAACTCAACTAGTTAAATCGTAACAACTGGCTACCCGTCTGGAACCCAGTTCTTGTCTAACCCATATACTGCCTAAAGCAACAGCAAAAGGAGAGGTTGAAATGGAATGGCTCGTTCCGCCTAATTATCTTCAACAGGGGTATGTTAATGACCAATACAGATTCGCTATGCCGCAGGATCCGAGTGATGTACGGGATTTTCAGGCATCAGCCAGGCGGTTTATACCGCTTACACAAGAAATTGCGCAGCTCTTAAATGCGATTGGGAATAATGCGAATTTTGCCAGACAGTTAAAACGGGCAGCGGCAGGGGGTCAAAACACCAGGGTCAACCAGCTTATTCGTTCGGCTGGCGTTCGCACGCCATTTAGAGCCCAAATTAACCCTGACCGTATAGCTATTATTTTCTTTCCTCCAACGGGTACTAAGGCATGTTTTGGAATTACCGTTTCTTTGTGCTGGTAACTTTATTCTATATTCCTGCACGTGCGACATGCTTGAGCTTGGCAATATCACCTATAATAAGAGTCTGAGAAGTGATTTGAGCAATCTTTTCATTTTAGTTATAATTCATTTTATATCCTCCTGGTTTAATGAGTTCGTCCTTTTCGCGTGCAGCTTTAGGACTCTCTCATTCTACCAAGAGGTTATTTTTTTATTCAAACCTCATTTTCATTCATTACAGGAATGCTGCCCCGTTAGTGAAACAAGAAAAGGGCTGACAATGTAGCAAAACTGGTCAGCCCCATCTTGTACGCCGTCACCCTGTGGCCTGACTCAATTTTTAACTTTACCAGTTCCTGTTGTACCTTATATCCCATTTCTTGATTAAATTCTAAATGCTGATCAGAAATACAAGAAATTGCTTTTCTTTGTTCCTCAGCCTTAATTAAATCTTCGGCAATATTACGATAGTTAATCATTGATACCCTCCTTATTCCGATATCTCACTTTTAAGTGTATCTCCAACCGCAAAACGATTTTTGGGAACTTCATTCACAATGACCCGAATACTTGTTAATGGAGCCCCAAGCAATTCCTGAATTGTACGTGCTACATTCCGTATACAAGTTTCGATGGTTTCTTGATCTCTTCCTTCAAGTAATGTGATTTGAATAATCGGCATATGTTTCCCCTTTCTTTATTTAAAAAGAAGCATTACCCCTGAATCGGTGTAATGCTTAATTAAACAAAGGTTTTTAATTGAATTAACATTAGCAAAACGAACAAGGCAGAAACCCACTAGAAAATAATCCAAGCATTAAGGCAACTTCACCTGCCACTTCTAATACAGCCACACCAAATGCAAGAAACCCGGGCAGCCCGATACTACTAAACCATCCAACCGTGTTTTCAATGCCTCCCTGTAATTTTGTTAATCCATGAATAAAGAAACTTATTCCTAATATTAACCTTAAAATTAGTGCACTTACTTCATATCTATTTACCATAGGGTTCCTCTCCCTTACTTGCTTTTGGAAAAGAAACAGCATATGCTTGTCGTCCGGAAAGAGGCAAGAACAAATTCTTTCTTTAATGAGTTAAAGATTGAATACTTAGCTTCTAAGGGTGGACTAAGAACCATGATAGTCGAATTCCCACCAGGAGCCTCAATTGGAGAACCTCATTCCCACGAGGGTGAAGAATGTCATTTAGTATTGGAAGGGAAAATACATGCCGATCAAGGAGAGGATTCCTTTAGCAGGAATGCGAGTGTCCCACACTTTGTGAAAAATATTGGTGACGAAAAAGCAGTAGTGTTCATCTCGATTTACTCAGATACTGAATTGAGGGATGTATTATAGAAATCGGTTAGTATTGCATCTTTATTAGATTTTTTAGTGGTTCTTATACAGCACCCTGGTCTACTTCGTTAAGGTCGTGTAAACGCTAGAATATAATTGACAGTTTTCGCTTAATTAGATTTTACACTTTTACTCTATCAGCCTAAAACTTTAGTAAAATAGTTTGTGATGTTATTTTACTGGAGGTTAGGATTTGGAGGAGAAATTAGTGTTGTATGTAAAGATTCAGGAATTACATAAACGGAAATTTAAAGTAGCACAAATCCTAAGGAGCTTAAGGTCTCAAGGCCAACTGTCCATAAATATTTAGATATGATATTGGAGGAAGCAAAAGCTTACAATGAAGAATTTCATGGGAGGAAGAAGAAGTTAGACAGCTATAAAGACTGAATACTTGCCTGGATAGAAGAGTACCCCCACCTGAGTGGTGCACAGATTCATGATTGGCTCCTTGAGAGATACCCCGATCTGGTAGTCGGGGGAAGTACTGTCAGATCTTATGTAAAAGAAGTCAGGGAAATCTATCAGATTGAGAAGAAAGTGATTGTTCGTCAATACGAAGCAGTCCCTGAACAACCAATGCATTTCAATTTTATGGAGGACGCACGGAAGAAATCGTATAGGGGGAGCTTAGATGGAACAACAAAATACTTTAACAAAATTAAAAAACTACGCAAGAAAACTAAAACAAAATTTATTCGTACTGAATAGTGTTATTATTATTAACAATTGATTCCAATTTTTAGAAAATCGATGAAGAGAACAAGTACGTTTAGACAAACTCCAACAGCGAACTGGGTATGGTGAGAGCCAGTGAGGGAATCTATTCAGAAAAATCATCTCTGAGGTGCATGGCTGAACACTGAGTAAGTCATGACGGGCTTTCCACCGTTAAAAGGAACACGTATGATAGTACGTTGACAAAGTGCTGCTGCATATTTGCAGCAGAATTTGGGTGGTAACGCGGGTGACACACTCGTCCCTTTTATAGGGACGGGTGTTTTTTATTTTATAAGGAGGTTTTAAAAATGGAGTTAAACAGGTCTAAAGAAAGTAGAACGACACGTGACCGACACATTCTGAATTACTGGGAGAAACATGATATTTTCCAGCAGTCTATGAAGAACAGAGAAGGTCAGGAAACGTTTGTTTTTTATGAGGGTCCCCCTACAGCTAACGGTCTGCCTCACGTTGGGCATGCTCTAGGCAGAACGATAAAGGACATCATTGCCAGATATCAAACGATGAACGGCCAGCATGTAATGAGGAAAGCCGGATGGGATACCCACGGATTACCGGTAGAATTGGGTGTCGAGAAAGCTCTTGGCATATCAGGGAAACAAGAAATTGAGAAATATGGTGTGGAACCCTTCATTCAGAAATGTAAGGAAAGCGTGTTTTCTTATGAAAAGCAATGGAGAGATTTCACAAGGGATTTAGGATATTGGGTAGACATGGATGACCCCTACATGACAATGAATAATAGTTATATTGAGTCTGTATGGAATATCCTTGGTACGATTCATGATAAAGGATGGTTATACAAGGGGCACAGAGTTTCTCCCTACTGCCCGAGCTGCCAGACTTCCTTAAGCTCCCATGAAGTGGCTCAAGGGTATAAGGATGTGAAGGATTTAAGTGCCACGGTTAAATTCAAATTAGTCGGCACGGATCATGTTTACGTTCTAGGATGGACTACCACTCCTTGGACTCTTCCATCCAATGTAGCCCTGGCCGTCAATCCTGACATGAATTATGTAAAAGCCCAAACCGGCAATGAAGTGTATATCGTTTCCCAGTCTCTGGTAGAACATGTACTAAAAGAGCCTTATGCCATTGTTGAGACATTAAAGGGAAAAGAAATAGTTGGTCTTTCCTATCAGCCTCCTTTTGACTTTGTTGAGGTTGAACGCGGTCATGTGATCGTCGAAGGAGATTTTGTAACGGATGTCAGTGGAACAGGTATTGTCCATATCGCTCCTGCATTTGGCGAGGATGATTACCGTCTTGTTCAGGAGCAGGAGTTATCCTTCATCAATCTTGTCGACGAAAGAGGCAGATATCTGGATGTTGTAACTCCACTAGCCGGCCAGCTGGTCAAGGAGAGCGATGTTGATATAGTCAAGCTGCTTCACGAGAAAGACTTATTATTTCATAAAGAAAGATATGAACATTCTTACCCGCATTGCTGGAGATGTGATACTCCTTTACTCTACTATGCTACTGAAAGCTGGTTTATTAAAACCACTGCTTTAAAAGAACAATTTATCGCTGCAAATCAAGGGGTTAATTGGTATCCAGGACATATAAAGAACGGACGCTTTGGAAACTTCCTAGAAGGTCTGGTTGACTGGAACATCAGCCGAAATCGTTATTGGGGCACACCTTTGAATGTTTGGGTCTGTGAATCATGTAACCACGAGATGTCTCCTAAAAGCATCCATGAATTACTATCAAAATCGGAGCAGCCCCTTACAGATATCGAGCTTCATAAACCCTATGTTGATGAGATTACGTTCGCGTGCCCTTCTTGTGAGGGAACCATGCATAGAACTCCTGAAGTGATTGATGTATGGTTCGACAGTGGCTCTATGCCTTTTGCCCAGTACCATACGCCTTTCGAGAATCAGAAACTATTTGAAACTCAGTTTCCTGCTGATGTGGTTGTAGAAGGGATTGACCAAACACGAGGCTGGTTTTATTCATTGTTTGCCGTTTCCATGTTATATACAGGGAAGGCTCCTTATAAAAACGTATTAGCAACAGGTCATGTACTGGATGAACACGGACAAAAGATGTCCAAAAGCAAAGGGAATGCGTTAGACCCAATGGATTTAATTAAATCGTTCGGTGCTGATGCTCTGAGATGGTCTCTAATCGAAGACAGTGCTCCCTGGAATCCTAAGAAGTTTTCCGAACGGAATGTACAGGAAGCTAAATCAAAACTGGTAGACACCTTGTCGAGCCTGCTTCATTTCTACACCTTATACGCCGAAATCGATTCTTTCGACCCGGATACTCATAAAAGTGATTCATATACACTTATGGATCGTTGGATTCTATCCCGATTAATGACTACAACTAAACTCATGAAGAAAGAAATGGATGACTACCAGGTTACTAATGCCGCAAGACTAGCTGGAAAGCTTATTGAGGAGATCAGTAATTGGTATATACGAAGAAACCGAGAACGTTTCTGGAGCCAAGGGATGTCTGACGATAAAGCAGCAGCCTTTCAAACCCTTCACAGGCTCTTGGTCGATACAGCAAAATTGCTCTCTCCTTTCGTTCCTTTTATTTCCGATGAGGTCTATTACTCATTAAAAGGTAAGAGTGTACACCTTTCAGATTATCCAGAATCACAGCCGGAGTATATGGATGATGAATTAGAAAAGCAGATGGAGGCAGTATTACAGATTGTAGAATTAGGCAGGAGTGTGCGTCATGCTCATCAGATCAAAACCAAGCAGCCGCTCTCAAACATGGTTGTTGTCTCAAATCATCTTGACGTAAAATCTTTATCTGGTTTTGAAGAAATTATAAAAGATGAGCTAAATCTGAAACGAATCGACTGGGCTGATTCATCCAATGATTATATCTCGTACAAATTAAAACTTAACTTTAAGTCTGCTGGACCTAAGTTTGGCAAATATGTAAATGAATTAAATAATAAATTAAGCAAGGTCACTAATGATGATATCCTTCAATTCCTTCATAATGGTTCTCTTTCTCTCAGGCTGGATCATACAGAGACTGTGATGCTTGTACAAGAGGACGTTCAAGTCCATAAAACAGCTGCCTTAAAAGGTTATTTTGAAACATCGAATCGTGATTTTACTGTGATCCTAGATACAAATATTACAGAAGAACTTAAACGGGAAGGCACTGTTCGTGAATTTGTACGCAGTATTCAGGATTTGCGGCGTAAGCTGGATTTACCGGTCGAGAAAAGAATTGAATTATACATTTCTTGTTCAGATGCTTTTAAGCAATTATTAACATCTTATGAGCAATTAATCAGAAAAAACATCATCTTAGAACATCTTCATTTTTCCACTGTTGACCAGATGGATAAGGTTAAAGTTGAAACGGAGGAATTCCTTGTTGGTATTAAATAACTAAAGAAGACCCTACTTAGGGTCTTCTTTATATTAATTTATCCTTTTCCCTTACCGTTAACCATATTAAAATACAATGATGGTTCTTAGAACCACCATACTCAAAAATAATTTCATTAATATAAGCCAAGTCGCCCACAATGGATTCCAAGTCGAATTCTTCAATTAATTCCCTAGTGATTGCATCCAATCTTACCTTCGAAACTCTCTCTTTGTTTTATTCTCCATTTTCATCCTCCTCTAGAACTGCTAGACAATTAAGCCATCAGTAAATTTGATTAATCACAGATGAGTTTTAAAGAAGATGTTCGGATTTTTGGATCGAAGTCGGTTATTGAAAACACATTCCCAAGCCATTCATATTGGTTCTTTACAACGCTATCTAAAAAGACCACTGCTTTGGCATAATTCTGGATGTTTCAGGATTATGCTTTTTTGTCCTAAATTGCCAAATCGGCTATCCATTGGTATACATCATAAATTTTTTACAAATACTACAGCAATGACATGAACTAAGAGGTGTGAAGATGATATGGCAAACCAACAGAAAATAGTCAGCACCTTAAAGGAGCAGCTTGGCAATAGCAACGATTTTAAAATACAGGATATTGATTCTTTCCGCAAAAAAATTGTCCTCGTCTATATAGAAAGTTTAATTGACTACAAAAAGATAAATAAAGACCTCATTGATCCTTTGCTGTTATGTGAAAAAGAGGATAAATATTTATTGCATTTGCTCTCACTCCCCCCTTGCAGACAGCTAAAAACCGAAGACAATTTATTATCACTGCTTATTAAGGGAAATCTCTTGATAATCACTACGGATTTTATTTTTTCGTATGATGCAAAGAAAGCCACAAATAACCAGCCGGGGGATTCAGCTGTTGAAATGGCGGTTCTCGGTCCCCAAAAGGCGTTAAGCGAGAACTTAAGTACTAATATTAATTTAGTAAGAAACCGTTACCCTTCTGAACATTTAATCATGGAACAGCAGACCGTCGGAACGATGTCTAAAACACCAATTGCTCTTATGTACGATAAAAAGCTGGTAGATCATGATGTTTTAAGTGATGTAAAGAAGCGTCTGCCGGAAATTAAGATGGATATGATTCAGGCGATCGGCCAGCTTGAAAACGCCATGACCAAGAAAAAACATCATTTGTTTCCGATTATGATGATTACGGAACGGCCGGACCGGATTGCGTTAAATCTTTCACAGGGAAAAGTTATTATTCTCATGCATGGAACTCCTTTTGCCCTTATTGTCCCTGCTGTTTTTTTCGATTTTATGTCCTCGATGGATGATACTTCACACACTTTTTGGACCAACATGCTGATGATTGGAATTAGATATATTGGTCTTCTCATTACCCTTGTTCTGCCAGCCTTGTATATAGCTCTTACTTCGTATAACCCTGAAATACTCAGGTCTCAGCTGGCGGCTACTATTGCTGGAAGCCGTGCAGGAGTTCCATATCCCTCTTTTTTTGAAGTAGCATTCATGATGCTGGCTGTAGAGATGCTAGTTGAATCCAGTATTAGGCTGCCGAAAGCGATTGGACCGACAGCAACTACCGTTGGCGGGCTCATACTCGGGCAGGCGGCGCAGCAGGCTCAGCTAGTCAGTTCCATCATGATTATCATTACTGCATTTGTCGCCATTTCTAATTTTACGATACCCGTTAATCCAATGAGCTTTGCCATTAGGGTGGCTCGCTATCCATTAATTCTTCTCGCAAGTTTTTTTGGGATGATGGGTGTGGTAGCAGGACTTATCCTGCTAATATGTTATCTTACTGACAAGAGAAGCTTCGGCACCCCTTTCTTGAGATTATATCGGGGTTCCTCGAGGAGGATAGAGAAAATAACTGAAAATCCGAAGGGGGAGAAAGGGTAATTGGCGCGTTATTTTTATATGATTGTTTTTTTGAATATGTTTGTGCACATCATTTTTAATGTCCCGCTGATTTTAATTCAACACCGCTTCAATGGCGCAGTTACCTCAATGGCCATAAGTATTGTCATCGGGTCCATTTTGTCCTATATATTTATAAAGGCAATAAGCAAATATCCCTATAACGGCCTGCCGGAAATATTCATGGATCTGCTGCCCGGGTATATTAGGATTCCCTTTTTACTATTTTTATCGTTAATGTGGATCGCTGCTGGGAGTCTGGCTATTGGTTCGTTTGCCTATTTAGTTAAGCTCTATGTAAATCCCGAGATGGATTTGAAAATCATTTTAGGATTTCTTGTTCTTGTGCTCATATACGGATCTACCCGCGGGACACAATCTATCATTTATAAAACAGGATTTTCCGTCCTAACAGCTTCACCATTCATTGCTTTTATCATCTATAAAGCGTTGACGAGTGACTATTTTTACCCAGTACATATAAAAAGAGTTCTCCAATACAGCTGGGAAATGCCTAACTACAGCTCTGTCGCTGCTGCCAGTTATATGTTTACCGGATATATTAACCTTGTCATTATGAACAGAAATATTCAAGCCAAGAGAATACTTAAACACTTCTGGCTTATTCCTGTCTTAGGAACATTAATCCTGGTTTTTACATATTTAATTCCCTTTGGATTTTTAGGAATCAAATCAATCGGTGATTTTGTATTCCCTTGGATGGTAACTGTGGATACATTAAGAATGGAATATGGTTTTATTGAACGAACAAGCTTTCTTTTAGTTATGATTTTTATGATCTTGTCGATTCTATTTGGGATCATTACATGGAATGTGGGACTGGAGCTTATGAAAGGAGCTTTCGGAATAGAAGATAGAAAAACAGGGAAACGGCTTTTTCCACTGGTCTTTCTGGGGATTGTAGGATTTCTGACTGTCTATTTTCAGGAAACCCTCAACCAAAGATCTTATTTCGAGGCTGCAAAAATCTGGTTTAACCTGCGGCTCCCTGTGGAGATTCTTCTAGTATTGGCGCTTTCTTTGCTTCCCTTAAGGAGGAAACAAGCATGAACAGGAAAGTAGCACTCGTTTGTACTTTTGCTGTACTAGTGGGTTTGTTAACAGGCTGTGCATATAAGGACATTGACAAACGTTTTTTTGTGACGTCCATTGGCGTGGATTATTCGAAAAACCCGCAAAAACCATACCATGTTTCTTTAAAATTAGCGATTCCCTCCCCACAGGTTCAGCCAGGCAAAACTAACTTTCAGGTGATTTCTGAAAACGCAGATTCCATCGCTGAAGCGGTACGGGTCATGAAATCCAAGGTAGATAAAGATTTTGATTTTGGCCACTGCAGAGTACTAGTTTTTAATAAAGCGATTCTTCGAAAACACCAGGCTGAGGTTTTGAACTGGTTCATGCGTCGAAGGGATATCCAGGGAATAGCCTATATGGCACTTGGCGAACCAACTGCGGAAAAGGTGATCAGAGTGAAAGCGAAATCGGAACGGCTCCCCTCAAATGCTATCATTCTGTCCTTTGATGAAACTTCCAATGACTCTCCGTACATCATACCTGAAATACTTAATGACTTTTATATGCGGCTTAGAGAAGAAGGAATAGATCCATATCTGCCTGTAATTCAGCCTTTAAAAGATACTTACGTGATCAACAAGGTAGTTTTATTTAAAGGCTCCAGACTAAGCAAGGAATTAAACAGAGATGAAACAAGGATTTTGAATGAGCTTCTTAACACTGGCAGAAGAGGGCAGATCAATGTTAAACAGGGAGAAAATGAATTTTTTGTAAATGTAGAAAGTTTTAATACGAAGACAAAAGTCGTGATTCCGAGGAATAAAAAGCCATATGTCAACGTTCATATTAAGATCGATGGATATATTGAATCTTCCGACAAAAAGATATACCATAACTATGAGCTGCTGGAGGATCAAAGGCTGGCATCTGAAGTAATAAGTAAACGAGTAAAGAGCACGTTGGAAACCATACAAAAAACAGGATCAGACCCTTTAGGCCTTGGCCTAAGGTACCAAGCTAAGCATGGAGTCTCAGAAAAAAACGTTAAAAAATGGAATAAAATTTATCCACATATTCACTTTAAGGTAAAAACAGACCTTAAGCTTAGAGGAACTGGAATCATGTACTAATCAGCTAATCGGAATTAATACTCTAAGGTGATGTGCGGATTTAACAATGTGAATCTGCAAGACGGAAGGGGCTGTTCTGTAGATTTGCAATTCCTTTAATCATTTCTTTTCCTCCCTATAATATTGCCTTTATCGTAATGCAAACTTTTTCTTATTATAAGCTGAAAGTTAATATTCCTGTTTGCTGTAATTAAAATAATAGGAAAAACCCAAGATCCATTTACGCTCTTGGGTTTATTCAACTAACGCACCCGATCGTATTATAAGGTTATCCAGATTTTTCTGGTTGACCTTTTTTTATATGGTTTTAGTCTTTCGGTGAATAACAGAACAGCTATTTTCCTAATTTCATCTACTTTGGTACTACAGCTTCAAACAGTTCCTCTTTCAATTAACTGAGCTGATCGTTCCTCCATTGAGAAATCACGGTTTACAGCTTGTATGAACAGGTTCTTTCCCATTTCCTCAAGAGGAATTTCTATGGTTGTAATATTCATCATTTTTGCTATTGGTTCATTATCAAATCCGATAATGGCAAGTTCATTCGGTATAGATATAGACTGTTTTTGACAACTGACTACCATGCCGGCTGCGACTTGATCACTTGTAACCAACATTGCTGATGGCGGTATAGTCAATTTTCTTCTTTGATTGACCACTTTTGCACCATCCTCAAAGTACAGACACCCATCCATAATATAGTCAGGATTGTATGGCAAGCTGTACTTCACATGAAAATCTCTATATGCAAGCTCACGCTGTCGGCTGTTAGTCCCCGATTTCCTGCCAATGCAGTAACCAATTTTTCTATGACCCTTTTGATACAAATATTCCAGTGCATCAAAAAAGATTTTGTAGTGGTTCACAAAAGTAGATGAAGCCTTTTTTCCCATTGTATTTTCACATATTACAATAGGTCCAAATGGCAAATGCTCTTCAATGGCAGACCAGTCACAAGCTCTCGAACAAATAATTAATGAATCGATTTGTTTTAATTTCAGCATTTGCAGTGCTTCCATTTCTCTGGTCTCCATATAGTCAGTTTGAAATAGGATCAGCTTATAGTTATGTTCCAAAGCCTGCTTTGCTATTCCCTTTAATAACTGAGCGAAATAAGGATGATCTGAAAAAGGAAGAACCACCCCTATTAATTGCGTTTTTCCCGTGCTTAAATGAACAGCATTGATGTTTTTCTGATAATTACTGATCGTAACAGCCTCTAATACTGCCCTCTTTTTTTGTTCGCTGACATACGGATGGTTATTTAATACACGAGAAACCGTTGTGACAGAAACTCCAGCCATCTTCGCCAGATCTTTAATATTTGTCATATACTCACCTTTTCAAAGTCGTGAACATCACTAACATCTTATCTAGAATTAATAGAGCATACAAACATAATCTTTGTACCTCTACAATATCAACTCTTTTATGCTATTTATTATTCCGCGGTAAGCCTAACTAATAAAGTATTCTATTATGCCATTAGAATACGGAATGGTTTTTATTGATTTAATCTTTAGATTGGATGAAATAATCATCAAAGAACTGGATAGTTCTCACTTCCATTGATTGTCCAGAAGTTTTTAAACAAAAGTAAGAGGCCATATAGATAACAAAGCATAGTAAAATTAATTCAAGCATAAGAATCTCCCCTCGTTTCTATGATTTAAAATGACTGTAAATGATGAAACGCGTTCCATGTCAAACAAAAATTCAGGCATTATATTTTGAATAATTGCCGTTAAACATAAAAAAAAGGGACCATTTGAGATCCTATTCTGAATGTTTGTTTTAAATCCACCGATTTATTCTTAATTCTTAATAACGGAAAAATACTAGATAAGAAAAAAACACAGGCTTTAGCTGGAAACTAGCATTTCTATTTCTACTAATTCCAATCTCCCTATGGCTCTTAACATAGGGGTATTGTCTGGATATGTGGAAATGAATTAGGTAACATTTAGCTGTCCAAAGTCGAGGAAATACTGGATATGTCTAGAATGTGGGGTCTAATAGTGGGGTGAAAAAAAGAAAAAACATCCGGAAATATTGAATAAAATAAAAGGCTGTTTTCGCAAACTTTTGTTGTTATTGTACAAGGGGGTTGATTTCCACTTCAGGATGCTCGCGGACCTTAGGGGCGGGCGCTGAGCCTCCTCGGCTTCGCCTGTGGGGTCTCACCTGATCGAAAAGCGGAGGACGGTGCTTTTCAAGAAAAGATCCATCCAAAAGCTGAATGATGATCTTTTTTATTAGAGGCAAGACGCTAAAAGAAAAGCAGACACCTGACCGGCATAAGACTAGCGGCAGTAAAAGGCCGATTTTGCCTTTTAATGGCGATTGGCTTATGACCGAAGGTGTCAGTCCGGAGCTGGACATACCCGCTACTCCCGCAGGAGTCTCGCACCTTACATTCCAATCAACCTGTTTAACAATAGAATAGATTCACAAACTTAGTAAAAACAACAAACTTTTAGAAAAGAGCCAAATAACATGCCTTGTAAATTAAATCTACTCCATTTTCCTTATAAGTAAGTATCCTACAAAAAGGCCAAATAAGAATCCAGCTAAGCCTAATAAAAAAGGCTCTAAGAACGATTTTCCAAAGATAATACCTACAGTTGAGAACACACCAGCCAAAATAAAAGGAAAAGCATGGGCCTTTGAAGGATTCTTCTGTTCATCACGTATATATCCATTTCGGTAAGCATCCTACTGTGCAAATGCAAAAAAGGACGGATAATTGAGAATCCATTGATAGTCTAAAAAATTTCTTGCAGTAATAAAGTCCCCTTTTAAAAAGCTGTGTAACAATAAACTATTCAAATGTCCAAAATGATTATTTAAAGAATTAATAAAAAATAAAAATAAACCTTTAAAATAATTACCATTATAGAATTGACCTAACCCTGTATATAACCATGTGAATGCTACAGCATTAAACCTATGTGTATTAATTATTTTCACTAACGGGGCTCCTTAGATACTAATTAATGATTAGTATTTCTTAAAAGGGATATCTGATTCGACAAAGCTGCAGTAGAAGCCCTCCTTCTTCAACTAGTGCACCCTTTAGTACAACAAGTTTTATTCAATATTCATTTTTAAGAAGGATATTCCCATCGTTACTGGTACACTCAGAGCAAAAGTAACTAATAAGGCAGTTTTCAAGTTCATACTGCATTTAGGGTTGAATCTGTCTTTAAACAAACGAAGTAACATAAAAAGCAAAACATATATAACCACGCGATTAATAAAGTAGCCATAGTAACCTTATCACTCATCAAACCCCTCCAGGAAAATATCGTATATCAAGTTAATGTCCCTAACATTAGACTGCCGAAAGCTGTTCCAACTGCCCTTTTGCCGATTCAATACCTTTCCTGCCTTTGAAGCATATACCGTACTGCATTTGCGGCATTAATGCTTGTCCCCTTATTAGTAAAATAAATTCCGTCTTCCTGCTCATTTGCTGCAAAATTTATATGTCATATTGCTATCCAGCAAGGCATCGATACTATAAACGCCGGAGAGCAGTGAGCATTAAAACAATGGGTCCTTCTATACTGGCTTTCTTCAAGGCAGCTCTAATTTCTTCGACGATGTTTTCCACTGTTCTGGGTTTACCAGAAACATCACTCCATCCGTATCCGAAAGGCTCGACCACCACCACTTTGTTATTCTTTGATGATTCCTTAAGGGGTTCGAAGTCCAAAACGGGAGTGGTTGTGCCCAAACCCGGCAGCAATACAATTGTGTGTGGACCCCTTCCTTTTGAGTGACATTCATGTGTTCCCCGTTTACCTGGACGAGTTTCCCCCGGGCTTGATATTTAAGGGTTTCGTAGAGGTTCCTGCAATGATGGAACCCGACCCATAAGAAAAGTATGCCAATTAGGATGAGCCCCGTTTTTCTTATCATTCTCCTTCTCTTCTTTTTCTGAACAAGCTGTTCCACTCTCCTTTTATTTCAAATATTGTTCTATTAATTAAAATCATCTTTCCTTTGTAACACGGGCAGCAGTGTTTATGTACTGCACGTTTTCAAAAACGTTCCACCTTTAAATTCGGATACTTCGGTTAATGCTGTTCGATCTATAATGGCTACGAGCAAGGTGATATAAAAATTTTCCGTCCTAAGAATACACCATTTTTTTGTGGAACTATAATCTTTGTAATATCTAGTTTCCTAGTCACAGCTTTGTACTATTTCATAAAACTTTAACAAATCTTTACCATACTCTTGATCCAGGATTTACATTAAGCCCTACAGACCATGTCTTATTCTAATTTCTTTGTCAATGACATTGAAAAAGCTTACTTGAATTTTATCTTCTAGCTATCATCTCGATTTCAACCTGTGCACCAAGAGGCAGGGATGATACACCTATAGTTGTACGAGCTGGATATGGCTCAGAAAATTGTTTAGAATAAACTTCATTCATTACTGTGAAATGATTCATATCAGTTAAGAATACATTCACTTTTTGAACACGATCAGGAGTTAAGCCTGCTGCTTTTAATACATTGAAGAGATTCTTAAAACATTGGATTGTCTGTTCAACAATATCACCTTCGACAAGCTTTCCAGTCAGTGAGTCTACTGGGGTTTGTCCAGATAGAAATATTAAATCTCCTGCTTCAATTGCATGTGAGTATGGACCCACAGCAACAGCACCAGATGCACTAAAAGCCTTTCTTGACATAAAAAAGTCCTCCTTTAGATACTAGGAAAAAAATTGATTTATGACCAAATTGTAAGCTAAATGGAATATATAAACTAAAGCAGACCACCCGTTTGTCTAATAAGGAATTCAATAAAAAGTGTGTTAATCCTGCTGGATAACACACCCGTTAGTAAAGTAAGGCCATATGTAGAGCTTATTACTGCTAAATTAAATTTCCCCCAAAACATCTAAAGGAATTTCACCTTCTTCATCGAATTTGTAACATTGAATAACAATATAAAGGTGGAATGTCTATGAATTCTATTTCTTCTCCTATCGCCTGTAAGGTAAACAATGTTTTCATCCATGTTAGTAACCTTGAACAATCAGCAGAATGGTACAGTGACTTACTTGGACTCCCATTCAATAAGGATGACGTTGCATCACCTGTATATAACATTCCCATTAATTATGAGACTGGACTTACTTTGGACGATCATACTTTTGATCCAGCATTTACATTAAGCCCGTCAGGACATGTTTTATTTAATTTCTTCGTCAAGGATATTGATGAAGCATATGAATTTGTTAGGAATAAAGGAATTACAATTGTTAGGGAAATAGAACGAATTGGTGATTTTGCCTATTTTAACTTTAAAGACCTAGATGGTAATGTTTTAATGATTTGTAATTGTTAAAGTGCCGTGCCATGGTTATATAACCATGGCACTTTTATTGCACAAAAAAGAGTCAAAAGCTGCCAGCACAACTATCCTTATTTTTACTAACGAACCCTTTAGTTAAAGAAGAACAAATAAGGGCTAATATTATTATGCTTCCTATGTACTAGAGAATTAAACCCCATAATGTATCATGTGTTTGTTGTCTTCGTTTGCCTCATTAATTTTTTTAGCCCATTCATTAAGTGCCGCGGATTCTTCACAAAATGTTGAAGATGTAACAGCTTTATAGAATAATGATAATGACTCAGGTGGAATAATTGTAATTCCCCAATAAGCTAAACCAAACTCTGAGTGTTTAAGCGAATGAAAGTATGTTTTCATAATAGATAAATGCTCACTTAGGCTATTAATAATATCATCATCAACCGATATACATTTGTATCTTAATGGTTCATAACCAATCTCATATTTCACGTTTTAATATCTTCGATGATTCCAAATTCATGAACAGGCATTATTATTCTCCTATTCTTGTTCCAGCTCACGAATTCTTTGAACCTCTGTTCGTAAATCAGCAAAAAGGGCTTCAATGCTGTCTGGGCTACTAAACTAAGAACCCGTTTACAACTATCCATAATATTTAAGCCTTTGGTTAAATGTATAACCATATACATAGTAAAAAATCCGAAAAAAGTATCTTTATTCAAAATATATCTGCCTCACACAATTTCTTTTTTCTATTTTATCAATAACTTATTGAACTAAACTGTACCCTTTGCACAATAATAGAACGGGATCGCCGCAGCCATCCCATATTTCACATGAGCACCCGTTAGCTTACCAAGATTTATTCCCAATTTATTAAAACTTGAAAACAAATCACAGCCTATAGAGTTAGCCTAATATTGCTTGCGCCATTTTACCATATATTTGAATTTACAATTGAACTTCAAGGTCACAAAAAGAAAAGAACCGCCGCAGCGATCCTTTGATGTTCTATTTGCTGTTTGAGTAAAGCGGGTCACCTATAATAATGGTCCGCACTGCTTCGACTATTTTTTAACTTATTTACCCATTATAGAGACAACAATTACTTAATATCTTGTAAAGCTTGTTGAAGTGTGGCGTAAGTTTTAATACTCGAAAAATTGATTCCTGAGTTGATAATTCTTGATACTAAATCCGTTCTAATCCCTGTAAACACCGCATTGATCCCTAGCAACCTAAGAACATCATATATTGTAAAGATTCGGGCCGCAATTTCGGTATCGATAGAGGCAATGGTTGAGAAGTCAATAATAACACATTCAATTTTCAACTCAGTGACTCTGGGTATGACTCTATTCATAATAAATTCACTTTTTTCTACATCAATATCTCCAATTATCGGGAGAACCGCCATACCATTTTGTATAGGGATTATGGGTGAAGATAGTTCTGTAATCTTTTGGTTCTGCTTTTCTTTGGTTTCTTTTGTTATTCTCTCTCGTTTAAGAATCGTTTCGGTAATACTTAAATCCAGAAAATAACTTAATCTACTGGTTACAGTGATAACTTCCTCAGTAGTTAATTCATGGTCCATGCATAATTGAGACAAAATTTTTATTAATAGCTGTCTAGTTTCCGCATAGGGTTTTATAAGACTCGATAATTCCTCAATATATTGAGCATCTTCCGGTGTTTCCTGTTTGATGAGCCATTCAATGAATATAGGTTCAACCTCTTCATTCGAAAACTTAAGCGTACTCCCTAAAAATTTTAGAAACTCAGCATTAGTATTAATTGTTTTATCTATTATTTCTTGTGGTAATGTTATTTCTATCTTACTCACACTATAATTAACAATTTCCCTGCTTATTGATTCAGCATTCTTACTTAAAAAATGTGCGAATTCTTCAATTGTATTTACTTTTTCAAAACCCATAGAGCAATACTCCTAAGTATCTATTTTTTCTTTAAGTATATTGGTTGCAAGCACACTTGTCTATCACTATAAATAACAGAAAAAAACAACTGCGGTTAACGACTTAGCAGGCAGATATATAAGCATGATGCGTGTAGATTTCACTTCCTTATTATTCTTCTCTTAGCTCCAGAATTTTCTTATTCTAAAAAAAAGGTGTTGCAGTTCTTCTTAGTTAAACTACCGCTCCCTTACGATCATATTGAGGCTGAAATGTACTAAGTGGTTATTTAACTGGAGATAATCCCTTTTAGATAGATAATTAGGAGGAGAAGATATGTTATTAACCAAAGTGTGGGAAAATTATGAAGTAGATTAATGTATTGAGGGTTATTCACCCCATACGATAAAAGCTTACAAAGTTCAATTGAACACGCTGATAAGATATTTCAAGGACATTGATATACAAACACTTACCACAGAAGATTTAAAACAATATCTTATAAATACTAGGGATCATTTGAAGCCGGCAAGCCTTGCTACCGTATCCGTTTTATAAAATCCTGACTTAGGTGGGCATATGAAGAAGGCTATCTAAATAACAACCCAGCCCAAATAAAAGAACCTAAATTGGGGCAGCGGATACGTTGCCGTATCATATCAATGTATAACGTGCCAAGGTCTCTAACTCCAGAGAGGTTCTATCTTCTTGCCTTTAATGAAGGATAAAGATATAGCTTTCTGCTGTATGTAAGGCATCAGCCCTCTCGATTTACAAACATTATGGAGCTCTATCCCTTCAACCAGCTGGCTTTCGGCCTGCTACCTAACTGTCTACGCTTAAAAGCTAAAGTTACCTTCAGCCCTCCAAGACTCGCTACGAGCGAATGGCTAGTTCTTACTCGACGGGAATCCCACCCACTATATGATACGACTTAGGCTCGGCCGCACACGCACCCGTTACTTGAATAAGGATTTTACTTTTCCAGTTAAATTATTTAAGAAAATACTTAATTTAAGGGATATCTTTCTGGTATATACAATATAGGTTTGTACTATCCTTTGAGCTATTTTCTTTTTTTCTTTTTCCTGAGTTTTCTTTCTAACTTTGGCTTTATCCAAAAAAGAAAGCGGTCATAATCTTTTTTTTGCAAGATGACTATCCAAATAAAAGCGAATAGTTCCCACAGCACTCTACAAACAAGAAATGCAAGGCTAATGTAAGCCACCCAAGTTAATACAAATTCTATGGGGTCACCATTCATTACAACCCTCCTTTGTTTTTACTCGGCTCAAATATTTTCCCTTATATGTTTCTATCTTCTAAATAAACTTTTTATCTCTAGTTTTCTAAGCTCATATTTCAACTAACCTGTCCGTAAGCTGAATAACAAAAAGAGTGCCGCAGCAGCCATCTTTGTTCAACTAACGTGCCCTTTAGCCATCCATGAATCGCAAAAAACGACGATTCACCACAGAGAATGAAAATGTCACCGCACTGTCCATACTGTTCCTAGGCTGGATGAGAAATGTCGATCAACTATGGTGCCATAGAGCCCATCCTTTAGTCTGACCCCAACGACCACGGTGCACCACCGACTGTCGCTCCCCTTACGGGAAGCACTCATGGTAGATTAATCCTAATTCTGGTTGCTGCACCAGCCTCCATTCTAACTAGCCTCGAAAGGAAGAGTTCAGTGGATGTAATCATTGAAAGAGCTTGCGGGTTGGATGTCCATAAAGACAATATTACAGCCTGCATCATGACATCTAAAGGAAAGGAGGTTCGAACGTTTTCCACTAAAACGGTTTTTCTTCTAGAGTTAATCGATTGGATTAAGGAACATGGATGCAGCCACGTTGCGATGGAAAGCACCAGCGTTTACTGGAAGCCTGTGGTTAACCTATTGGAAGCTGAGGAGATAGAATTCCTTGTCGTCAATGCCCAGCACATGAAGTCCCTGCCGGGTCAAAAGACCGATGTAAAGGATGCAGAATGGATAGCCCAGCTGTTGAGGCATGGATTGTTAAAAGCCAGCTTCATCCCCAACCGAACTCAGCGGGAACTAAGGGAACTTGTTCGTTATCGCCGAAGCATTATCGAGGAACGTGCTCGGCAGCACAACCGGATCCAAAAGGTACTTGAATGGGCGAATATTAAACTCGGGTCAGTGGTTTCCGATATCATGGGTGTTTCTGCGAGGACATGCTTCGTGCCATCGCAGATGGCGAGGACGATCCTGTAAAACTATCAAACTTAGCTCGACGGACAATGAAACGGAAGAAAGACGAACTGGTGCTGGCACTCAAAGGATATGTAACCCTCACCAACGGCTGATGTTAAAAACCATTTTAACGCATATTGATTTCCTTACTGACCAAATTGAAACGCTGGATAGTGAGATTGAAAAAAGGGTGAGTTTCTATCAGGAAGATATCGAACGGCTTGATTCTATTCCTGGAATAGCTAAAAGGATGGCCGAACAGATACTAGCTGAATTGGACCTGATGTAGGAACGCAGTTCCCTAGTGCAGCACACTTATGTTCCTGGGCTGCCCTTGTTCCGGGCCACAATGAAAGTGCTGGTAAAAAAAAGTCCGCTAGAGCTAAAAAAGGTAATAAGTATCTACGTTCAGCTTTAACAGAAGCAGCTCAATCAGTCATGGGTTCGAAAAATTACCTGGGTGCACTTTACAGACGGACAGCCGGCCGAAAAGGTAAGAAGCGTGCAGCTATTGTGGTAGCACATGCGATGTTACGAATCGCATATTACCTGCTTACGCGAAAAGAAATGTACGTTGACCTAGGAGAAGATTACTTTGACAAGCAGAGACAAGCCTCCATTGTTAGGCATTCTGTTCGGAGACTTGAGAACCTGGGATACACCGTCACCATTTCGGAAGCATCCTAATCCTAAAAAAAACAAATGACTGATAAGACGCTCTCCATTTTTAAAAAACTGACTGAGCTGCGTCTATTCAAGTATGACCATTTTTCTATAACTGCAGAATTTAATTTTCATGGTAGTTTAAGAACGAAATTGCACCTTTACCTCATTACAATAATTTTTTTCTGAATAGGTAATAAGGTGTAGGAACATTGATCACATACAGAAGAGGACATATAATGAATTTCTCAAACCAACTGCCTTACTCTTCCCCCTTAACAAATTTCGATAAATACCAAATCAGACCTAATCCGTTATAATCCCTAAAGCTCGATTCTCCTTAAACTTGATTCCCACTTACCTATAAACATACATATTTCACACCGAACTGAGTTACTTCGCATTATTTAGCATAGGAGCAAGCTCTTTACCTTAATTATTTGTTAAATGTTTGTCGACTTATTAGACGTTTAGTCGAACATGATTTATCTATACATTATTGTGTTAGACTTGAGACATAAAATTATTTTATATAGGGATTATGCGACTTTTCTTAGTCACCCCTTGTATAAGGGAAGGAGATTAAGAAATGGACAAAATTAGCGTTTTCCTGGATGACTATCGGAAAGCACCAGGCGGTTATGTGTTAGTCGAGACTATTGACGAGTGTATAGACCTATTACGAACTTTTGATATTGAACATCTCTCTTTAGATCACGATTTGTTAAATAAAACCAGGAATGGTTTTATGTTAGTAGAAAAGATGGTTAAAGAAAGACTATTCGCTAAACGTATAACTATTCACTCAGCTAATTCAGTTGGCGGTAAAGCTATGTACAACTGTTTGAAACAAGCTCAACGCGATTCTATAATGCCTCTTGATATTCCCGTATCCTTAAGACCATTGCCTCTCAATTTTTCGCCGTAAAAGGTCTCCCAAACTTATATGAAGAATTTAACATTCCGTTCCATCTTCAAAATATTAGTACTTTCAACCCATCTTCTCTTCTAGTACCTTACATGACAGATTCATATTAACCAAGTAAAAGGAACGCCTTCCAAGAGCGTTCCTTTTTTAATTATTATTTTTCTTCTATTCAAGCAGATTGTTCCTTATTAAGACCCCAAATTGCTAAAGCTACCAGTTTCTTGAACTAACGCACCCTTGAGGTGAACAAGAAGGTATTGAAGTTAAAACCACTAACAAAAAACTGTTAAAGACCTCGTCTTTTTGCTATCTTTCTATATAAAGCCATAACTTGCTCATTTTCTTTCTTCCAATCTTCATATATAACCAAAGGAATATGGTAATCCCTCTCCATTTCCCTCATTAGCGAGGCTAATTTCATTTCCTTAATTCGTTCATTTAAATTAGACTGAATAATATGTTCATAAACTGCGTTAATCTGCCGTAAGGTTCGCACGATGGTTCACTCACCTTTTCTTGGTGTCTAATAGTAATTATACCCGTATAATGTATGAATTTTAGCTTTATTCCAAAAATACTTTTAGAAATTATAGGAAATGAAATCCTGTATTGAATTTACATTTTGAGCCACAAAAAAGGCTGCCACAGTAGCCCTTTTTTCTTGAACTAACGCACCCTTAGATTAAGTACATTAGTTCACAAACTTGAACTGAACCAAGCCGTTTCCCTTAAAGAAACGGTTATTGTTATGTCTTTTCTCTTTTAATGAATTACGATTTTAGTTCTAAACAGGTTTTCATTTAGGACACAGGCACCTTCTACATCTGAAGTTCAAATATTGTGCTGATCCGCCCAATTTCTGGTTTCGGCGTTCTCACTGATCGAACTTTTGTTCGATTATACGTTTACTGAACGCAAGAATTGAGGTAAATATGTTTTGTGTGCTTCCAGCATTTCGTCCAAAATTTGTTTCGCTATTGCATCTGAGGGAACCAGGGGATTAATGGTCATTGCTACGAGTGCTTTATTATAATCACCAGTGACTGCCGCTTCTGCAGCAACACGTTCAAAAGATTTGATTTGTTGTACAACACCCCTAACTGATACTGGAAGATCACCGATAGGGATTGGGATAGGACCATCTTTGGTAATCTTACAGTTGATTTCTACTGCGGAGTCACTTGGGATGCTGTCAATAGCTCCATTGTTTATCGTGTTTACAGGCTGAAAATCACACTTGTCATTGTAGATAGATGAAATTAGACTGCAGGCAGCATCGCTGTAGTAAGCTCCGCCACGCTTTTCTAGCTGAGGAGGTTTAATCGTCAAGTCTGGATCTTTATACAATTCAAATAAATCGTTTTCAAGTGAACGAACTACCTCTGCTCGGGTTCCTTCATTTTCAGCCGCTTTTAGTTCCTCCTCTAGCATTTCACTTGTTTTATAGTAATACCAGGCCACAATGAAAGTGCTGGAAAAAGGAAATCTGCGAGAGCCAAAAAAGGCAATAAGTATCTTCGTTCAGCATTAACAGAAGCAGCTCAATCAGTCAGGGGTCGAAAAATTACCCGGGTGCCTTCTACAGACGGACAGCCGGTCGAAAAGGTAAGAAACGTGCAGCCATTGTGGTCGCCCACGCGATGTTACGAATCGCGTATTACCTTCTTACAGAAAAGAAATGTACGTTGACCTAGGAGAAGATTACTTTTGACAAACAGAGACAGGCTTCTATTGTTAGGCATTCAGTCCGGAGACTTGAGAACCTGGGATTCACCGTAACCATTTAGGAAGCATCCTAGGTATTTAAAAAAACAATTGGCTGATAAGACGCTCTCGTTCTTTAAAAAACTGACTAAGCTGCGTCAGTATCGCCATTTTTCTAAAGTGGAAGAATTTGATTTTCATGGTAGCTTAATAAGAAAACTATTCTCCTCAAATTTATCAGTCGTCTAAGTCACACTGGTCTAAATGTATTTAAAGAATTTCGTACTTTTTTAATGCATAATGAATACCATATTCACTGGATTTTTTTTGGAACAAAATTCGCAACACTTTTTAATTTTTCACTTCCGTTACCCATTGCTATACTGAGACCTACAAGTTCCAACATATCAATATCATTTTCACCATCTCCAAAAGCAATTGCCTCTGACTTGTCGACCGTTTTAGAGGACTTTGAAAAGTTCGCTAAAGACTAAGAATACCACATCAGGATTTAGTTGAGTTAGCGATCATATGGTTTTTAAGAATATTTAATAATAAACAAAGGATGCAGGTTTAAGTCGATGCTCCCATGTTATTTACACTTCTAAAAGAAAAAGTAAGAAAGGCTTCCTTTTTAAAAGGAAGCCTTCTTAAACAACCTATTATATTGATCTATGTCATACCATTCAACTGGGTTTCCTTTATTACATAAACAAACGAAATCCTGAACCTGTTAGTGCCTAATAAGCATAAACAGCTCCAATGATAACCAAAAGGATAAATAAAACAACGACTAACGCAAATGTAGCACCGTAGCCTCTTCCTTCGTAGCCCATAACATTCACTCCTTTTCCAACATTCTCCTTTATAATATGTACACGCCATGCTGGTGGGAAGGGCTCGTATACAAAAAAAGATTGCCTCTCAAAAAGAGGCAATTAGGAGTCTATCCACAGTGTTAGATGCGGATAAAACGGAGTTGTTGTTATATATCATATGATTCATAAAAATGTACACCTAAACATATGTATGAAGAAGAAGGGCTGCGCCCCAACTTCTTCCAGGAGGTCATACATGTATGGGCGATGCGATACGATATGATACGGCTTACAATAGAATATGTCTATAAGTATATTCTGTGCTTTAACTTTATTCGAAAATGAAAAAAAGGTCCCCGGAAGGACCTTGTAAACCAATACTCAATTCCAACATACGCATCCAATAATAACTAAAAGGATAAATAATACTACAACTAAAGCGAAGATTTTTCCGCAGCCGGAACCATATCCATAGCCATAGCCACACCCATGTCCGTAACCATATCCATAGCCCATAATTAACCCCCCTTTCTTGAACGAATGATTAATCCATTATTTAATATCCATAGCCGCAATAAGTAGCACCGATAATAATTAGTAAAATAAACAAAACAACAAGTAAGGCGAATCCGCCTCCAAAACCATATCCTGCATCACTCACATGTATTCCCCCTTTCGAACTTTGTTATTATAAACTATGTAAATCGAAGAAAATTGTATGGGCTAATGACTAAATACTTCCGTTCTGGAAAAGAATGTTTAAAAAAGAGCAACCAGTAAAAACTGGTTACCCCTAAAATACGAACGCACCCGTTAGCTCAATAAGAACACGGATTATAACTAAAATTACTCCTCGAAATACTTTGATAAAACGATTATAGCCAAATAAAACATTCAGTAAAAATCAACTATTTAATTTTACTGAGCCATAAAAAAAGGCTGATTACATCATTCAGCCTTGTTTTCTTTATCCTTTATTGAGGTCCCGTGCTTCCTCAGGGCTTTGCAGACTTGTAGCACCTGGATAGTGAATACTTTGGTCCCGATCTGATTCTACGCGTTCAGACTCTCTTAGTTTTTGTTCTTGTCGGTCTTTTGACATCGCAAATGCCTCCTTTTCCTTATAGATTTCCTTAGTGATAAGGTTTTTATTCATAGTTCATTCTGCTTGTCCAAGCAAAGGGTTTTCTTTTCAGTTGGTGGGATAGTGTTAAAATACATCCTTATACGAGTGTGCCTGGCATAAAAAAGCTCTCCTAACTCAGGAGAGCAAAAGTTCGAGCTGGCTGCTGTTGCAAATGTTATAGCTTTGCACCTATTTCTTTACTAATCTCAGTAGGCAGCGGATTTAACTTTCATAAATGTATAAGCAAGGTTTTCGATAGCCTTGATTACTTTTCCATCGACGGATTGTCCCAATATTTCATATTTACTTATTTTTTGGAATTCTAGTAAAGCTAAATTGCTCTGGAATGCCCATATGTGAACTATAATTAATCTTTGTTTAGACATAATTATTATTTAATCGTCCATATCCTTATCGAAATATATTTACGGATGACATCAACCGTTTTACTTATCTTTAAAATGTCTGCCGAAGCAGCCATACGTATTTACCTAACGCACCCATAGTTTAGTAAATCATTTTACAATCACAAAGAAAATCGACTTTTAAATAAGAGGAATTTAACAATTATTATTTGTTTTTACTCCTTGAAGATTCAAATTTCTCAAGCGACTTTTTAAATCCTAATAATGGTGTTTGCAATCGATCCACAATTTCTTTTGCACATTCCATCATTGAAAGGGTGTATGTATTAATCTCAACATCGTAAATTTCTTGCTGATGTACAAAATTGAGCTGAGAAATTGCCTGCCCAATTTGGCGGTCTCCTCTGAAATGTTCTCTACGTTTTAGCTCCTCAGCAGGACAATGAACCCCAACAAGAAGTATAGGGTGAGTGTTAAGAGTTTTATAAAAAGTTTGTAAAGTTATGGGGTCATGGAGAATTTGATCAAGAATTAAATTAATTCCTCGATCTGAGAACATTGCCACGTTTCTATAATAAAAATATTCTGTTTCAACGGGTATTAGCCGCTGGTTATCTCTATCTTCCATTTTTTCTATGATCAAATCATAATCATCTACGCTAAAAGCAAAAAAGTCAGGAAGTAACTTTGTTATTTCCTTTGCTAAAGTTGATTTTCCTGAACTTGATACACCATTTAGAACAATAATCATTCCTTTTTCCACAAAAACACACTCCAATATCCTCAGATATTACAACCAACTATAAAGTTAAATTCCAATTTATAGCTTTCCTGCTTATAAAAGTAAACTCTCCATTACTTGAATAAGAAAAAAGCGAATGCATTTACTGAACAATTACACCTGTAAGATTCTTAATAAACTGTTCCGTTTTGAGGTGCATCTCATGTAAATGATACTAAAATGGCTTGTAATCTGACAATAGCTTTGACACGTCATTTTTCTTTTTTATTGATTTTTTGGAACCCATTAATTACAAATGTCTTCTTCAACTAAATCACCAGTTAGGAAGATGATACTTATGTAGATTAGAAATTGCAAAATCAACAAATTAACATTCTTCTACTACCATGACCCAAATGAGCAAGCACTAGAAAGTATCGATTTTTTATCTACCTCACCACTATATTCCAATACCGTTACCGCCACAGCCACGTCTTACTAAGGCTAATGGAAGTGAAATAAGGTTGAAGCTGCAGCAACACTAATAGATACTAACCTCCGAGTGATGAGCTTTGCGTGAAAGCGAGGTTGAAAATTATATGAGTTTATCATATATGCAATGAAAAACGCGAGAAATAAGGTCCTCGCGTCTTTTGGTTCTATGTGTTATTTATGCCGCAGCTTTATTTTTGTTTTCAAAAATCTTCTTTATGTTTGGCAACACAGCAAATTTGATATCAATAATGATATGGAGAATAATAGGGACCCATAGACTTCCATTGCTTATGTAAAGTCTAGCCAGAGCGAATCCAAGTATACCAGTAAAGATTACGTTCTTCCATCCTTGATAACCGTGAGCCAGTCCGAAAAAAATGCTGGTGATAATGGCCATTGCCATTGCGGATAGACCCAAATCAAGCTGTTTGAAGTAATGAAACATAAAACCTCTATAAATCACTTCCTCACAAAATCCCGCCGTTACAGCAACACAAGCATACACCAACCGTTGCTTTATTCCTACAGGAATTAATAGCTCAATCGCTTCAAATTGCTTAATAATTTTCTTTCTTCCGAAGGGGATTGCTAGATAAACAACAAATAACATTACTGTAGCTGTTAGTATACCTGCTGCAAAATAAAGAAAGCTGGATATATTTGAAAATGTGGACACAAGCCCCAGTTCTTTAAATGAAATTTCTTTAATTTTGAACGTAAGAAAAATAATCCCAACCATTCCCCATTGGTAGAGCATTACTAATGAATAAGTTGTCATTTTGTTATGATTGGCTAAGTCTTTCTTAATCTTCTTGTCCCAAAAATGATCGATAATGGGAAAAATGATTCCTGCTACAATAAAAATACACGTGAACCAAAACATCCTAAAACACCCTCCGAAAGTCCCTATTTTTTACCTATTTATGTAAATCACAGTAATTATAAAATACGTTTGACTAAAAATACAGATATTTTTCGATGATTTGTTTTTATTTACGCATTATATCCTTGTTACCCTATTAAAAGCCCATAAAAAAGAACCATTATCAATGATCCTCGGTAATTCTTATATACTTTTTGATAATATTAAAAAGCTGCCGAAGCAGCCCTCTTAATCGCCTAACGCACCCGTTAGCCATACATGAATCGCACAGATCTGCGATTCACCACAGAGAATGAAAATAGGCTGTGCAGACTATACTGTTTAGTGCTGGAGAAGAAGGTCTTTGAACTATGGTGCCTTAGTCTGACTCCAATGACCACGGTGTACCACCGACTGTCGCACCCTTGATGGGTAGCACTCATGGAAGATTAATCCTAATTCTGGTTGTTGCTCCAGCTTCATTTATTTTTATTCCAATGGGAAGGGTCTGAATTCAAGCCATGTACCACCAATTTTATATCTAACTTTTATGAGGCCCAGCCTTTTTTTAAAAACTGGTTTTTCTGGGTCTATTTTTGTATGCCTTTTTTCAGTTTTTATTTTTATGGGAGTACAGTAAGGATAACTTAACAAATATGTATAAATATTAGATTTTATACAGTCTTTCCTTGAGTAATGATTCATAAAATAATAAACATACTGCCAAAATATACATCAATTAATTGCCAGAAACATCCATACAACATGCAGGATCAATACAAGATGGATCTTAAGTCTATAAAGGGAGCTTTAATGATAGGCGGCTTGAATCTGTTCCCTGGGGATACCTCTCGTCTTGGTATGATGGCACAAATAGATAGTGATGAATAATAGGGAGGATGAAAAGAAATGAAAGCTGTTACCTTTAAAGGCATTAAGGATGTCAGGGTAAAAGAAGTCCCGGATCCGAAGATTGAGAAAAAAGACGATATTATTGTGAAAATTTCCACCTCAGCGATCTGCGGCTCGGATCTTCATTTAATACATGGAATGATTTCGAATTTTCCGGAGGATTATATTATCGGTCATGAGCCAATGGGGATTGTCGAAGAAGTCGGTCCAGATGTGACCAAATTAAAAAAAGGCGACCGCGTAATCATCCCATTTAATGTGGCATGCGGAGAATGTTTCTACTGTCAAAATCATTTGGAGAGCCAATGCGAAAATTCAAATGATAATGGTGACATGGGAGGGTTTTTCGGGTACTCTGACCTGACGGGTGGATATCCAGGAGGTCAGGCGGAATACCTTCGGGTTCCTTATGCTAATTTTACTCCTTTTAAAATCCCGAAAAATAGTGAAGTTGCAGATGAACAATTGGTGCTGCTTGCTGACGCTGCTTCAACGGCCTTTTGGTCAGTGGATAACGCAGGTGTAAAATCCGATGACACTGTCGTAATCCTTGGCTGCGGCCCGGTTGGACTTCTTGCGCAAAAATGGGCCTGGTTCAAGGGGGCAAAAAGAGTCATCGCTGTGGATTACATCAACTATCGCCTGGAGCACGCCAAAAGGACGAACAAGGTTGAAATCGTAAACTTCGAACAGCATGAAAATACAGGAGAATACCTAAAGGAAATAACAAAGGGCTTAGCCGACGTTGTCATTGATGCCGTAGGAATGGACGGAAAAATGACACCGATGGAATATTTCGGTTCAGGCTTGAAGCTTCAGGGCTTACGATGAGTGCATTGGTCATTGCAAGCCAGGCGGTTAGAAAAGGCGGCACGATTCAGGTTACAGGTGTTTATGGAGGACGTTATAATGCATTCCCGCTCGGAGATATCTTCCAGCGGAAGGTGAATCTAAGAACAGGTCAAGCTCCTGTCATTCATATATGCCATTTATCTACGATCTAGTTTCCCAGGGGAAAGTCGATATCGGCGATGTGGTCACACATGTTCTGCCGCTGGATCAGGCAGAAAAAGGCTATGAATATTTTGATACTAGGACCGATAACTGCATTAAGGTGGTTCTGAAGCCATAAGGTGGAAAGTGGGAATTTGGTTCTCCAACTTCAGCTTAAAAACGGCTACTGCAACCTTTTCAGATGGTAAAGGCCGTTACAGAAACAGCAGCAACATAAGTGACTGTTGTACCGCCAGAGCGTAGCATCCAATTGAAAAAATGGTGTCACCTCCTGATGATCCAGTGAAGATACTTAATATTCAAACCTGGTTGAAATTACTAGCCCTAACATTTAAAAAAAGATGCCCTTCTATAATCGGAAGGGCATTGTCCATTTTTACCTGCCCTGTTAGCAGAATAAGAAAAAGCCGTCTCATGACGGCTCTTACTCACTAGAACAAATCTGTAGTGAAGAAGGATCACAATATCTCACGGAATATAGTGGATATCCTATATTCAAACACTTACGAAGCTATCGTTTAGCACCAATTCTCGTACTGCCTGTTTTAAAGTTCCAAATATCTGTATTAGGGATAAATCGGCTCCGAGCTGTACAACACTTTGGGCAATTTGGGGTCTTATTCCCGTTACAATAGAACGAACACCAAGCAAACCTAGTACGGCACTAGTTTCAAAGAGACATTGGATTACCATTTCATCAAGTTCATAGATGCCAGAAAAGTCGCTAATCAAAGTATGGACATTCTGTTCCTGTACTTTTAAAGGCACATATTCTAAAATATAATTCGCTCTTTCAGAATTAATAGAACCTACTAGGGGTAACACAGCGACCCCTTCCAATATAGGGACCACTGGAGCTGACAGTGTGTTAATTTCTTTGGATACTTTTTCAAGTGTTCTTTCGGTTTCTTTACGCTTTGTAATATCTCTGACAACAGATTGAATCGCTTTTTTACCCTCATACAAAACAGGAGTACAATTTGTTTCTACATCACATAGTGACCCATCAAACCGTTTTAATTGTTTTTCGATAATTCCAGTTGGTTTATTTTGATCAAGGAGCGATGCTGAGTGTCTTACTGTCAGCTCTCTATACTCCTCAGGTATAATATCGAATACAGATTTACCTATAACTTCCTCACTGGAAGCGGCCCGTAAAAAATCTACTCCTGCAGGGTTTATATACTTAAACATCCCATCTTGTTGAATAATAATTGCCTCCGTGGACGATTCAACGATATGACGATACAATTTTTCATCCTTACTATTTTCCATGAAAATCCATCACTCCTCACCAAAAGCTTCAAGCTTCCAACTATGAACATTATACAATAAGTGAATAATTTTTGTATTATATGCCCCTTATCTGTACTCCATATCCATCATCAGAGCTACACCTGATAAGTCTATAACAAGGGTTTGGTACAAAAAAGGCTGCCGTATCACCCACTCTTCAACTCACACCTATAGTTTAAGTGCATTCCGATAAGTCAATGACTAAATGATCCTATTATGAGTATATGACCAACAAAAATAGCCACAAGCGTTAACATGAAAGCAAAACCGCTTAGACTACTGAGAGTTAAAATTTCACTTATGCCTACAATTAAAATAACGCTTTTGATTTTTTGTTTTTTTCTTTCTTAAATTCTTTGTATGCATAAATCATTAAGGATACAAGCGTTACCAGACCTATTAATGTGAGATACACTCCAACCAATACCAACATCAAATCACCCAACAAGTTCCTTTCAAATTTTTTAACTCATAAATAATTTCAATACGCATCCCTAATATTTAAACCTCTAATTATAAACCTAGGACCGTTTCCTAAGTCGTCAAATCCATATTTCACTTACCAGTCCAGTTTAAAGAACAACACAAAATAGATGCCTAAGCAGCTATATGTTCTTGAACTAACATACCTGTTAGTGACAAGAGAACATCTTATGGAGTTTAACCTTTTCTTTTTACCAATTTCCATAAAGATTTAATACCAATAAATAATAACGTAAATAGAATTATAGTTATTGGCAGCCAACATAAGAGTTCAATCCTTATTTTATCCGAAAAAAACCCCTCATAACTTATCCATAAACTGTTCATACCCGTGTCTTTGTAAAGTTTAAAAAGCAAATATTTATAGTAAGAATCAAAGCCCAATCAAAAATAAAATATGTATTAATATTGAAAAAATAAAGGCTTGTTTTAATGTTTTCACCCTTGGTGGCTCCTCATAAATTCCTTTTTATCAGATTATCATTGCCCGTCTTGAATTTATAGTGGGTATTACATTCTTCCTCTTAAATTAACCTGTCACTCTAGTTGAGCAGCAGAAAAAAGCTGCCGAAGCAGCAAAAGCCTTATACACTAACGCACCATTTTATTAGAGACAATTATATATAGGCTTACGCTTTTGAAACTTTTGACTCAAACGGAATAACATATTATTACCGGTCCAATTTCAAAACCGTGTAAAAAGAACACAGAACATCTTGCTCTGTGTTCTTCTCATTACAGATGATCTAGTGCCACATTCCTTAGACACTTGTCTGGCGGACTAATCATAGTTAAAATAACGCACCGTTCGTATGATAAGGTCAGCCAGATATTTCTGTTTGACCCTTTTTTATATGGTTTTAATATAGCACTAGCCGGGGTAGAACGTCCGCACCCGTGGGACTTGATCCCGCCCGCTAAACAGTTGGCCCCCTACTTGTTTAAACATAATTTGGCTGGTTGGGACCTGGATCTCGTATAACAAGCGAACCTATGATACTAGGGGTACCGGTAAATTAATAATTGGAGGAGATAATCCAGTGGTTGGCCTGGATGTAGTGAAAGGAGAAAGTCAGGTTCAGGCTTTCTTAGAAAAGAAGAGCCCATATAAAAATAGTTTTAAAGTACACATACGATGGAAGGACTTCAGTCCCTTCATTACTTCCTAAAGAAAATAGAAAACATAACAGGGGCAGAACCTCCACTCGTACCGGAATCTACAAGGCATACCATACCCCCGTTGTCCATGATGTTGAGGAAAGAGGTTATGTATGAATCATCGTCAACCCCCTCTATAAAAATCTACTTAAATGAAAAAATGTTGACAAACTATTAGCTGGTTTAGTTACAAAACCTCCCAATCTATAATAACCTATACATAGTTACCTTCCTTTATAACCTGGTAGTAAATAAATATTCCGTCCTCTTTTCCATTAATGATTCTTTTATTTACTTTTGCTGGTGGATAAATTTCTGTGTCATTTATTGTTAAACAGATTGACTCCATAAAATTCTCGCTTATCCCCCATTCCCCGCCTATATTGAGTCTAATCACTTCTCCTAAATAGCCTCCCCAAATTTTACTCATTTGGATAATATCCTCTTCAGTAGGGCTTCTAACAAAGAGTTCTTTTATTCCCCTTGGTAAGCCTCGATGATATTCTTCTAAAATTTCATCTAGGATCTTTATGCTATGCTCCGAGTAATCAAGAGAAATCCCCATCTGGCTTGCTAAATCTAGGGCATCTTCAGAATAGGAAGCCATCACATCTTTCATAGTCAAATCAGTCATAGCTACTTTCCTTTCTGTTCATTTCCCATCATTTCGGTGTATCTAGGATGACAACTTTAATCCTTTATTTGTTAATTTCCCTGTCACCATTCACTTTAAAACTCTTAATTCCTGCCTTTTCAACTAACCTTCGATATCAAAAACAAAAAAAGCTGTGTAAACAGCCCATTATAAATCGACTAACATCCATAAATATTGATTAATCGTATGAAAAAAGAGCAGCCAGTAAAAACTGGCTCCCCCTATAATACGAACGCACCCTTTAGTGAACAAGCAACGTTACTTGTAAGGAAACTTGTAAGTAATCTTAGTCGCCTAAAGCCTCCATATGGTCTTTGTTTGCCAATGCTATTAAGCAAAGATCCCTTAGTCCATAGCCAAACTTTCTAACCCTATTATGATACCAATCATCTTTGCTGTATGTTTGAATGAGGAAATCACAAACTTTTAATAAGTTTTGGATTTCTGGCTCAGTAAGCAATTTGTATTCATAAGGATCCAATTGTAGGAGATAGGAGAATTCTGTCTCACCATGTATTCCCCGTAAATAACCGTCGATTCTATCCTCAAATTCAACTGCTCGTTTTTTATTGCCAACAATTTTAAAATGGATCCCCACTACTCATTACCTCAATAATTATGTTATTTGTCTCCTGAAAAACAAGCTGTTACAGCGACACGCATTCTCCTGCTGGCTCCCGTTAGTTATCTAAGCAATCATTAACAGAGCTAAATGTAAAAGAACTTTTATGTTTATCTTACTCGTTGTCTCCTCATCCACTGTGTTGCAACCCATTTTTCCCCGGTAATAACTGGTGCTCCACCATGTAATGTTTGCTCGTTTAATTCTGTATCGGTATAGAAGTATTCAAAATATACCGCCATACCCTTTTGAGGGAATACTGAAAAGTTTAGTTTAGGAAAAAAAGTTTCTCCGCCTTGCTCCACATCATTTAAGTAGATTACGAGTGTGCTAATTCTATTATTGATACTTGCTCCACTTATTGGTGAAAAAAAATCAAAATGAGCTTTATACTCTTGACCAGGAGTATATTTAAGTATTTGAATACCGTCACCATGTTCAACGGGTATATTCATAATAGACGATATTCTTTTTTCGATTTTCATAATAGTGTTGTTTTCATTTTCTTGAAAAAACATACCACTGCTTGTTCTAATCTGATTGACATCGCGTGTTGTTCCAATTTTTGAACGCTGCATTTTGTCTTTGGACAGCATAATTAGCTCATCGCATTCTTCGTCGCTCAAAACGTTTCCTAAAATTACTATTAGCGGTTCTTCTAACTTAGTAATTATATTAATCTCTCTATCTTCTGTTTTGATTTTATTTCCAATGTGATGAAAAATAGTTTGTTCCTTAATTTTAGTTTCCGGTGTCAACCTTATCAGCTCCTTTGATTTTCACTGTTTTATAGAAAAAGAGTTTTATTATAAGCATTTATATAAGTAAGTATTCGTTAAAATATTTAATACTCCTTTATTCTCTACCTAGTTAGTTCAGTAAGAAAAAAGCCGACAATTCGGCAGCTGTGGCGACATTCCGTCCGAAGACTTGAAAACTTAGGACAGTGTTACTATATCTGAATCAGTAGCCTCCTAATCAATCCAAACTTATATAAGACAAGCAACCAGGCGCTCTTTTTTAAAAGGCTGTTTTCGCAAATTTTGTTGCTATTGAACAAGAGGTGGTTTTCCTCTCCAGGATGCTCGCTTTCCGCGGGGCGGGCGGTGAGCCTCCTCGGCTTCGCCTGTGGGGTCTCACCTGATCGAAAAGCGGAGGACGGTGCTTTTC
>NZ_PGUY01000030.1 GCF_002863585.1 Peribacillus deserti | reverse complement strand
GCTTTTGGATGGATCTTTTCTTGAAAAGCACCGTCCTCCGCTTTTCGATCAGGTGAGACCCCGCAGGCGAAGCTGAGGAGGCTCACCGCCCGCCCCGCGGAAAGCGAGCATGCCTTGTGCTCCAATCAACCTCTTGTTCAATAGCAACAAAGTTTGAGAAAACAGCCAAAATTAAACAAAGGAAGAAGACGATGAGAGGATATATTTTATCAATCTGGAGTGTTTTGGACCCCGTTTATTTTCGATTTACCAGGCTGACTTATCTCTTGGATATCCATAATAGTAATAATATTTTCAGAGTAAGACTCACCCGGTATAAAGGAAAAGATGTGACTCTGTCGGATGGAACCATTATAAGAAAGAATGATATCCTTGTAAAAATCCATTTGCATAATGTGAGGCTTCTCACAGAAATGAGAACAGTCAAAACGGACATCGTCAGAGCCAGAATGATCTATCAGAGTGTACGAAGATCTTTGCCGGGCATTGAACGTTACATCGGAAATCATGAGCGTTCAAGTCACATAAAAGGAATCATCGGCATTACATCTTTAAATAAAGCGTGCAGCCGTCTCGGCTTTGATGTTGAAGATATTTCCCATCCAATCTATAAGTGGATGAAATGGGCAACCTTTCTTCCCATTATGTTCTTATCTTCTACAGTTTCTAACAAGGGTAGAAGTCTGCTCAAGGAAAGCCCTAGTTATTTATTTATGTCAAAGGAAAAATTAACACGCTTATATGGAAATTAGGTATGTATAGGGGGCTGTTAACAAAAGTTAACAGTCCTTAAATCGCTGTGGTTTCTACTTTAACTGCAGCTTTTACTGGCATCTGATGGATCGTGATTTCAGGACGGCTGCCTACACGTATATTCACACCTGTCTGCCCAAGCCCTTCGTTTATATAAAATGGCTTGCCATCCTGTTCATGAAGTCCTTTGATCATCTTCATTTTAACCAATTTCCCCATTTTCGCTAAGTGATAGGCTTTAGGATAGCAAATCTGGCCTCCGTGAAAATGGCCTGCTAATAAATAATCGAAATGGAAGTCTTGCATTTCAAGCACTATATTAGGGTCATGCGTAATAACTAAAGATGACCCCCCCGCTATACCTTGATAGGATGCTGCAATGTTGCTTCTTTGAGTGCTGAAGTCATCAATTCCTATGATATTAAACGGCCTTCCTTCTATATCCACCACTCTGTTTTCATTACGGAGAACGGTGCAATTAAACTCCTCAAGAGTTGAAATTAAGCGATCGAGATTTTCATTCTTCAATACATAGTCGTGGTTGCCTAAAACAGCATAAATTCCATATTTCGGGCCTAAATCATTGAGTACTTTTAGATAAGGGGCTAACTTGGGGATGGTCCGTTTACGGTCGAGGAAATCGCCGGTAAGTGCAATTAAATCTATTGGTTCTTCTTCTAAGTGATTATATAATTCTTCTGGAGATATCGATATATGTTCAAGATGCAAATCAGACAGCTGCAGAACAGTTAGAGCAGAATCTATTTCAGCAGATCCGTTCTGGGATTCAAGCTGAATGCGGTTGATTGCAATATCCTTGGTGTTCTTATAGGCAATCTGAATACCGATGCATACGAGCAGGACTGCTATTAAGATAGGTACCATCTGTATCACTCCTTCACTTCATTATAAATGACAAAAGCGAGGTACTAATCCGGTAATTCATGGTATGGAAATGGAAACATTTAATGAGGTTAGCAGACATGGATCAACACAAAAAATAATAGAAAATCGCATTCTAACGGAGAGATTCACTTGGCCTATAACCCTGCATCCAAAAAGATATTATTTTTGCCGTTTTTACAGATTCCTTCCGGCCACCATCAGGTTGCTGCTGCATTAATGGAGACTATTAATAAGGAGATCGAAACTGAGAAAGTGGACCTTTTGTCTTATAGTTATGGGAAATTAGAGAAGTTCATATCTGCCATTTATTTAAAATGGATACATTCCTTTCCCTCTTTGTACAACCTGATCTATAAATTTTCGGTCTGCCAGAACAGGAGTCAATCCAAAAGATTTCCTTTATATGAAATCTTATTTATGCCTTTTATGAAGCGGCTGTTAAAAGAATCAAACCCAGATTTTATTATTTGCACGCACGCTCTTCCTTCTTACCTTCTTAATCAAATAAAAGAAAGGCACGGCTTGAAAGTTCCTGTTCTAAACATTTATACAGATTATTTCATTCATGATATCTGGGGAATCAAGCACATTGACCACCATTTTGTACCGAGCGAAATTCAGAAACAGTTTTTGCTGAAACTTGGAGTCAGGGCTGAGCAGATTTATCTAACGGGAATCCCGGTCCATCTGGATATTAGAGAGAGCTCTAATGTCATGTTTGCCCCAGTTAATCCAGCACTTCTCAATATCCTTGTCAGCGGAGGCAGTCTGGGAGCAGGAGAATTAGAAAAACTGATAAATAAACTTCAGGAATGCAGCGCTGCTCATTTTTATGTTCTATGCGGGAAAAATAAAGGCCTTTACAAAAAACTTTCCGAACGGAAATGGTCAAATATCTTTCCACTGGAGTATATTTCTTGCAGAAAAAAGATGAATGCACTGTACGAATCAATGGATGCTGTAATTTCTAAGCCTGGGGGAGTTACAGTCAGTGAATGCCTGCATAAAAGAAAACCAATGTTTGTTTATCATTCTCTTCCTGGCCAAGAAAAAATCAATGTGGAAAACCTCAAAAAACTCGGGCTGGTTTTTTCTATGGAAAACTGGAAGAAGCTTTCATCCATTGAAAACGAGCTGCAAAATATCCTTAAAGACCCTGTACAATTTAACAGCTTTCATAATCGTGTAGATTTTTATCACGAACAGCTTCATCCACACCATCCTTCGAAAATCGTTGAGGATTTGCTTGTAAAGAGATGACTAATAGCCAGTTTTTTGCACAAAAAAAGAGCAGAACGCTTATTCTGCTCTTTTCATACTATATTAGTTTAACCGTCCTGTATTTGGAGAGTTCAATTGGCCTGTATTATATCCGTTTGAGGTTGTCCCATAAGCAGAATTTGTTTCACCTTCAAGCGATTTAGTACCTGTTGGAACTGGGATGGAACCTGTTAATTTTTGTCCAGCTTCAGCTACTTTTGATGTGATGCCCTTAATATCTTCTGTTGCTTCTTTAGCCGCGTACAGAGTATCATTTGTGATGCTCTTTACATTGTTCACCTTACCGAATACCTCTTTGTTAACCATCTCATATAAATCCTGTGCCTCTGTAATAGCTTCCTTAAGAGAATTAGAAGCGGCTTTGAATCGCTGCATCATTTGTTCCTTGATTTCACCTGGATTTTCTTTTACTTGTGCAAACATATCAACCGAAGAATCCTTTAAGTCTACAGCTGTTGTTTTTACTTTTTTTCTAGTCTGTGAATCCAATAGAGACAACGCACCTCCTATAATTCCGCCGATGATAAGGCCTCTAAGCATTAAGTTATTGTTCTTCTCGTTAACGACCACTGATTGTTGTTTCATGTTAATTCCTCCTTAAAAGGTAACTTGTTTGTGATATATGTTGTTTTCCCCCGTGTATTAAAGTTTAAACACTAAACAAATTCTTCTTGCATGGACAATCAAATTTAAGCCTTAAAATGGTTACTCTGTATGTTAATCGGGAAAAAGGGACTCAAAGAGAACTAATTGTGTTCCTTATTATGTAAGCCAGGAGATGATGTCTAATGAAGCACCTGTTTTCTTTTGGAAAGAAACTGGGCAAAGAAATGAAAGATGACAGAGCAACGGGGCTGGCAGCTGAACAATCCTATTATTATATGCTGGCACTCTTCCCAATGCTGATTCTTTTATTATCCATAGTTCCTTATTTAAATATTGATCCACAGAAAGCCATTAAAGTCATGGGAACTCTCATGCCATCCGAAACAACCTCTATTTTCAAAGACAATGTAGTAAAAATCGTAAGCGAACGAAACGGCGGCCTCTTAACATTCGGTATACTAGGCACATTATGGTCCGCCTCAAATGGAATCAACGCTTTTATCCATTCAATGAATATTGCATTTGATGTAAATGAAACCAGAAGCTTTATAAAACAGCGGCTGATATCAATCCTCCTCACATTAGGACTTATAGTTGCATTTGTCGTGGCACTTGTTTTGCCCGTTTTCGGAAATGTACTATATGATATCATTGATTCCATCCTGCCTTTACCTGCAGAAATGGAGATTTTATTTAAGGTGCTGCGCTGGATTGTTGCCATTTGCGTAATGATCGTTGTTCTTGCCTTTCTTTATAAAATGGCGCCAAACAAACATTATCCCTTTAAACAGGTACTGCCCGGCGCTATCACAGCAACCGTAGTCTGGCAGCTGATTTCGTTAGGCTTCTCCTTTTATGTCAGCAACTTCGGCAACTATTCTTCCACATACGGCAGTCTTGGTGGAGTCATTGTATTAATGTTATGGCTTTACCTGACAGGCCTTGCACTTGTATTAGGAGGAGAAATTAACGCTATACTGCACCGTGGAAGCACTATAAAAATTAAGACAGGGAAAAACCCAACCGTTACTGGGTGACAAAGACAGACAGATTAGTTATCCTGAGATAATGGATCTGAGAGCACCCATTCCAATTTTGGAATGGGTGCTTTATATAATTAGTTAACTATTTGGATTGGTGTGTGGGTATAATACAAAGTAGAATGTTTACATAATATTATTATAGAATTCTATTTTGTCTGGTTGGATCGGAGCACCCTGACTTCCACATATAAGAGCGGGATAGCCACATAAACATACTGTTTAGCCACATAAAGAGCAGTTTATGCCACTTAAACCTCCGTATTACCCACATAAATATACCTGTTAAATTTTAGCCGACGCACAAACCTTATCAGTGATGAAGATTTGGGAAATGGGGGACTGTCCCCAATCAATCAACCAAAAAACCCTTGCGCCGCAAAGGTTTTTTCTTCTGGGAAATAGGGGACTGTCCCCTATTTTAACAGTTTTCGCATGATTTTTAGGCCGCTCCGGGCTGATGGGTATTTGAATGAGAAGTCGAATTTGTTGGTTTGTTTTAGGATGCTTTTGTAATGGGAGAAGGTTTGGAAGCTGCTCATTCCGTGGTAGCTTCCTATCCCGCTTTCTCCCACTCCCCCAAATGGCAGGTATGGAGTCGCTATATGCATCAATGTGTCGTTGATGGAGCCGCCTCCGAATGAGATGCTGCCGGTAATTTGGTCCTCGACTGCACTGCTATCTGTAAAAAGGTATAAAGCCAGCGGTTTTGGCCGCTTGTTAATGGAAGATATGACCTCATCCAGGCTGCTGTATTCTAATACAGGAAAAATAGGTCCAAAGATTTCTTCCTGCATAACAGGCGAATCCCAATCAACGTCATCCATAATTGTGGGTGCTATTTTCAATGTGCCTTCGTCATATTCCCCGCCTGTTAGAATACGGCCATTACCCAGATAGCCCTGAAGCCGGTTAAAGTGAAAAGAATTGACGATTTTCCCATAACTGTCATGAGTAACCGGGCTGTCCCCGTAAAATTCTCTGATTATTAGCTTCATCGCATCGATTAATTCTTCTTTGATTTCCTTATGAACGAATAGATAATCAGGCGCTATACAGGTTTGGCCGGCATTTGTAAACTTCCCAAAGATAATTCTTTTTGCCGCCAGCTTTACGTTCGCATCTTTATGTACAATACATGGACTTTTCCCGCCCAATTCAAGAGTAACCGGGATAAGCCGTCTTGAAGCAGCTTCCATGACTGCCTTCCCTACGTTTACGCTGCCTGTAAAGAAAATATAATCCGTATCCAGCTTTAATAATGACTGGCTTGTTTTAACTCCGCCTTCAACTACAGCTATATACTCAACCGGAAAAGCAGAACGGATTAAATCGCTGATTACTTTTGAGACATGTGGCGTAAGTTCAGAAGGCTTAATGATGGCTGTGTTGCCAGCAGCTATGGCCCCAATGAGAGGCGAAAGAGCTAATTGGATGGGATAGTTCCACGGAGCAATGATAAGCGCAGTACCATAAGGCTCGGGTATGATATATCCCCTTGACCCAAAGTGAGTTAAGGCCGTCTTCACTTTTTTTGCTTTTGTCCATTTCCGGACATTTTTTAAAGTGAAATCAATCTCTGAATACAAGATCCCAATCTCAGTAAGGTAGGATTCAAATTCCGATTTATTCAAATCCTCTTTTAGAGCAGCAAAAATTTCCTGCTCGTAGCTTTTTATCTGCCCTTTTAACTTTTTTAACTGATCAATACGAAAATCAATCGATTTAGTCGATTGTTTATTTAAATAGTCCTTCTGCCTTTTTAGGATTTCTTCCATTTCATTCTGTGTTGTTTCCTTCAATATGGACATTATGTCATCCTCACCTCTTTCTTTTAAAGTGAAATGAGATACTCGTACGTTTTATTTTATTAAAAATAATGTTTTCTATCAGTTCCTTAGTTCATTCACAAATAAAACAT
Source organism: Peribacillus deserti (assembly GCF_002863585.1). Classification (GTDB taxonomy): domain Bacteria; phylum Bacillota; class Bacilli; order Bacillales; family DSM-1321; genus Paraperibacillus; species Paraperibacillus deserti_A. The sequence continues at coordinate 26,725 of NZ_PGUY01000030.1, read as the reverse complement.
GCAGTTTGAAGTAAAAAGCTACATTTAAAAATACTTTCTTCTGTCTCTCTATTATGTTCTAATATCTTGTATCAATATTAGTATAAATAGCTTCAGCACATAATCCAAAAGGTATTCTTTCCGACGTAAAAGGTAAAGGAATATTTATCAAGCTGACTATTTTATTTTTCTATCCAAAGTTCGTTAGAATGGAAGTAATCTACATAAAGGAGATGTTCACATGGCAGATCAAGTACAAATCGGAAAAACCGGTATCTATGTTAATCCAATCGGCATAGGCACAAATGCAGTCGGCGGACATAATATCTACCCTAACCTGAGTGAAGAAACTGGGAAGCAGGTAGTAAGGACCGCCATTCAAGAAGGAATTAATTTCTTGGATACTGCTTATATTTATGGCCCTGAGCGTTCAGAAGAACTAATTGGTGAAGTACTGAAAGAAACGAATAACCGTGATAAAGTGGTCATAGCCACAAAAGGTGCACACAAATTTTCAGACGGCAAGATCGTGATGGATAACTCTCCTGCCTTTTTAAAAAGTGCTGTTGAAGGATCCCTCAAACGTCTGGGAACCGACTATATAGACTTATTTTACATCCATTTTCCTGATGAACATACACCAAAGGACGAAGCAGTCGGGGCACTAAAGAGACTTAAAGACGAAGGAAAAATACGATCCATCGGAGTTTCGAATTTCTCCCTGGAGCAATTACAAGAAGCAAATAAAGATGGCTATGTAGATGTTTTACAATCCGAGTATAATCTGTTCAAGCGGCAGGCTGAACAAGATCTGCTTCCATATACAGCTGAGAATGGCATTTCTTTCATTCCCTATTTTCCGCTGGCTGCAGGATTACTGGGCGGAAGATATACAAAAGATACAAAATTTGAAGATGGACGGGCAAAAAATCCAATGTTCCAGGGAGAAGCCTTTATCCGGAATCTTGCAAAAGTAGAACAAGTACGCCAAATAGCTGAAGAAAAAGGCGCAGATACCGCTCACGTGGTTCTGGCCTGGTACCTGACCCGCGACTCGATCGACGTTTTAATACCAGGGGCCAAAAAGCCAGAACAAGTTCTGAATAACTTAAAAACATTGAATGTGAAGCTGACTGAAGAAGAAAGCAGAAAGATAAGCGAAATTTTTCAAGCATAGCTAAACAAAGAACCAGCAAAGACTTCAAATGAAGTATTGCTGGTTCATATATTTACAAGCTATTTTTTTATTTTACCCTCTTCTATTAAAACTGCTTCAAAAGCTGCTACAACCTCTTCATCATAATGACTGCCTATCATGCTTTTAATTTCATCCAAAGCATATTGAGCTGTAAAGGCCTTTCTATATGCCCGATCTTCAGTCATTGCATCGAATGTATCGGCTACAGCGATGATTTTAGATTCAAATAGAATTTCCTCAGACTTTAGACCGTAGGGATAGCCTGAGCCATTTAGCCTTTCATGATGTTGTTCGATGATTTTTGTAACTTTGCCGCTATAAATATGTTTTACCATATCCACACTGTCTACAGGATGTTTTTTTATAATTTCAAATTCTTCCTTAGTTAACCGGCCAGGTTTGTTTAAGATTTCTTCAGGAACATGTACTTTCCCAACGTCATGGAAGCTGGCAGCTAAATATAGCGAGTGAAGCGGCTCATTTGAAAGATTAAGCTGTTTAGCAATTTGTACTGAATATTTTGCCACACGATCGCTATGTAATGATGTGTATCTATCTTTTTCTTCTACCTTTGACACAAGTTCTTTCAGGATATTAATTTCGTCACTAACATTGGAATATGATTGTTCGGTAGTAATCCATAGAAAGGTAACATCAGTTTTGGCGGTAAAATGAACCGGTTCAGTTAGTCCCCTAACTTCAAAATAATCTCCGGCTTGGAGAACAATTGCTTCCTTGTTAAGTTCGCCTTCCATTTTGCCATTAAGAATATAGACAAACTCTGTAACTCCAGTACTGTCACCGGCGTACAGGTAAAACATACGGTCTTTATAAATGGTCTGCTGCATAATTTCCAAACCACTATTGCTGCTTAATAGCCTTAATTCGGTAGTTCCTAATAGAACCCTTTCAATAAAGTCTCCGTTTTTCCTTATTTGTAGCCCTTCCATTTTATCCGACTCCTATAAGTTTAAAACGAGTCCTAATTTAATAGAACTCGTTCTTTTTATGTATATATGGTTACTCTTGGTTTATTCCCACCCAATAACTCTTATAGGATCAACCCAAACAGCACGGTCGGCAATCTCTACAAGCTTCCATTCGCACTGCCCATAAACTCCATATTCCGCTGCTTTTTCAATACCCTCGTTTGTCAGTTCAACTGCTGTGTCCTGAAGCTTTACAATCAGTTCATCTAACTCAGCATTATAGTTCTGTGTCTCTTCTGTAATTTTCACTTCTTTTTCAGCATCTGTCAAAGCTGCATCATTTTGCAGGTTGCTGACTTTTTCAAGATGTTCAGATTGCAAAGCAGCACTTTTTTCTACTGCCTCAGAAATTAAATAATCGATAGCTGCGTTAGCTTCTTCAATAATTTGTAAACCCTTGGAAATATCGGTTTGTTGGTCTTCACTCGCGAACGCCATGGATCCAAAAGACAATGTGAATAACATAGCGAATACAAATACTAAACTTCTTTTTAACATAATCTGCCCCCTAATGATTATCAAAAATGTTCAAGTTGGCTGACTTTCCATTTCAGACAATTTCTGCTCATTTTTGATTTTTTTCTTTAAATATAGCATTTTTTTCCTATTATATACTTAATATACTATACTTCGCAATATCCTTTAAGGGTTTATCTGAAATTGTGTCAAATTTTAATAGATGAAGACGCTTTGTTTTTTCCCAACCATACCTTAATCATGAAATAGCTGATTTCGGCAGGCAGCAGTTCTTTAATTGGTTTTAAAAAATCGGTACCTGCACTCCTGGCGGCCTCTTCTATTTCGATTTCCTGAGAAGCTGTCCACAAGTTTTCCCAAATAAGAGGCTTTCCTTCCTCCACACAGCGGACAATATGATTTTCTACCGTATTGCTGGAAAGATCCCTTGCCTTTGATATATCTTTTATCGACTCGCCTGCCATGAATCTTTCATAGCTTTCTAGATAAGAATTTTCTGTAGCAGCCGCTTTCTTTTTCTTTGGTGCTGCTGAAACAGTTTCAATAACAGGTTCGTGTTCTGGATGTTCTGTCAGGTATTCCTGTATTTTCTCTATGAAATCCTTCCCGTATTTGTCTAACTTCTGGGCTCCTACACCCTTAACCTCACCCATGTGTTCAAGCGTAACAGGCAGCTTTGAACACATGTCTTTAAGAGTCAGATCTGAGAAAATAACAAATGGTGGAACTCCTTCGGCAGCGGCTATTTCTTTTCTTAGACTTCGTAAAGATTCAAATAAGCCATCTGCTTTAATGACTTCAATGACCTGAACCGTTTCTTTTCTATTAACCTTATTATGTCCCTTAAGGACCGACTTCCCCTTGTCTGTGACGAACAATAAAGGAAATTGGCCGCCGGTAACGCCGATAAATTGTTCGGAGGTTAAATAATCAATAAACTCGGCTACGTCCTTTACACTGCGTTCTTTCAGAAGTCCAAAGGTTGTAAGCTTATTAAAGCCAAGTTCAGATACCTTTTTATTAGAAGAACCTGTCAGCACTTGTGCAACCAGTGTTTTACCGAATCGCTCATTCATCCTGATAATACACGACAGCACCATTTGTGCATCCCTCGTTACATCTACAGACACACGTTCATCCAGGCAGTTGCTGCACCTTCCGCACGGCTTTATATCTCTGTCACCAAAGTAGTTCATAATAAATCCCTGCAGACAATTTTCAGTATAGCAGTATTCCCTCATTGACTGGAGTTTTTCTAGCTCATTCTGCTTATGCGATACAGAGTCAGACTGGTCTATAAGATATCGTTGAAGCTGGACGTCCTGCTCTGAAAAAAGCAAAATACACTCACTAGGCAGGCCATCTCTTCCGGCACGGCCGGCCTCTTGATAATAGCTTTCCATATTCTTCGGTACCTGAAAATGTATCGTGTATCGAACATTGCTTTTGTCAATACCCATACCAAAAGCATTAGTGGCCACCATTACCTGGACTTCGTCATTCAAAAACTTTTCTTGCTCAGAGTCTCTTTCATCCCCGCTTAATCCAGCGTGATATTTCCCTGCTGCAATCCCGGATTTTTGCAGCTTTTCAAAAAGCTGTTCTACATTTTTTCTCGTAGCAGCATATATGATGCCGGCTTCCTGGGCATTTTTTTGGATATAATTCAATAAAAAATGAAGTCGATCCTGTCCCTTTATTAATTGAAAACTTAAATTAGACCGTTCGAACCCAGTGATAACGGTGTGCTGCTCAGGAATATTCAGCGTGCTGCAAATATCCTCGCGAACCTGAGGAGTAGCAGTGGCGGTTAAAGCAAGAACTACCGGCTTTTTTTCAAATTTTTGAAAGAGCGTTTGGATACGAAGGTAGCTTGGCCTGAAATCGTGGCCCCATTGAGAAATACAATGGGCCTCATCAACCGCCACAAGGGAAACGGGAAGTGATAGCAGTTCGTCAAGAAAAACCTGCGACTCTAGACGTTCAGGTGCAAGATATAACAGTTTATATTCGCCTGCCGCAGCCTCCCCCATTCTCTGGCTGATTTCAGAAGAAGAAAGGGAGCTGTTGATATAGGCTGCTGCAATACCAGCCTGCTGCAGGGCATCGACTTGATCCTTCATTAAGGAAATAAGGGGTGAAATGACAAGCGTGATGCCATCAAACACGAGGGCAGGCACCTGGTAGGTGATAGATTTTCCGCCGCCGGTTGGCATGATCCCCACGGTATCATGACCAGCTAAAATATTTTCAATAATTTGTTCCTGACCTTCACGGAACTGGCTGTAGCCGAAATATTCTTTAAGGATCGTTCTGGCTTGGTGAAGCATAATACAGCCTCCTATAAATATATTAATTCTATAATTCCCACACTAATTGTATATGAAATAAGCTATGATTGAAATGGATACCAACTATTACGTTTTACATGAGGAGGGAAAATATGAAGCTCATCCAATTGGGAGCTCAGCACGCGGAACCATACAGACATATCCGTCTCGAGGCTCTGCAAAAAAATCCTGAAGCCTTTGGTTCAAGCTATGAAGAGGAAAAAGACCGAACAGTCGAGGATTTCAAACATAGAATCCAAGCTGAGAATGTATATACGATTGGGGCATTTAAAGAAGAAACCCTAGTTGGGATTGTCACTCTTGTTCGAGAACCTAAAAGGAAAATGAATCACCGTGCATCTATATTTGCCATGTATGTTACGGAAGAACATCGCTGCAAGGGTACGGGACGGAAGCTGATGGAAGAAGCTATCAACATTGCAAAATCACACAGCGGCATTGAACAAATCTATCTCTCTGTAGTAACGAGCAATTCAGCCGCGAAAAGGCTTTACGCCTCTCTCGGTTTTGAAATATATGGACAAGAAAAACATGCTCTTAAAATTGGGCATACATATTTCGATGAAGAACATATGGTGTTGTTTTTATAAGAGAATAATAGCTGCTCCTAAGCTGAGCAGCTATCCAGTTATCCACCCCGCTGACTATGGGATCAGTAAACCAGTTCAAGTCAATCTGATGATCATACAGTATAAAGCGCCTTTACTAAAAGTATAGTTTGCAGCAGATTACTCTGCCGTAAGTTCAAGCTCCTCAATCCGCTTTTCAAGATACCTTTTATCCTTTTGCGCGTGAAAGGTTTCAGCTTTTTCAATAATGACGGTAGTATTGTATTCAGGGATTTTAGCATATCTCTCCAATACACCCTTCGGCAGGAGAATGTTCCCCTCCGGCCAATAGACAGCAATATTGCCCGTCTTTACTTCCCCGAATTTCGCATATCCTTGAAAGGTGCCAAATTTATTGAAGGCAACAATCGGATCATTTTCTTTTATCCTCAGCTTTGCCGCATCTGCTTTATTCATTAATATGTCATACCGGCCGGCCCCATTGAATGAATCTGTGTCACTGTAGATCATAGAGTTGAATTGTTTTCCCCTTCTAGATGTTACAAAGAACTGGCCTTCCGTTCTCCGGTTTTCAGGAATATCAATGGGAATCAGGTTCCCCCTGCCATCCTTTGTAGGGCAAAGTCCATCTTCGCAAAGCCATGCTCCGCCCCATTGAAAAAAGTCCCCTTTTACCTTTAAGTCCTGTATTCCCTCATAATTTCGGTTTGCCTCCGCAATTTCCCTGCGTATTTCTTCTGCATTATTAAAGCAGATCTGCTCCTTTCTATCAGGGTAAACTCTAGATGCCAAATCTAGATAAATCTCCCACTCTGCCCTGGCTTCTGCAATTCTTGGACCTTCTATCTCCGGGCTGAAGTAAACCATTCTCTCTGTACTGGTTGAGGTCCCTCCTCCCGGCTGTTCATACCTGGTCATGGCTGGCAGGATGATTACTTCTTCTTTTGCATCAACCAGTGTGGATGTGTTAAATATGATATCTTGGTGCACCCTCATATCCACCGCTTCAAGCATGTTCCTTATCGCGTCAGGATCAGGCATCGTCTCTAAAAAATTGCCTCCGCTTGTGTAAAACAATTTTACCCTTCGTTTATGATTTTGCGGCAGAAGAGTATTTTCAAGAATCTGTCCAATCGAATCCCCCTGCCACCTGGGTACCGGGAACCCCCAAAGCTGTTCCATTCTAACAGCATTTTCTTCATTAAAGTCACTTCCTGGGAGAACAAAAGGATCTGCTCCCATCTCTCCGGAACCCTGAACACCGCTATGGCCCCTAATCGGCATGACACCGCATTTTTCCCTGCCCAAAAAGCCCCGCAGCAACGCAAGATTCGCAACCTGTGAAATGTTGTCTGTACCAAATCGATGCTGAGTCAGGCCCATGCTCCAAACAAAGACCCCGGTTGCCGCATCTGCCAGCAGCCTGGCAAACTCAAGCATTCTGCTCTTCGTTACACCCGATGATTTCTCGAGTTCTGACCATTCCTGCTTCATTAAGTGATATTTTAATTCCTGGTATCCATTCGTATGTTCCTCTACAAAGCAATGATTAATCACAGCACCTCGGTTTTCCCTTTCCATTTCCATCCAATGCTTCATTACCCCATTCATAAAGGCAATGTCTCCGCCAATATTAACCTGATACACGTCATCAACGATTTTGGTTCCGAACAATGCACTTTCAGGGATAGAAGGAATCCAATAATTTTCCATCGCAGGCTCCCTGTATGGATTGATCATGATGATTTTCGTACCTGCCTTTTTAGCGGCATATAAATATTTAGTGGATACCGGCTGATTGTTTGCGGCTACAGAACCCCAGAAAACCAATACATCGGTACCTATCCAATCTTTATAACTGCAGCTTGATGCCCCTATGCCAATCGACCTCTTGAGAGCAGTCTTGCTTGGGGAATGACAGATCCGGGAGGCATTATCAATATTATTCGTTCCAAGGAATCGGGCGGTTTTAGCTGCTGTATAATATACTTCATTGGTAATCCCGCGGGCCGTGAGATAAAAAGCGAGCTGTCTGGGATTGATTGACTGGATTTTTGCAGCGATCCGGGTAAGCGCCTCGTCCCAGGAAAGCCTGGTAAACTTATTATCACCTCTTTTTCGGGACATGGGATAAGGGATTCTTCCAAGCTTACGGAGCTCTGTACTAGTCAGCTTTTTCATGTTTTCCACATCATGCAGCCATTTCTCTTCAATTGCCCTCATCGTGTTTAATCTCAGTACATTAAGGCGGGTCGTGCATACATGCGGTCCACTTAACGTCTGATCCCGCAGACCTGAAACGCCAAGGGCACAGCCATCGCATACTCCCTCTGTCAGTATGCGGTATGCATAAGGCAGATTGTCTTTATTGTCCCATGCTGCCTTTAATGTATCTTTGATATGATGGGGTTTTATCCTGCCGATTCCCATGGGAGCAAGCCCGGCCCATAAAGAGGGGTCCAGCTTTTTATCCAGTTTAATAGGACCCGTGTGCTTTGTTTTCCCCATTCATGATCCTCCCTTTTCCTTTTTTATGCTAAAGGTATGACGCTCCAAATATGTATCTGCTTACATTATTAAACTACTACAGGCTCTAAAGTCTTCAACTATGAAGGTTCCACTCCTCAATTGTGGTTATATGTAATTTCGTACTCCTTTGGCATTTAACCGGCCATGAAACAGAATTAATATTCATTTTCTTAACAATAGCTTGCAGCTAGTACCTCCTTTTTTTCCATGTTCAGCTAATCAAATACAGTATTCTTTAATGGATTCTTTAAAAACTCAAACATGATATCCAGCTGAGTTTCGGTATTTCGTGCCGTTGATAGAGCCGGCAGCCGGTCTTGAGCAAAGAAACGAACCTCTGTAGTTTCGATGCCCGGGGCTGCTTTTCCTCCTTCAAGTTCACAAAGAATAAAAAATTTATAAACATGGTAAAGGGAAGGGGGATGGGGATGGCATTTCTTATCCAGCACCGCCAGCAGCCTGACCGGCCTTACATCAAAACCCGTTTCTTCCCGGGTTTCCTTAACGGCGTTCTCGCCTGGGGTCAGCCCTATCTCAGCCCAACCGCCCGGGAGAGCCCAGAGATCATCATTTTTTTCTTTTACAAGTAGCATTTTTTGCTCATGAAAAATAACCGCCCTTACATCCACTTTAGGAGTTTGATAGCCCTTTTCGTTCGTGAAGATTCCATGCATGGTTTCAACTGGGGTACCAGTAAGTTCTGCTGCCATTTCCGCACTAATGTCCCTCAATGCCTCGAACCTTTCCAAATCATAAATATCCTTAGAGAATGCAAGTCCTGCCTGGGAAAGAGCCTGGATCTGCTTTGCCCATTCAAGCCATTTTACAGGCATTCTTTCAACGTCCTTTCTGATTGAAGTTTTCAGATATGCAATGTCGCTTTAGGGTTCCCGTTTATTTCTTGCTGAAGGATGATAAAAAAAACCTGCTAGGAGAAAAGATCAGCAGGTTTTAGTGTATTGGGTTCATATATTCAGTTTGTAATTCGTGATTTATGACGGTTGTAATGGCCAAAGCAGCTGAATTTACATCTACATAATGCTCGACACATTGGTTTTCAATCTTAACAATTTCGTAGGTTTTGTTCTCGCCCTTATAGCTGATCTCAAGCATCCTCTTATCCTTATGGCTTAGAGTATGTGAGACTTTGCTTTCAATATAAGGTGAACAAGCTAGATCTTCTAATAACTTTTTTATTTGGCTGTAATCCAAATATCCCTCCCCCTTTCATTGTTAGGGGATACTTTAAAGCCTTTTAATAAAGCTTTAAACAAATTATAACAGAAAATTCCTGCATACGACATTACATTTGGATTACAATTGTCAGCCTGCTGTCCATCGTGTTACAGAATACTCTATAAGAGCTCTTGTCTCCGACGTCTGATTATTACTTAATAATCTGAAATATAAACTTTTAAGAAAGTTAGAAGTGTTCTTTTTCATACGGAAATATTCCAGTGAATACCCTTCCTTCGCTTTAAGGTCATGGTCATCCACGATACTTTGTACCCAGTCGTAAAGGGTTCTTTCCGGCATTCCTTTTTGCAGAAGGGCTTCAACCGGATAAAGCAGCCGTTCTTCTTCATCATCGATATAAACACCTGATTTATTCAGAATACATGTACGGATTGCTTCTAGGCAGCTTTTTGTCTTATCTAAAGAAAAATAAGGATGTTTGATCGCTTCATCTAAAAAGTCAGCTCCATGTGCAATACTGTGCGCCCACCCTTTTCCTTCTATGTACCCCCTTGTATCTTCCTCTTTGATAAGATATTCGATACTGGAGCTGATGGCTGCAGATACTGATGATTTAGATAATACTAATAGCGTTCGGTCTTTACTTAATAACTGTGCAAGCACTAAGCTTGAAAACGAACGAGTCAATACCGAGTCATCTTCCTTTGAACAGATATTGTAAAAAATTAAGTGATCGAGGCAAGTCTTTAACAATTGCTCCATTTGCTGCTGATCCAGGAAGTCTTCCTTAATCAGCTTTGAAAAAGTTGTATAAATAAGCTTGTCCCTTAAGACAGCATCCGGAGACCCGATACTTTCTACCATTTCATTTAGAAGCGTATCTAATTGATCCCTCTGTAGATTCCATTTATTTTCTTGATCTGCAAGATCCTGAAGCTGTTCTTTTAGTTTCATAATACCCCCGCCGTTTTTATATTAAGTGTAAAGGAATATAATCCCAAAATAAACACTTTTAGATTTATATGTAAGGGGGATGACTGGAATGGTATATTAGATGGTAAAAAGGCGTTTTGAGATTGGAGGAAAAAGCCATGGAACAATATCTTAAAGGCATGAGGCTTAAACGGGAAAATATAGAGTCATACGATAGGTTCCCCTATAATCTGCCCGCTGTAAAAAAGCTGCAGGAATTATCCTTTCATCCCTCTGTAACCTTTCTGGTTGGAGAAAACGGAATGGGTAAATCCACCATTCTAGAAGCTATAGCCATTGCTGCAGGATTCAACCCAGAAGGCGGCTCGTTTAATTTTAATTTTACTACATACAATTCCCATTCAAGCCTTGATGAACATATTACGCTGGTTAAAGGAGTCAGCAGACCGAAGGACGGTTTTTTTCTAAGAGCCGAAACCTTTTACAATGTCGCTTCGAATATAGAAGAAATGGATAGGGAAGAATTTAGCTTCGGGGGAAAAGTCATTGATTCTTTCGGTGGGAAATCTCTTCACGAACAATCACATGGCGAGGCCTTTTTTTCTACTTTTTCGAACCGTTTTTACGGAAACGGACTTTATATTTTAGATGAGCCTGAGGCCGCTCTTTCACCCATCCGGCAGCTTTCCATGCTTGCGAGGATACATGAATTAGTCCAGGATCACTCACAATTTATTATTGCCACGCATTCGCCTATCATAATGGCTTACCCACAGGCAAAAATCCTGGAATTTACACAGGAAGGATTACATGAAGTTAGATTGGAAGATACCAATCATTATATTCTTATGAAACAATTCTTTAATGATAAAGACCGGATGCTCCACCATTTATTTAATGATTAAAAGGAGTACCTTGAGCGGGAGTATTAGAAACCTTTAAAAACTTGTGTAATCTCCATGCTCTTTTTTAACAAAGTAAATAAACTTGATTCTTGCTTCTTCATGATGAAGCAGGAGTTTAACTTTGCCTGTTTTATCAAGATAGCTGTAAACGGCAGAATTATGGTGAATGATGTATCCGTATCTGTAGTCATTTAGAAGCTCCTAAAACCATGGTTTTTTTCTTAACCTAAACATATGCTCCATGCTTCTTTTCTTTACCTGAACATATGCTTGGTATGCCTTGTATTTTTATATCCAGCAGATCTAGCAGTAACTCTGCAAAAGGTAATATATCCGAGATCATCGATTCACCCCATAGTATTCGAATCTGAGTTCACATTGGAATTTTTCATCTGTAGTCGATATGTACTCGGCGGGACTCCTTTTTGTCTAGTAAAAAGTGACGAAAAGTGAGATGATGTTTTAAATCCACAGTTCAGGGCTATGTCGGTGATGGTTAAATCAGTAGATATCAGAAGCTGTTCAGCGGATGCTATTCTCTGGTGAGTCAAATAACGAAACGGAGACATCCCCACGCTTTCTTTGAACTTTCGCTGAAGCCAGTAAGGACTTGAAAAGACCCGGGTGGATAAATCCTGCAGAGTCCAGTCTTCTGAGTACTGATTCTTTAATAACTCTTTAGCCTGAAGGACAACTTTTTCACTAGGAGAAGCTATAACCGTCTGATTGGGCTGGCATCTCTTGCAAGGCCTTAAACCATCCGCTTTTGCTTCTTCTGTTGTATCATAAATCTTAACATTTACCTTTTTAGGTGTTTTTGATTTACAGGAAGGACGGCAATAAATGCCTGTGGTGAGCACTCCGTAGTAAAAAACACCATCGAAATTAACATTGCAGGTAACGATTGCCTCCCAAACTTTTTCTTCTATAACGTTCACCCCAATCGACAGACTTTCTTTATTTATGATAAGTTTATCATTGCCTGCAGGTATATGGCAGTATAAAAAATTAAAGAGCAAGAATTGAAACGATTTGTTAGAGAAGCTTCATTACAATCAATTGCAGAAGTATAAAATGCTTATAGGAGTGGTTTTGTGTCAGGAAAGGATTTAGCAGCATTGTTCTCGCTTGCTGCCGTGTGGGGGGCTTCCTTTTTATTTATTCGTATTGCAACGCCGGAATTGGGACCATTTGTTACGGTTGAATTGCGTGTAGTGATAGCAGCGCTTGCCCTGCTGCTTTATACCGCTGTGATCCGGTATCGATTCAGCTTTAGAGCTCATTGGAAAAAATATATCATAGTCGGCACTCTTAATGCCGCATTTCCCTTTGTGCTGATTACGGCTGCTGAACTGCATTTGACAGCTTCATTAGCTTCCATTATTAATGCTACTACACCTATGTTTACTGCTCTAGTTGCGTTTGTGTGGTTTAAGACTCCGCTTACGGTTATTAAAGTAGCGGGAATGATCATGGGAATTGCCGGGGTGGCAGTTTTGGCAGGCTGGGGAACGAGTTCAACCGGAACGATTTTCATTCTCTCTGCATTATGTTCTGTGGGAGCGGCACTATTTTATGGGATTGCCAGTAATTATATTACAAAAAACTTTCCGGATGCAAAGCCGCTTGATTTGGCGATTGGCCAGCAGATTGGCGCCGGGATTGTCCTTGTTCCATTTGCTCTCTTTACACTGCCGGATAGATTACCTTCATCAGGAACCATTTTTTCCGTTCTCGCCTTAGCAGTGGTATGTACATCAATGGCTTATATTCTGTTTTTCTATCTGATCAATAAGACAGGGGCGCTAAAAACCACAAGCGTAACCTTTCTTGTGCCGGTATTTGGAGTAGGCTGGGGTGTAGTTTTTCTAAATGAAACCATTCACCTGAATACGATTATCGGGATGATCATTATTTTAGCAAGTATCGTGTTAGTAACGGATTTGTGGGTGCGCAAAAGGAAAGACATCGAGAGGAAAACAGCGTAGGTACAAAGAAAGCTGCCTTCAAGGGCAGCTTTAATACATATTCTGTATGTTCTCCAGCTCCCCTATAAGCACCTTCACTTCTTGTGATGAGAGTTTTACAAGCATCTGGTCATAAAGAGTCACAATCTGGCCGTCTGTATCGTCGGCATGCATTTTCAAATAATTGTATAAATTGCCGATCTGGTTTTCTTTCAGGCTCGTTTCCGTATAAAAATTCTTGACCTTTTTCAAAGAGAAAATTTGTGTTTCCTGATCGAATTCCCCGGAGATGATTTGCCCGTCAATATACATTCCCCTGCCTCCTTCATCCATTTAAGAATAAGAGTTATTTTCTCCTTGAGTGTATAATATTATTCAGCATTATTACTATCAGGAATAGCCTGGAGCCTTCTTTTATATTGAAATTTATGTCTTTGTCATATATACTTTTTCAGGTATGAAAAATTAATATACTCCCGATTTGGGAGAGGTTCATAGCGGATACCCTCTATAAAAAACTATGGCATCAGAATCCAGCCATATCGTTTTCATAGATATGGTTTTTATTTTTACTATGAAATTACTCTCCTTTTTCTTACTACCTGGGAATTAATATTGGAGGCTATATACATGGCAGGACGACAAAAAGATGAATTACAAGATGTAACGTTACTAGGCAATCAGGGAACGAAATATTTATTTGAGTATTCACCGGAAATTCTCGAATCATTTGATAATAAACACCCCTACCGGGACTACTTCGTTAAATTTAACTGCCCCGAATTCACCAGCCTGTGCCCGATCACAGGACAGCCGGATTTTGCGACTATTTACATCAGCTATATCCCGGATGTAAAAATGGTTGAAAGCAAATCTTTAAAATTATATTTATTCAGCTTCCGAAATCACGGAGATTTCCACGAAGACTGCATGAACATCATCATGAACGACCTTATCAAACTTATGGATCCTAAATATATTGAAGTATGGGGTAAATTCACACCGCGCGGCGGCATTTCCATTGACCCGTATACAAACTACGGAAAACCAGGCACAAAATATGAGGAAATGGCTAATTACCGCTTGATGAATCATGATTTGTACCCTGAAAAGGTTGATAATCGATAAGAAAATTATGAAGAATTTGATGTGACTTTTTAGTGACCTTTTTACACATCAAGTTCTTCTTTTTTTATGTAGTTACACAAAAGTCACCATAAAATGGTGACTAGGTAATTGAGAATTGTGACAAGCCGTCTCAACCTATTCTATAACGGTTTATTTCATCGTAAATTACTCTCTTTATAATTTCTGGTGTCTCTTTGGCTGCTTTATTATTTACAAAGGCTGTAGCAATGGCTTTTTTAATTGACATTCCATTTTCCTGCAAGATTTTTTCTAATTCTTCATTACTAATATTCAAAGTCAATTTAACCACCCCTTGCCAAACAGAATACTAGATAAGCATGAAGATACCATTAACTCTGAGTAAATTTTTATTAAAATTCTCAAAAGTCCTCGACATTAATCGATAGCTTTTTTAATGATTTATAGGCTTTTTGAAATAATGGCTCGATAATTCTTTCACTTTAATACTCTTTCTGTCTTATCAGAAAATTCCCCAATGAAAAGTTTCATTCAAATGGTATCTAACCAGCCTTCTGAACCCTAACTCCCCGCAGATCGTCAACTGATTTGCAGAGCCCAAAATGAAGGATGTCAAACCACGGGATAAATTGGAATTCTTTCGCCATGGATACTTTAAGGTGGATCCAAAAGATACATTAGAAGATCTGCATTGGTTAGGCAGCCTCATAAACTCCTGATTTTGCCACATAAATAGCTGGTTTTGCCACATAAACTATCTAATCAGCCACATAAATTCGTATTTTACCCACATATTTTAGTGTTTAGATGGATGGCAGTTACATTAACAAGATACTTCCCTTTCCCTTAAATGATCCTTAACTTGGCCAAAGGTATTTTCTATTTTATTAATTGGTTTTACTTTTTATCTAAAGAAAAAGAAACTCTGGCGAACTAATTCTGTCCAAAGTTTCTTTTTTACGACTCTTTTCATTTTATTCGTTTATTTCAAACGTATAAGGATTACAGCTGATACTGCCTCTCATCTCAGGGGTTAGCAGAAACGGCTGTTGAGCTTCAGTAAATTCATCAGTGAGAAAGTCAAGTGAGGAGCCATCGTAAAAATCCGGTTTTTGGTCCATATATGTATCACCTCCATTGTATCCCACTTAATATATGTAATTGTTTAAATTTTAATTAACTTACTTGTTTTTGTTCTCCATTAACTCGAGATGAAAATCTCCCACATTGCCTTCTTTATATAAATTCGTAAAAGAAGTCCAATAATTACAAATAGTCCCCCTGAATTCCAGGTTCTGTTTAGGAACTTTTATATCAAATTGCTGTTGGTAAAGAAGAGTCGTAATATCGTGGTACTCCTCGTGAGTCACTTTAAAATCAAAGCTGATTTTGTGCTGGTCTTGACCATTTTGGGAAATGATTTCATCGTTAAAATTAGATACTTCCAGGGTTGTATTGTTGATAATCACTTGTTCTGTCATCTGCTGGACAGCTCCTTAATTTAGATTTTTATATTGTCTGTATAATATTTAATATAAACAAGAGGCAGCGAACACGCCAAGTATGTGCTCCGGTAACCTTTATATTATTGGTATAACCCTCCTTCATTCATGTATCTCTTTTTTTAATGGCTATTTAAAATTTCATTGTTAATTTAGGAATTATGTTGATTGGAGCGTAGTTTGCGGGACTCCTGCGGGAAAAGCGGGTAAAGGCAGACCACACAGGCGTAAACAGCGAGGAGTGCCCAACCGCCTCGCGGAAACCGAGTGCCTGCAGCGGAAATTTACAGGCAAATATAACAGAGCTTTTACAATAAGTAAGATTAGTTTTATATTCTAATGAGAAAAATAAGATAAAAAAAGAGGAAGATCAATGTGGATATCAGCCTGGAAGTGACGATACGTGCACATGGAACCCGTTTTATGAGAAAAGGAGTTTTCCCTGTTGATCCAAAGCAGTTTCAGCAAGCGTCCGATCATACAGCTGCCAAAACTGCTTATGAGTGGATTCAAAAAATAAAGAGAGATACCGGATATGCCCCGGATACAGAAGTCTTGAAAGCCGTTTATAACGAGGGTAACGAGATTACTCAGCTAGTAAAAAGTTTTGAGCTCCTTTTATAAAGTTACCGTTATGTTTTTAATAAAATTTTGAGAAATGACTTCTTCGACTTAAGTAATGCGCCACTAAATAAATGACAAATTGAATGGGAACTGAATAAGTATATTTCCAGGAGAGGGTCACATAAATACCTAACCAATGGAAAAAAGGTTCCGCAATATAAGCAGAAAATACTGCAAAGACAATGGCTTTTATAAAAGGATTCGTATCCGGCTTTATTTGCAGAATGAACATTACCGTTACCGGCATGAGGGTAATATCCCATGGAAAATAAGTTGGCACAATTGGTATTACGTTAAATCTGTAATGCCATAAACTGAATTGATCACCTACTATATCAAGAGCTATAGAAATAATGATGACGAAAAAGCCAGAATATAAAATACGGTCAGTGCTATTCTTGTTCCGGAAAATGAACCAGAGAATCCAGGGAATTACTGAAAGAGCAACACCCAGCCACCACAAACTTGAAAAAACTACATAGTCAAACCAAATTTCAATCTTTTCTTGTATTAATTTATGAATTTGATCATAATTTTCATCGATTAGTCTACGTACTTGTTTGTTATCTTTCATATTCACACCATTAGCTTTCCACTTTTAAAAATATTATCGGCTAATATGGTGAAAGTAATCAATTTTCAACATATAAACATGCTTTCATCTGACTTGGTCTTGTACCCCGCTTTCTAAAACCGGCAGCCCCTATAAAGATCGATTCATAAGGGCAAAGTACTGCAGATTTAATTAGAGCTGTTTTAGGGTTTCCTTTATTATAAAAAGCGTTGGACTTTCAAAATATAACACAATAAAAACCAGCCTTTTAGGACTGGTCTCTTTGTTCTCTCGGTATGGGTGCACCTAAACCTTTAGGATTATCTTTGTCTTTTCCCTTCAAACCTTCATATTCGTTATGCTCAAGTAAATTGTCATCGAAGCTGAATTTATCTTCTTTCATACGGTCACCTCCATTTACATAAGGTGCGTATAAAAAGCCGAGAGTATACAACATGTTAAACGTGTTTCGGAGTAGACCCTCGTAAAAAAGACGGTTAATCATTCATCAAGCTTAGAGGTTTCCAAAACGATGATAAGCCCCAATCTTTGATCTGAAAATACAAAAAAGCCATGTTTTCGTAGGTATCCTCTTTAAAATGCGGGACAACTAACATAACATGGCTTTTCCAATATAACGTTCCAGGAGAGATTCGAACTCACGACCTACAGCTTAGGAGGCTGTCGCTCTATCCTGCTGAGCTACTGGAACAATTTTTCACTACGCATCTTATTATATTAGAATACTCTCCATTGGTCAACAGAGTTACTTCAATATGAGTTAATTATTTTTCCTTTAATTACCGCCAAAGGTGTTATAGTGTGAATCAATATTGATAATCTCTTCTTGCTGCACCTGGAAGTTCGTTTTTTCAGGAGCTTTTGTTTTGTATTTCCGTTCCATCCAATATCCTGTACCGCCGAGGATGATGACTGCTGACCAGAAACAGTAGCCGAGGATCGTCATGGTAACTCCTCCTTTTTAGATCATATGCAGAACGCCAGAGAACTTCCCTTATTTTATTTTCGCCATTCCTATGCTAAGTTCCTCCCTTTAAGCATTTTTAAATAAATTGTTTTATCGTGTCCTCACAGGGAAAAGGAATAAAAACAATTAAAGGAGTGTTCATCATGAAAGAAAAGAATAAAGAACAAGAGAGTTTAATGGAAGCAGAAAGAAAATTTCAGGATTACGGCAACAATGCCCAGGCACCTTCTGGAGATGCGGGACGTGTACCTGATCAGCAGCACAGAATGAAAGATCAAGAAAACTTGAGAAAATAGGTTCTCCGTCAAATGTTGGGGTGATGACTTGCGTCGTCACCCTCTCCAATGTGAACCCCAATTCCTTTATACTGATGTGTTAATAAAATTTTAGCCCTAAAACGGTCGAAACTTCTAAAACCAAAGGCATTCCGCTTCAGTACCTTGGTTGAATTATTTATACCTTCTAAAAACCCATTGGAATAGGGATATATAAAGCTGTTCAAGATTTCAGTCTGCCAATTTTGCAGGGTTTTTATTGCCTTATTCATTTCAGGAATTTCTGATCTTCTTACTAGTTCATAAAATCCGTGTAATTCCTCTTTTACTTCTCCCATTTGGTGGGTCCCTTTTTCTTGGGCATGTGAAAACCAAGCCTGATAGGCTTCTTTTAATTCATAGGCTCTTCTGAGCTCTTTAGACATCTCTAAATAACGCTCTAAATGCCATCGTTCCTCTTCATTGAGCTTGGTACTCGATTTATGGAATACGTGCTTCATCCGTTTACATTTCTTCCGATCATAATCATGAAAAGACTGCTGGCAACGTCTCCTTACTCCATAAAGTGCCCAATGAATATACCGGCAGAAGTGAAACCGGTCGGCAATGATAATGGGACGTCCTAACGCGGACTGGACAGCTGCCTTGAAGGACTGGCTCATATCCATTACGACCATCTGTACCTGGCTGCCATGTTTCTGCAGATAGTGCTTAATCGTCTTTTTATAACGATTAGGAAGAATGTCAATCGGTTTTCGAGTAACCGCGTCCGCAATGATTAGCTGATACTTTCCTTCCCTTGTGTCCCCTTTATATTCATCTATTGCAATGACAGATGGTAAGTGTTCTACAGTTCGGATTTCGCTGTGAGCCAATTGATCAAATCGGCGAACAATCGTAGTGGCAGAAACACCATAGTTTTCGCCTGTTTCCTTAAAAGTCTAACCTTTTACAGCTCGAATCATGATAGCCTGGTTCCACTCTATTGAAGTACGCTGGTAGCGCTGAACAATAGAATTCTTCTCTGAAAACCTTTTTCCGCAGCTACAGGCATAACGTCTTCGTTTGTAAAAGATTTGGGTCTGCCTCTCGAACCATTTTAAGTGATGGATTTTTTGAATACGGTAGTCGTAACTCCTCCTACATCTTCAAATCTAGTAGGGATAACCCCTTTTAAACCTGGGATATTCATGGTAAAATTCATATGCACGCAACTTCATTCCTTTACTTGTTTCTCGACAATTCAAGTATAAAGGAATTGGAAGTTTGCGTGTTTTTTTATGCCCGAAATTTTTCCTCGACCCCAACAAATATTATAAAGCCAGAAAATAACGACATAAAAGAGCTGGCCATGAGCCAGCTCTTTTTACTTTGTCCATGCCCCCCTGCTGCTTGGGAAATAAGGCCTGACCGGGCTGAAATCCCCGGTAACACTAGATTTTCTTACTTGGGAAATGGGGACAGTCCCCGAAGCTGGCTCATGTACCTGCTTCTGATGATGAGGAAGTACAGGGTGTGTACGGCAAAGAAGCAGCCAATGACGAGCAGGGATGGGCCCAATATGGATGTTTCAAAGAATTCCTGAAGGGCTGTGTAGGCCACTGCTGTATGGATGGCAGCTGCTATGAATGGGACAAAGAATAATAGTCCGATTTGGAAACTGCTAATCTTTTTGATTTCCTGGTCTGTCAGTCCGATTTTTGATATAGCATCATAAAATTTCCTGTCCCCTTCGATGTCGGAAAATAGCCGGAAATATAGGAAGCTAACAGATGACAGATAGAATACCACTCCGATAAACAATCCGATGAACAGCATGATACTATACATCTGTTTGACCATATGAAATACTTCCGCTCTTGAAATGAGTTCAACTTTTCCCTTTTCCCTGAACTTTTCTTCATTTAGTGAAGTGGTCTGTTCCCAATCGCTTACTAAATAACCTGTAATATAGGCTATGTGATCAGTCGTTAAGCGGGCAAAATCTGAATCAGGAATGACGTAATTTGAATATGAAACTGAAATATTATGTGAATACACACTTTTATCCACTGCTGTACTCATGACAAAGGTCTGCCCTTTTGTTGTAGAGATACTTTTGGGTGTTTGAATGTTCATGGCAGCTTCATAGGATGATTTGATCCAGACGGCTTCGCCGGAATTTACATCGATCGTGTCATAGCCGAGAGCCCTGGCTGCTTTGTTATAGGCGCTCTCTTTAATAAATCCACCCTGCTTTTTGGAAGTTCCTGTAATAGGAAGAAGTTTAGTATGTGTTTCTACTTTTTTATAAGATACTTTCTCTTTTGCCAGATCCTTTTCGAACTCCACACTTTGACCCTTTGCATTATATTCCGTTAATTGAAAGGCGAAGGGAAAAGAATTTGTTACTTCTGATTTTTTCGTACCTGTAAAGGAGACTACAGTACCCACCGCACAAAATGCCACAGTTGTAACAATTGTCACTCCAAAGAACATCCTGGCATTATCTTTCATTCGATAGACTAGGGCCGAAAGAGTGATCATATTGGTTCTTTTATAATACAAAGCGGTATTTTTCTTCAGCATCTTCAGCACATATACACTTAACTGCGAAAACAAGAAGAATGTACCTGCTATTACCAAAATGGCGACAGGAATCATGAATATGGCAACCGTACGCATTGTCGCAATAGACGAAATATAATATCCAGCTCCAATTAATACTGTCGCTAATAGAGAAAGGGGCAGTGAAGATTTTGGTTCAGGCTTAGGCTTCTGGTTTCCTTTCAGCAGCCCGATGACTTCGCTGGTTTTTACAAAGAAAACGGTCGTAAAGGATACGATCACAAACATGATCATAAAGGCCAGTATGGTAAGGATCATCGCTTTCCATGGAAGATACATGGAGAGACTTGGAATACCCATCACATACCCAGAGAGCATGAAAAATAATTTACCGAATATAAGACCTACACCCATCCCTATCATAATGGAAAAAAGTCCGATGAGCACATTTTCCGTAAAGATCAAGCCGTTCAGCTGCCTTTTGCTCATACCATGAATCATTAAGATGCCAAACTCTTTATTTCTCATTTTCAAAAAGGTGCTGATTGAGTAAAAGATAAAGAAAAAAGAGAAAAAGAATATGATATATTCTGCTACCAGCATTCCGCTTTGTGCTGTCTGTACGATATAGCCTTCTTTAATATCGGGATGGAAAATAAACATGGCGAACGAAAAGAAAATCATTACGGAAAAGCTGCTTGAAAGCAGATACGCTGTATAAGATCTGGCATTGCGCTTTACGTTATTAAGGGCGAATTGCAGAAAGGTCATGTGTACTTCCCCCTAACATCGATAAAACGTTAATGATTTCCTGATAAAAAGCAGAACGGTTGTCGCCTTTGTAAATCTGATTATAAAGTTCACCGTCTTTTATAAAGATAACTCTGTCACAATAGCTTGCTGCAAACGGATCGTGAGTTACCATCATGATGGTTGCCTGTTTTTCAAGATTGATTTTTTGGAGAGTTTCCATTACGGTCTGTGATGATTTCGAATCAAGGTTTCCCGTAGGCTCATCAGCTAATACAATAGAAGGCGAGTGAATGATCGCTCTTCCTATCGCCGCACGCTGCGCCTGCCCGCCGGAAACCTCGTAGGTGCGTTTGTCTAAGATCTGGGAAATACCCAGAATTTCAGCAATCTCCCGCTGCTTATGCTTCATCACATTCACAGGGACCCCTTCCAGTGTTAAAGGCAGCAGCATATTTTCGCCGATGGTCAGTGTATCAAGCAGGTTAAAGTTTTGAAAAACAAATCCCAGCTCCGTCCGTCGAAATTTAGCCAGCTCCCGCTTGTTTAAATCATGCGGCTGTGCTCCATTAATGAAGATTTCACCTGAGGTCATACTGTCGATCGTTGCAATTACATTCAGGAGAGTTGTCTTTCCGCTCCCCGAAGGGCCCATAACCCCGACAAATTCTCCTTTTTCAACCTTTAAATCGATTCCATTAAGAGCTTTCGTTATCACAGCACCTTTTGAATTGCTGTAGGTTTTACTGACATTATCGGCTTCAAGCATCCACATATTCTTAACTCCTTCCACTTTGTTTGTACTTTTATTTTAAGAAAATACCAAAAGGGAAGGTATCGATTTTCCTTACAAAGCTATCTTGTTATCTTACAAATTTGTCACTTAGATGTTGAAATAGGTATGCTCATTACCAAAAAGAATCGTAACCGTCGTTCCCTGCCCCTCTGTGCTGGTAATTTGAACACCATGACCCAGTCTGTCACAGATCTGCTTAGTCAGGAACAAACCCATACCTGTTGCCTCATGCGTGACTCTCCCATTTTCACCTGTAAAAAAAGGATCGAACACCCTTTTTATATCTTTTTGGGGGATCCCAATTCCATTATCACTAATCGTTAAAATCGTATTTTCAGCTTTCATTGAAATGGAAAATATAATGTGTTTTTTTTCTTTTTGGGTAAGTTTTGTATATTTGATTGCGTTATGTAATAGCTGATTAATGATAAATTCCAGCCATTTTTTATCCGTTTGTACAACGGAATTTTCGGCAGTGACTTCGAAAACAGGAAAAATGGCGCTGCTAATGAACGTCCTTTTGTTTTCGTTGATCATTTTTCTGACCGATGATTCCAGCTGGACATACTCGATCTTATAATCCTTCTCAAATTCGTTATATCTGGCCACATGGAGGACGAGATCCAGCCCCTGCAGGATGCGCTCATTTTCCTGCCTGATACTTTCCAGCGCATCCTCAGCAGCACTTTCCTTTTTCCTAGCTTTATCTAAAACGAGTGAAATAACAAAAGCCGGGGTCTTCATCTGATGGATCCAGAGATTCATGAACTGAAGATACTCCTGCTGCTTTTTCTCATTCTTTCTTAACGATGTAAGGTATGTACTTTGAACCTTTTGCAGTATTCTTAAAAATTCTCGCTGCTCCCGCGTCCCTGCATCTTCCAGAATCACAGTATGTTCCTGTTTATTGCTGTTCTCCAAGAACTTTTCTGCTTTTATGAAAAATTTTTTCTTAATCGTGTAATCGATAAGGATGCATATAGTAAAAATAAACAAGCATAAAAAAAGAATATATGCCACGTTTTCTTTCCGGAGAGAGTGGTGAGAATGTAAGAAATCGAGCTGAATAATGACCAGTACGATTAAAACCTGGAACCAGTAGGCTGAAATGAAGAGGAAACGGTCCATCAAATAATTTTTCATGCCCATTAAACTCTCCATTCTGAGGTGAAAAAATAGCCTACGCCCCGTTTTGTCTGGATGGCTTCATATATTTCCATTTCTTCGAGACGGCTCCTCACTCTCTTCACATTGACTGTAAGGGTGTTATCATCAACAAAGGACTGGCTGTCCCATAGTGCTTCTAAAAGCTCTTCCCTGGAAACCGTTTCGTTCATCCTTTTCACCAGAGATTCCAGCAGGATATATTCATTTCTGGAAAGCTGGACGATATTCTCGTTTCTTTCCGCTTTATGCTGGGAGGGATATAGGTATAAATCGTTTATCTGGATGACTTCCTGTTCGTTGGACATCGAATATTCACCATATGCCCGCCGCAAAGTACTTTTGATCTTGGCCGTCACAATGTCTAGATGAAAAGGCTTTGTGATATAATCATCTCCGCCGTTTTCTATGGCCATCACCTGATCCATTTCCCCTACCCTGGCAGAAATGAATATGATCGGGACTTTTGAGAGCATCCTGATCTGCCGGCACCAATAGAATCCGTCAAAATACGGAAGGTTTACATCAAGCAATACAAGCTGGGGAGTATGAAGCATAAACTCTTTTTTTATTTCCTTGAAGTTCGACAGAATAGCGGTTGAATACCCATACTTCTCAAGATGTGAAGACAAAATCGAAGCAATCTTGCTGTCATCCTCCACAACCAAAATCTTATACATAACATCCACTCCAAACATGCACTCTACTAAAATAACAAAATCACTTTACCCATACTCTAACATAAATCTGGGAAATAAAGACAGACCCATTCTAAATTGTACTGAAATAAAGGACCAAAAAATGGGAAATGGGGGACAGTCCCCATTTCCCGTTATTTTTTTATTATAGTACTATTCCGTTTTAGGTAGGCCCAGAGCTGGGGAGCAGGCTGGCTAAGCTGCCACATTGTTGTTCCTCTCAGCTGGTATATGTCGATTTGGTTTATTTTCTGGATGTAGCTTCGTATATCCTCAAACCAGACGACATGTTGGGCTTCTCTTTGATAGCGGTAAAAGGGAGATTGCGCAGTGGAGTTGAACTGGATGGGAACCCCAAGCGTAATGGCTTGATTTTGCGCACTTTGTACTGAGAGTGCCCTGGTCTGGTTAGTGCCAGTTTCTTTGTCATATCCATATAAAGCCATGGCCATCAGAAGTTTACGCGGATTGATCTGTGTAATACTGTATCGGATTACCTGTGCAAGCCACCAAAGAGGAGAGATCGGTTCAGGCGGGCCGCCGGGATACCCATAATCAATCGTCATGACTGCTGTAATGTCTGCGATACTGCCGATCGTTTTATAATCATAGGCACCGATGATGCGGTTTGTCGGGATATCCTCGGTTTTAGCATGAACATTTACCTGAAGGATAAGATTGCCTAATTCTCTTTTTAGATCTCTCAGGAACGTATTAAAATCATTTCTCCTGGCCGGAGGAATAAATTCAATATCAATGCTAACACCGCGATATCCCCTCTGTCTTGCTAAGGCTGATAGACTGGTAATTAAATTCCGTCGGAAAGCAGAACTCCCCAAAACTGTACCGGCAAGTTCTGCATCAAATTTACCGCCCCGGTAGTTCCGGACCATAAGCAAAGGCACAATCCCGAGCTCCCTGCTCCGTGCTGGTATTCCATCATCACTCAGCTCGGCATACACAAATCCCTCTTCGTTAAATGAAAAAGCAGCCACAGCCAGATACGTCAGCTCCTGGCTTATCGTGGTAAGTGTAAGTAAAAAGGCCTGGGAATTATAAGGAATGATAAAACCGAGTGTTTCAAAGGAAAGTTTGGTACGTGAAGGAATGAACAAAGTCTGGCCAATTGATAGCCGAGCAGGATCTAATGCAGGATTTCGTCGAAGTATAGCCTGAACGGTGGTGTTAAATGTTTTTGCAATCGCAGTAAGACTATCGTTCGCTTTCACTCTATACGCCCGTACGGACTCGTCTGCTGCTGGAATATATAAGGCTAAACCTGGAGTGAGTTTTGTGGACTGGAGTCCATTCGCTGCTGTAATGGCCGATACCGGCACTCCATACCGCTGTGATATGGTCCATAAATTTTCGCCCGTTGTTACCGTGTGGACAGCCATTCAATCACACCTTTTTATCATGTTATAACATCATATTTTTAAAATTAATTTATATACTTCAGGCTCTCAGGTTGTGAACGTTTTTCTACTGAAAAACTCTATTCTTCCCGGATAATTCCTGCTGCATGTACCCAATTCCCGCAGGGCCGGGAGTCTGCCTCCGTTCACGCCACATGTAATATCCCCATGCGCCAATCTTCGGCGCGCTTCTATGAAGGCCAATATCGTGTAAAATTCAACAATGGAGATTTTTGCATAAAGAAACCTTTGCTCTATATCAGCAAAGGAATGATAACATCATCTATTTAGATATTTCAAAAGGCAAAGCATTTCATTGCAATATATCAATGAAATGAGAAAGGATTCTGGCTGTGAGTCCCCAAATGACTTTATCTTCGTACACATAAAAGTATTCTTCCAGCTGCCTCGGACGCCACTGGTAATTCTGGCCGCCCACCAATAAATCCATAGGGAAGTTCTGCTCCGGCTCAGCTCTGAAGTTGACTTTATAGATCTCCGGAGGAGCACTGAGAAAAAAAGATAGCGGCACGGTAAAGATTTCCCCTACTTCGGAAGGATTCACCTTTATATCCTCTAGTCTTGTAATCCAGCCTACAAATGGATAGATGATCATTCCATATGGAGATATTAAATAATCAATAGGAAGAACTTTTGTGATGTCTTTTTTATGTAATCCCAGTTCTTCAACGGTTTCCCTAATGGCTGCCCCTTTTTCATCTGTATCATTCGGATCGATTCTACCGCCTGGAAAGCAGATCTCTCCGGGCTGCCTTCGGAGTGCAAGGGACCGGACTTCAAACAGCACGTGAATTTCATCCTCTTTTTTAATTAAAGGAAGCAAAACAGAATACTTGGAAAAATTCTCGCTCCCCAGAATCTTGGGTGTATGATTTTTAAGCTTGCCGTAAATATTATCCAGTTCCAAATGAACACCTCATCCCGAAACAAGTCTTATCCTCTATATTAACTTTAATTCATTTTACCTCCTGTATCAATTTATCTACTTTAGATGTACGGCCATGAGCTGCTTTTTTTTAGGTTATTTTCTAAAAGATTGTTGTTTATTGAACAAGGAGGTAGATTGGAACGTGAGGATGCTCGCGGACCTTAGGGGCGGGCGCTGAGCCTCCTCGGCTTCGCCTGTGGGGTCTCACCTGATCGAAAAGCGGAGGACGGTGCTTTTCAAGAAAAGATCCATCCAAAAGCTGA
>NZ_PGUY01000003.1 GCF_002863585.1 Peribacillus deserti | reverse complement strand
GTCTCACCTGTCCCGCTGCTCCCGCAGGAGTCTCGCACCTTACGTTCCAATCAACCTGTTTAACAATAGGGTAGGTTCACAGAACAATTAAAAAACAATAATCTTTTAGAAAATAGCCTAATCTTATTACCTATACCGTCTCATTCCTTCCAGCTCCAATACCTGAAATGACCATCATAAGAATGATTAAGCCAAATATAAGGAGTGGTATGGTCACAGTTGGAGAAACGTCCATGATAATCCCGATGACGAATGGACCAACTGCTGCAAGGAAATAGCCGATGGATTGGGCCATTCCTGACAATTCACCGGCTTGCTGTGCATTGACGGCTCTTAGTCCTATAAGTGTGAGCGCCAAGCTGATGGATGATCCTTGTGCAAACCCAATTAACACAATTGAGCATACAGTCAATAACAGACTATCCCGAATCAGCAATCCTAGAACGCCGCTTAGATATAGAATGCCAATCACCACAACAATGCCTTTTTGACTTCGAAAACGATCGGCAAGCACAGGCGTAAAAAATGTCAGAGGAAGCGAAGCCAATTGCATGATCGATAACATCCAGCCTGATAGTGAAGTGCTCAATCCATTTCGAATCAGGATTTCAGGCAGCCAGGCGATCGTGCTGTAAAAAAGGAAGGACTGCAAGCCCATGAACAGCGTAACCTGCCAGGCAATTTTTGAACGCCAGATATTTTTTAGTGATGGAACATGGTTACTTGCTTTGTGTACTTTTTTAGCGGAACTGCTGCGAACCTGAGGCAGCCAAATCAATAGAGCGGCTGCTACCAAAAAAGCCCAGACGGTGAGTGACTTTTGCCAGCCTAAATGCATCCCCTCTGCCAAAGGTATACTAAGCCCTGAACCCAATGCCGCGAAAAAACCCATACAGCTGGTGTAAGCACCAGTGACCAGCCCCACCTGATGAGAGAATTTATCCTTAACTATACTGGGCAGCAGAACATTGGCAATGGCAATCCCAATCCCAACGATAGCTGTTCCCGTATACAAAGCAATTGAAGTACCTGTGGACCTAAGTAATATGCCAGCCATCAATGCCGCCATTCCAAGAAACACCATCATTTCATTTCCTAATTTTCGTCCCAGCTTTGGAGCATAAATCGATAGAATCGCAAACGAGATCAACGGGAGCGTGGTGAGCATCCCTGCCATCCCGTTTGAAATACCAGTGTCAGTTCTGATGAAACTAATTAGTGGGCCTACGGAGGTAATGGCTGCGCGTAAGTTAAATGAAACAAAGATAATACCGATCAGCAGCAATGTGTTTTTTGCTGCAGCACTTCTTGGCTGAGTTAATTGATTTTCCAACTTCGAATGAACTTCCTTTCTTCTTGCATATCAATTCTATAGATTATCAAACCAGTTAACTTTTTCCTTCAAGCTCAAATTTAGCAAACAGTTTAAAAGGATTCGTGTATGGTCACTTAAGCCTTCCACAACACTTTTTATATTTCTTCCCACTTCCGCACGAGCAGGGGTCATTCCTGCTAACTGTCTTCCTACTGTTGAAATCTATGACATTGGATTTAGGGAAGTTCTTTGCAGCTGGCCTCGCAGACATTATTGTTTCTGGTTTCCTTGCTTGTGAGATTTCCCTCGGTGTGTGGCCTTTCAACATCCAGCGCCGAGTATGATTGAAAACCTCTGTAAGGTGAGCGGTTAACTGTTGGACGAATTCAAAGTTAGGGAACTCAAGCTTGCTTTGCAGGTATTTGATGGCCACGTTGAGATGATCGTGAGTATTAATAATTACTATTAACTCATGAGCAATGTCATCTCTGTCTATAGGTGTCAAATCGTAATATTGATTTAAGAACTGAAGGAAGCTATTCATTTGTGGACTTTTATCCACATAACCTGGTTTTCCTGCAAGCAAGAGCTGCTTTTTGGTAAAAGGAAAGAAATCAATACTTGGCCGCTTTTTTTGTTCTTCCCAAGTAAATTTAGCATCATGAACTCTTTGATCAGTTAATCCATAAGCAGAAAAAGTTGTCTGATGATAGTAGTCACTTGCATTAAAAAACACATT
Source organism: Peribacillus deserti (assembly GCF_002863585.1). GTDB lineage: Bacteria > Bacillota > Bacilli > Bacillales > DSM-1321 > Paraperibacillus > Paraperibacillus deserti_A. The sequence continues at coordinate 128,009 of NZ_PGUY01000003.1, read as the reverse complement.
GAGAAAATCTATGGAATCAATTTTTTGTCTGGTCAATTCACTTATCTTTTCTAGTATGTTAGACGTACTCATTATGCCATTATAATAAAGCAATCCATTTGTAAGATTGACCCATTCCGTATTTCTGTTAATCGTCCGTTGAAGCTCTACATTGTCGACTTCAAGGAAAAGGTCCACTAATTCATTCGGCATCGTTAATAGTCTTTCCCCTTCATTAATAACAGGAAAGGCAATACCCCAGTTCATCCAACATCGAATCTTTTCCATGGAAAATTCTTTGGGCAACCGAGTTTTCCCAAAATTCTTAACTAGCTTTTGGAGTAAGGCATACCTTTCCTTGTCGAACCTGCCTATAATTTTTTCAAACTGTGCTGGAATCGACCTTACTAGCTCTAGTATCAGCTCATCCTTCTTTAGTGCACTTATTCCTCTTAAATCAAGAGCTTTCCGGATATTGTCAAGTTCAGCCTTAGTCAGTGTACTTAACACATCCAGCAGCTTATATGGTAAATCTATTCTTCTCATAATGCGCTGTTCATTATTTTCTTCTAGTTGTCTATAGTGTGCTTTCCCAAGCTCTATTCTAGCTGGTTTAGCTTTTCTTGTTTTCTTATCCAAGTCCTATCCTTCTTTCTAAAGAATTGTAAAACAAACATACTTTAATAATATCATTTAAGTCCTGCTTTAGTTATTTAAACCAAGAGACTCTTTTAGTAGTTTTTTGGTAAACATAAATGGCTACTCAACAAAACTGAGCAGCCATCAAATCTTTAAAATATCGCTAATTATACCCTGGGAACTCGGACGTCTCCATTTTAATAACCTGTTGATTTGAGTCTACATCTTTCAAGGGGTTTGTTTTCTTTTAATTTATCTGGCAAGTAAGCAATCGACGTCTTAACATACCAATCCGGTTTTGGCTATCTTATTTAGACTCCGGTTAACATAGAGAGACAATATAGATAAAATCTTTTAAAGAACCGCGTGGTAGTAACCGCGACCTTAACCTGGAAAAGAGTCGGTCTTTGTCAGAAAGGTGAGCATGGGAAGGTTCAAACAATGAACTTAATTAAGAGGACCAAGGTAGTGATCTATTAGTTGTCTATGGCGCGTATTGCTATCTTACAAATTCGAATATTCCTTTACAACATCCGTGTAATAGCCTACATCTATGATCGGTATGTCGCTTTTTTTCGGACATTGTATATGAGTAAGTACATTGGATGCATCTATCGTGATAAGATCTATCTTATCTAAATGCTTATTACACCAAGAACACGTATGAGCTAGGAAAGTTTTAGTTTTAATTTGCATAGTAATACCCCCTCTTTTGTGTAGGCTGTTTTCGCAAACTTTGTTGCTATTGAACAAGAGGTTGATTTTCTCTCCAGGATGCTCGCTTTCCGCGGGGCGGGCGGTAAGCCTCCTCGGCTTCGCCTGCGGGGTCTCAACTGTCCCGCTGCTCCCGCAGGAGTCTCGCACCTTACGTTCCAGTGACCTGACTGAACAATAGGGTGCCGTAAAAAACTTTAAAAAAACAACAATCTTTTAGATAAGAGCCTTTGTGTAAGATATTCATCTTGTTATACCCGGAATCCTACCTGTTCACAAACTTGTCAAGTAATTAAATAATTAGGAACAAAACATTATTGTTCACTTTAATCATCACACCTTTGTGACTAATCCAAGATGCAAACAATCCCTCAAACACTTAGTCTGAGGGATCATTAAACGTAAAATTCGTATAAAATCAGCTAACAGGCAATCTAATATTTAATAAATTCCCACCGAATCAAATCCAGACTTAGCTGCAGCCTCTTCCGCACTGCCTTCACCATACAGATCGGTAGCAGACTGAACGACAGCCTTACGTGCGTCACTGAAATCAGAATTCGAGGTTAGATATACAGTTAGTGCACGATAGTAAATCTTTCCTAGTTTCTCCCTACCAAGTTCCTGACCAATCAAGTACGCGGCATGGTTTGTAATAGAGGAGTTAACATGGACTCCGCCGCCATCAACCGAAGTTGGCATGTTGTAAAACTCGTCCATGTGGTCTGGATAGACCCCTCCATTTGTGCTATACGACCTTCTTTGCTCGTTGCTTACGACCACACTGTTTGGATTACTTAAGCTGCGCAATACGGTTACGCCGTCAGCTTTAGCAGCCGGTGCCATAATATCCTCGCCCATTTCCCAATCACTATCGTCAACGAGTGCACCAAAGACGTCAGCAAACGATTCGTTTAGTGCTCCAGATTGATTGCGGTATACTAAATTGGCCGAATGAGTGATGACACCATGAGTCATTTCGTGGGCAGCAACGTCAAGACCAGCTGATAGAGAAGTCATGAACTGACCGTCGCCATCCCCATAAGTCATCCAGCGCCCATTCCAGGAAGCATTGTTGTAATTGGTACCATAGTGAACCTTAGAAATGATCGCCATTCCCTTTCCATCAAGGGAATTGCGGCCATGTTCATTTAGGTAATAATCATAAACTTTTTCGGAATTATAGTGTGCATCAACAGCCGCCCGATCATAGTCGCTGATGAATGCAGCAGAATTCCCCACATAGAGAGTATCATTACTAGAGGTGTTATCATTTTTAGCATCATAAGTCTCGATGCCGCCAAGGTTCTCATGAGCGTAATCTGCTAACGCAAACCGGGTTCCAGAATTCGGTTCCTTTACTTGGGTAATATGTAATTCCCTATGTTCTCCATGTACACCTTTTCCAGCGCCTTTTTGTGTTTTCATTTCATCTGCATGCATTAAGCCATTATACTTATCAATTACTTCTCCCGTTTTCGCATCCACAAAGACAAACCAGTTTCCAGGCTCGTCACCCATGAAGTTAACATTCACTTTATAAGCTGTATGATTTTTCCCTTCAAAAGGAAAGACAACAAGCTCAGAAGTTGGCTCATACGTCAGCTCATCAGGGGCATTGACAGAGGATAATGCCTTCTTTAGTGCAGCATTGCTGCTTAAAGAAGCAGTTGTATCTACTGCATCATCCGTAATCGTTTCATTTATTCTTCCGTTGACGGATACGACTTCATTGTTCTTATTAAAATGTACCACAACCTCGGAACCCTCTACGTTCACTCCATTTACAGCCAGATTGAAGCGGACGTGAGTCATACCCAGTGTATCTTTCTGCGTATCCTTTACTTTTAGATTTTTATCCGGATTATTGAGTCCAGTCTTATCTTGATTTTTCTTCAAATAATGGATCGCATTCACAGCGTTGCTGGAAGTGAATTTTTCTGCAAACCGCTCCTTCACAAATAAAGGAACGCTTGCTTTCTCATTCCACTCCTTAGAAACTTGTCCACTGCTGGCCAAACTAGAATTAGCTGTCTGAGCAAATGCTGGGATAGAACCAACCAACATAGCTGACGATAGAATTGCAGGCACAATAAACTTTTTCTTCAATCTTCCATTCCTCCTATCAATTTCCATTCAATTTATTATAGATTGATAGGGAACAAATAACATGAATAGTTTGAATTATTTGAATACAATTATAAATGGATAAATATTCTTAGTAAACATATTGAGATAGGCTTTAAATACTATAAAGACAAATTGACGTTTAAAAAGATTAAAAGGAAAAGATTGACAGGATAAAGGCAAGGCACAAAAAGACCCTGTTCTCGGTTTGTTTGAAAACAGGGTTACAAGTATTTATGAATGATGAATGGCTATTCCCGAGATACCTTTTTATGGATTACGAACAGAATCTATCACTTCATCACTATTAAAAAAACGGGCCATAATGTGTTTTTGCTGCCTCAGCCCTATCCCATCAATATGCACCCGATCCATCATTGCATAGTGGTCTGTGTTCGAAAGATACGGATTTGGACCCACTGAACAAAAAATATGAAAACCATAAGTTCTTAAAGCTTCAAACTTTGCGTCTCCCGGCAATACACTGCTTCCATAAGGATATATATAAATATTGGTTTTCCCGATCAGTGCTTCCACTTCTTTTTTCCAGCGTTCAGTATCCACACGCAGCGTTCCGATGCTGATTGCTTTTGTATCTAGGTGTCCATACCCATGGGAAGCAAATTCCCATCCATCTTTCTTCAGTTTTTTAACCACCCTTATGGCTTCGGCTTTTTCCTGCGAAAAATTAGTGCTTGATAATTCGTGAGTGCGGTATCCCAGTATTCCTTCATAACCGGTCAATGCAAGAATACCCTTTGCCCCGTTAAAAGAAAAATCAGGATGCTCTTTCACAAAGGAATTCAGGATCGGAACAATTTCCTGTTCTCGAGAAATGGTCTCAGCGCCCTTTATGTCCTTATAATACGTGGCTAGTTCCCCATCTTCATCTATTAGTAATTTATGCGCATTGCCATTTTCCCTCATATATTGATAGTAATTTAAATCATCAATAGAAAAGATAAGCGGCTTCTTGTTTACAGGCAGTTTGAGTTCTTTCTTTGTTAATGTAACTTTGCCATTAATCATCTGTTCCTGAAAGAGGTCTGACATTTTAATCAGTATAAAGTTTTTAAGATACAATGATTCAATCATTTTATTAAACTCTTTTACAGTGACAAAGTAGTCGTCATAACCTTTTGACATAGCGTCTCCATCAAAAGCTAATTTGGGATCAATAATTAACGGATGAAAAAAGATATGTTCAATTGGTCCATTGTAAATAACTAGCTCATCCTGTGGTATTGCAGGCGGAGTCACGGGATTTGGCACCGGGGTGGTTGATGGCAGAGGCTTATTACTTTCAGGTTTACCAGGTTTATCAGTGTCTTCAGTTTTTTTGACATTAGGTTTAGTGGATACTTCATCATTCCTTAAGTTCGAGCAACTGAACAGAGGAATACATAGCAAAACAAGCAGTATTAAGAAGCGTATTTTCATACCCGTCACCTCACACTTGTAATATGTAATAAGGGAAAAAGAAGCGTGATGTTAATGAGGAAAAGTGTCTTTTCTTTTAGGTTAGGGCATTTTATTCTGAATGTAAAGAGCTCTTTTTCCTAAACTTGGAAAAAGATCATCCCCACTATACCATGCGAGAATATATGCAGCTGACTTTACTTCTATTTTTCTATCTTAATACTTTAAGTCAAAGGCATCCCATTCAATTCTTGATTGGTTAAGTCCACCAATAGCAGCTCCGACTAAAAATTCATCAAAAATACCCCTCAATGAGTTAGACTGTATATCAGAAAATCCCCACTGCCAAAAGTCTAATATTGTTTGTTCTGTTCCTAATATTTTGTCCCAGGATTCAAATGAATTTTTTCTTTCAACGAAAGCGCCTCCCACCCCCAGCTTTTTTGACATCAACGGTGTTGCATTATTTCTACTTAAAAATACATTTCCCTAAACGAAACTTAAAAAAGCCTATCCTAAACTAAAAAATCGTGTGAACAGAAAAAGTCCTTGAGTTTAGTAGCAACTCAAGGACTTATACCAGGATCAAAACTTAGTTGAACCAGCGACCATAATGAACGATGCGCTTCAATCGATTGTTTAAATAAATAAATCTATTTCATACTTATCATTGATTGATAATAATTGGTCATAGTATATGAAGCCTTAATTGTACTTCTAATCTGCCTGTCTTTAGGTGTAAGAATCTCAATAAACGAAATGCAATATAATAATAGTGTCACATCATAACTTTGCAGGATATAGTCAGAAAAGGATTGGTGAAAGTCCTCCTATTGCTCTACCGAAGCAGTTCCTACAAACTTGTAGCCAGCAGCTTTTTGGGTTTGCTAACGAGACATTTCCCTTCCTTAAACACCTGGACGACATTTCTAATATCAGATACTTTTTCAAAAGGATTTCCTTCAACCAAGATAAGATCTGCCATTTTGCCTTCAGAAAGGCTCCCTGTTTTTCCTTCTATTTTCATCGCCTGGGCTGCAACAGAGGTTGCGGCACGAAACGCGTCGATTACTTCCATGCCGTATTCCACCATCAATTCCAATTCAGTCGGAAAATCACCATGTCGGTTAAACGGTGTTCCAGCATCCGTTCCGGCAGCGATTTTAACTCCTGCTTTATATGCTTTGTAAAAACTATTTTGATGATATTTCTTTACTTCTTCTGATTTCCGAACAGCATGCTCAGGAATTCCAGCCTGCAACCCATATTTTACGATGAAATGCGGCGCGGCCAGAGTAGGTACTAAAAACGTTCCATGCTCAAGCATCATTGCAATGGCCTCATCATCCAGGTAAATACCATGTTCTACGGTAGTGATTCCAGCACGGATTGCATTTTTGATGCCAGCAACTCCCTGAGCATGAGCGGCTGTGGTTTTTCCGGCATGTGTCGCCTCAACAACCGCGGTACGAAGCTCTTCCTCACCTAATTGAGGAGAATTTGGATCAACACCCGGTGTCATAACCCCCCCGGTTGCCATAAGCTTTAACAGGTCAGCACCCTTTTTCAGCTGTGTTCTGGCTGCCTTTCGAACCTCGTCCACTCCATCGGCCTCGATTGCCATCGTGTGTCCGTGACCGCCTGTCATTACAATTGGCTCACCGCTTGCCATGATTCTTGGACCTTCAACCAGCCCTTTTTCGATGGCTTTTCTTAAAGCAATATCAACATTGTACTTTGCTCCAACGTTACGTACGGTGACAACACCTGAACCGAGTTGCAGCTGTGCGTTCCGGATAGCTCTGAATGAGCCGTCTGCCTCAGTATCCGTCGATATATCACGGAAAGGGTCGGCATCTCCATCCATTGATAAATGGACATGGCAATCCATTAATCCAGGAAGGCATGTCAGCCCTTCACCATCAATCTCTACATCCGCATCTATTGTGGTACCTTTTCCAATGCTCAAAATTCTGTTCTCGTCAAAAATAATCGTGGTTTTTTCAGGATAAACTTTATTCCCGTCAAAAAGCCGAACATTAGTTATCTTAGTCTTCATATAATACCTCCGTGAAATGGTATTTGAGATTACTATCTATTGTTGTGTTATCCGACCGTTACTCCATTCTCTTTTAAACTATTATTCGCAAGGTAAGTAACTGCAGCCTTCCCAAGGGTTTTCGCTGCAATCAATAACGCTCTCTCATCAATATCAAATTTTGGATGGTGATGCGGATATGTAGTTTCCCTGTTAGGAATTTCCGCACCAGTAAAAAAGAACGTACCCTTTACATGCTGTAGGTAATAGGAAAAGTCCTCTCCCCCCATTTGCGGTTCACCTTCGACGATCTTTTCCACTCCCGGAACTCCTTTTGCTATCTCTACAACAAAATCAGTATCCTCTTTATGGTTTACCAGAGCCGGATATCCCTTTGAGTAGGTATAAGAGTAGGACGCTCCTGATATGAGACAGGTACCTTTAGCAACGTTATCGATTTCACCTTCAATCATATCCCGTACATCCTCATTAAATGTCCTGACGGTACCATGTAATACAGCTTTATCCGCTATGACATTAAAGGCATTTTTTGCTTCAAATGATCCGACAGACACAACCGCAGGAGATAAAGGATTTGTCTTCCTGCTGACCACTTGCTGCAAATTGACAACAAGTTGGGATGCAATTACAACCGCATCTTTTGAAAGGTGCGGCATGGCTCCATGACCACCCTTGCCTTGTACAGTAATTTCAAAACTGTCGGCAGCTGCCATGAAAGGCCCAACTCCATATACAATATCCCCCACTGGCATTGTGGACATAAGGTGCGTTCCATAGATCACATCAACGCCTTCCAAACAGCCATCTTCGATCATCGCAATTGCACCACCCGGTGTTACTTCTTCTGCATGCTGGTGAATGAAAACAACATTTCCTTGCAGCTCGTCTTTGATACTATTTAATGCCTTCGCTAAACCTAGCAAAGATGCTGTATGTCCATCGTGGCCGCAGGCGTGCATGACGCCTGGCACTTTTGATTTATAAGGCACTTCATTTTCTTCCTGAATCGGCAGCGCATCGAAGTCAGCCCGAAGCGCAACAGTCTTTCCCGGTCGGCCCCCTTTTAAAACCGCCACGACACCTCTTCCTCCAACTTCTGTACGAACTTCATGTCCTAATGCCTGATGATAGGCTGCGATATATTTGGGAGTCTCTACCTCTTCAAATGATAGTTCGGGATTTTCATGAAGGTGCCTGCGTATTTCCACGATTTCTCCGTATAACTCATTCAATTTTGAAAATAACTGTTCCATCCTAGATCCTCCTAATTTTATAGATTAATATTTTATACTGCCTAATTTAACGATTGGATTTTTTCAGTGACCGCGTACAACTACAGTGTTCTTCTAGTTAAAACCAGCTAGTCGTTTTTAGATTTCCTTTACCAGGTGTACACGTTCAATTTCGTCTATCCTTCTGACTCCGTTAATCTTTTGGCTGCTTCAAAAAGAATATGAATTGCATTCTCCAAATGGACCGAATCAGACCATTCTTCTGGACAATGGCTGAGTCCATCTCTACTAGGAATAAATAGCATTCCCACATCAGTATAGTCAGAAAAGACCATTGCATCGTGCCCGGCTCCGCTGTTAATTGAGCAATACTGGATGTTCAGCTCTTCACTTTGTTTCTTTAATAATGAAGTAATTCTCTCATTAAACTGTTTTGGCTGAATATATAAAAGCTGATCGACTGAAGTTTGAATGTTGTCATTACAAACTGAATGAATCAGTGCCTTCGTTTTTTCTATTACATTCAGCACGTTTTGTTCTTTTCCTGACCGGATGTCTACAGTGAATACTACTTTATTAGGAATGACATTTGCTCCGTTAGGAAATACATTCAACCGGCCAGTGGTAATTACGGTCCCCTGCCCTTCTTCTACTGCGAATGCAGGCAATTGTGTAATAATCGTTGCTGCTGCTACAAGCGCATCGGCTCGGCGGTCCATCGGGGTGGTTCCGGCATGTCCTGCCTGGCCTTGTATTGTTATTTCCAGCTGAGTTAATCCCACGATAGCTTCCACGACACCAATGGGAATATTCTTTTCCTCTAAGATGGGACCCTGTTCAATATGCAATTCCAGGAATGCCTTCATGGTTTTTGGATCCCGTCTTCTTGGAAGGGAAGGATCAAGTCCTATTTTCACCATAGCTTCTTCAGTGGATATCCCGTCTCGATCCCTTAGGCTTCGAAAACCCTCATCACTCAGAAGCCCCATCATTCCTCTGGATCCCATCAGGCCGCCACCAAATCTTGAACCTTCTTCTTCTACTAATGCAACGACTTCCAGTGGATATCTTGGAGCTACGTTATTTTTGACAAACAGTCCGGCCACTTCTAGACCAGCTATTACTCCGGCAGGACCATCATATGCTCCTCCATTTGGTACTGAGTCAAAATGAGAACCGATGATGACGCTGGGCGCATTTATGAGCGTTCCATCTAGCTTTCCGAAAATATTCCCATAACCATCTTCCCTAACCTGCAAGCCATATTCCTTCATAGTATCCTTGATATAATTACGTGCCTGTAGATCTTCAACACTATATGTGAGCCTTGTAGTCCCGTTTTCAGGTGTAGCAGTAAATTCACTTAATTGGTTTATATGTCTTTCAATTCGTTCTTTTAGCTCTTGCACAAAAAACGCCCTTTCCGCTTACAAGAATTGTACAAAAATACCTGCTAGAATGACTGAAACAATTGTGACCGTAATGAATCCGCCTACAAGCATAGGGGGCAGCATCCGGCTCAACAGTGCCTCTCTTTCTTTTTCATCCTCTGTTAACGACTTGATTACTTCATTGGTTATGATGTAGTCTGCGGGGAATCCGTAAAGCGCTGTTAATGAAACGGCAAACGCCATTTCTTTGCTGACCTTTAAAATTTTCCCTGCAATTAACGAGAAGATATACATTCCGATAACGCCTAAAACAATTGTACCGATCAATGGGAACAGGATATCAAGCAGCATTGCAGGGGTCGCCTGCTTCAAGCCGTCAAAAATGAAGAGCATAAGGACCAGGATTGCCATCCCAAAACCGTTGGCTTTCTGTAAAACCTGTTTTTCAAGGAACCCAGCGCTTGTTGCGATAACCCCAAACAGTAAGCAAAGAACAAATGGGCTGATTGATACAACCGGGGCTAACCACGTGGATACTTGATAGGCGGCAAACCCAACTAATGCCAGCCTGAAAAACTTAAAGAAATCTGTATTATATTTCTCCGGTAAATGTTTAAATAATTTAGGTCCTAAGGTTTCCGTTTCAACTGTCGAAGCAATTTCTGCTTCAGCGGTCCGGAGCCCTCCCTCCCTGTATTCCTTAAGAAGTCTCCTGCCTTCCTTCTTCAATACCAACGCCGTTAACGGATATCCTGCAAAACCCTGCATGACATAAATGACGATTGCAAATACAGAAAGCGATGCGAGGCCGGCTTCTTTCGCACCTTCTGACATAATCAGTGCCGATACAACACCACCGACTAATGGAGGTATAGCTACCACCATAGTTTTAAAGCCAAAAATCAATGTTCCAATACTCATTAATGCTGCTACAATCCCTAAGATACCAGATAGTGCTATAACAATGGTCTTCCACTGATTCTTTAACTCTTGAAGTGATAGTAAGGTTCCCATATTGGTAATCAATAAATACATCATCATTACAGCAACCACTGTAGGAATACCCGCCGTTGCAATGATTTCCTTGGGGAAGAATGTCCAGTACCCAATCAGAAACAAGATTCCAGAGACGAACATAGAAGGAATCCAGGCTTTTGTCCGAACAGCAACAAAATCCCCTATTAATAAAATTGCGATAACACATATCAACGCAAGCATTTGTGACATAACAATTCCTCCACTTCTAATGAATATAAGGTCGAAAGTATGAATATTCTGTCTATTTAATTTGTAAATTATTTGGTTCTATACTTATTTGTTGAAACAGTAGCTTTAACTGTCTACCGGTAGATTTAATTGTTCTCCCAGCTGCTTGACAGATGTTTTTGGAACAATAGCTTACTATTTGCTATATTGTGTGATTTCTAGAGGACGCTGTTTACAAATATCATAAATATACTGCCAAGGTTTCAATTGCTCAAAAACTGCACTTGCCGTTAAAACATCTGCATCTCCATATCGTTTACCGATGATTTGCAAGCCAACTGGGAGATTTTCTTCAAGACCTGCCGGAATAGAAGCAGATGGATGACCTGTGAAATTCGTAAAATATGTCATAGCCCATCCCAAAGAAGGATCAACTTCCACTCCGTTTATCTCAACCGGACCTTGTGATTTCCCCCTAGGGCCATTTAATTGCGGAAGGGTCGCAGCGGTAGGTGTTACCAGCAAGTCATACTGCCTAAATACTTTTTGAATCGCGTCAAACATTTCTGTTCGCATGATTTGGTCTCTGTACATATCACGCAGGTCAGATTGATAACTCTTTTCCATCCATTCAATAATGGCAGGTGTCAAGTCCTCACGGTAATCCTTTAAAAGGTCATATCCCCTATTCTTCAGTGATTCAAAAAACGGGATATACCCTCTCATGACTGTACGGAAAAACAAATCGGACAACTCTCTCTGGTGGTAAGGAATTTCTATATCTACTTCTTCCACGATGGCTCCGGCATTTTGAAAGAGCTTCACTGCATTTTCAACGGAGTTCGCCACACGCTGGTCTACAGGGTATGCTCCAAAATCCCGGCTATAGGCTATCTTCTTTCCTTTCATCGAACCATGCAGGGCGGACATGAAATCCACCTTATCACTAACAGAGTAGGGATCGCGATCATCGTAGCCTGTCAAAACTGATAATCCCAACGCAGCATCCTCAACATTCCTGGTCAGTACCCCTTCTGTTGAGAAGATAAATGTTCTAAACCCATCTGGCCGTCCTAAAAAAGGAACCCTCCCCCCCGATGGCTTAAAGCCAAATAAGCCGCACCATGCTGCTGGAATTCGAGTCGACCCTCCGCTATCGGATCCCTGGGCGATTGGAAGAAGGCCATCGGCAACCGCCGCTGCTGCTCCTCCTGATGAACCTCCTGGATTTCTCGTTAGATCAAATGGATTTCTTGTCGGACCAAACAATTCATTGTCTGTCATCCCGCTAGCACCCAGGAGCGGACTATTTGTCTTACCTAATAGCACTCCCCCCGCTTTTTCATAACGCTCTCCAAATGCACAATAATGGTTGACTACATTATCCTTAAGTACTTTGAGTCCGCCAAAAGTCGAAATCCAGCCAGGCTTGGCTCCAAACAAATCTTTCAGTGCTGACGGAACACCGTGGAAAATACCGGCTTCATCCCCGGCTTGTAAGGCTCGATCCGCTTGCCTCGCATTATTCAAGGCATCCTCATATCCAAAGTAAACAAAGGAATTCAGACTTTTATCCCGCTCTTCGATTCTACTTATAAAAGCTTCGGTTACTTCCAGTGCAGACAGTTCCCGGTTCCGTATTTTGGCTGCCAGGTCCTTGGCAGGCATATAGGCAAGTTCATCAGACAACAAAGTAAATCCCTCCTTAAAAACTGTATTGAAAACAAATCTGAATTGACTTCGCCGCTCTATTAAAGTTTCTTCTCAATGTAGCTGTATACCGTGAATTTTGATACATCCAGCAATTTTGCAATATTATGTACCGTGCCCTTTATGAGGAATAGACCCATATCGTCGAGTAAGCGAATAAACTCCAACCTTTCATTCTTTGCCATAAGGTCTATCGGTTTTCCAATCTTTTCTACAGCCCGGTCAATCAGACGCTTTTCTAACTCTGTAACCGACTGCGGGAAAGATTCCTCTTTATTTTCTTCATTAATGTTGACCATTTCATGTAAACTGGAGGCTGCCATAGTTAATGACGTGATGTCAATGTTTATACATAAAGACCCTACAACGCTACCTGAATCATCACGAATAAGAATGGAGGAAGATTTAATCTTTTTTCCCTTAACACTCTCGTTTCTATAATTTAAATGGAGGTCTTCGTCCCCGCAATTTCTTAATATTTTGAGACCGAGATCCGTCATTGGGGAACCTACTTCTCTGCCTGTAACATGTCCGTTATAAATGGCAACAATCGAAGAAGACATATCAGTCAGATCGTGAACCACAACCTCACAGCTGCTCCCAAATGTTTTCGAGATTGCTTCGGCAATAGGAAGATAGTTTTTAAAAATAGGATTACTTTCCTTTTCAACGTTTATTTGCATAGCATTCCCCCCCTCCTAGGTCAATGGCTGAACCCCAATATTTTTATCGCATCATTCTTGAAAGGGGCCGGTATGCTTTCCGCAGGTATCCCGCTTTTTAATGAATTTTTGGTCCTAATTGATGATTTCAGCTATCATTTCAATTTCCACTGGAATGTTGAAAGGCAATACTGTTGTCCCGATTGCTGACCGGGCATGCTTTCCGTTTTCTCCAAGTAAATCGACCAGAAAATCAGATGCCCCATTAATCACTTTTGGTTGGTCGAAAAAATCTGGATCACTGCTGACAAAACCAAGAAGTTTGATGATCCGGATATTATCCAGGCTTCCTAGTTCGCTTTGAATCATGCTTAACAGGTTGATAACGGACAGTTTTGCTGCTTCATATGCTTCTTCAACACTTACTTCCTTCCCTACTCTTCCAACATAAGCTGGCCTGCCATCAACAAAGGGACCTGCCCCAGAAAGAAACAGCAAGTTTCCACTTCTTCTGACCGTTACATAATTGGCCATTGGCTTGGGTGCCTGTTCGGGCCAAGTAATACCCAACTCTTTCAATTTTTCACTAACGTTCATGTTTTTCCTCCTGAAAAATTTTGATACTCACAATTATGTCATAGTTTCCTCACATTACAACAATTTTTTGTAATCTTCAAAATTTTTTGGTTAATTGTCATGAAGTTCACTTTTAAAATTTCAAATTTGACCAGCAGATTATATGTGACCATCCAACTAGAGTAAACAAGTTATTTTCAATTTCCTTTTGTCTGTTAGGGAATTATCTTTAAATGCGTTCAAATAAAAACACCCTCTGTATAACAGAAGGCGCAATGATGATGAATATGTAAAGTTCGTACTGACCCCACTTAGGTTAGGTTTTGCCGCTTAAAACCTAGTCTCATTTGTATTTGGCAAGCAAAAAATGGTTCTTACGGTGGTTTGATGAATTCGTTGCTTGGATATTTGATGAGTATCATATCAAAAAGGGAGTGAGTAATCATAATTTCATGGGTACCACCAAATCCTGTTCTGGATATTGTTCACGTTTCAACATTCGATGACTCCATGCTATTCACGGTACAAAGTACTTCCGCTTCCTGCCCCCACTGCCAATCAATCTCCTCCAGACTTCACATCCGTCATATCCGCCGTCTTCAGGATCTTCCCATCAGCGAATGGATCGTTGATCTTCTACTTCTTTCAGGAAAGTGGTTTTGTGACGAACCGGTGTCTGTTTACCAGAATCAAGACCTATACTGTTAACAAATCAAATTCTATCCAAAGGAATAAATTGATGTGCGAAATCCACTGGATAATTAATAGTTGCCTCATCTAAAAAAGCTTAACCATGCATACTAATTCTTCTAATAGGGTTTCATAAATTTAGTTGACCAAAAGGAAAAAGACCCCGAATTCGCAAAAGGATTTTTTAACGAAATAGGGTCGGACGGGCAAAGTTTAACTACCAAGAGTATTTTAACAAACATATAAAGCAAAAATTGGTCGGAATGAGTCCGGTTCAAAACCGCCTTCACACCAACCAATTATCTGCTAAGTATAAACTCGAACTTTATTGTGGGCACACCCGTTTACAGTCTTTCTTCGCTTTTATCTTGAATTGGGAACACCTCTACTGTTCACCCCATTACATCAAGATTCTCTGACTCAAATTTATCAAGCAAGGCACGCACTTCGTCTGTTGACTCTGTGTTCATTAATTGATTTCTTAAATCACTTGCCCCTCGGAATCCTTTGATATATATCTTAAAGAAGCGATGAAGAGCCTTGAACGAACGCAGTGTATATTGATCATGTAGATCAAGATGCAGCCTTAAGAGATCGAGCAACTCCTTACTGCTATGGTCTTTTGGCTCCTTTTCAAAGGCAAATGGATTATTGAAAATACCCCGCCCAATCATAACTCCATCAACACCGTATTGTTCAGCGAGCTTTAAGCCGGTTTGCCGGTCAAGTATATCCCCATTAATAGTCAAGAGAGTATGGGGTGCCACCTGGTCACGGAGCTTCTTGATCTCCGGGATCAGGTCCCAATGAGCATCTACTTTGCTCATCTCGTCTCTTGTGCGCAAATGAATGGAAAGATTCACAATGTCTTGTTTCAATATGTGTGTCAGCCAGTCTCGCCATTCGTCTATTTCACTGTAACCAAGCCTTGTCTTTACACTTACAGGCAGTCCGCCTGCTTTTGCTGCTTGTATTAATTCTGCTGCAACTTCTGGACGGCGGATAAGGCCGCTTCCCTTCCCATGCTGTGCCACATTAGGTACAGGGCATCCCATATTGATATCTATACCCCGAAACCCAAGTTCCGCCATACCAATACTCATTTGCCGAAAGTTTTCAGGCTTATCTCCCCAAATATGGGCTACCATAGGCTGTTCATCCTCTGTAAAAGTCAAACGCCCTCGCACACTTTCTTTCCCGTCAGGGTGGCAGTAACTCTCAGAGTTTGTAAACTCTGTAAAAAACACATCAGGTCTTGCTGCTTCACTCACTACATGACGGAAAACAACATCCGTCACATCTTCCATTGGTGCCAGTATAAAAAATGGCCGTGGTAAATCACGCCAAAAATTGTCTTTCATAATTGTATTCAAATCCTCTCATTATGGGATCAAGACAACCCCTTATCCCAAAATTAAAAAGCAGTATATCTCTGCTTCTTTTACACTTATACCATGCTTTAGCACTATTTATCAAACTGCCAAAAAGTTTAATCTTCATAAGGCGTTTGTTTAAATGTTTAATCTAATTCCCACTCTCTGCATAACCAGCACATCTCCTGTTAAACTACACCCCTTTAACCAGTATTCCACTATTTGTGTTAAAATAAAGTTTTGTTAAAAAGACTGAGAAGAAAATTGGAAGACCCCTGGCTTAACAAGGTGTAAAGGAAAAAGACCCTGAATTCGTCAAAAGTATATTTTAACGAAATCAAGGTCGTAATGGCAAATGTTTAGTTTACTAGCGTGAACATATTTAACTCTTGGTTGGTATACAGCGAAGGGATTTATATAGTCACTCAATATACCCCGCACAGACATTTTGGAGTTGAATAAGGACTTATGTGGGTAGCCACTCTACACATGAAGTTGTATAATCTCATGGTAGTATTCAACAAAAAACGTTAGAGGTGATAGCATTGGACTTTTATTCAGAATCCGAGTATCCCGAAAAAGTCGATGGTGATCAATATAGAGAACAAACACGGACTGAGGAACCGCAGGCAAAAAGGGAAACGGATCCATGGGGACGTGATATAAGGGAAACGAGTGAAGGCAAGGTTACCCGGTCAAGGATGGAGAGAAGAAACAAACCCGGTGGTTCAGAAGCCAAGGTGGGGTCAACTCCGCCAAGCAGGACAAGCTCCAAGCGCATTTTTAAATTTAGACCTTCCTTTAAGAAAGTAAATGTAAAACAGCCCAGAGTGAACGTCAATCTTGCAATAAAAATCGCAGCCGTCTTAGCGGTACTCATCAACGTTAGATACGTTATGGGTCTGATGGAGGACCCTGTCGGCACCTTTACATTCAATCAGTTGGTGATTAAGTTGGGAATATCTGCTGGTATCAACTTTGCAGCAGTTTGGATTTTGTTTGCCAAACAGTCCCGGATTAAGTATTTTCTTTCCCTGTTCGCAGTGTTAGCATCGTTTCTGTATTATTTTTATGGCATTTATACCAACCATACTTTATTAGTGAGGAGCAACCTGGTCCCTACGGTGCTCGTAATCCTCTCCGTACTGATGTTGGTCAATTCCAGGTCCAATTATTACCTGAAAAGCATTCTGATGCTGGTCATCGCCGCAGCAGGAATCTATGTCAGCAGCAATCAATTTGCACTTGAGTGGGTGCTGATTGGCAGTGCGGGACTGGTGATGTTCTTCAGAGTTTCCAAAACCCAAAATAAGGACAAATCCACTAAAAAGGAAAACAGGGTAAGAAGGAACCAGCGGCAGTCAGCTTAGTTTGGAAAAATAAACCTAGCATGCAAATGGGCCATCCAGATAGTCTGGATGGCCCATTTTTATTAATGAAATGAAAAAAGCCCAGCTAAAAAGATAACATATTCGAGTTTATTGGAATAGTGCTTCCGGTTTGTATTAGCTGGACTGGGTGGGAATTAAACCCACCTGACCTAGCACGCAGGTCACAAACGGTTTTGAAGACCGAGAAGGTTACCATCACCCAAACAGCCCCTGCCAATAAGTGCTATTAATGAATATCCGTATCTATCTGGGTTATTTCTATAGTTAATAAACAAACATTATTCTTGATATAAGCTTTTTTTAATCCCTCTTACCCAGTCTTAATGTTAGAAAATCTGGAAAAGTTCTATCACAAACCCTATGAACAACACAAATTCTTACCTTAAATGCCTTATCCCCTGTTTACGTTTATTACTATACCCTTTGAAACTCGGTTACGAAATAGTACAAGGTTTTAAGATTTTAAAATCGTAAGAACCTAAATATGAGTTAAATAAGAACCGTTTAAGACTTGCCCCCTGTGAAGATAGTTTACTGATTCCCATTATTTTCAAGAGTTAATAGAGACTTGTTACATCACCCTCTTAAACATCTTCTCCATCTCATAAGTAGAATAATGAATAATAATCGGCCTACCGTGAGGACAAGTAAACGGATCCGACGATCTCCTGAGTTCATCCAGCAAAGCCTGCATATCTTCCTGCCTCAAGTAGTGGTTTGCCTTAATAGATCCTTTACAGCTCATTAAAATAGCAGCTTCTTCTCTGAGTTTCTTAATGTTGACCTTCCTCACATTCAAGACCTGCTGAATCATCTCCTCAATGATTTCCTGCTCAAGTCCTTTTGGGAACCACTGCGGATGGGAACGGACGATGAAGCTGTTATAGCCGAAATCTTCAAGGAATACTCCTACTGATTCGAGCTCACCCATATTTTCTTGAATCCGTATGACTTCATCAGTCGAAAACTCGAGCGTGATCGGAATAAGCATTTCTTGCAATTCGCTTGCTACCTTGCCGACTTTTTCCCGGAAATATTCGTATTTGATCCGTTCCTGGGCTGCGTGCTGGTCGATGATGTATAAGCCTTTTTCATTCTGGGCCAGGATGTATGTGCCGTGCATCTGGCCGATTGGGTACATGACGGGTACCCTTGAAGCTGGCTCTTCCTGCTGAGGCGTCATTTGATCATCCTGAAAGACGTCTGTGTCTCCTTTAAAGACATCTTGATAAGAAGGAACTCTATACTCCTCCTGACTTTCATTGCCGCTGTTCACAACCGAATTGATGAATGG
Organism: Peribacillus deserti; assembly: GCF_002863585.1. Lineage (GTDB taxonomy): Bacteria > Bacillota > Bacilli > Bacillales > DSM-1321 > Paraperibacillus > Paraperibacillus deserti_A. The sequence continues at coordinate 109,547 of NZ_PGUY01000003.1, read as the reverse complement.
CTTGTAATCTGTCTTTGTATCCGGAGTTTCGATGGGCTCTTCTATCCTGACAACAGGCTCTCTCCAGAGCGGCTGTCTATTTTCTTCCGTGCTTGCAGCCGGTGTTACAGATGCCTGCAGGGGAGCAGGGGCCGTTTCAAAAACAAACTGAGTCTGCTCGCTTTCATCTTTTTCCTTCTTTTTAACAGGAGTGTTACTTGGGATCAGTTCTCTTGTTTTAAAGGCAGCTTTAATGCTTTCATCGACAAGTTGGAATAATTCCGCTTCCTTACTGAGGCGTACTTCCATTTTGGACGGATGTACGTTCACATCTACTAGCAGCGGGTCCATTTCAATCGATAGTATGGCAATCGGATACCTGCCGATGGGCAGCAGTGTATGATAACCTTCCATGATGGCTTTGGCCAGGGCATAGTTTTTGATAAAACGTCCGTTGATCATCGTAGAAATATAGTTCCGGGATGCCCTCGTTACTTCTGGCAGCGCAGCATAGCCAGTGACCTTGAAATCCAGTGACTGGCCGCTAATGGGAACCATGCTTTTTGCGATTCCTAATCCGTAGATCGCTGCCAGCACCTGGCGAATATCTCCGTTGCCGTTTGTATGGAGCAGTTTCTTTTCATTGTTTATCAGTTTAAAAGAGATATTCGGGTTAGAAAGTGCAAGTCTGTTCACACAATCGGTGATATTCCCGAGCTCTGTATGAATCGATTTCATATATTTTAGTCGGGCAGGCGTGTTGAAGAAAAGATCCGCTACCGTGATGTCGGTTCCTTTACGGCTGGAATAGCCTTCATGTTCCTTCAGCTCTCCGCCTTCAAAAAACACCCTTGTTCCCGGCCCCTCCCCGGTGCTTGTCCGAAGCTCCAGACGGGAGACGGATGCGATACTTGGCAGGGCTTCTCCCCTGAAGCCAAGTGTTCTGATCCGGAATAAATCCTGCTCGTTTTTGATTTTACTGGTTGCATGCCTTTGGAAAGCAGTCAGCACATCATCCTCTTCGATGCCGTGGCCGTTGTCGATGATCCGGATGCTTGCAAGGCCCGCTTCCTCAAGATGGATTTCAATCATCGTGCTGCCTGCATCAATGGCGTTTTCTGTTAATTCCTTCACTACAGATGCCGGGCGCTCGACCACTTCACCAGCGGCGATTTTATTGGACAAGGCATGATCAAGCTGTACGATTTTTCCCATTACGGTCACCTCCACTGTGTGATTCGGGAATGTTTCCTGTGTTTTGAAGAGTTCGGAAGACTCCAAAGCCATTCTTTCGGAACAGACTTCTGCAAGCTTCAGACGTCTATACATCTATTCGAAACCTGCTTTCGAAGACTTCGAAACTCTTCGATTCATACTCGGAAAGAGCTTCCGATGTATTCGGAAGTGTTTATTCACCTTCGGAACCTGCTTCCGAAACATCCGGAGGGCAATAAATGGGTTGGGAACCGCCTTACGAACGGCTCGCAACGCCTCTAGACCCTCCGAACGATTCGCAATCAGCCCTTCACTTTTTTCTGAATCTGATATAACGCGTTCAGCGCTTCAAGCGGCGTCATTTCCAGCACACTTAAAGACTTTAATTCTTCTATTACTTTGTGCTCTTTTGTATTCTCGTTCTTTTTCACCGATTTTTGTTCCCCAAAGAAGGATAGCTGCTCGTCCACGGCTGCTAATTCTTCCTGGACTCTATCATTTTGCTTAACAGGAGTTTCCTGCCGCACCTCCGGCTTCCCTTCTTCAAGTTCGGCAAGTATTTCATTCGCCCGCTTAATGAGTTTGTCAGGCAGCTCAGCCAGCTGGGCAACATGAATTCCATAACTCTTGTCGGCTGCACCCTCTTTCACCTTATGAAGGAACACGACTTTGCCATTCTGTTCAACAGCACTAACATGGACATTCTTCACCCGGCTAAGCTTCCCGCCAAGTACAGTCAGCTCATGGTAATGAGTTGAGAAGATGGTTTTGGCTCCGATTTCATCATGGATATATTCAATGATGGATTGCGCCAGGGCCATTCCGTCGTATGTGGATGTGCCCCGCCCTATCTCATCAAATAAGATTAAACTGTTTTGGGTTGCATGGTCGATTGCATTTTTAGCTTCCAGCATTTCGACCATGAAGGTACTTTGGCCGGAAATTAAGTCATCCGCTGCCCCGATTCTAGTAAATACCTTATCAAAGATTGGCAGCACCGCTTCTTCTGCTGGTACGAAGCAGCCAATCTGAGCCAGGATCGATGTCAGGGCGATCTGTCTCATGAAGGTACTTTTACCGGACATGTTCGGCCCTGTGATGAGCAGGATTTCCCGTTCTGCATTCATCGTACAGCTGTTTGGCACATATTCCTGGGCCTGCATGACTTTTTCAACAACCGGATGGCGGCCGTTATGGATGTGAAGCACGTTATCATCAGAAAATCTAGGCTGCGTGTATCGTCTCTGCTCGCTGATTGTTGCAAAGCATTGCAGCGCATCCAGCTCGCTTATAACTCTTGCAAGCTGCTGCAGTCTAGGAATATACGTTTTCACCGTTTCCCTAAGAGCGAGGAACAAGTCATATTCCAACTGTACACATTTCTCATCTGCCTGCAAAATCAGGGCTTCTTTTTCTTTTAATTCAGGCGTGATAAACCGCTCCGCATTGGAAAGTGTCTGCTTGCGCTCATAGCGGTCGTCCTGCAGCAGGTGCAGATTTGGTCTGGTAATCTCTAAATAGTAGCCGAAGATACGGTTGTAGCCGATTTTCAAGGACTTGATGCCTGTCCGCTCGCGTTCCTGCTTCTCTAGCTGAGCGATCCAGGTCTTTCCGTTTCTGCTGGCATCTCGGTACTGGTCAAGCTCCTCGTGATAGCCATCCCGGATCATATTTCCTTCTTTAATAGAAAGAGGCGGGTTTTCACCGATAGCTCTTTCAAGAAGTTCTGCTAGATCGCCGCACGGATCCATTTTACCTGCCAATTCCTCAGCCTATCCGCCCATTCCCTGCACCACTGAAATAATCGCAGGCACCTGCTGGAGTGATTTCTTTAGCTGTAAGAGGTCCCGGGCCGTCACATTCCCAAAGGCCACTCTTCCTGCCAGCCGTTCCAGATCATAAACTTCCTTCAACCGCTCACGGAGCTCCTCACGTTCAAAGAAGTTCTGAATGAAGAGGGAAACAAGCTCCTGCCGTTGCTCAATTGCGCTTCGGCTTAACAGCGGGCGGTCGATCCACTGCTTCAAGATTCTTCCGCCCATGGCTGTTTTCGTCTCATCTAAGAGCCATAACAGCGAACCTTTTTTCCCTTTTGACCGGACGGTTTCGGTGAGCTCCAGATTTCTTTTAGAATGATAATCTATTTTCATATACTGGCTGCTCTCATAGGAGGAAACCGGCTGAAGATGATCCAGGCTGCGTTTTTGGGTCCGGAATAAATAATGCAGCAGCCTGGAAACCGTTTCTGCCAGCTCCTTCTGATGCTTCACAGGATTCAGCAGATTTCCAAAATTTATACTCTCAGAGCATTCATCTTCATAAGAAAGGGCTGCATTCATTCTTTCTTTGAGAGACTTTTGAAGCTCAGCGGAAAGATCTGAAGGTATCACTACTTCCTTCGCGCCAAGCGAAGCTAATTCATTAATCAAATCATTAAAATCGCCATAGATGATAGTGGCCTTTAATTCCCCGGTTGAAAGATCGTTGTAAGCCAGTCCAAACGTTTTTTCCCCGTATGGTGTAATGGATGCGATAAAGATGTTCTCTTTTTCAAGCATCCCTTTGCCTTCCATCATCGTTCCAGGCGTAATCAGCTGGACGACTTCACGCCGGACGACTCCTTTTGCCTGCTTTGGATCTTCGGTCTGTTCGCAGATGGCTACTTTAAAGCCTTTGGCGATCAGCTGCTCTATATAATTGGGCGCCGCATGGTAAGGCACGCCGCACATCGGGATTTTCTCGTCGCTTCCGCCTTCACGGGCCGTTAATGTGATTTCAAGCTCCTGTGATGCACGTGTGGCATCCTCGAAGAACATTTCATAAAAGTCGCCTAAGCGAAAAAATAAAAAGGCATCCTGATACTCTGCCTTAATTTTTAAATATTGCTGTATCATTGGCGTATATCCTGCCATATGTATTCAAAACCTTTCCACGCTTGATTCCTAAAAATGCTGTCTTCATTATATCATTTTTTGCCTGAGAAATGATTGTATCAATTATCCAGCCTCCACGCCAAAAGAAAAAACTAGGAAGAATCCCTCCTAGTTTACGAATCTCTTTCTTTATCTTCAATAAAGTCGGTATTAATGCTTTCGAATTCTTCATCTTCTACATCGCAATCCCAATCATCATCATCTTCGTTGAAGCCTTCTGGGTGAACGGCTACGGTTACCTTTGTCTCTCCGACTACCTCCACGAAGAATTCTCTTTCAACGTCTACGACAATTTTTGTTCCGTCATTGGAAATGCAGGCTTCAATACAATTTGGCTGCTGTACAACGCGTGCCACAACTTCATCATCATCAAAGTAATCCTGGTCACGATATTTAAGCTTTATGACATCAGAGTAACGCACCTTCTCCGTCACTACCTCTGTTTTTGTATTCTTGCTGAATGAATACCAGACGTTAATATCGAAAGTTCCTGTGATCTCCACTTTACCGCCGACTTTTCTCGCGTCGTATTTATGGTTGATGATCCAGCAACCCAGAATGCTTGAAGGTTGATGAGCCGGGCAAATATGGTGATTAGATTTCGTAAATTTGCGCCCTCTCGCCACCACCGCTTTTGTTATAATCTCTCTATATTGGGACATGTGAGCGAACCCTCCTCTTCAGTTTCAATTCATCCTATGCGGGTTAAATGTCTAATGTGCTTGCCTTATATATGAAGAAATAGCATCATTGCCAACTTTATCTCACCCACATGGTATGCCCAGAGCCTATTTTGTGTGCACATATATTCCTCCCCTTTTTCTTGCCCTTCCTGAAAAATAGACTCACACTTTCATAAAATACACAAATCTATTAGTACACTTGTCCACACTTAAATTCCTAGCTTGTCATATTTTATAGAGAACATATTGAAAGGGGGATTTTATAGATGACATTTTGGAATTATTGGGGCCATTACTGCGGAAGCAACAACGGAGGGTATGGAGAGTACTCCGATAACAGATATGAAGGCGGGCGTAGAGTCACCAGAAGATACAGCGACAACCATGGTTCAGGCAACCACGGCTATAAAGAAGGAAGAAATGATAACGGCGGCTATAACAACGGTGTAAATAATAACGGCTATAACAATGGTGTAAATAATAACTTTGGTTCAAATAATGATGGCAAAGGCCATCACGGTAACAGAGGAAACTCCGGTAATCGCAGCAATTATGGTAATCGCGGAAACAGTAACAGCAATAGAAACAATCGCGGAGTGAACAATAACTATGACGAAGGAAGATCCTATTCCTCTAGATGCAATTGCCGCCGCAGAAGACGCAACAACCGCAACAACCACGACAACAACTACTAATATATATGTAGTGTATGAAAGGTGCATATTTTTGCACCTTTTTCCTGTCCATTGAAAAAAACAGCGGCTCCCCGCTGGAAGCTGCTGTTTCTTTCTCAACGATTCTCTTAGTGGCAGCCGCCTGAGCCGCTGTTTACCTTTGAACCGGTTTCGCCGCGAAGCACGTCGCCGCCTGTAGATTCAATGATTATATCTGTCACTGTGTTAGAAACGGATGAAGCTACCATCTGTAGAAGATCGTTCACATCAACCTGTGACTGCTTAAACTCCTGAACGATCGGAATTTCATCGATTTCCTGTTCGATTGCTTCAATTTTCGCTTCTACCATCTTTAACGCTTCTGTTTTTCCGTAGTGCTGGAAGTTAACCGCCTGCTTTTGAAGGCTCTTCATGCTGGCAATAAGCTCTCTTACTCTTTGGTTCTCATTGATTTGAGCTTCTGCTTTTTTAAAGAAATCCACTTCTTCCGTTTCAGCAATCATTTTAGCAAGTTCATCAGCTTTGTTTAAAATATCCGTTTTTGTATATTTCCCCATTTATATTAACACCTCTGCCTTTTCTTCTACTATCATCTCACCATTTAATGACCATGTATTCGTACTTGTGATTTTCACTTTCACAAGCTGGCCGATTGCAGATTTAGGTCCTTTGAAATTGACTAATTTATTCTTTCTTGTGTAGCCAGCCAATACCTCCGGATTTCTCTTGCTTTCCCCTTCAACAAGAACTTCCACAATTTGATCTTGGTGATCTTTCATTCTTCCCGCAGCAAATTCATTTACAACTGCATTTAATCTTTGCAGTCTTTCCTTCTTCACTTCCATCGGAACATTATCGACCATCTTGGCAGCCGGCGTTCCCTCACGCGGAGAGTAAATAAACGTGTACGCAGAATCGAATCCCACTTCGCGGTAAAGAGAAAGCGTCTCTTCAAATTGCTCTTCCGTTTCGTTTGGATAGCCGACAATGATATCAGTGGTAAGCGTAGCACCTGGAATGGCGGCTTTGATTTTACGGACAAGCTCTAAATACTGCTCTCTTGTATATTTACGTGCCATGATCTTAAGCACATCCGTACTGCCGGATTGAACGGGAAGATGAATATGCTCCACCAGGTTTCCGCCTTTTGCAAGGACCTCTATTAAATGGTCATCGAAGTCCCTTGGATGGCTCGTTGTGAAGCGGATCCGCGGGATATCTATTTTACGGATTTCATCCATTAAATCCCCAAGGCCATATTTAATGTCTGTCAAGTCTTTGCCATAAGCATTCACATTCTGTCCAAGCAGTGTGATTTCCTTATATCCCTGTGCAGCCAGGTGGCGTACTTCCTGGATGATCTCTTCAGGACGGCGGCTTCTTTCTTTTCCGCGTGTATAAGGAACAATGCAGTATGTGCAGAACTTATCACAACCGTACATAATGTTGACCCAGGCTTTGATATTTCCTTTACGTACCTTTGGTAGGTTTTCAATCACGTCGCCTTCTTTGGACCAAACCTCAACCACCATTTCTTTTGAAAGGTAAGCTTCGTTTAAAATGTTTGGAAGGCGGTGGATGTTATGAGTACCGAAAATCATATCCACGAACGAATGTTTAGAAAGGATACGGTTTACAACAGATTCTTCCTGTGACATACAGCCACACACACCAAGAAGCAGGTCCGGTTTTTCTAGTTTAAGAGCTTTCAGGTGGCCAAGCTCCCCGAACACTTTGTTTTCCGCATTTTCACGGATCGCACATGTATTCAGAAGAATCACATTGGCATCCTCGACGCCGTTTGTCGGCTCGTAGCCAAGCGCCATTAAAATACCTGCCATTACCTCTGTATCATGCTCGTTCATCTGGCAGCCGTATGTTCTGATATAAAACTTCCGGCCTTTCCCCATATCCCTGAATTCTTCAGGAATGGCAAAATCATTGTGATACTGTACTTCTTCTTTCCCGCGTTTTTTGGCATCCTTCAAAGATGGAGCCGTGTATACGGATTCAAAGTACTTGCTGTAATCCTTCTCGGATTTTTTGTCCGGAGAATTAGCCGTACTTACTTGCGCAGATTCAAGGCGCTGCTTTTCATTCATTTTATATGTCCCCTTTCACAAACCTAAAGGAATAACGATTGAATAATCAGTTAAATTTCCAGCCAAATATGGCATTTATACACCTAACATAGTATAAAGCTTTTTACAGGCTTAAACAATACTTCACAGGTATATTCACCAATGTGTTGAAATTGCCGGCACTGCTCTCTTAAGACTGTCCGCTCATTTACATAGCCTGCCAATATACTGCGAGACAGCCTCTTCCATGGTTTCAGGCGGCAGATCATCCGTTCTAATGATCGCATGCAGTGCAAGGCCATCGATAAGACCGTACAAATTCTCGATTTCACTATCCCGGTCGATTTCACTTACTGCTAGGTCATACTGTATAAGAGTATCAACCATAAGGGACATGCCTTGTTTCATTTCTTGATATACCCGGGTGCTGAGTTTTTTTAGGTTAGGATCCGAAAGTGCTTTTATATTAAAAGCCAGCCAGACTTCCGTCTCCGCCCTTCTTTCCTCGTCCATCGGCAGCAGCTCCAGCAGCAGCTTTCTCATATCCTCAACCGGATTTCCGCTGAAGGCAAACCGCTCCATCCGTTCTTTCACCCGGGTTGCCACCAGCTCCATAGCAAAGGCAAAGAGCTCTGATTGTGTTGAGAAATAATGTCTCATGGAACCTGTAGAAATACCCGCTTCCTCCGCAATATTCCGGACTGATGCTTTTTCAATGCCTTCTCTTCGTATAATTCTCCAGACAGCTTCTGCGAGTAATATTTTTTGTTTTTCATGATCGACGAATTTAGGCATAAGATGTTCAACCACCTATCTATATTTCCATTCCATTTTAACAGACCCGTGCTGCTTTTATAAATTTTGCGGCGACTCCGCCCGGAAATATTGTGCCTAAACACCACCACAGGAACAGGCATCAGGCCGTAGGGTCGCTGTGCAAAGTTTACCGGGCATCTGCCAGGTTTTCGTAATTAAGCTGTATCCGTCTCGAGTGCATAGGTTTACATGTAGCTTAAAAGTAGAGAAACAATCAGATTAAGGTTTCGAGATTGAACGTTGAATTCAGCTTGGACGGTATAACCTATTCACTTTTACTGATCGTGTTATTTTTCTTTGGGAAAAGTGTATAACTGAAGCTCCAGACAAAATCGACTGCCAATATAATCGCCCATAACTGCATGACGTACAGAAGCTCCTTAGTGCGGCTAGCATCTCCTGTAATCAGAATGATGGCTAATAGAATTGCATTTCCGATCACCCATCCAAATAAATGCCGCAGCCAGCCCCTTCTCTCTCTCCGGGCATGTTCTGCTCCGTACACCGACCTTTTAGCTGGTGTTGACCCATTGCTGAAGCGATAGGCAAACTGTCTGTCGGCCCAATCGACCATCCCTTTCCCAAACGCGATCGTCATGCCGATATAATAAGCGGCGACTCCGTGGAAGAAAGTTGCCGAGCTGCCATTTCTCAGATCAATCACCACAGCCGCCAGCAGCAGAAGGTCAATCACTGGTGTGCACAGCAGGAAGAACGCACCCAGCTGCTTCTTTTGGAATAGATACCTTGAAATAAGACCAGTAATCACTAGAACCCAAAATCCTACTTCACATGCCATAATCAGCCAACCCATTGAGCAGCACCCCTTTTTAATAATACATTTGTAATAAAAAGAATATAGCACGAGTGTATTAGAAAAACAAGGTAAAAATAACCAATCTTGTAAGGGGCTTTGTATTCTAGGAATAAATGAATCTGTGGATAAAATTTTAAGAGTAGCTTACATACTTGGGAACCCAGCCAGCTGATAGTTGGTCGCTGCGCGATAAAATGACTTGTGTGCGCGGAAATTGATATAGTTGGCGCGAAAACTTCGAGGTTTTGCGCGAAATTCACCTGGTGCTGCGTGAAAGACAAAATTCTCGCGCGAAACAGCCATTTGATAATCCAACTTCAAACAAACAGCCGCTTCTTGATTATGATACAGATGATTATTTGTGGAATCGGAGGAAAAATGAGATATATGCATAAACGGAGCCAGCTGAAAGCTGGTCACTGCGCGATAAAATGACTTTTGTGCGCGGAATTCAATATAGTTGGCGCGAAAACTTCAAAGTCTTGCGCGAAATTCATCCCATTCTGCGCGAAAACAAATTTCTCGCGCGAAACAGGCATTTGAGAATCCCGCTGTAAACAAACAGCCGTATCCTGGAAGGACACGGCTGTGAATATAACGCTTAAATAATACCTAATTCCTTACCGGCTTTTTCAAACGCATCAAGTGCAGCCTGCAATTCTTCTTTTGAATGCTGTGCGGTTACGATGGTTCGTACACGGGCCATACCTTTTGCCACCGTTGGGAAGGCGATTCCCTGTGCAAATACGCCGTATTCGAGCAGTTTGTCTGAGAACTGGTGGGACAGGGCTTCTTCGCCCACAATAACCGGTGTTACAGGAGTTTCACTTTTTCCTGTGTTGAATCCTAACTCCTCAAGGCCCTTTTTAAAGAAGCGGGTATTATCCCAAAGCTTTTCAATCAGCTCAGGTTCTTCAAGCAATACATTAATGGCCTCAATGCAGGCCATGGTGACCGCTGGCGGATGAGAGGTGCTGAACAGGAAGGGGCGCCCTTTATGAATTAGATAGTCAATCAATGTTCTTGAGCTTGCTACATACCCGCCTAGAACGCCGATTGCTTTACTCAATGTGCCGACCTGGATATGTACGCGTCCATCAAGGCCAAAGTGGTTAACCGTGCCGCGCCCGTTCTGTCCGAGGACTCCGGAAGCATGAGCGTCATCGACCATGATCAAGGCATCGTATTTTTCAGCCAGTTCAACGATTTCCGGAAGCGGCGCAATGTTTCCATCCATGGAAAAGACGCCATCTGTTACGATCAGGCGCTTGCGGAAGTCCTTTGATTCCTGAAGTGCGCGTTCAAGGTCCTCCATGTCAACATGTTTGTAAACCTTGCGGGCAGCCTTTGTTAGGCGGACCCCATCAATGATCGAAGCATGATTCAGAGCATCAGAAATGACGACATCCTCAGGTGACAAAATCGCAGACAGCACACCCTGGTTTGTTGTAAAGCCTGACTGGAATACCAATGATGCCTCTGTGTGCTTGAATTCAGCCAATTTCATTTCCAGCTCATCATGCATCGAAAACGTCCCGGCAATCGTTCGGACCGAGCCTGTTCCTGCTCCGTACTGCTCGACTGCATCAAGTGCCGCTTTCCTTAAGCGGGGATGTGAAGTCAGCCCAAGATAGTTGTTAGAGGAAAGCTGAATCACTTCTTTTCCGTTAATGACTACCTTTGAGCCTTGTTCTGATTCTAAAGGCACCAGTTTGCGGAACGTACCTTCCTTTTTCATTGCATCGAGTTCTTCTTGTAAATATTCAAAGCCTTTCATAAAACAGCCTCCTTGTTTTTTGAGTTGGAATGACTACTGTTGATTCCAAACGATGGCACCTGCTTTGGGAGCGCTCCTGCTGAGACACCAAGGGTACTCTCCCTGGCCCTGGCAGGATTCACGTGCCTTCCGCCTTTAACAGAGCTTCCCGTTTTTAAGGCTGAAGCACCACTTTGCCGCACTCGCCTTTTATCATTAAATCAAAGCCTTTTTCAAACTCTTCCAGCGGGAAATGGTGTGTGATCATTGGCTTTACATCGACCTGCCCTGATGCCAGCAGGTTAGAAACCTGCTGCCAGGTTTTGAACATCTGACGGCCGGTTATTCCCTGGACAGTGACACCTTTAAAGACGATATCATTGGTCACATCGATTTCGACAGGACGGACCGGCAGGCTTAAAATGGAAACTCTTCCGCCATTTGTGACCATCTTGAAGCCCTGATTCATCGCTATAGGGTGGCCGCTCATTTCGCAAACCACATCTACTCCATTTCCGCCCGTCAGCGCATCAATCACCTCAAGCGGATTTTCTTTTGCAGAGTTAATAATCGTTGTTGCACCCATCTCCTTCGCGAGATTTAAACGATAATCATTTAAATCAAGGGCGATCACCTGGGACGCTCCAGCTGCTTTCGCTACTCCAACGGCCATGATTCCGATCGGACCGCAGCCTATGACTGCTACGGTTTTACCAGCCGTTTCGCCAGCGAGCACGGTATGGACGGCATTTCCCATCGGCTCCTGGACAGAAGCTGTATCAACCGGCATGTCTTTTGGATTCTTCCAGAGGTTCACTGCCGGAAGGGCAACATACTCTGCAAAGCAGCCCCCTGTATCTACACCGATAATTTTTGTGTTTTTACAAATATGATATTGGCCTGTAAGGCACTGCGGACAGCTCCCGCATACTATGTGCGTTTCCGCAGAGACGAAATCACCGATTTCTACACTTGTCACCTTCGACCCGATTTCAACCACTTCACCTGAGAATTCGTGCCCAAACACATACGGCGGATTTACCCTGCTTTGGGACCACTCATCCCAAGTATATATATGTACATCTGTACCGCAGATGGACGTTGCTTTTACCTTGATCAGTACCTCATCTTCCTGGATCTGTGGAATATCTACCATTCGAAGTTCAGCACCGAACCCTCTATGGTGCTTCACCAGTGCTTTCATCTTTCCATTCATCGTGCACACTCTCCTTTAAAAGGAAACTATTTGAGCCTTGATATAATCATAGTTTACCATTATGCGAGAATGAGTGTAAATATCTCTGTCCTCTCCAATAGGACAAGTGAGCATGAAGGAAAAATTATTTTTTATTTTTTTCAGAAATTTGTAAGCGGAATCATTTTGCGTACATTAAATGGTAAAAACCTCCGATATTTCCATCAGAGGTTCCAAGTTTAATTACATAAATTCAGCTGCCAGCTTATCAAAATGATCCTGATCCAATTGTAGTTCAGAATGTGCGAGCGGTGTTTCTCCGTATCCAGGAATCAGCTCTTGATACGACTTACGCTGCGGGTCCTGGTAGATGATTCCCGTAACCAGGCTGTTATGGGCCATTAGTGTCTGCATGGCCATTTCCCGGCTGGACGGGTCGTAGTTTTCTATACTGCCAAGCTTTGTGAGATTCTCTTTGAACCAGTCATATGTATTGACCTTATTATAGGTGACACAGGGACTGAATACATTGATAAGAGAGAATCCTTTATGCTTGATGCCAGCCTCAATGATTGCGGTTAACTCTTTAAGATCGGTTGAAAAGCTTTGGGCGACAAAGGTAGCACCTGCCGTCAGCGCCATCTCCATCGGAGAAAGCGCCGGTTCAATCGACCCCTGAGGCGTCGATTTTGTTTTAAACCCGGCGGCGGACCGCGGTGAAGTCTGTCCTTTTGTCAGTCCATAGATCTGGTTATCCATCACGATATAAGTGATATCGATATTGCGGCGGATTGCATGGACAGTGTGCCCCATTCCGATCGCAAAGCCATCCCCGTCGCCCCCGGATGCGATGACGGTCAAGTCCCTGTTCGCCATTTTCACACCCTGTGCAATCGGCAGACAGCGTCCGTGAATCCCATGGAATCCATATGAATTAATATAGCCTGAAATACGGCCGGAGCAGCCTATCCCAGATACGATGGCAAGTCCTTCAGGCTCAAGGCCGACATTAGCCGCTGCTCTTTGGATCGCAGCCTGGACGGAGAAATCCCCGCAGCCCGGACACCAGTTTGGTTTTACATTATTACGAAACTCCTTAAATGTTGCCATATTCAAACAGCTCCTTACACTCGGTATGAACATTATGCGGCAGGAATGGATTTCCATCGTATTTTAGGATGCTTGTGATTTTATCTGCATGTCCCACATTCATCTTTAAAATATTTGCCAGCTGACCGGTCGCATTATTCTCAATGACTACCACTTTTTTCGCATTGCTGACAAGCGGCAGCATTTCGGCTGAAGGAAACGGATGGATCAGCCTCACATGGGCATGGTTTACCTTGATCCCTTCCTGTTCAAGCCGGTCCATTGCCTCTTCAATTACACCGCGGGTCGAGTTGAAGCCGACAATCAGTAAGTCAGAATCATCATGCTTACAATTCTTATGAACGGGTGTATCGAAGCGGATGTTTTTCGTTTTTCTCATCCGTTTATCCATTTGCTGCTTCCGGTTTGATGCTACCTCCGAAGGCTTGCCGGTTTCGTCGTGCTCTACCCCGGTTACATGGAAGATGCCATTCTTCGTTCCTGGAAGCACGCGCGGAGAAATGCCATCCTCTGTCACTTCATATCTTTTAAAATAAGATTTGTCCACCGCTTCCGGTATAGGGTCAGTCACGAGCTTGCCTCTCCGTATTTCCACTTTATCAAATTGCAGCGGATGTACCGTCTGCTTCCCAAGCGACAGCTGCAAATCTGATAAAATGATAACCGGACATTGATATTCCTCAGCAAGATTGAATGCTTCTGCCGTATCATAAAAGGCTTCTTCCACCGTGCTCGGCGCCATGACGATCTTAGGAATTTCTCCATGCGTACCGTAAATCATAGCCATAAGGTCAGACTGTTCCTGTTTGGTCGGCAGCCCGGTAGAGGGACCGCCACGCTGGGTATCCACAATCACGAGCGGTGTTTCGGTAATCCCAGAAAGGCCGATCGCTTCCATTTTCAGCGATAGCCCCGGCCCTGCCGAAGCCGTTAAGGCACGGACACCTGCATAATTCGCACCTATTACCATGGTACAGGCCGCAATTTCATCTTCTGTCTGAATCACGGTACCGCCAAGTGGAGGCAGTTTCTTAATCAGGTATTCCATGATTTCTGAAGCCGGTGTTATTGGATAGGCAGCCATGAACCGGCAGCCACCCGCTAAGGCTCCAAGGGCGATTGCGTCGTTTCCAATCATGAATAACCGCTTCTGCCCATCCGCTTTTGCAAGCTGGAGCGTACCCAGGTTATTTCCTAGCAGCGCTTTCATATAATCATAGCCTTCACGGATTGCTTCCAGGTTCTTCTGAACAATCTGGGCACCCTTCCGGCCAAAAATTTCTTCAACTACTTCATTAAACACATGAATGTCCAAGCCTAGAACTGCTGACGAAGCACCAACGGCGACCATGTTCTTCATTAAGGATGTCCCTAGATCTGCTGCCATCTCTGTAAATGGGATGACATAAAGAGCAGCACCACTATCGTCTGGTTTGACAGGCTTGAACTTGGCATCTGCAATGATAATGCCTGTTTTGTTAAGTTCTTTGTAATTCACATCGATGGTTTCCTGGTCGAATGCAACAAGGATATCTAAATCATCTGCAATGGACCGGGTTTCAGTGGTGCTGACCCGGATCTTATTATTGGTATGGCCGCCCTTGATACGAGACGAAAAATGACGGTAGCCGTATAAATAATAGCCTAGACGATTAAGAGCAATACTGAAAATTTCTCCTGTACTTTCAATACCTTCACCCTGTTGACCGCCAACTTTCCATGAAAGCTGATTGATCATGTCCTTACACCCCTTTTAAACTCACATAAATGGTAAACTCATACGAAAAGTAGTACTCGTTTTCCAAAGAATCAAGAACTTTTCTAGGTATGTATGCCGGCAAGTGACCTGGAAGTGTGTTGTACGTTCAACCTAAAACTGCATCAAAATTGTTTTGGAAGGTGTGTACTAAACGATTCAATTCTAGCCTCAGAGCGCCAAAAAATCAACTCATTATTCTGAAAAGTGAGACTTTACAGAAAACTTTTGTTCCTTTTGGATAACCTGCTTAAAATCTTATTTATATTCTTCGACGGGAGAATCACAAATGCCTGCTTGCAAACCATGCAAGCAGGCATTTTTTTCATCGGGGTTCTACAATCAGTTTAATAGCTGTCCGTTCTTCTCCGTCTATCAAAATATCGGTAAAGGCAGGAATACAAATCAAGTCCACTCCACTAGGTGCTACAAATCCTCGTGCAATCGCTACTGCCTTTACCGCTTGATTCAACGCACCAGCACCGATCGCCTGAATCTCTGCGGCCCCTCTTTCCCTCAATACACCCGCAAGTGCGCCTGCTACAGAATTGGGATTAGATTTTGCTGAAACCTTTAATATTTCCATTCCCTAGCTCCTCCTTGTTTTATCCCATACCTATTGCTTATGTTCAACAGGTATTTAGTAAACTTCGTTCCAAAAGCCTAGACCATGGAACGATCGTTATCTTATCGAGTGACAAACATCCTTCTTATGTAGTCCGGGCGTCTGCACCAGGATAATCTGACTCACTTTCACTATATTCATAGAAATAGCCCTGTATTCCTTGTCCATGAAATTCGTCTATTCCATTTATCCATTGTTCAACCGAACGCTATTTCATTTTGATTCTTATAACTCCTACATTCACCACTGGGGATTTAAGGAGATTTAGTGAATTTCATCATTTCTGGGAATCTCTATACGGATTCTCCATTAAAATATAGTGATACTTAGATTTATTTTTCCTTTCGGAGGAGGATAGCTATGAAGATTCTAGTCACAGGAGGAACCGGAACTTTAGGGAGTTCATTTTTAAAACAATCGGTAAAACAGAACCTAGACGTCCGAATCGCCAGCCGCCATCAACCACAAACCTTTACTGCTGAATGGACAGAATTAGATTTAGAGTCAGGGAGGGGATTGCAAAATACTATATCGGATGTAGATGTTGTTTTACATGCGGCCACGAGCCCCCTTAAAAACTCTAGAGCGGTAGATGTTGAGGGAACAAGAAGGCTGATCAAAGCATGTAAAGACTACGAAATCAAGCATTTGATATTTCCTTCTATAGTAGGTATCGAATCGATGCCTATGGCTTACTATCAATCAAAGCTTGAAGCGGAAAGGCTTATAAAGGTGAGCGGTCTTCCATACACGATCCTCAGGGCGACACAGTTCCATTCTTTTATAGATCAATTGTTTCGAGCCTTAACTAAATTTCCACTATCTGTTTTACCTGCACCGTTAAGATGCCAAAGCGTTGATGTCGACGAAGTTGCCTCATTTTTGGTAAAGGTGTGCCAATCGCCGCCTCAAGGTCACGTCGATGATTTTGGCGGTCCTGAAATACTTACTTTTAAGGAAATGTATGCTATTTGGAAGCAATATAGACAGCCTAAATCGCTGCTTCTCCCCGTTTCATATGTGCCTAATTCACTATTTAAAGCAATAAAGGACGGGAAAAATACGAATGGTGAACAAAAACGAGGAATGGTAACCTGGGAGCAATGGGTGAAGGAGTCATGCTAAAGCTGTCTGGCGAGGTCTTGTAAACGTAAAAACAGCATGAGATTTTCACTGGCGAGCGAAATCTGATGCTGTTTATTAAATATCTTCAACTTTTTGTTGAAATTCTGGTTTGAACTTCTTAACTAAAGGCTGTATTCGCAAACTTTGTTGCTATTGAACAAGAGGTTGATTGGAGCGCAAGGCATGCTCGCGGACCTTAGGGGCGGGCGGTGAGCCTCCTCGTCTTCGCCTGCGGGGTATCACCTGATAGAAAAGCGGAAGCGCCTTGTTCAGACCCGATAAAGAAGATTTGCTGAGTGGCAATCGTTAGCGAAGACAGAAGCTTAGTCGCGCTTACCACGCTCGAACGCCACGTCCTGTGGCCCCGCCTGGCTCGCACATCCTGTGCTTCGTGCGTTAGCCAGGCATAAGACAAGCGGGCCGTGGAAAGCGGTTTTCCTTTCCATGGACCGATTGGCTTATGACTCGAGGGTCTAGGCGCTGGAGCTGGACAATGCCCGCTGCTCTCGCACAGAAAAGCGGAAAGCGATGCCTGCCCAACATTTAAATATTAAACGCTAGTGAAAATCCCAATAGATATAAAATTCTAAACAAATTGGCAGGCAGAGACCCGACAAGCATAAGACGAGCCGGCTGTGGGGAGTGCTTTTCTCCGCATGGACGGTTCGGCTTATGACTCGAGGGTCTCAGCTTGTAGCTGGATCAAGGAGTCTCGCACCTTACACTCCAATCAACCTGATTTAACTATAGGGTGATGTAACAAAACTTATTAAAAAACAACAATCTTTTAGAAAAGAGCTTAACTAAAAAAAGGATGGTCTTCATTGATTAAAACTCGTTCCGTTTTCTTGGCTTTGCCTGTTTTCGGATCCAAGTCAATGATCACAGCACTTAGAATCGTTCTTCCTTCTGAAGGCACTTCAAATCGGACTGGCATGCTGGTCAAGAATCTTTTGATCACAGCTTCTCTTCCCATACCAAGAATCTCATCATACGGGCCAGTCATTCCGACATCCGTCAGGTAAGCTGTTCCTCCTGGCAGGATCCGATTGTCTGAGGTTTGAACATGTGTATGTGTCCCGACTACTGCAGACACCCTGCCATCTAAATACCAGCCCATAGCCTGTTTCTCACTGGTAGCTTCAGCATGGAAGTCTACAAAAATAATCGAAGTCCGCTTTCTGGCTGCTTCTACCAATTCGTCAGCCTTCCTAAAGGGGCAGTCCAATTCAGGCATAAACGTCCGGCCCTGAAGACTGATCACCGCTACTTCTGATTGGTTATACTTTAGAAACTTGATTCCTTCTCCCGGCGTTCCTTCAGGAAAGTTGGCAGGACGAACGAGGTATTTCGCATTATCGATAAATTCAAAGATATCTCGATTATCCCATGAATGGTTGCCTAATGTAACGGCCTGGGCACCATTCTCTAAGAACTGGCGGTAGATTTTCTCGGTAATTCCTCTTCCGGCAGCAGCATTTTCTCCATTAATGATGGTGATTTGGGGCTTATATTTCTCTTTCAGCCTCGGAACATATTCTTTAATCATATCTCTTCCAGGCGATCCTACTACGTCACCAACAAACAAAATTCTCATATCTATCCCTTTCTAAACGGAAATTACTTTCCATATCAGCATTTTTAAATTATTTTTTTACATCATTATCCATTCTATACCCGTTTTACACGGAAGCACTGTTAAACGAGTTGAAGCAGCTTCGGGTGCCCGCTATCCGCGGCAGTCCCCCTATCTATGCAGCCCCGCCAACGATTGAAGCGTCCGGGTGGCTCCCTTGATCCGCTTTTCGCAGGTGGCACGCTTATCCGAAACATAGTGTTAAATCAACAAAGTGCTTTAACATAGCCAAAATGGAAAAAGAGTGGCAGATGCCACTCTTTTATTTAGCGTATTCAACAGCGCGGGTTTCCCGGATCACCGTTACTTTGATGTGTCCTGGGTAATCGAGCTCTTCTTCAATACGTTTGCGAATATCTCTCGCCAATCGATGTGCTTCCAGATCATCAATCGCTTCTGGGCGGACCATGATCCGAACTTCACGGCCTGCTTGAATGGCAAAGGATTTCTCAACACCTTCATAGGATTCTGAGATTTCTTCCAGCTTTTCAAGGCGGCGGATATAGTTCTCTAAAGTCTCGCTTCTTGCACCCGGTCTCGCAGCTGATAAAGCATCTGCTGCAGCAACCAGCACGGCAATGATAGAAGTTGGTTCAGTATCGCCATGATGGGAAGCAATACTGTTAATAACAACAGGATGTTCCTTATATTTAGTAGCAAGCTCCACGCCGATTTCCACATGGCTTCCTTCTACTTCATGGTCAATCGCTTTTCCTATATCATGCAGTAATCCTGCTCTGCGGGCCAGGGTTTCATCTTCACCCAGCTCAGCTGCAAGCAGACCTGATAAAAAGGCAACTTCCATTGAATGTTTTAATACATTCTGGCCGTAGCTTGTTCGGAACTTCAAGCGGCCCATAATTTTAATGAGATCTGGATGGAGCCCGTGAACGCCCACTTCAAAGGTGGTCTGTTCACCAATTTCACGGATGTGTTCATCCACTTCACGTCTTGCTTTATCCACCATCTCTTCAATACGGGCTGGATGGATCCGTCCATCCTGAACAAGATTGTCCAGAGCGATACGGGCTGTTTCACGTCTAATTGGGTCAAACCCTGATAAAATAACTGCTTCAGGAGTATCATCAATGATAAGATCTATTCCTGTTAGAGTTTCAAGGGTACGAATGTTACGTCCTTCACGGCCAATAATGCGTCCCTTCATTTCATCATTAGGAAGGTTGACTACTGAAACGGTTGTTTCCGCTACGTGGTCTGCTGCGCATCTTTGGATCGCAAGAGAAAGAACTTCCCTGGCTTTCTTATCAGCCTCTTCTTTCGCTCGGATTTCACTTTCTTTAATAATAAGTGCGGTATCGTGAGCCAATTCTTTTTCTACCTTGTCAATAATGATAGATCTGGCTTCCTCGCGAGTAAGTCCGGAGATACGCTCCAATTCGACTTGTTGAGTGCGAACCATTTCGTCCACTTTGCTTTCCATCTCTTCAATATGCTGTTGTCTTTGGTTTAGAGAATCGTCTTTCTTTTCTAAAAGCATGTCGCGTTTATTTAACGTTTCATCTTTACGGTCCAGATTCTCTTCTCTTTGTAATAAACGGTTTTCTTGTTTTTGTAATTCAGATCTTCGTTCGCGCACATCCCTTTCAGCGTCAGAACGAAGCTTATGAATCTCATCTTTAGCTTCCAACAGGGCTTCTTTCTTTTTAGAATCAGCTTCTCGTTTTGCATCTTCGATAATCTGTTCTGCAGAAACTTTTGCCCCGGCAATCTTGTTCTCCGTTATGGATTTTCGAACAAAATAGCCAACAACTGCACCGACGAATAGGCCAAGCAAAATGGAGATGATTGTAATGGGTTCCATCGTAACACCTCCTCTTGCTATGAACTTGTTTTTTGTTAAATGTGAATGTCGGCATGTACATTGTTACATAACTTCAATATACAGCACAAAGGCTTTTTTTCATCATTTCACTTATTTGAAAAAATGTAAAATATACATGTTAATTGTAAGCCTGAGGAAATTTATTGTCAAGGGTTAGTACTTTATGAAACCGCTAATTGACTGTATTTTTTGGAAATAGTTATCTTGCGCTGCCTCACCACGTTTTATAAACAGCACTTTTTGTCACTTTATGTATAAATCAAGGACTTGAAATCCAAGTTTCAAGTCCTGTTTCAATTAATCTATTAGGTTAAGTTCTTCCTGGTCATCGGCATCTTCAGGAGCAACATGGTCTCCATCTAAACCATGATGGTCACGGATTTTTTGTCTCACTTCGTCACGAAGCTCAGGGTTTTCTTTTAGGAACAGCTTCGCATTCTCACGTCCCTGGCCCAGTCTTTCCTCATTATAAGAATACCATGATCCGCTTTTTTGAACGATATCCAGGTCTGAACCCATATCAATCGTTTCACCTTCACGGGAAATGCCTTCTCCGTACATAATATCTACTTCCGCCACACGGAACGGAGGAGCTACTTTGTTTTTAACTACTTTAATTTTGGTCCTGTTACCCATAATATCATTACCTTGTTTCAAGGCTTCTGCACGTCTTACTTCCAGGCGGACCGAAGAATAGAATTTTAATGCACGTCCACCAGGAGTAGTCTCAGGGTTACCGAACATTACGCCGACTTTTTCACGAATCTGGTTAATGAAGATCGCAATTGTTTTGGATTTGTTGATAGCCCCAGACAGCTTACGGAGTGCCTGTGACATTAAACGCGCTTGAAGACCGACGTGTGAATCTCCCATTTCCCCTTCAATTTCAGCTTTTGGAACAAGAGCAGCTACAGAGTCAATGACGATGATATCTACCGCGCCGCTTCGAACCAGCGCTTCAGCGATTTCTAATGCCTGTTCACCGGTATCCGGCTGAGAAAGAAGAAGTTCATCAATGTTAACTCCAAGCTTTTGGGCATAGGCAGGATCCAAGGCATGTTCAGCATCAATAAATGCTGCTTGTCCTCCATTAGCCTGTACTTCTGCAATTGCATGAAGCGCAACTGTCGTTTTACCTGAGCTCTCCGGGCCGTAAATTTCAATAACCCGGCCGCGAGGATAGCCGCCGACTCCAAGGGCTACATCCAGAGCAAGAGATCCGCTGGATATAGTTGAAATTTCACGGTCCGTCTGCTCTCCCAATTTCATAATGGAACCTTTACCAAACTGCTTTTCTATTTGTTTCAATGCCATTTCAAGGGCTGCCTGACGATCACTCACAAAAGTTCCTCCTTTATATATACATTAACCATCTATGTAGGTTAATAGTTGAAATTCCAGTTGTTTTTAAAGCATTTCTCATCTCAAAACCTATCTTAACTATATACCACTTCCGGTCGTTTGACAAGTAAAAAATCGAACATTTATTCGCCTTTTTTTAAAGGGCTAATCTATTTCATATTCCCATTTCCACTTAAGGGAAAAGCCTTTTTCTCTACCAAAATGTACAAAAAACAGAGATTTGGCCTTTATAAATAAAAACTCTCTTAAACTTGCCGATTAGTTGGTTGCAGCAAAAGGATTCGCTTTCGTCGGGCGGCCGGGGACCTCCCCGGCATTAAACGCATGCGCGAGACTGCTGCCCCTTTTCGCGCAGGAGTCTCGCGCCTGCAGCGAAGATCAGCATTGTGCCAAAAATCACCAATGAAATAAAGCCATAGATAAAAGAAAATGCCTGTCATTTCTGACAGGCATGATAATCAGCTGTTTGGATGCAGGCCGAGTTCTTTTAATAGATAGTGGCAGCCCCATTTGACTGTACGGATTCTATTCCCTGCCCTGCTTCCCGATAGATTGAGTTTTTTGCAGACAGTCTTGCTGTCTTTAATAGCAATACCAATAAACACCGTACCGACCGGATGGCCTTCTAAGGAATCGGGGCCTGCAACACCGGTAAAGCTGATCCCAACATCCGAATCAACAAGTGATCTCACGTTTTCAGCCATTTCTCTCGCGCATTCTTCACTCACGACTCCATAGGTGTTGATCGTTTCTTCTTTAATTTTTAACAGCTTCATCTTTGCTTCATTGGTATAGCTCACGATTCCGCCCTTTAAGATAAGCCCTGAACCCGGAATGGCAGTCAGTTCTTCCTGAAACATTCCGCCGGTCAGGCTTTCCGCTGCGGAGATGGTATACCTTTTGCTGCTCAGCTCTTTTACTACTTCTTTCATTAATGATGTTTCATCATCACCGTAATAGTATTCTCCTACCCTCGAAAGAATTTCCTTCTCCATGTCAGCAATAAGCTGCTGGGTCTTTTCTTTCGAAGCGTGCTTTGCCGTAATCCTTAATGTAACTTCCCCATCGGCTGCAAGTGGTGCAAGGGTTGGATTTGTTTGAGTTTCCAGCAGATCTTCAATTTTGGTTTCGAGCAAGGATTCGCCGATCCCAAAGAAACGAAGTACTTTGGAATCAATCCGTTCTTGTATATCCAGTTTGTCTAACAGCTTTTTAAAACCATATTCAATGAACATGGGTTCCATTTCTTTCGGAGGTCCTGGCAGCAGCATGTACGAAGTTTTTCCTTTTTCTACAAGCATGCCCGGTGCCATCCCGTGATCATTTGGCAGAACCTCAGATCCATCTAGGACAAGAGCCTGCTTTTTATTATTCTCTGTCATTTCCCGCCCTGTTTTTTTGAAATAGTCCTCGATTGAATCCATTGCCTTTTGATCCGTTACTAAAGGCAGGGATAAATGCCAGGATATCGTCTCTTTCGTCATATCATCCTTAGTCGGGCCAAGCCCGCCGGTAAGGATGATCAAGTCAGAACGCGACTCGGCAATCGAAAGGGCACTTTTTAACCGGTCAGAATTATCTCCTACCACGGTATGAAAGTAGACGTTGATGCCCAGCTCAGCCAGCTGCTTTGACAAGAATTTAGCGTTTGTATTATTGATTTGGCCCAGGAGAAGCTCAGAGCCAACTGCAAGGATCTCTGCGTTCATATCTATTAACTCCCTTTATTTACTTTGAGTTTTTAAATATTCCCTTATTTTTATCAAAGTAATCCCAGCCAGACCAGATTGTGAAGATCAGCGCTACCCATAGGGCAATTTTATCAAATGGAAGGTTAATCCATTCGAACGGCAGATTATGAAGAAGAAGCGCTGAAACCGCAATGATCTGCGCCCATGTTTTAATTTTACCAAGCATATTCGCTGCAACTACTTCTCCCGTTCCAGCTAAGATGAGCCTTAGTCCCGTTACGGCAAACTCGCGGCTGATGATCACAATGATAATCCAAGCCGGAGCATACACATCATTTAGTTCTACTAAAATGATTAGCGCAGCAGAAACCAGTAATTTGTCAGCAAGCGGATCAAGGAATTTGCCCAGGTTCGTCACCTGGTTCAGCTTCCTGGCATAATAGCCGTCAATCCAGTCCGTAGTAGAAGCAATGATAAAAATGATTGCTCCAATCAAATGATTGACAGGAATCGATTCGCCAGCGGCATGCAGTTCGCCCCAATTAGTCGGGAGCAGCATGATCAGCATAAAGATAGGAATTAATAAAATTCGTGAAACAGTAATCTTATTAGGTAAATTCACAGAAAAACCTCCAAAATTCAACATTCTTCTCTATTATATCTATTTTTACTTATATAAGCGAAAAATAGCCATCATAAGATGACTATTGTACGGGCTTAAATTGAACTTTAATGTTCTGGGATACCGAGCTTTGAGGAGAAACAGCATACTGAAGCTTTTCACCATTGATGTAAATCTCAGTCTGCGTTGTATTTCCAATCACCAGGTTAGCTTCAGGATCCTTAGTTAAATCGAATTCCTTGCTTTGAGTCTTGGTTAGAATGCCCTGGTACAAGGATTTATTCTGGCTGTTTTTAATGTTTACCCAGGTTTCCCCTGTCGATAACACTTTCAGCTTGAAATCTTTTGCATGATTCAGGGAGAACGTGGAATTACGGCCTTCTGAATTTACAACCTTAATTTCCGGCTTAACTTCCTGCTCGGGTTTGGTCTGTTCGGCAGCTTTCTTTTCCTTTTCTTTTTTTGCATCTTTCTCAGCCGTACCGTTCTTCTTTTTCAGCGGAGAATCTTTGCTTTCTTCGTAATTTACCGGCTGGTTTGTCTCGTCCACTTTATTGCTCGTCGGATCATTTGAGCTTTTCGACACAAGCACCCAGACCAGTACGGCTGCACCGATTACAAAGAGGCTGACAAGGATTTTCGGCAGAGCTTCAAGCACCTTGGAATTGCTGGGAGCAACCATTTTTCTTGTTTGAACCCGGGATAGCTGCTGTGGCAGCTCTTCATTATATGTAACGGGTATATCGTTCTTATATACTTCAAAAATCTCCTCAGGTTCAAGGCCGACCGCTTCGGCATATTGCTTAATAAAAGCGCGGACATAAAATTTCCCAGGCATCATATCATAATTTCCCTCTTCAATGCCTACCAGATACCGTTTCTGGATTTTTGTAACTTTCTGCAGGTCATCTAAGCTCAGGCCCTTAGCTTCCCTTTCTTCCTTCAGTCTGATACCTAACTCTGTCACACTACCACCACCATTTTAAAAGTCAAAAGAGCCGAAATCAGATTCTCCAAATTCATGGCTTTGATCTACTACTTCATACGTAATCTTTTCTTCAGGGTCGTTTCTAAGCTCAATAATATAATCAAAATCTTCAAGAGAGTATTCCGTATTCTGAACAAAAATATCTGGATGTTCCACCACTTTTACCGCATCAAGGCGCATGATTTCCCGCACAAGCTGCAGATGCCGTTCATTGGCTCTTCTTGTGGATACAATTCCATCCAGAATAAATAGGTTGTTTTCGCTATATTCATCTTCTATCAGCTGGCTCCGGATCGTTTGTTTTAAAAGGGTAGATGAAACAAACAGCCATCTCTTATTTGCACAAACACTTGAAGCAACGATAGATTCCGTTTTCCCAACGCGCGGCATGCCTCTGATCCCGATCAGCTTATGGCCCTCCTGCTTAAAAAGCTCGGCCATAAAGTCAACCAGCAATCCAAGCTCATCGCGGACAAACCTGAACGTTTTCTTGTCATCGGCATCTCTTTGTATGTATCTCCCGTGTCTGACAGCTAATCTGTCACGGAGTTTAGGCTCTCTTAGTTTAATTACTTTTATCGTGTCCATCGTCTGCAGAATAGATTCCAGCCGCTGTATGTTTTTGCTATCCTGTGCTAACAGCAGCAGACCCCGTCTGCCTTCGTCGACTCCATTTATTGTTACGATATTAATCGATAGCATACCAAGCAAAGAAGAAATGTCACCTAACAGTCCAGGACGGTTTTTTTGTATTTCATATTCAAAGTACCATTCTTTATTATCCAATAAAACCACTCCTCCTCGACAGCGACAGCTTTCGGCTTTATTTTTCTAGCTTCTACTATAATATATGATTTTCTATTAAGTTAAAAGGAAAATGATATAAAAAATCCTTTTATTATAAGGAATTTCGTTAGC
Source organism: Peribacillus deserti (assembly GCF_002863585.1). GTDB lineage: Bacteria > Bacillota > Bacilli > Bacillales > DSM-1321 > Paraperibacillus > Paraperibacillus deserti_A. The sequence goes on along the minus strand of NZ_PGUY01000003.1, from coordinate 83,722 downwards.
CGAAACTTCCTAAAAAAAATGAGTCCTGCTTCATTTTATTATCTGAAGCAGGACTCATTTTGTAAGGAAAAATTTGGTTTGCAGGTACTAGTAAATCTGATCTCTAAATAAAATAAAGTCCGGCTTCAAGATGAAGCCAGACTTGGTTTGCTGCATATTAAATTATTTAGATTCTGTTCCGTTATTCTCAACAAGTTTAACCATCATATTAGCAATTGCATGCTTTTCATCTTCAGAAGCTACAGACCAAAGATCAGCCAGAACTCTCTCCTGCTCATTCTTAGGGTCAACCTGCTTAGCAAGGTAGCCGCCAATTTGGTAAGCCATATTAGAAACAACTGATTGGTCCATTCCCTCATTTTGTGCATGATTTAATCTGCTTCCTAAAAAACCTTTCCATTCTTCCCAGTTTTGTAAAACTGACATGTACAATCATCCCTTCTATTGTTTAAGTCAAACATAGTGTGTGAAGGTTCTCAGTGATTCATTCATGTTTTAGGAAAAAAATTTTTGGATGATTTCCGGATTTGGATCAGAAATTAAAAATTGACACGTTTGGCTGGAGATAGGTTGCATGACGCCAGCAGCTAAGACGCATATTAACCTGACTTTGACGCATGAAATATGCTTTTTTGAGCGAACAACTTCAATTTTGCCGCAGAACTAGTATGTTTAAAAATCCACACAAATCATAAAAAGCGTTTTTTCCTCTTGTTAATTGAAAAGCCAGCCAATACAACCAAAGAGATTGCTCGGTATGTGCGGCGGCTGCAAATATTATGCGGTCAATTAATAGGAGCTTACACGGGGATATAAGCAGCGGCATCGGATATATGCTAGTCAAGGGTTTTGAAGATGGATGGCTTTTCGTTCATATGCTCCTAAGTTTGCTACATAAGCATAATGGTCAGTTAATCAGCATAAGAACGGACACATCAGCATAACACCCTCAACTTAAGCATAGGTTTCACAAGGATAAGCATAAAGGTCTTAAACATAAGCATAAAGTTGTCAAAGGTAAGCATAAAGTCTCGAAACATAAGCATAAAGTACGGAAACATAAGCATAAACCTGCTGGCGGTCTTATGTAAATAAGCAAAAGTCATAAATTATCCTTAGAAATCGAATGGTTTTAGATTTCTTGGATGGGATTTTTTCATACAACACCTAAAATACCTGCTTGTTTTGCTTTTTTTTCACTCCAAAACTGAGAAATTTTGTACAAGTGCAGCTCAACCTTCAATTCGTGCGGATTATTCCTCCTTAAGAATACCGGATATCTCCTGCTCCAGACTGTGACTCCTTGGTAATAGGTAAATCGCCATCAAAAGGTAAAAACAGCCTTCGCCTGCCTCCAGTCATATGCCTTTCATGTAGCTGCTTTTCATTATCTGAACGATTTGCATTAAGTTATTTATCATTGTGCCCCTGTCAAGCCCTTCCTAAAAAGCACTGCCCCTCCGCTTTATTAGTTGTCCAGCTCCGAACTTAAGTTACTTTATCATTATGCCCCTATCAAGCCTTCCTGAAAAGCACCGGCCTCCGCTTTTCTAGTTGTCCAGCTGCGAACTTACACCTTCGGTCATAAGCCAATCGCCATCAAAAGGCAAAAGCGGCCTTTCGCTGCCGCTTGTCTTATTGCCTTTCAGGTGTCTGCTTTTCATAATATTCTGAGTTCACAAATGACTCCTTCATCATTGTGCTTAGGAGGAACTTTCATAGAAAAGCACCGTTCTCCGCCTTCAAGTATACCATCCCCCATTCACCCCCAAGATCTGCCCGGTCATGTAGGATGCTTTGTCCGATAGCAGGAAGGCTGCGGTCTCGGCTATTTCCCCGGGAGTTCCCATACGTCCCATGGGGATTTCGGCTTGAAGGTTCAGCAGGTCTTCTGGGCTGAAGTCTTCCATCATGGGGGTGGAAATGGCGCCGGGTGCTATGGCGTTTACCCGGATGCCTGTTGGGGCGAGTTCTTTGCTCAGGGCTTTAACATAGGCGTTTTGAGCTCCTTTTACCATGGAATAAAGAACTTCATAGGATGCGCCGGTCTGTCCCCAAATCGAAGTGATGGCCACAATGGCTGCCTGTTTTTTGTTCATGAGCTTGGGAAGGAGCATCTTGCTGATGAGAAATGGAGTGGTCACATGCAGCTGCACCATTTGCTGGACTGTGTGCTCTTCCATTTCGGTCACGAGCCCGTAGACACTGCTGCCGCTGTTCAGTACGATCGCGTCCAAAGAAAATATGTTGTTCGCCAGGTGAAGATATCCATCTTTCGAAGATAAATCAGCCTGGATAGGGATGAGCTCTATCTCAAATGAATCCAGCTCCGCCATTAATTCAGTGACTGCTTTCTCATTTGTATGGTAATGCAAGTAAAGCGAGTACCCTTCTGATGCAAGTTTTTGTGCGATCGATCGCCCGATGCCTCCGCTGGCACCTGTTATCAATGCATATTTCTCCAAAACTATTCCCCCTATATCCGAATGCTTATATCCCACTTTACCTATGTAAAAATAGTGAAGTCAATCCATGCGCCAAAAAAAGAAGCCGCAGGCGGGCTTCTTTCGGCAGATTATTTAGGAACGACCTGGCATACGGTCATACGGCTTTCATCGATAAGCCGTGAAGCCGTGTTTTTGATGTCTTCTATTGATATTTGCTCGAGGACCGGGAGTACATCGAATAAATTCATTTCGTTGAACGAATATCTGGTAAATTGGTTGGCTATGTACTCAGGTGAATTCAATGCTCTGAGAAAAGCGCCAATTTTTTTCTTTTTCGTGCGGCTGAGGGCATCTTCACTTATGCTTCCCCCGTTTTTTGCAGCCAGCAGATAGCCCCTTAGTTTCTCTTCTAATTGATCCGGATTGTCGGTATCGCCTCCGATCATTGCAAATCCAAATCCAAACTCCTGCGTATAATCGTACGAGAACGTCTGGTCGATTAAGCCTGCATTATATAACTCTTCATAAGTTTTCGTGCTTTTACCGAAGAGCATATCGAGCAGGACATTGACGGCCAGTTCATTCTTCAGCATGTCGTTGCCGGTTTGTTCGGTATCGATCGCCTTTATTCCGAGAAGGCATTTTGAAGTCTGGACGTTCATATTAAGAACTTTCCGCTTTTCAGCCACCTCAACCGGTTCATCAGGGAAACTGCGCTCGATTTCCGGCTGATCCTTATAATCTTTTTTGGACTGGTTATCTCGGATCTGGTTCATGATCTGCTCTACATCCACCGGACCTACTACAAACAGCAGCATGTTGCTTGGGTGATAGAAGGTTTCATAACATTTATACAGAAGCTTATCAGTAATTTCAGCGATGGACGGGATTGTGCCGGCTATATCAATTTTAACCGGATGGCTTTTAAACATGTTTTCAATCAGTCCAAAATACAGCCGCCAGTCGGGATTGTCATCATACATGTTGATTTCCTGTCCGATAATTCCCTTTTCTTTCTCAACCGTCTTTTCTGTAAAATAAGGATCCTGTACGAAATCGATAAGGGTCTCCAGGTTCTTCTCCACATCAGAGGTAGAGGAAAAAAGATAGGCGGTTCTTGTGAAGGATGTAAAGGCATTAGCCGATGCACCCTGCTTGCTGAATTGCTGGAACACATCGCCATCTGCTTTTTCGAACAGCTTATGCTCCAGGAAGTGGGCGATTCCGTCCGGTACCTGAATACTTTCGTCCTCGTTCAGCGGCTTGAAATGATTATCAATCGATCCGTACTTTGTTGTAAACGTTGCGTATGTTTTGTTAAATCCTTTTTTAGGCAGTATATACACACTTAAACCATTATCCATTTTTTCGTAGTATAATTCTTCATCCAATTGGGCAAAAGGTATTTTCTCCATATTATTGTCCCTCCATTCCGGTTAAGAAATAAATGGTATCCAGTTCGATCTCTTGTGCGGCTTCAACAATTTCGCTATGGGTAATGGCATCTGTTTTTTCAAGCCACTCATCCATTTGAACAGGGACTCCTGAGACGACACCATGATAGAGGATCTCGACCAAACCGCGGGCAATATCGATTGTTTCAAGCATTTGATTACGGATGACCGCTTTTGTCTGCGAAATTTCGTCTTCTGTAAAGTCCCCTTTTTTCATTGCTTCCATTTGCTCTTTAATAATGGTAACCGCCTGGTCATAATTTTTGTTTTCAATGCCTGACATGACCATCAATAAACCTTTATGGCTCTCGATCCTTGCAGATGCATAGTAGGCAAGGCTCGCTTTTTCCCGCACATTAATAAACAGCTTGGAATGTGAAAATCCGCCAAAAATGCCGTTGAACATCTGAAGGGCATAATACTTGCTGTCCCCGTATACAATGTTCGTGCGGTAGCCGATATTCAGCTTGCCTTGTTTAATATCCTGCCGTTCTATTACTTCGTTTACCTCATTGATTTCTTTCTTAGCCGTTTCTGAGCTGATCTGCGGTGTACGGTCCTGCAGCTTAAATAATTTGTCTGCCGCGGTTTCCACTTCACCTTCCTGTACATCTCCAATTACATAAAAATCAAGCTCGTCTTCAAGCAGAGCCTGCTGGTAATATTGATAAAGAGATTCTGGCGTAATGGCATCAATTTCTTCAAGCTCCCCATTCGGATCTAGGGCGTATGGCTCGTTTTTGCACATTTCCTCAACGAGCCGGTTTGCGGAATAGCGCATCTTATCATCACGAGAAGACTGAATCCTCTGCTTTAAGGTACGCTTTTCATTGTTCACTGTGCTTGCATCGAACGAGTCCTCGGAAGCATTTGGATCGAAAAGCACCTCTGCCAGTAGTCCCATTCCTTTTTCCAAAAGCGGAGCCGGGTCGGTGAGGAATTTTTCATTGGCTATTTCAAGTGTAAAAGTAATGATATGATATTCTCCCTTTTTTGAGAGATCTACAAATAAACTGGCTCCATACAGGTCATCTAAATACGAGCGTAAGACCGTTGTTGAAGGATAGTTCTTTGTATTGCTCTGAAGAACATAAGGAAAAAGCGATCGCTTAGTCACTGTTTCCTTTTGCAGCGGAGCTTTCATTTTCCATACAAATGTATTTGTTTTATATTTGCCGGTATTGACAATATGAAGTTTATAGCCTGGCTTTTGTTTGATCACTTCATTGATTATAGCCAATAGAATAGTCCTCCTTTTAAACACCAAAATAATATCATTATGATAACCTATTTTTTCTCTTTAAGACTATTTTAACCAATTTTGTTCATCCACTCTCATTATACACGTTAATTTATATAGTCAGACCCTGAAAGCTCTCTATTCCCGCAAAAAAACAGCTCAAAACCAAATCGGTTCTGAGCTGTTTTAAGTGATGGCTGTTTTTGCAAAGTTTTGTTATTGAACAAGGGGGGTGATTGGAACGTGAGGATTCTCGCTTTCCGCGGGGCGGGCGCCTGAGCCTCCTCGGCTTCGCCTGTGGGACTCACCTGATCGAAAAGCGGAAGCGCCTTGTTCAGACCCGATAAAGAAGACTTGCTGATTGACGAGCGTTAGCGAAGACAGAAGCTTAGTCGCGCTTACCACGCTCGAACGCCACGTCCTGTGGCCACGCCTGGCTCGCACATCCTGTGCTTCGTGCGTTAGCCAAGCATAAGACAAGCGGGCCGTGGAAAGCGGTTTTCCTTTCCATGGACCGATTGGCTTATGACTCGAGGGTCTAGGCGCTGGAGCCGGACAATACCCGCTGCTCCCGCACAGAAAAGCGGAAAGCGGTGCCTGCCCAACATATAAATATTAAACCCTCAGTGATAATCCCAATTAATATAAAATTCTAAACAAATCGGCAGGCAGAGACCCGACAAGCATAAGACGAGCCGGCTGTGGGGAGTGCTTTTCTCCCCATAGACGGATTGGCTTATGACTCGAGGGTCTCAGCTTGTAGCTGGATCAAGGAGTCTCGCACCTTACGTTCCAATCAACCTGCACAATAGGACAGGTTCACAGAACTATTAAAAAAACAACAATCTTTTAGAAAAGAGCTAACTTGATTATCTTTTTCCTTTTTCATAAGGCTGTCCTGATGCTTTAGGAGCATCGGCGCGGCCAATGAAACCTGTTAAAGCTAGAATGGTAAGCACATATGGTGCAATCAGCAGGTATACGTTTGGGATATCCTTGAAAAAGGGAAGTCCCGAACCGACGATACTTAAACTTTGCGCAAATCCAAAGAATAAAGCTGCACCTAAAGCACCGATTGGATGCCACTTACCAAAGATCATGGCAGCGAGTGCCATGAAACCCTGTCCGCTTATCGTGGCATGTCCGAAATTATTTGTGACTGTCAGAGCAAAAACTGCGCCTCCAAGTCCACCAAGTCCTCCGGAAATCATGACTCCGACATATCTCATTTTTGTGACATTGATCCCCATTGTATCTGCGGCCATCGGGTGCTCACCTACAGAACGGAGGCGAAGACCGAATGAAGTTTTATAGATTACATACCATGCAAGTACAGCTAAAGCTATTGCAATGTACGATGTATAATAAGCATCACTGAAGAACAAAGGACCTAAAACGGGAATATCACTTAACAATGGGACGTCCACTTTTGGAAACGTAACGGTTACACTGTCCGTTTCACCCTTGTCATATATTAACTTTACCAGAAACATTGCCAGACCCAGCGCGAGGAAGTTTAGAGCTACACCGCTGACTGTCTGGTCTGCCTTAAATGTAATGGAAGCCACTGCATGGAACAGCGAGAAAACAGCTCCAGCAATCACTGCCACAACGAGGGACAGCCATGGTGTCAAGGCACCAAAGGTATCCGCGAAAGTCAAATCAAAAACGATAGCTGCGAATGCGCCAAAGACCATAAGTCCTTCTAGACCGATGTTAACAACACCGGATCTTTCCGAAAATACACCGCCAAGGGCAGTAAATATCAGAGGTGTAGCAAGGAAGATCATCGAAGGAACGATAATTTGAAGTACTTGATAGAAGCTCACTTACTTTGCCCCCTTCTTATTAATCCGGGTAAGCGCCCAGCGTATAATATAACTGGAAGCAATAAAAAATATGATTAATGCAATAACGATATCAACCAGTTCCGGGGGAATCCCTGTCTCAAGCGGCATATTAAGGGCACCTACTTTTAATCCCCCGAAAAGGATGGCAGAAAGAATGATACCTACAGAAGTATTTCCACCTAATAAAGCAACAGCGATACCGTCAAATCCAATACCGGTGAATCCGCCTTTTACAGATGCGTAGCCAAAGGTCCCGAGTCCTTCCATAGAACCAGCCACACCGGCAAAAGCTCCTGAAATCACCATGGCCATGATGATATTTCGGTTAACATTCATACCCGCATAATCCGAGGCATGGTGATTAAAGCCTACAGATCGTAATTCGTATCCTTTAACCGTTTTTTCTAAAATAAACCACATGAGGAACGCCCCAAACAAGGCGATTAAAATACCCCAGTGAAGTCTTGAGAAATCTGTCATCTCTTCAAGAAGCGGCGACTTCAGCAAAGCCGAAGAAGGTACATCTGGCGTACGGTCGCCATTATCTGAAAGAACTGTACGGATAATATTATTAGCGATATGAAGTGCTATATAGTTCATCATGATCGATACGATAACTTCATGTACACGGAAACGTGCCTTTAAAAAACCCGGGATAAATCCCCAGACAGCCCCTGCTGCTGCTGCTGCAAGGATGGCAAGCGGAAGATGAATAATCTTCGGCAGATCGAACGCCAAACCAACCCAGACAGCCGCAAGCCATCCTACTAGTACCTGGCCTTCAACACCTATATTGAATAAGCCTGTACGGAAAGCAAAAGCAACCGCCAGCCCCGACAGAATATAAGGCGTTACTTGACGGATTGTTTCACCGGCATAAAAGACCTCCCCAAACATTCCGTAGAATAAAGCTGAGAAACCTGCGATAGGATCATATCCGGAAGCCAGCATAATGATTGTTCCAGCAATCAATCCCAGTAAAACCGCTACTATAGGTATGATTATATTTGTAAATCTCTTAGACATGAGAATGCTCACCTTCTTTCCCGCTTACCTTACTGCCTGCCATTAGCAATCCAAGCTCTTGTTCAGTTGTTTGTTTAGGATCGACGATTGCAACAATTCGGCCTTCATAAATAACGGCAATCCGGTCACTCACATTCATAACCTCTTCAAGCTCAAAAGAAATTAACAGTACGCCTTTGCCGCGGTCTCTTTGTTCAATAAGACGCTTGTGGACAAATTCAATGGCCCCAACATCCAGGCCGCGTGTCGGCTGTGCTGCAATCAGCAAATCCGGGTCGCGGTCCACTTCCCTGCCAATGATAGCCTTTTGCTGGTTTCCGCCTGAGAGAGCTCTTGCAAGCGTATATTCAGTCGGAGTACGGACATCAAATTCTTGGATGAGCGTCCGCGCTTTTTCATATATCGCTTTATAATTTAAGATTCCGCTTCTGGAATAAGGCTTCTTATAGTAAGTCTGGAGCGCCATATTTTCTCCAATCGGAAAGTCCAGAACAAGTCCATGTTTATGACGATCCTGCGGGATATGGCCTAGACCTGATTCCGTAATTTTCCGGGGTTTCAAGTTTTGTATTTCCTTATCATTTAAAGAAATCGTACCTGATTCAGACTTTCTGAGACCAGAAATGGCTTCGATCAACTCCGTCTGTCCATTTCCATCTACCCCTGCTATCCCGATAATTTCTCCGGCCCTTACCTCTAAAGACAGGCCATTGATGGCAGCGACTCCCCTGGAGTCCTTTACCACTAAGTCCTTAATGTCAAGTACGGTCTCTTTAGGAGCTGCATCTGTTTTATCTGTTTTAAATACAACATCCCGTCCAACCATAAGGCTTGCAAGTTCATTAGGATTTGTCTCGGATACATTGACCGTGCCAATCCCCACTCCTTTTCGGATAACCGTTACACGGTCACAGACATCCATAATTTCCTTCAGCTTATGCGTTATAAGAATAATAGATTTCCCTTCATTGATCAGGGTACGCATGATTCCTATCAGTTCTTTAATCTCTTGAGGAGTTAACACAGCTGTAGGCTCATCAAAGATTAGAATTTCAGCACCTCTGTACAGAGTTTTCAAGATTTCAACCCGCTGCTGCATTCCAACTGAGATATCGGAAATTTTTGCTTGAGGATCAACGCTTAAACCATATTGCTCAGAAAGCTTCCTGACTTCTCTGATGGCTTCCTTCATGTTGATTTTACCGGCTTTAGAAGGCTCATTCCCCAGAATGATATTCTCTGTGACGGTAAACTTGTCCACCAGCATGAAGTGCTGGTGGACCATCCCTATCCCTAAGCTGTTGGCTACATTGGGATCTGTTATATTCACCTGTTTGCCATTTACTCGAATCTCGCCTTTTTCCGGCTGATAAAGTCCGAACAAAACGTTCATCAGTGTAGATTTTCCTGCTCCATTTTCCCCCAGCAGGGCATGGATTTCTCCCTTCTTCACCTGAAGAGTTATATTGTCATTTGCTACAATCCCAGGAAATTCTTTTCGGATATTGAGCATCTCGATCACGTATTCCACTTAGTTTTCATCTCCTTTTAATAGGATTTATGGTCCTTTTAGGGTTGTTCTCTTTCTCTTGATCTTAAAAATCAAAGGAAAAACTGTAACGATGCTTACAGTCTTTCATTTAGTTTTTAAAGTTTTTTACCCAAAAATAAAGGAATATCAGAGCTGGACCTGCCAGCCCTATATTCCTTTATATAGAAGGTTAACTTATTTGAAGTTTTTAAGTTCTGCAGGAGTTGCAGGAACTTTAACTTCTCCAGATTTGATTTTTGCTGTCCATTCTTCAACAGCCTTAAGTGCTTCTTTGGAAACATTGTCTTTCGTTGGTGCAATGCCTACACCGTTCTGATCAAGACCATATTCTGTAACTTTTCCGCCAGGGAAATCGCCATCTTGGGCTTTTTTCGCAACGTCTTGTACAGCAATATCAACGCGTTTAACCATAGAAGTCAGCATAATGTTCGTATCAGCATCAATTTTACCATCAGGAGCCTGGTCACGGTCTACACCGATTGCCCAAACTTCTTTGCTAGGATCTTTTTGCTTAACCGATTTAATCTCGTTAATCATACCGATTCCAGTTCCTCCTGCTGCATGGAACAGGATGTCTGCACCAGATTTGATCATGGAGTTGGCAGTTGCCTGTCCAAGGTCTGGCTTATCAAAAGCACCTGTATATTTAGTAAGAACTTCAGCTTTTGGATTAACAGATTTTACACCTGCTTTAAATCCGCTTTCGAATTTTTCAATCAGGGCTCCCTGCACTCCGCCGACAAAGCCGACTTTGTTTGTTTTAGTTGTAAGACCTGCTACAACACCAACAAGGAAAGAACCTTCGTTTTCTTTAAATGTAATACTTGCAACGTTTGGCTTTTCAACTACTGCATCCACAATAGCGAATTCAGTATCCTTGCGCTGGTCCGCAACCTTTGTGATCGCGTCCTGCATTAGGAAACCAATACCGTATACAAGGTCAAATTTTTGTCGTGATAAGGTTGTAAGGTTTGTTATATAATCAGCATCGGATTTGGATTGCAAGTAGTTAAAGCCATCCTTGCCTTTTTCGAGGCCGTTGTCTGCACCAAATTTCTGCAGGCCTTCCCAAGCGGATTGGTTGAATGATTTATCATCTACACCGCCGACATCTGTAACCATACCAACTGTGAACGCATCTTTCTTGCCGCCCTCAGCACCGTTTGTATCGTCTTTCTTTCCACAAGCCCCAAGCATAGTTCCAGCTGCCAATACTAGCGACAGTGCCAAACCAAATTTACGCTTTTTCAAGGATAATACCCCCCATTTTTTTGTGAATTAGTAGATTATAAAGATATTTCAGGATCTACTGTTTCATACCCTTTTTCGAAGGACATGAAAGCTGAATTTGTCAGCTTTAAAGTAGTTGACCGAAAAGAGCACAGGATTGTCCTTTGCGTCATAGTGGGTCTGTTTCAGTACAAGGAGAGCAGTTTCTGGGTCACAATTGAGAATCGGGGATATCTTCTCGTGATAACCGATCGGCTCAATGTGTGCGATTGCATATGTAATGGTAATGGATGATTCCTTTTCAATCAGGGCTAGAAGTGATTCTTCCCTGTGTGAAAGATCAGGCTTCAGAATAGCTTCTGAAATCTTATCAATGCAATAAACCACAGGCTCCCCATTGGCTGTCCTTACCCGCTCAATAACGGACATCGCATCTTCTTTCCCGAGCGACAAATTCCGCTGATCTTCCTCTGTCGGCTCCTGAGTATATGAATCTAGGAAAATAGTTCCAGGATTCATACCTGCATTCTGAATCATTCCTGTCACACTGTTAAGCTGTTCGATCCCAGATGTAAACAATGGCTTGCCATTGACGAAGGTACCTACGCCATGGCGGCGGATGATTACGTTATCCTCTTCCAAGATTCTAAGAGCTTCCCTAAGTGTTGCACGGCTTACTCCCAGCTGTTTTGCAAGATCGAATTCAGAAGGCAGTTTCTCTTTCTCTTTATACACTCCTGATTCAATATCCTGTTTAATTCTGTCGATTACTTGCAGATACAAGTGCCGATTATCCAGCTTAATAGGCATGAACGTTCCTCCAAAGACATTGTCCTAGTCATCAGACCTCTGATTTCTATCTTTTCTACTAATCGAATATACTTTATCATTTTTTTTGAATAAATAAATAGTTGAAAAAAATTTGTTTATATGCTGTCGAATTATGCAGAATATTATGTGTTTACCACATAAAAAAAGAGGGAAGATTCCCTCTCCAGGTTGTGGCAAATCCCTATTTATTATGCTTGGCGGATGTTGCGGGCTTGAAGGTGCTAAACCTTTACTTTGCGGTAGATTTCGACACTTCATCCTGGTTAGTTCCTTCTAGGCTGACCATTTCATTTATACATGCGTGAATAAGCAGGTAGAATGTATATGAATATCCGCTCGCGGAGTAAATAGCATTTCCTATCCGAAGGACACGTAGCCGTTTAATGTGAATATCCGCCCGCCCCAAAGAGCATTTTCCCCTGTAGGAGAATATAAAAACTTATGGATAAGCATAATTGCTAAGAGATAAGCATAAAGGCAAAAGGATAAGCATAAAGCGAAAAAGATACGCATTGGTTTATGAGAGATAAGCATAAACCTTTAAAAGCTAAGCATAAAACCATAAAAGGTAAGCATAAACCGCAAGGACATAAGCATAACTTCCAAAAAGATAAGCGTAAACCATTCGCAGGATACAAAAATCTGAGTTATTAGATAAAAACTGTTACAAATTACCTGTATAAGACAGCTGGCAATTAAAAAATATGAGAAATGAACCTAATTCATATATCTAACTGCCAAAAATAGAGTCTCCCCTACCTCTTTAGTAGTCAACCTGAAGATTATTTGTGCAGACCTGTCACCTTAAAAAGGCTCCTTTTGATGGTCGGCAACATTTATGGCCTGTAACAAAAAACGTAGTGTCCCCACTCCACACAGATAATCTAAGTGAATAACTTTCGTGTGGGTCAAGTCCTAAAAAAGGCAGCTCCCAAACCGCGAGTATACTTAAATCATCCCTCCAACCACTGGGATTACTAAAAGTTACAAAAAAAAAGAGGGGCTGCCCCCTCTTTTCGTTTATGACGTATGTGCTTCATTTTGATCTTTACCCACTAGTACGTTTCTTGGCTTGCTACCCTCATAAGGGCCTACGATGCCGCGCAGTTCCATTTCGTCAATTAATCTTGCGGCACGGGAGTATCCTACCCTGAAACGTCTTTGCAGCATGGATACTGAAGCTGTCTGCATTTCTACAACCAGCTGGACAGCATCATCATATAAATCATCATCCACTTCACCCGACGCTTCCGGGATTTCATCCGGGATCATCGCTTCGTTATATTGTGCTTTCTGTTGGGAAATGACATAATTCACGATCTCTTCAACCTCGTTGTCTGACAGAAATGCTCCCTGCACCCTTACCGGTTTAGAGGCTCCAACCGGCAGAAACAGCATATCTCCACGGCCAAGCAGCTTTTCGGCACCACCCATATCCAGGATCGTCCGGGAATCGGTCATGGAGGAAACACTAAACGCTATTCGAGAAGGAATATTCGCCTTTATCACCCCGGTTATTACGTCTACTGACGGCCTCTGCGTGGCGATGATTAAGTGTATCCCTGCGGCTCGGGCCATTTGTGCGAGACGTGTGATGGCATCCTCGACATCTGAGGAAGCAACCATCATTAAATCAGCAAGCTCATCGACAATGACGACGATATAGGGAAGAAGCGGCTGTTTAGCTTCACTTTCCTCATTATGCCTTTTAATGGATTCATTGTACCCTTCGATATTTCTGGTTCCGCTGTGAGAGAATAATTCATAGCGTCTCTCCATTTCCCCGACGACTTTTTTCAATGCCTGCGATGCTTTTTTTGCATCCGTTACTACAGGCGCCAGCAAATGGGGAATCCCATTATAAACATTCAGCTCGACCATTTTGGGATCGATCATCATCAATTTAACTTCATGCGGCTTTGCTCTCATCAATATACTGGTTATAATCCCGTTAATACAGACAGACTTCCCGCTTCCTGTGGCTCCGGCAACCAAAAGATGAGGCATTTTGTTTAACTCTGCCAGTACGGCGTCCCCGCCTATATCCCGGCCAAGCCCGATCTGAAGTTTTGATTCCGGTTTGTTATGCTCCTTGGAATCAATGACTTCCCTGAGTGTGACCATTGCTACCTCAGTATTAGGCACCTCAATGCCGACTGCTGATTTTCCAGGTATAGGAGCTTCAATTCTAATGCCCTTCGCAGCAAGAGCGAGCGCGATATCATCGGCCAGGCTGACAATTTTGCTTACCTTGACCCCTGTATCAGGATGTACTTCATATTTAGTAACAGCCGGGCCAAGGTGCACCTGTGTCACTTTGGCTTTAACACCAAAGCTGATGAAGGTTTTCTCAAGCTTGGCTGCATTTGCATGGATCAGTTTAAATTCTCCGCTCTGATCCGTTTTCTTAGGAACCGTTAGAAGAGACATTGGCGGAAGCTTGTACTTCGCATTCTCCACTTCTGTAAAATTGATCGGCGGTGAAAGATCTTCTTTTGCTTCCTCTGTGTCGTTTGACGATTTTTTTGGAGCAGGATTTGCTTCCTGTTCGCTTGCCGGCAAATTTTCTTCCTCTCCATAGGCCCTGCTTGCAAAGTTGGAGATAATTGGCTGTTCCGGCTCATGGACCAGTTCCGTGTGTTCCGGAATTGCTGGCGTAATAATTTCTGTCCTTTGTGAAGCCTCTTGCTCCGCTTCTGCTTCTTCCTGCCTTTGTCTCCTTTTTTCGACGCGCTCACCCTGCCAGGATTTCATGTCATCGATAAAGGCCCCCCATTGGGATCTTGTAAATTCACCTGTGCCTTGGATGAGTTTTCCCAGGGTGTCGCCAAGCGTCTTGCCTGTAAGGAGAATAAACCCGATTACAATCAGCAGAAATGCAATGATTTTCGTTCCGGCGCTGTCAAATAGGAAATAGCATGCAGCAAATAAAATCGCTCCTATCATTCCTCCGCCTAAATCGCGTGTGCTGGCGTCCCCCTTGACTTCCATCCAGAATAATTCCCATGTATTCGAGATCACACTGGGCTTTTTGAATGGCCCGCCCTCTGACAGAAGCTCAAATAAAGTAACATGACTGAGCAGAAGAATCGATGCAACGATAAAATATATTCCCATGAGCTGTCTTTTAAAGAAAAATGGGAGCTTTCTTTTCCACATTAAATAGATACTAAGTATACTAAGTCCAATTAAAAATAGTATGTACCACTCGCCCATAAAGAGACGAACCATCAAAACCATTGATTTGCCAACGGTACCGAGTCCAGCCATAGCAATAGCTGATAAACCGAATAAAATCAGCCCGATCAGCTCGAACTTCAGCGTCTCTTTAATGCCCTCTGACTTCTTTTTCGACCGTCTTTTTCGTTTTGCCATTTCATCACCTTTACTTACTTATATCACCCAGGAATTCCGGGCTTATCTCTGAATAATTTTCTTCACATCTTCTTTCAGAAACGCCGTTTTTCAAAGGGGGTCAAGAACTCCACCTTAATGATCCGCGTTTACTAGAAAGAAAAGCAGCTATTTTCACTATATCCAATAATAATAAAAACCCGGCGGTCGCCGAGCCTTTAGCAGCCCAGGGCAGAACCGAACATTTCGCCCTTTACACTAGCACAGATATTTGCAGAAAATAAAGCAGCCTTATGGCTGCCTATGGATGATACTGCTAATTATATCATAATTATCTTGAATTGGACGAGCTTTCATCTTGCAAATTCCGACGGGGAATAATGCAGGACTGCACCCGGCTGGATACGAGGGTCTAAATAATCATCGGGATTGGTGCTTATGATCCTTTCGACCCTGCAGCTGAACGCAGATTGTAACTGTACCTGTACAGGAATACCCATATAATCGATTTCCATTACAGGCAGCTGTTCTTTTGCTTCATTTTCAAAAATTAATTCATGAGGCATCGGCGTGTAAATGATCATTGGATCAGCCCGCCATTCTTATCATCTGCCCTGGCCGAAATTAATTCATTTAATTTTTTCATTGCCTGGCCGACGCCGCCTACAGCATGTATCAAACCGCTTTCCACGGCTTCCGATCCTACGATATTTGTTCCAATATCCCGTGTCAGGTTGCCTTTTGAAAGCATAAGCTCTTTAAATTTTTCCTCGGAGATATTAGAATGCTTAGTTACAAAGTTTACAATCCGCTCCTGCATTTTATCCAGATATTCAAAGGACTGCGGCACACCGATGACCAGCCCTGTAAGCCTGATTGGATGTATGGTCATGGTTGCCGTTTCAGCGATAAAGGAGTAATCACATGAGACAGCAATTGGTACGCCGATTGAGTGACCTCCGCCTAACACGATGGAAACAGTAGGCTTTGACAGGGAAGCAAGCATTTCAGAGATTGCGAGTCCCGCTTCTACATCACCCCCGACTGTATTTAAAATCACCAAAAGTCCTTCGATGTTTGGATTTTGTTCGATTGCCACGATTTGAGGAATAACATGTTCATATTTAGTTGTTTTATTTTGCGGAGGCAGCTGCATATGCCCTTCGATCTGGCCTACAATCGTTAAACAATGAATTTTTGAATCCTTTGACATCTGGGGGACATCTGTCTGTCCAAGCTGTTGGATTTTTTCTATAAGCGAAGAAGCAGGCTTGCCTGTTTCCTGCCGTTCGCCTTCTACCCGCTTTTCATCGTTAGTCATATTCATTTCCCCTTCACTATTGATAATAGGTAGTATGAACTTTTTTGAATAAGTTCATTCCAGCCTGAAGAGAATCGAATTATTTCATTGAAAGGATAGGCGGCAAAACCCCCTGCCGCTACATACGGGGCAGGGGGTTTCATGGGATTTAACCTTCCATAATGATAGGAAGAATCATAGGTCTGCGTTTTGTTTTCTCATATAAGAATTGATTTAAGCCATCTCGTATTTCTTGTTTTAAGCTGGCCCATTCAAATGATTCACCTGAAATTTTCTTCTGGACGATTCCTTTTACAAGTGAATTGGCTTCATCCATCAGCTTTTCAGATTCCCTGACGTAGACAAAGCCGCGTGAAATGATTTCTGGTCCGGCCGAGATGGCTTTGCGTGATTTATTTAAACTGATGACAACAATCAGGATGCCATCCTGGGAAAGGAGACGGCGGTCGCGCAGGACGATATTTCCCACATCCCCAACACCGCTTCCATCTATCAGCACATTACCCGCTGGGACCTTCCCTGTCGTATTGATGTGATCACCCTGAATTTCAGCAATTTCGCCTTTGTCAGGAATCAGGATTCTTTCCTTAGGCATCCCCCACTCTGCAGCAAGCTTTGCATGTGCCTTGAGCATCCTGTATTCGCCGTGGACAGGAAGCAGGAAACTAGGCTTCATCAGGTTCAGCATCATTTTTAATTCTTCCTGGCTTCCGTGGCCTGGTACATTTATCACTTTCCGGCCAGACACCACTTCAGCTCCAGCTCGATATACCATATCCATGGTTTTGTAGAGATTGATCTCGCCGCCTTTAATTGGAGGTGCAGCAATCAGTACCGTATCGCCTTCCTGGATATTAATCTGCCTATGGTTTTTTTTGGCCATTTTTTGTAAGGCTTCTATAGGCTCCCCCTGTGAACCAGTCACCAGGACAACCACTTCGTTATCGGGATAGCTCCCAATTTCGGATATGGGAATAATAATATCTTCAGGTACATCTAGATACCCATTTGAAAGTGCAATATCGTAAACCCGCTGAAGGCTTTTGCCGACAACCGCCACTTTTTTTCCATTTTCGGATGCTGCATTGAATACATGCTGGATCCTGTTAATATGAGACGCAAAGCATGCAACAATAATCCGTTTCTTTGCGTTGTAAAAAACGTCCATCATCCCTTTAGCCGCAATCGCTTCCGATGCTGTATATCCTGGTTTTTCGGCTCCTGAGCTGACAGATAATAGGACAGCTACTCCTTTTTCCCCAATGGCTGCCATTTTCCCTATCTCAGGCTGGTACAGCTCTGCAGCTGCCTGGTCGAACTTAAAGTCGCCTGTGTATACAATGGCACCCTCGGTAGTATCAATACAAATCCCTACAGAGTCTGGAATGCTATGATTGGTTTTGAAAAAAGAAATGGTACTTGCCGGGAATTGAAGGATGGATGAAGAATTGATTAATTCAAAGTCCACATCTTCAGTGAAATCGTGCTCTCTTAAATTCGCTTTGGCGAGTTCAAGCGTCAGCTTCGTACCATAAACAGGCACTTTCAGCTGATTTAGAATAAAAGGGAGTGCTCCAATATGGTCTTCATGGCCATGCGTTAGAAAGATCCCCTGTATTCTATTTCTATGTTCAAGCAGATAGGAAATATCCGGGATCACTACATCTATTCCCAGCATGCCAACCTCCGGATACATCAGTCCTGCATCTAGTATGTATATATCTTCGTCCACTTCGGCCAGATACATGTTCTTCCCTGACTCTCCCTGGCCTCCAAGTGAAATGATTCTTATTTTATTTTCTGTTTTCAAATTCATGTCCTCCTATGCTGAAATAAACCGTCCCATTCCAATTATTTTCATTATACATGAATCAAAAAACAGGTGACAACCAATAGACTCTTAAAATATTAATTTCATTTATTATAAGCCTGTTAAACTCCCCTGTTTATCAGAGGGTAGGATTTGTTTTCCGCCGGGCGGCTGGGGATGCCTCCCTTTCCCGCTTATGCTCGTGGGGTCTCCCCTTGACCAGATAATTCCGCAGGATGTCTTCGGGACCTGCAGCGAGATCAACGCAATGCAAATCAACAATACCTTTAAACATTGCCCATAAAAAAACCTGCCAGAGGCAGGTCATGCAATCATTAATGAGGCATCTGCTGAAGCAGATTGATCAATGAACTTCTTTCAGCTTCTGTTAAAGATACAAGCGGCAGTCTTACCGATCCGACATTCAAGCCTTTATATTGCAGCGCTGTTTTCACAGGCACCGGGCTTGGGGCAGCGAACAGGCCTTTCATGATCGGACTTAACTGCTGATGAAGGCTTGAAGCCCCCTTGTAGTCTCCTGTGTAGAATGCTTCAATCATTTTCTGCATTTCGTTTCCGACAATATGGGAAGATACAGAAACAATGCCCGTTCCGCCAATTGCAAGGACAGGAAGGGTTAAGCTGTCATCTCCGCTGTATAGCATAAAGTCCTCATCCGTATTTGCTAATATTTCTGTCATAGCGTTCAAGTCTCCGCTTGCTTCTTTGACTGCTACGATATTAGGAATTTTAGAAAGTCTTACAACTGTATCAACAGCTATATTAACAACAGCTCTGCCAGGAATATTATAGATCATGACTGGAAGAGAAGTGCTTTCAGCAATGGCTGCAAAATGCTGGTAAAGGCCTTCTTGATTTGGTTTGTTATAGTACGGGGCAACCAGCATGATGGCATCGACACCAGTTTCCTCCGCTTTTTTTGTAAGTTCGATTGAAGCCCGTGTGTTATTGCTCCCGGTTCCCGCGATAACAGGAATACGATTGTTTACAGCCTTAACCACATGGCGGAACAACGCGATTTTTTCTTCAGTAGAAAGTGTCGGCGATTCCCCGGTTGTACCGGCAATGACTAAAGAATCGGTGCCATTCTCAATTAAATAATTTACAAGCTGAGTAGTTTTGGCAAAATCAATATTGCCCTTGGCGTCAAATGGGGTTACCATTGCCGTCGAAACTCTTCCAAAATGCACAATATTCACTCCTTAATTCTTAGGGGCAGTTTCCCCAGGCCCATTTTCTAATGTTTCTATATGCAGCTCAAATGCATCATGCAATGCATTCACTGCTTGTATTAAATCCTCTGCCTTCACAAGGACCCAAATGGTAGTATGGCTGTCCGCTGACTGCAGAATACTGATCCCCTGCTCTGAAAGGGCTGTAACAATTTTTGCAGTTACCCCCGGAACCCCGGTAATACCAGCTCCAACAACTGAAACTTTGGCACAGTTGCGCTGTACTTTAGGATCATAATCCAATTTTTCAAGAATCTCGACAGCGAGGTCAGTCATCTCTTCACTGACTGTATATACAACACCCTGTGGAGAAATATTGATAAAGTCTACACTGATTTGTGCGTTCGCCATCGCTTTAAATACTTCTGCCTGCAGATCATACTGATTCTTTTTGGCGGAAACCTTGATTTGCGTAATGCTGGAAACATGGGCAATTCCGGTAACTAGCCGTTCTTTAATATCTGTACCGCGCTTATCCTTGCTGATCGACGTAACAAGAGTACCCATGCCGTCTGTATAGGTGGACCTGATCCTGATCGGAACTTTTGCCTGCATCGCAATCTCAACTGCTCTAGGATGAATCACTTTTGCTCCCTGATATGCCATATTACAGACCTCGTTATACGTTACCACTTCTAGAGGCCTTGCATTTTCGGCAATGCGGGGATCTGCAGTCATGATACCCTCTACATCCGTAAAAATATCCACCCATTCTGCATTCAGGGCTGCCCCGAGTGCCGCTGCTGATGTATCGCTGCCGCCGCGTCCGAGTGTAGTGATATCTCCGTTCCTTGCTGCCCCTTGGAAACCAGCCACCACAATGGCATCATAATGTTCGAGTTCCCTTTTGATTCTATCGCATTTCATTTCAGCGATTTTCGCATTCGTATGGTCATTGGTGGTGCGGAAGCCTGCCTGCGCTCCTGTAAAGGCGGTTGCCTTAATCCCATTTTCAAGCAGGAGGTTTGTAAATACAACTGATGAAATCGTTTCTCCCACAGATAATAATAAATCATACTCACGCTTTGTGATCTTGCTGTCTGTTCCATTTACCAGCGATAGAAGAGTATCGGTCGCATAGGGTTCGCCTTTACGTCCCATTGCAGAGACGACTATTACGGCTTTGTATCCTTCCTTCAATGCCCGCTGGATATGTCGAAGTGCATGGCTGCGGCTTTGTTCATCACGTACCGATGTCCCGCCGAATTTCTGAACGATGATTTTCATGTTTACACCTCAAATGAAGTCCAGCCCTCCGTTTTTGGAAGGCTGTTCGTTATGCTATTAATCCGTAATCTTATTTTTCTTCAACTAAACCCATTCTTAACAGGCTTTCTGCAATCTGAACTGAATTCCATGCAGCACCTTTTAACAGATTATCTGAAACAATCCACATGTGGAAGCCTTTTTCTTCATCTAGGTCTTTGCGTATTCTTCCCACAAACACGTCATTTTTACCAACGCTGTGTGCAGGCATTGGATAAATTTGTTCGCTTGGGTTGTCTTGAAGCACTACCCCAGGCGCTTTTTCCAAAAGCTGTTGAATATCTGATGCGGTAACGCCTTCCTGATCGATTTCAATATAGACAGATTCTGAATGTCCTGTTTCAACAGGAAGGCGCACACAGGTTGCGGCAACCTTCAGTTCAGGCATATGCATAATCTTCTTCGTTTCATTCACCATCTTCATTTCTTCGAAGGTAAATCCGTTATCCTGAAACTTATCGATTTGCGGTACGGCATTAAACGCAATCTGGTATTTTTTCACGTCACTGCCAACCGGAAGAATTTGAGGTGTAAATTCTTCATCATTCAAAATGGCACGAGCCTGGTCTTTCATTTCAGCCACAGCCGCTGCACCGGCACCTGAAACTGCCTGGTATGTGGATACAACTACTTTATTTAATCCGTACTGCTGTCTTAATGGCTCAAGCGCCACCACCATCTGGATTGTAGAGCAATTCGGATTCGCAATAATACCATTATGGCCTCTAAGGTCCTCTTCATTCACTTCAGGCACAACAAGCGGGACATCTGTGTCCATGCGATAAGCGCTTGTATTGTCCACCACGATCGCACCGCGTTTAACGGCTTCCGGTGCAAGTGCTTTTGAAACGGATCCTCCTGCTGAGAAAAGAGCGATATCTATACCTTCAAAGCTGTCTGGGGCCGCCTCCTGGACAACATATTCTTCACCTTTAAATGTGACTTTTGTTCCTGCAGATCTTGCTGAAGACAACAGGGTTAAATGTTTGATAGGAAAATTTCTATTTTCTAGTGTGCGGAGCATCTGCTGTCCAACAGCTCCGGTTGCTCCGACTACTGCTATATTTAAACCTTTTGCTTCCCCCATTTTCTATTACCCTCCATAATTACTAATGTAAATTGACTTTAGATGTTATTGTAATGTTTATCTGTTTAATAATCTAATAAAACATATCTATTTTAACATAATAGCAGACTAAAGGCATTGAATTTTGTTGAATTAATTTGGATCCCGATACCTTTCGACAATAACGGGTTGAATTTGTTCTTTATTCATTGCGTGGATAATGGTGTCTCTTAACTGGCTCATCCGGGCCACCATCGAGTTTGGTTTCTTCTCCGGATCGTCCTGGCCAAAAGGGATAAAATACAAATCTTTAGCTGCCATTAAACGCATTAAATTGATTCCATTTAAGCCGAGGGCATCATTGGTAGAAATCCCCAATACAACGGGCCTGTGGCCTCTCATCGTGGCTTTCGCAGCCATCAGCACAGGGGAATCGGTCTGGGCGTTCGCAAGCTTGCTCATCGAACTTCCCGTGAGCGGCGCAATGACCATGCAATCGAGTGGAAGCTTCGGTCCAAGCGGCTCTGCTTTAACGATTGAATCAACCACATTGTTGCCTGTCAGCTCGACGATCCGTTTGACCCAGTCATCGCCTTTTCCAAAACGTGTCTCAGTATTTTGGACCGTATGGGTAACGATCGGGATAACCTCCGCCCCTTCATTCACCAATTTTTCAATCTCTGGGAAGACTGCATCGTACGTACAGTGAGACCCGGTCAATCCAAAACCAATTCTTTTGCCTTTCAAACTCATGGTGTATTCCCCTTTCGCTGTTTCATATCGTGATCGAGAAGCTGGGCAAGCACATTGGCCAGGATTTTCCCTGCTGTTTTCGGTGCCACAATACCGGGAAGCCCCGGTGCAAGCAATGCCTTGATCCCTCTTTTTTCCGCATATCTAAAGTCCGTTCCGCCGGGCTTTGATGCTAGATCAATGACGAGTGTGTGCGCTGGCATATTAGCCAATATAGCCGCTGTGACAACCGGAAAAGGTATCGTATTAATGCAAATGTCGGTATCCTTGACGGCCTGCTCTAAATCCTTAATATGGAATGGAATTAAAGACATTTCCGTAATCCGCGCAAGGTCTTCGCTCTTCCGTGCGCCAACCTTCACCTTGGCTCCTAGAGCATGGAATGTCCTGGCTACACTCATCCCAACCCTGCCGAGGCCAAGCACCGTTACATTTGATCCATGAATCGTGTAGTCTGTGTGCTGAATTGCCATCATGATGGTTCCTTCAACAGTAGGTATAGAATTATAGATTGCTACATCATCACGTTCAAACAGCTTTACAAGCTTCCTGTCTGCATTTTTGGTTATTTTATCTAAGTAAGCATTGGAAATACCGGAGTAGATGGTGCAATGTTCCGGTGTCTTTTTTAATATATCTTCTGTTAACGTAACCTTTTCACTGGAAAAAATGGTTTCTATACTGCCTTCCGCATTTGTTCCGGGAACGGGAAGTATAATTGCGTCAATGCCGCTCATATTAAGGTCTCCCAGCTTTTCCTTAACCGCCCCGGTGAACGCATGGTCTAATTGCTCAAAGCCCACCAGCCAGAGTTTGGCATCAAGCTGTGTCAGCTTCCTCACCACTTCAAGCTGTCTTGCATCTCCGCCGATAACAGCGATTTGTATGCCCGTCAGCATTTACATGTCACCTTCTTCTGTAGAAAATGTTCTAAGCTTGCAGTATTTAGGCCTGCCAGACAAATTATCGAACTGCGCTTTTGTTTAGAAAATACATCATGAATCGAAGGAAGTCTCTCAATACTTTTTATAATATGAGGTATCAGTGATTAAGGTGAATACACTGGGGGAGGCAGTTAAGGGGACTTGCGGCGGCAGAGGAAGGTGTATTGGGGAATATATAAAAACGAACCGAAGGTTTTAGGCCTTTTGGAATGGCCCTGATTTGCTTGGAAGACCAGAGTAGTGCGGCTAAATTACAACGAGTCAAAAAATGGATAGGTCCGATGAATACAAGGGGACACAGGAGATAGGGAAATCGACCTTTTGGGTATGCGAAGGAAGGAAAATGAGCCATCTCGAAAACAAAGGAACTTTGGAAAATATCTAGCCTAATAGAACCCTAATACACACCCTGAGCACATTCTCAACATCTATAGTCCACTTTATAGTCCCTGTTAGTATATAAAAGGACATATAGAAAATATGGTTGATGTCCTCCCTCTCGTAAACCTTGATGTACCTGCTTATTCTGTTTCATCAATCAACACTTCCGTAAAAAGAACAGTTCTCCTTTACAGAGAACTGCTCTGCAAATTTCATCCGGTTTGATTCCATTTTAGGGTATCGATTTTTTGATTCCGCACGATTGCAGTATTGGGGAAATCTGTCGAAAAACAAGTATTTTTTACGGATGCACCGCAATTCTTCGTTACGTTTTACAGTTTGTCTCCCGGAGCTTTGGAAAAACAGGCTCTTTGGAAGAGTTTTTATTAAATTTTGAAGGGAATGGAACCATGCAATAGGATTTATGCTTACCTTCTATAGAGATATGCTTATATGCTGAAGGTTTACGCTTATGTTTCTAGGTTTTATGCTTATGTTTTCCATGTTTATGATTATCTCGCTTCTTTCTATGCTTATGTTTGTTGCTTTATGCTTTTCCAGCCGCCTTTATGTTCTTCTTGTGAGGAATATGCTTATTACCGAGCGGGAGTCCTTTGTATCCATAGCAGCGCTTCAATCCATTTGCAGAAGATCAGGCAGGGCTCGCCTATTTCCCAGGGAAACAAGCTAATTACGCGTATATCAGGACAGTAAGAAAAAGCCGCCGAGACTTGCCCGGCAGCCTGAGCAGTTCTCCTTCACAGAGAACTGCCCTTTTTCCTTTATTCAGTTTCCGGTCCGGCGCCCGGTATATCAATGATGATCATATCTGTTCCAATTTTTTTAATGTGATTCCACGGCACCCTGATCTCTGTACCGTTCTTCTTGAAGCCGAACCATTTAACATTGGGAATGATGAGAGCGGTTATCTGGCCCTTTTCATTTATTTCAAGGTCCGTCTGCCCGAGCACTCCAAGCCTTTCCGCCCTTTTCACATCCACAATCTCTTTGCCGCTTAGTTCACTTAGCCTCACAGGCATCACCTCCGATTTGTCCCATTACTACATCTTATAAAGAGGGGACACAATATAGAAGCCTGAAAAAATATTTTTAGTGAAGGCGTGATTTTTTGAGTTTAATCTCCCAGGATTTTGAAGTGAATGGTCTACGAACTCTTTTATAAACATCATGCGCGGAGCATGAACCTACAACAAAACCCTGCGGGGACTTTAACACGGCAATTCCTCTTCTAGTCCAAAAAAAAAAGACAGAATCAATCTGTCTCTCTTCATGCCTATTATTTCTGCACCCAGCCTTCAAGCGGGCTGATCAATGATAATGAATATTGGTCGTTGAAGATTTCCCTGCCCAGTGTATTTACACTTTCCTCAGATACACTGTCGATTTCTTCGACTATTTCATCCAGTGAACGATGTCTGCCCAGCAGCAATTCATTTTTCCCGTTGCGGCTCATTCGGCTGTTTGTGCTTTCTAAGCTCAGCATCAGGCTTCCTTTTAGCTGCTCTTTACTGTTTCGTAGTTCTCGTTCAGTGATGCCCTCTGCTTTTAGCTTCGCCAGGGTTTCCTGGATGGTTTCGAGAAGTACATCAAGCTGGCTTGCTCCTGTGCCTCCGTAGATGGTGACTAAGCCGTTCTCCTGGTATGCTGAATGGTAGGAATAGACGGAATAAGCCAGTCCTCTTTGTTCCCTTACTTCCTGGAACAAGCGGCTGCTCATGCTGCCTCCTAGAATATTGTTCAGGGCCACAAGGCTGTAAACCTGCTCATGGCCGATAGGCAGCCCGTTAAAGCCTAGGCAGACATGGGCCTGTTCTGTTTCTTTTTTCCTGCTGAGGGTATTTTGATGGAAGTCCGCTTTGACCACAGGTCCGCTGCCTTTTCCGCCCTTATACTCACCAAAGTATTTCTCGGCATCCTTGATAAAGGATTCATCAATATTGCCTGCGATTGAAACTACGACGTTATCCGGAGTGTAGAAATCATGGATATACTGTTTCAGAGTTTCGCCTGTGAAGGTTTCCAGTGTTTCTTCCGTACCAAGGATGGGGTAGCCCAATGGATGATTTTCATAAACGGCCTTGCTGAGAAGGTCGTGGACAATGTCATCCGGAGTATCTTCATACATTTTAATTTCTTCGTAGACCACTTTTTTCTCTTTTGTAAGCTCTTCTTCTACAAAAGTAGAATTAAAAAACATATCCGCCAAAACTTCTAGTGCATAGCTGGCATGATTATCAAGAACCTTTGCGTAATAGCATGTATACTCCTTGGAAGTGAAAGCATTGACATGCCCGCCGATACTATCGAATGACTCGGCAATTTCTCTTGCGGAACGTGTAGTTGTCCCTTTAAAAAACATGTGCTCAAGAAAATGCGAAATGCCATTGTTTACCGGATTTTCATTTCTAGATCCTGTCTTAATCCAAATGCCGATTGCAACAGAACGGACTGTTGGGATATTTTCCAATACAATCCTTACACCATTTTGGCAAGTATATCTTTTAATCATAAAATTCCTCCTAATCTAGCTGCAAAACAAACTTCTTTCTTACTATTAATGCATGATCCTATCCTCACTAAGTGATTGGGAGACGGTCATGAGGTGAAGATTTTTCGCTTTGATGCTTTTTATCAGTTTATCCAAAGAGTTTGCACTGGATTCTGTCGGATGCATTAAAATAAACGCTCCAGGATGCAGTTTGGATAGTACCCGTTCAGTCAAAACTTCCGGACTTGGCTTTTGCCAATCTATTGTATCCACACTCCACATTATAGTACCCATCTTGTTTGCACTTGCAATTTTGACCGTTTCATCTTTAAAACTACCGCTGGGCGGCGCAAACCATCGGCAGGTCACTCCTGTAACCGCTTTGATAATTTCGCTTGTCTTTTTAATCTCTTCCTCAGCCCGGGACGCAGAAATACGTTTCATATCCGGGTGCGAATATGAATGGTTCCCTATCTCATGGCCGCCATCATTAATCATCTTAGCAAGCTCAGGATATTTTTTTGCCCATCTGCCTTCTAAAAAGAACGTAGCCTTTACATCATTCTTTTTTAATACGGACAGCATGTCCTGCAAATATTCATTTCCCCAGGCAACATTTATGAGCAGGCTGACAGCCGGTTTTTCCGTATTGGCTCTATAGATCGGCGCAGGCGGCAGATCCTTTAAATGCTTTTTAGGTCGAACCTGATTATAAATAAGCTTCTTACTGTCAAACTTGCCTGTCTTTTTCATGATCTTATAAGAGGCTTCCAGATCAACCTTCAATCCGTTATATCCAGGAACTGTTTTCCAGACAGAATCAATTCTAGCATCCTGCGGAGGAAATTCATAGTCTGGTGCTTTAGCCTGAATTTCTGCATATAAACGGCTGACTGCAGCTGTGGAGTCCGGCCTATTATTCAATCCCTGCACAAAAGTCTCCGTCAGCGGGTTTTGGACTAATACCCATGATATACCTGCAATTACAGATAAAGCAATAAAATGTTGAAATTTACTATTCATCTCACTTGTCCTCCTGAAACAAACATCATAATAATCGTAAGCCTCGACTCGCTTTAGATAATTTATGTCTGCTTGGGACAAGGTAGAACATTCTTGACGATTCATTCGTTTTTTATGCTAAAAAAAAGCCGGGTTTCCCCAGCCTTATGAATTAGAATTAGCCGCTGCCTGTTCCTTTTCCTTCTGTTCCTTAAGAACCGCTTTGTGTGACAAGTTCACTCTTCCCTGCTTATCTATATCTAGAACCTTAACTAGAAGCTCATCTCCGACCGCTACCACATCTTCAACTTTACCGACACGTTCTTCAGCAAGCTCTGATATATGAACAAGTCCATCTTTTCCGTTAAAGATTTCAACGAATGCCCCAAACTTCTCCACTCGTTTTACTTTACCAAGATAAAGAGCGCCTACTTCCACTTCGCGGACGATATCCTCGATTATTCTTCTGGCCTTTTGATTCATCTCTTCATTGGTAGAAGAAATAAATACAGTGCCGTCCTGCTCAATATCGATTTTAACGCCTGTTTCTTCAATAATTTTATTGATCTGCTTACCGCTTGGTCCAATGACGTCACGGATTTTATCCGGATTGATCGTCATGGTCAGGATCTTCGGAGCATATTGTGAAAGCTGGGTACGCGGCTCATTAATTGCACTCAGCATGTGTTCAAGGATATGCATGCGGCCTCGTTTAGCCTGCTGCAATGCCTCTTCAAGGATTTCGCGGGAAAGCCCTTCAATTTTGATATCCATTTGCAAAGCAGTAACACCTTTTGCAGTTCCAGCCACTTTGAAATCCATATCTCCAAGATGGTCTTCCATTCCTTGAATGTCAGTCAGTACTGTGTAGTTCTCGCCGGATTTAATTAATCCCATCGCAATACCTGCTACAGGAGCTTTAATTGGTACACCGGCATCCATCATCGCAAGGGTGCTCGCACAGATGCTTGCTTGAGAAGTGGAACCATTAGACTCAAGCACTTCTGCCACAAGGCGGACTGTGTAAGGGAAATCCTTTTCAGATGGCAGGATTGGCTCAAGGGCACGCTCACCCAATGCACCATGTCCGATTTCACGGCGGCCTGGGCCTCTCATGAATCCTGTTTCACCGACACTGAATGGCGGGAAGTTATAATGATGCATGAACCGTTTTGATTCTTCCACACCAAGGCCGTCCAGGATCTGAACATCTCCAAGAGCTCCAAGTGTACACGTGGAGAGTGCCTGAGTCTGTCCGCGTGTGAATAATCCAGAACCGTGTGTTCTTGGCAGAATGCCAACTTCTGAAGACAACGGACGGATTTCATCAGGATTTCTTCCATCAGGACGAACCTTTTCTTCCGTAATCAGTCTGCGGACTTCGGCTTTTACAAACTTGCTCAGGATTTCTTTTACCTGCTTAAGAGTTGCATCATCCGCTTCTTTTCCTTCGAATTCTGCCACAACGCGGTCTTTTACTACCTTGATTGCGTCTTCTCTTGCATGCTTTTCCTGGACTTGTACCGCTTTATTTATATCTGCCTCGGACAATGCACGGATTTCCGCTTCCAGCTCAGCATCCAGTTCGTAAAGAGTCACTTGTGTTTTCTCTTTTCCGACCTCTGCCGCAATTTCTTCCTGGAATGCGATCAAACGCTTGATTTCTTCATGCCCGAACATAATGGCTTCGAGCATAACTTCCTCGGGAACCTCATCTGCTCCTGCTTCAACCATGTTGATCGCATCTTTTGTTCCCGCTACCGTTAAGTTGATATCACTCTGTTCCATTTGTTCAACCGTTGGATTGATTAAGAATTCATCATTGATTCTTCCTACAACCACACCGGCAATCGGACCTTCAAATGGGATGTCGGATACAGTAAGAGCTAATGAAGAACCAAACATGGCTGCCATCTCTGAAGAACAGCTTTGATCCACACTCATTACCATACTCACAACCTGAACTTCATTTCGGAAACCATCAGCAAATAAAGGACGAATCGGGCGGTCTATCAAACGGCTTGCCAATATTGCCTTTTCACTGGGACGGCCTTCGCGTTTGATGAATCCTCCAGGTATTTTACCTACTGCATACAGTCTTTCTTCATAGTTCACAGTTAAAGGAAAGAAGTCAACCGTCTTAGGTTCCTTAGATGCAGTCGCGGTGCTGAGCACTGCCGTATCGCCGTAGCGGATTAACGCAGAACCATTAGCCTGCTTTGCAAGCTGTCCTATTTCAACTGTCAGCGGGCGTCCTGCCCAGTCAATTGAAAAAGTTTTTTTATTTTGTTCCATTAAAAATAAAACCCCTCTCTGCTTCTTCACTAAATACATCTTTTCTAAACAATTAGCCGGAAACGCGGTATGTACTTGTGTTCCTGCTAATGTGGTATATGTGAAATCTGTCATATGTTTAAATAAAACAAACTATTCATATTATGCACGAAAAAAGCCTTGAATAACAGTAATTATGTGAAACTTTCGACGGAATTAAGGGATATTTTCCCTTTATAGGCCGTTTTAAAACTAAAGACACAAGGTAATGCTCTCAGATAGAAGCTTATGTACTCTTTTAGACCGTATGTAAAAAACAAAATGCTGATATATAAAAAAGCGGGAATATTTCCCGCTTTCCTTCGAAAATTATCGGCGTAAACCTAATTTGTTGATTAGCTCGCGGTAACGAGTAACGTCTTTATTACGCAAGTAAGTAAGCAAGTTACGGCGTCTACCTACCATTTTTAGAAGACCGCGACGTGAGTGGTGGTCTTTCTTATGAGTGCGAAGATGCGCATTCAAATTGTTGATGTCTTCAGTAAGGACAGCAATTTGAACTTCTGGTGATCCAGTATCGCCTTCGTGAGTTTTGTACTCGTTGATTAGCTCATTCTTACGTTCTTTAGTGATTGCCATGTAGTTCACCTCCAAATAATCTTAAAAATCCCCGAAAACTGAGCAAGCGTTGGTGACTCGCATTGCCAAGAAGTGGTTCATCTCATACAAATAATATCATACAACTATTCAGATTAAAAAGCAAGTACATCTGCTCTTATTCTCCAAAATATGATTTGGCCTCCTGCTTATCCTTAGATATTTGTTCGACAAGCGCCTCAAGACCATTAAATTTCTGCTCGCTTCTTAAACGTTTATGCCATTCTACTTTTACGTTTTCCCCGTAAATAGAACGGTCAAAATCAAAGATATGGACCTCTACATTAGGGTTTTCAGGTCTTTTTTCATGAAAAGTCGGCTTGAAGCCCACATTGCAGACTCCATGATACCATTCATCATTTATTTGGATCCGGACAGCATATACACCGGGCGATGGATAAATAAATTCTTCAGATAGAGAAATGTTAGCTGTAGGAAAGCCTAATTGTCTCCCTCTTTTTTCACCATGTATGACGGTTCCTGATGTTGTATAGAATCGGCCAAGCAGACTTGGGAGTTCTTCTGTCCTGCCGTCTGCAAGCATTTCTCTAATTTGAGTTGAGCTGACTTTTTCGTCATTCAATGTATGTTTTTCTACAGTTGTTGAAGTAAATTCTTCCCTAGAATGAAATGGCATAGTTTCCATCGTTCCTTTTCCAAGCCTACCATAGGAATAGTCAAAACCAGCTACAACATGTTTCACATGGAGGCCGATGATGTATTGATCCACAAATTCCTGCGGAAGCAGTTTTGCGAAAGACTCTGTAAAATGGACTACAAATAGATTGTCTATTCCCAGCCTGTTAATAATTTCGATTTTCTCTTTAAGAGGTGTAATGTATTTTACTACCTTCGTACTTTTTCCCAGCACAGCAGAAGGATGAGGATCAAAGGTCATAATTGATACAGGCAGGGACATTCCTCCGGCCTTTTCCTTTGCGGTCTGTATGACCTGCCTGTGTCCAAGATGGACTCCGTCAAAGAAGCCAAGGGCTAATACATGCGGAGGAAAATCGTTCTTATTAAACTGGTGAGGATGATTTAAATAAAATACCTTCAACTTGAATTCTCCTCTTCCTTGTTACAAAAGAGCCAGGCCGGCTGTCTATTCCTGATCGTTTCGAAGCACTTTAACAGGCTTGATCAGGCCAGGCTTTGAAGGGTGAACTTGGTAGATGGCAACCGCCTTGCTTTCTTTATCCACCATTACAAAAGGCTCGCCCTCAAGCGTCTTTACATCAGCTGGCTGCTGCAAAACAGCCCCATTTTTAATTTTCTCTGCTACTTTATCACTTATCCTGTATTTAGGCAAATGAGATAACCCGTCCTCTAACGGAAGCAATACATCAACGCCAGCCTGAACTTTTTCTTCCACTTCCTCTAATGTCAGGCAGTCCTCAATGGTGAATGATGCGGATTTTGTCCGGACAAGTGAAGACATATGTGCAGGAAATCCTAGTCTTTCTCCGATCATTACAGCCAGGGTACGGATATATGTGCCTTTACTGCAGGTGACCCTGAAGGAAAAAGAAATCCTCTCTCCATCAAAGATATCTCTAGAGTCCAGAAGTTCGATATCATAGATGGTTACTTCCCGTGAAGGCCTTTCTACTTCAATACCGGCCCTGGCATACTCATAAAGCTTTTTCCCATTCACCTTGACGGCGGAAAACATGGGAGGTGTCTGAGTGATCGTTCCGGTTAATCCTGATAAAACAGAGAGGATTTCCTCTCTGGTAAAAACTCTGTCGACAGGCTTCGTCTCTACTGTTTCCCCGGAAGAATCTTCTGTCGTGGTAGACCACCCCAGTGTCACTTCTCCTTCATAAGCCTTTCCAGCATCCGTTATGTATTCTGCAATTTTAGTTGCTTTCCCTACACAGATCGGGAGCACCCCTGTCACGTCAGGATCAAGAGTGCCTGTATGTCCGACTTTCTTTGTGCGCAGAATCTTTCTTAATTTAAACACACAGTCATGGGATGTTAATCCCTTTGGTTTTAATAGTGGCAAAATACCTTCCAACCCACTTACCTCCAGTACATTAATAAGAGAAAAAGGATAGACCATTAAGATCTATCCTTTCCCTAAAAAGCCAGATTGGCCGCATATATTTCCCTAAAAGGGAAAGATCTGATTATTCGCCGCTCGTATTATGCTCTTCTTTGTTGATTTGGGTAAGCAGATTTTCAATGCGGTTCCCATAATCAACGGACTCATCAAACTCAAAGAAAATCTCTGGAGTTTTTCTAAGACGGATTCTCTGGCCTATTTCAGAGCGGATAAAACCTTTCGCTTTAGCCAGCCCTTTTAACGTATTCTGCCGCTGTTCTTCATCTCCAAGCACAGATATATAAACTTTTGCCTGCTGAAGGTCGCCAGTTACTTCAACATCCGTGACGGTTACAAAGCCGATCCGCGGGTCTTTAATTTTACGGCCGATTATTTCGCTAAGCTCTTTTTTCATCTGTTCGCCAACTCGGTTTGCACGAAGGCTCATATTCATCACCCCGTTCATTTAAAGCCATTCTATCTCTGTAACTGTTCTTTCTATTTCAGGAAAGGAATCTACAAAACGAAGTGCATTTTGCAGTTCTCTTTCCGAAGACTGCCTTGAGGAGGACACGGTTACGATGGCAAGCTTTGTTCTCTGCCATACGTCCTGATGCCCCGTCTCAGCAATGGAAATATTATACTTTTGCTTAAGCCTTGTCAGCACACGCTGAAGGACTGCACGCTTTTCCTTGAGGGAATGCGCATCGTATATGATGCATTCAAATTCGGCATAGCCGATCATTTGCGCTCAATTTCCTCCATAACGTAGGCTTCAATTATGTCGCCTTCTTTAAGGTCGTTATAGTTTTTAATGGTAATGCCGCACTCATAACCCTGAGATACTTCTTTTGCATCATCCTTAAATCGTTTAAGAGCATCAATTTCGCCTTCGAAAATAACAACTCCCTGGCGGATTAAGCGGATGCCGCTGTCACGGGTGATTTTACCATCCGTTACATATGAGCCTGCAATCGTACCGACTTTAGAAACTTTGAAAGTAGTACGGACTTCAGCCTGACCAATGATTTTTTCTTCAAATTCAGGATCAAGCATACCTTTCATTGCAGATTCAATCTCTTCGATTACTTTATAAATGATTCGGTGTAAGCGGATATCTACATTTTCAGATTCGGCTGCACGTTTAGCATTTACATCTGGGCGCACATTAAAACCAATAACTATAGCATTGGATGCAGTTGCCAGCATGATGTCGTACTCATTGATGGCACCTACGCCGGAGTGGATAATTTTAACTTTGACGCCTTCCACTTCAATCTTCTGAAGCGAAGCGCTCATTGCTTCAACCGACCCTTGAACGTCAGCTTTTACAATCAA
Organism: Peribacillus deserti; assembly: GCF_002863585.1. Taxonomy (GTDB): domain Bacteria; phylum Bacillota; class Bacilli; order Bacillales; family DSM-1321; genus Paraperibacillus; species Paraperibacillus deserti_A. The sequence continues at coordinate 50,114 of NZ_PGUY01000003.1, read as the reverse complement.
GTTAATATCCTTCACTTCACCCTGCTTCATCTGTTCGAATAAATTATCCAGAGTTACACGGGCTTTCTCTGTACGATTTGATTGAACTTGTCTTTGAGAACGTGCTTCCCCGACCTGACGGGCTGTTTTCTCATCGTCAAATACAATGAACAGATCTCCAGCCTGAGGCACTTCATTAAGACCGGTAATTTCTACAGGTGTAGAAGGGCCTGCATCCTTCACTCTCCGTCCAAGATCGTTCACCATCGCCCTTACACGGCCGAATGAGTTACCTACTACGATTGGGTCTCCAACCTTAAGGGTACCGTTTTGGACAAGCAGCGTCGCTACCGCACCACGGCCTTTATCAAGCTGGGCTTCAATGACAGATCCTGCTGCCTTGCGGTTTGGATTCGCCTTGTACTCTTCAACTTCACTCACGAGAAGGATCATTTCAAGAAGGCTGTCAATTCCTTCGCCATTCTTAGCAGAGATCGGAACAAAGATTGTGTCGCCGCCCCATGCTTCCGGTACTAGATTGCGTTCTGAAAGCTCCTGCATCACACGGTCAGGATTAGCTCCCGGTTTATCCATTTTGTTCACAGCTACGATAATTGGAACCTCGGCCGCTTTTGCATGGTTAATAGCTTCAATAGTCTGTGGCATAACACCGTCATCTGCCGCTACTACTAAAATAGTGATATCCGTAACTTTCGCTCCGCGTGCACGCATTGTTGTGAACGCAGCGTGGCCTGGAGTATCAAGGAACGTAATCTTTTTGTCATTTACTTCAACTTGATAAGCCCCGATATGCTGAGTGATTCCGCCAGCTTCGCCTTCCGTTACTTTCGTATTACGGATTGAATCTAGCAGCGTAGTTTTACCATGGTCAACGTGTCCCATAATGGTTACAACCGCAGGGCGCTCAACCAGGCTTTCAGGTGCATCTTCTTCGGCAGCAAGAGTTTCAAGATCAGTAAGATCTACTTTGATCTCTTCTTCTACTTCTACCCCATATTCAGAAGCAATTAACTCAATTGCATCTTTATCTAGTGATTGATTGATTGTAGCCATTACTCCAAGCAGGAATAATTTCTTAATCAGTTCTGAAGGTTCCCTATGAAGCTTTTTAGCAAGCTCCTGAACCGTCAAAGACTCAGTAAAGGTGATTTTTTTCGGCAGCTCTCTTTCTTTACGAGGCGGAGCCTGATAAGTAGAGACTTGATGGCGTTTATTGTTTCTATTTCTATTGTTGTTGTTTCTATTATTGTTGTTGTTGTTTCTGCCACCCTTATTATTAAAGGCTTTAGTTTCTTTGGATTGGTTTTCCTGAGTCTGTTTCTTGCCAGCAGCCACAGGCTTGTTTGGTGTCTTTTTAGTCAGCTTTTGTTTATTAACGCTGTTATCGTTGTCATGTTCGTCGAACGATTTTGGCTTAGCTGCAGCAGGCTGCTGGTTCGAGCCTGAATTTTGAGGACGCTGCTGGTTTTGAGTGTTTGGTTTTGGGGCTGGTTTTTGCCCGCTGGCAGTTTTTTGATTATTATCTTTATTTGGCTTATAAGCACTATCTAATTTGTTTACTGTAGAATCGTCTATTGCTGTCATATGATTGGTTACCTCTATATTCATTTCTTTTAATTTCGTAATGACGTCCTTGCTAGAAACATTATGTTTTTTTGCATATTCGTATACACGGATCTTCGTCATACGTTCACCCCCATAAAATTTAATCGAGCAACGTCTGAAGTTTTTTTGCAAAACCCTCGTCGAGGACTGCAACGGTTACACGGGCGTCTTTACCGATTGCTTGACCGAGCAAATATCTATCTTCCACCTTAAAAAGGGGAACTTTATAAAACTTACATTTATCCGTAATTTTCTTTTCAGTATTATGGGAAGCATCCTGGGCTAAAATGACCAGCTTTGCTTTGCCGTTTCTAATTTCCTTTACCACCAGTTCCTCACCGGAAATCATTTTTCTGGCACGAGCTGCTAAACCCAGCAGAGACATCCATTGATCATTCTTCATGAGGGTCAGCGGTTCTCCTTTTCAGCTAGGGCCAGCAGCTCATCATATAGAGAAGGATCAATGGCTGCACCAAGCTGATTGGCGAGTATATTTTTCTTCTTGGCAAGAAGGATTGCTTCTTTATCAAGTGTCAAATAGGCTCCCCGCCCCGATTTCTTCCCGGTAGGATCAACAGAGACTTCTCCCTCTTTGCTCCGAACCACACGGATAAGTTCTTTTTTGGGCCTCATTTCTCCGGTAGCCACACACTTCCTCATGGGAATCTTCTTGCGACTAATCACCTAAAGCTCACCTCTCTATTCTTCTCCCAGCTCATCTTCCTCGTCAAAGGATAGAAGCTTTTCATTATCCACAGGATAAATTCCGGCTTCACGAGCATCTGATTCACTCTTTATATCAATTTTCCAGCCCGTTAATTTTGCTGCAAGACGTGCATTTTGCCCGCGCTTGCCGATTGCAAGGGAAAGCTGGAAGTCTGGCACGATAACAGTAGTAGCTTTTTCTTCTTCCTTCACGATGACCTCAAGTACTTTTGAAGGGCTGAGTGCATTCGCAACAAACTCCACTGGATCTTCAGACCAATTTACAATATCTATTTTTTCACCTTTGAGTTCATTCACGATAGCTTGAACCCGCTGTCCTTTTGGACCAACACATGAACCTACAGGATCCACTTCAGGGTTCTCTGAATGAACGGAAATTTTCGAACGGTCCCCGGCTTCACGGGCAACAGATTTTATCTCAACTGTTCCATCATAAATTTCGGGAACTTCAATCTCGAACAAACGCTTTAATAGTCCAGGATGTGTTCTAGAAACAAAGATCTGCGGACCCTTTGAAGTCTTCTCAACCTTCGTTAAAAACACTTTAATGCGGTCATGGGGCTTGTAGTGTTCATTTGGCATCTGCTCATTGATTGGAAGAAGAGCTTCAATTTTCCCAAGGCTGACATAGATAAAACGGGAATCCTGCCTTTGGACAATCCCAGTCATAATATCCTCTTCACGGTCAATGAATTCAGAATAAATGATGCCGCGCTCGGCTTCGCGGACTCTCTGCGTCACAACCTGCTTAGCTGTCTGTGCTGCGATGCGTCCGAAATCCTTAGGAGTCACTTCCATCTCCACAACATCTTCAACCTGATAGTTCGGATCAATCCGGCGGGCTTCTTCTACAGAAACCTCAAGGCGTGCATCAAAAACCTGATCCACGACTTCCTTCCTAGCAAAAACTCTCATTGTACCTCTTTCAAGGTTCATATCAATCCGCACATTCTGTGCCTGGTTAAAGTTTCGTTTATAGGCTGATACAAGAGCCGCCTCAATCGCTTCTATTATAACATCTCTTGAAATGCCTTTCTCCTTTTCCAACAGGACCAAGGCATCCAGTAATTCACTGCTCATTTTTTATCCCCCTCAAAAAAATCACCCTGCACCTGATTAAAAAGTAACAGCAAGCCTTGCCTTAGCTACTTTCTCGTATGGTATTTCTACAGTCTTGGTGCGGGTTTTAATTTTCATATTTACCGTTATGACCGTACCGTCAAACGACTCTAAAATACCTTCAAATTCTTTTATCCCATCAATGGGTTCATAAGTCTTAATAAATACATTTTTGCCGATGGACTTAGTGAAATCCTCCGCTTTCTTAAGCGGCCTCTCAGCACCAGGTGATGAAACCTCAAGAAAATAGTTATACGGAATCGGATCCGTCTCATCAAGCTTTTCACTTAAACGCTCACTAACGGTGCCGCATTCCTCAATATCGACGCCGCCTTCCTTATCAATGAAAACCCGAAGAAACCAATTCTTGCCTTCCTTCACATATTCAATGTCCACTAATTCAAGGTTCAAATCACTCAATATCGGCTGCACCTGTTCTTCTACTATTTCAGTAACTTTATTACTCATCGTGTCCCTCCTTAAAATAAGAAAGAAGAAGTGTATTTGTATGAAATAAGCAGGAAGATACCCCTGCTCCTACACATCACCCAAATAAAATTTATGTAAACAACGAAAGAGTGGGTTTCCCCACTCTTCTCGCTCAGCCTTAGTATTTCCAATAAAAATATACCATAACCAAGAAGTTTATGCAAGAAAAGCGGAAAGCGGTGCCTTCCCCTTTAACACTTTTTAAAACTTCCATGATAAGCGTATACTATTATCCCTCAGAAATCTTAGGAAGGCAGAGACCCGAAAAGCATAAGACGAGCAGGCTATGAGAAGCGCTTTTTCTTCTCATGGACTGATTGGCTTTTGTCTCGAGGGTCTCAGCTTGGAGCTGGATCTCAAGAAAAGCGGAGGGCGGTGCTTTTCATAGCACGATTCCTTGAGCGGTGAATGATTAACAACAAATATTCAGCCCCGATTCTTAATAGAAAAGCAGAAACCTGAAAGGCATAAGACGAGCGGCAGCTAAAGGCCGGTTTTGCCTTTTGATGGCGATGGGCTTATGACCGAAGGTGGCTGTCCGCAGCTGGGTCACATGAAAAGCGGAGGACGGTGCTTTTCACGATTATCTCCTTACAGGAACAATGTTAAATACTTTTATGGTAAACACCCTATAAGTAGAAAAGCAGACTCCCGACAAGCATAAGACAAGCAGGCCGTGAGAAGCGCTTTTTCTTCTTATGGACTGATTGGCTTATGTCTCGAGGGGGTCAGTCCGCAGCTGGACATTTAAGAAAAGCGGAAAGCGGTGCCTGCCCCGCTTAATAATTCTAAAAATCCATGATTTACACACCCCATAGTTTAAGCCTTACATAGAATGCTGGCAGAGACTCCATAAAGAAGACTTGCTGATTGGCGAGCGATACCGAAGACAGAAGTTTAGTCGCACTTATGCGCCAGCCAAGCATAAGACGAGCAGACCGTGAGAAGCGCCCTTCTTCTCATGGGCTGATTGGCTTATGTCTCGAGGGTCTCAGCTTGGATTAAAGACATGTCTACTTAAAGCAACATAAAAGGCCAGCAACAAGAGCAGTTACCTAGAAGGTGGTTTTTTTAATAAAACAACCTTTTTTTAGTAAATAACTCTAGAAAATCCAGGTCAGATTGCAACAAAACTGTTTCTAGCTATAGGATTTCGGTTATATCCAGGTAGTTTAAAAGGTTACACACAATGGATTTTTCATTTATGCTTCTGTTTCCGGAGGTTATGCTGATATTTCAGTGGTTTATGCTTATGTTTGGAGGGTTTATGCTTATGTTAGAGGGTTTTATGCTTATCTGTGGACAGGTATGCTTATTTAAAACCTCTTATGCTTGTCTAATCCTGGTTATGCTTATCCTAGTTATCCCTATCCTAATTACGATAGTCCCTTTCCCCTCATAAAGCTTCTGCCGGCAGCCGCCCCCTATCCAACATCGAGTAATAAGATTTTCCTGCCATTTCTAGTCTTTGACATTATCTCTATTCCTGACCTAACCCAACGCCCCTCTAACATAAAAAGAACCGGAAAAATTTCTCCGGTTCCATTTTTTAAAACAACGACAGCTGGTTCTGATCTGGAAGTGATTCCAGGCAGCCTTGCTTGTCCAGATATTCTAATATGGTTTTTGATACTTTTCCGCGCTGCTGGAGGTCTTCTTTGGATAGGAATTCTCCTTCTTCTCTTGCACGGACGATGTTTAAGGCAACGTTTGTGCCAAGGCCCGGCAGTGAGTTGAACGGCGGGATCAGTGAGTTTCCTTCGATGATGAACTCACTGGCATGTGATTTGTATAAGTCGATCTTTTTAAAGGACATGCCGCGTTCGCACATTTCGAGTGCCAGTTCCATGACAGTCAGCAGGTTCTTTTCTTTGGTTGAAGCATCCAGGCCTTTGGCATTGATTTCCTCAATTTTTGCCCGGATTGCCTGAGAACCGCGTGTCATGGCTTCGATGTCAAAGTCTTCTGCTCTTACAGTGAAGTATGCGGCATAGTATAGAATTGGATGATGTACTTTGAAATAAGCAATCCTTACGGCCATCAATACATATGCAGCCGCGTGGGCTTTCGGGAACATGTATTTGATTTTCTTACAAGAATCAATATACCATTCCGGAACTTCATTCTTTCTCATTTCCGCTTCGAATTCTTCGGAAAGTCCTTTACCTTTACGTACGGATTCCATAATTTTAAAGGCTAGTGACGGATCTAAACCTTGATAGATTAGATATACCATGATGTCATCACGGCAGCCGATTACTTCGCTCAGGTTACAGATTTTATTATGAATCAGTTCCTGGGCATTGCCGAGCCATACATCGGTTCCGTGGGATAGACCGGAAATCTGGACAAGTTCAGAGAATGTGGTCGGTTTGGTGTCTTCAAGCATCTGGCGGACAAAGCGTGTACCAAATTCAGGTATGCCGAGTGTCCCCGTTTTACACATAATCTGGTCTTCGGTCACCCCGAGTGTTTCAGGACCGCTGAAGATCTTCATTACTTCAGGGTCATCTGTAGGGATGGTTTTTGGATCAATGCCGCTTAGATCCTGAAGCATCCTGATCACGGTCGGATCATCGTGTCCCAGGATATCGAGTTTTAACAGGTTATCGTGAATCGAATGGAAGTCGAAGTGGGTTGTTTTCCATTCGGAATTTTTATCATCTGCAGGGAATTGTATCGGCGAGAAATCGTAGATATCCATATAATCAGGGACAACTATTATTCCTCCTGGATGCTGTCCGGTTGTTCTCTTAACTCCTGTGCATCCAGCCACTAACCGGTCTATTTCAGCATTCCGCACATGTAGATTATTATCGGATGCATATCCCTTCACATAACCATATGCCGTTTTTTCCGCAACCGTGCCGATGGTTCCCGCACGATATACATAATCCTCCCCGAACAGCTCTTTTGTGTAATTATGGGCCCGGGGCTGGTATTCACCGGAGAAGTTCAAGTCGATATCGGGAACTTTATCCCCTTTAAAGCCAAGGAACGTTTCAAATGGAATATCATGCCCGTCTTTTTTGTAGTTCGCACCGCATTCCGGACACCTTTTATTCGGCAGGTCAAACCCTGATCCTACTGATCCGTCATTGAAGAATTCTGAATGCTTGCATTTAGGGCAGACATAGTGCGGCGGCAGCGGATTTACTTCCGTAATTTCGGTCATGGTTGCAACAAGCGATGAACCTACCGATCCACGGGAACCAACCAGATATCCATCATTCAGCGATTTTTTTACGAGCTTATGAGAAATTAAGTAGATTACGGCAAATCCGTGGCCAATAATACTTTTTAGTTCCTTTTCAAGACGCGCTTCAACGATCTCAGGCAGTTCGTCACCGTAAATACTGCGGGCCATGGCATAGCTCATTTCACGGACTTCCTCTTCGGCACCTTCAATTTTCGGAGTGAAAAGGTCATCTTTAATAACTTTGATGTTTTCTATTTTATCGGCAACCAGATTTGAATTGGTCACGACCACTTCTTTTGCCTTCTCATCGCCAAGGAATGAAAATGCCTTTAGCATCTCATCCGTTGTACGGAAATGGACATCTGGCAATTTATGACGGTTTAACGGATTCGCTCCGCCCTGTGACCTTACTAAAATTTTGCGGTATATCTTATCTTCTGGATCCTTATAGTGAACATTTCCTGTGGCTACAACCGGCTTTTCAAGCTTTTCACCAAGCTTAACAATATTTTTAATGATCCCTTCAAGCGATTTTTCATCGCGGACGTATTCCATCTCTATTAAATGGGAATACACTTCCTTGGGCTGGATTTCCAGGTAATCATAGAATTCTGCAATTTCTTCTACTTCTTCAAAAGATTTCTGCATCATCCCTTCGAAAACTTCCCCTTTGTCACAGCCGGATCCTATAAGCAGCCCTTCTCTATGCTTTTGAAGAACAGAGCGGGGAATCCTTGGAACTCTATAAAAATATTCTAAGTGGGATATCGATACGAGCTTAAATAAATTCTTCAGCCCTGTCTCATTGACAGCAAGAAGTGTACAGTGAGAAGGTCTTGAACGCTGATAGGAGTTGCCTTTCCCCATATTGTCATTCAGCTGGTCATGATATTCAACACCATGCTCAAGGGCATCTTTTAACATCTTGATCATCAAATAGCCGGTAGCCTCAGCATCATAAATGGCTCTATGGTGCTGTGTTAATTCGATATCAAACTTTTTAGTCAGTGTATTTAACCGGTGGTTTTTCATTTCCGGATATAGGAAGCGGCCTAATTCCAGCGTATCGATTACCGGGTTCTCAGCTTTTCCATAACCCAGCTTTTTATAGCAGACATTTAAAAAGCCCATATCAAAGCTTGCATTGTGAGCTACTAATATACTATCCTCTGCCCATTCCTTAAACTTCGTGATGACCTCGTCCACTTCAGGGGCATTTTCCACCATATCATCTGTTATTCCTGTGAGATCAATCGTTGTTGCTGAAAGTGGATGATGTGGATTTGCGAATGATTCAAAGCGGTCAACAATATCGCCATCCTTGATTTTTACTGCTGCCAGCTCAATGATTGTGTCATAAACAGCTGATAAACCGGTTGTTTCTACGTCGAACACCACATACGTATCCTGTGAAAGCATTCTGTGCTGCGGATTATAGGCTATAGGCACACCGTCGTTCACAAGATTCGCCTCGATGCCATACATCACCTTAATGTCATTTTTCTTGCCGGCTCCATAAGCTTCTGGAAAACCTTGAGCACCAGAATGATCGGTAATGGCAATGGCTGTGTGGCCCCATTTTTTCGCCTGTGCGACAAGTGAACTAATAGAAGAAACAGCATCCATCGTACTCATCGGTGAATGAAGATGGAGTTCTACTCTTTTTTCCCCCTCAGGCGCTGTATCCATACGGCCTTTTGCTTTAATTTCATTAATGTCATTCGCGATCATAACCAGGTCTCTCACAAAGGTATCGTTTTGGATACTGCCTTGCACTCTTACCCACATACCTTTTTTGACACGCGCAAGCTGTACCGCATCTTCTTTATCACGCGAGAACATTTTAACAAGTATGGAACTTGAATAGTCAGTGACTTTGAAGGTTAACAGTGTACGTCCGCTGCGCAGTTCACGCGTTTCGGCATCAAATACATATCCTTCTATTGCTATTTTTCTCTCTTCGTCAACAATATGCTCAAGTCTGCGGAAATCAGCATCTTCTTTAATGCGGTACCCGATAAGAAGTGGACCTTCATCCGCTCCACCATCTTCCTTAGACTTTTCGCTTTCTTTCTCCTGCATTGCAATGAGGGCGGCAAGACCGCGTTCCTGATCTTCCTTTTGCTTTTGCTCCAGGAACATTTTGTACTCGGAATTTTCACTCTCAGGTTTTACTTCCGGTTCTATTGAAAAAGCCGGAAAGCCCAGAGTTTGATAAATATTGGATATGATTCCCGAATATTTTCTCTTTAGCTGTCCTGCTTCGGCATCATTTCTAGCAGAAATCAGAATCCTATTGCCGGCCAGTCTTGGTACTTGCTCATTCAGCAGTGACAAGAGTACCGGAGACATCCCATCTATTTCTTTTATGCAATTATTCCAGTATTCTCTGACTAACTCTTCCGTAACCTGCGGATTTAGAACATTTATAGAAAAAGAAACCTTTGCTATATGAGCAAATGATTGTGTAAGCTGCGTTGAAAATCTTGTATAAACACTGCAGGGAATCAGTTCTTCCAGCTGAAAGGAGAAATGCCATTTCTTCGAATCTCTTTCTACAAAAAGCTTCTCGATTTCTGCGTTATAGAAATATTTCACAAACGCGTCTTCCGTTAGCTGAAGCTGCTGGAGCAAGAGCTGGAATCTTTCTTTTTTTGGATTTGGATTTTGGTCCATTAATTATTCTCTCTCCCCATTTATAAAACAGTTTTCTTATATTGGCTCTGGTAATTATAACACACTTAGGTCGATGGATTATTAATAAAAAAACTCCCGGAAAAAGAAAAAGGTACCATTATTTTGTAATGGATACCTTCCTCGTTTTTGTGATTAAACAGTCAAAAGTTTAGAGATTACTTCTTTGATCTGCGCTTTATCGGATTCAATAACTTCGCCATTCTTACGGTCTTTAATCTCCACGATGCCTTCCGCTGCTTTTTTCCCAACAGTTATGCGGACAGGAATCCCAATTAAATCTGAATCTGCGAACTTAACTCCTGGTCTTTCCTGCCTGTCATCCATAAGAACTTCAATTCCAGATGCCTTAAGCTCTTGATATAACTCTTCCGCTAGCCCTTTTTGAGCTTCATCCTTCATATTGACAGGAATGATGTGAACCTGATATGGAGCCAGGTTTGCAGGCCATACAAGACCGTTTTCATCATTAAACTGCTCTGCCACCGCAGCTAGTGTACGTGATACCCCGATTCCATAACATCCCATGATCATTGCCTGAGAGCGGCCGTTTTCATCAAGGAACGCAGCATTCATTGCCTCGCTGTAACGGGTTCCTAGCTTGAATACATGGCCTACCTCAATGCCCTTAGCGAACTTAATGACGCCATTTCCATCAGGCGAAGCATCGCCTTCCTCTATAAAACGCAGGTCCGCATAACGGGAAACGGTGAAATCCCGTTCAGGATTCACATTGATGAAATGATAATTATCTTCGTTGGCACCGCACACTCCATTTACAATGGACTGAATGCTGTAGTCCGCCACAATTTCCAGATCCCCTTCGACATGGACCGGTCCAATTGAGCCAATTTCAGACCCAATAATTTTTTTTGTTTCAGCAGGGGAGGCAAGCTCAACCACAGAAGTTTCAAGAAGATTTTTCAGCTTGATATCATTAATTTCAAAATCTCCTCTTACTAGAGCAAGCACATATTGATCATCGGCTTTAAACACTAGCGATTTAATGCAATTCTCTGGAGCTGTATTCAAGTATGAAGATACTTCTTCAATCGTTTTTTGATTTTCTGTCAGCACTTTTTCAAGCTCTTTTTGTTCTTCATTTTTCCGGGTATATTCGGCTGTTACTGGTGCCATCTCGATATTAGCAGCATAGTCTGATGTGTCAGAATAGGCTATTGTATCTTCTCCAATATCTGAAAGAACCATAAATTCATGTGTATCTTTTCCACCCATTGCTCCAGAGTCTGCAATAACCGCCCTGAAGTTTAAGCCGCAGCGGCGGAATACAGCTGAATAAGCGTTGTACATTTTTTGGTAGACCTCATCCAGGCTGTCAAAGTCAGAATGGAACGAATACGCATCCTTCATGATAAATTCACGCCCGCGCAATAACCCAAACCGCGGTCTTTTTTCATCACGGAATTTGGTTTGGATTTGATACAACGCAAGCGGAAGGCGCTTATATGACTTCACTTCATCGCGAATTATGCTCGTGATTACCTCTTCATGTGTCGCCCCAAGTGCAAAATCACGTTCATTACGGTCTTTAAGCCTCATCAGCTCTGGCCCATAGGAATACCAGCGGCCTGACTCCTGCCATAATTCGGCTTGCTGCAGGGCCGGCATAAATAGTTCAACCGCACTAGCATTGTCCATTTCCTCGCGGATAATGGTTTCAATCTTATGAAGGACTTTCTTAGCAAGCGGTAAATAACTGTACACACCGCTTGAATTCTGCCTGATAAACCCTGCACGCAGCAATAACTGATGACTCTTTGTGTCTGCGTCTGCAGGAACTTCTCTTAATGTTGGAATCAATGTCATACTCTGTTTCATCAATACACACCCCATCTTAATTCTATCCAAAAAAATGCGAGCAGAAGCGAAAGGATGCCCCTTTGCCCCTGCCCTGGTTTTTTCTTTTACTAATAGCTCTGTTAAACATGGCTGTTGATTGCAGCTAGCAGGCACTCGCTTTCCGCGGGGTGGTCCTGGAGCCTCCTCTTAAGTTAACGCCATGCTGGGTCTCATTTGTCCCGCTCCTCATATAGGAGTCTCGCGTTCCGTTCCCATTTTCATAGCCTTAAGAAAAATCATAAACTTCTTAATCTCTTATAGGAAGAAACGCTGTATATCATTCCAGGTTACCACCAGCATAAGAAGCATCAGCAAGGCAAATCCAATAAAATGGACCATACCTTCTTTCTGACGGTCAATCGGTTTTCCGCGTACGGCTTCAACCGCGAAGAATAACAGCCTTCCACCATCTAAAGCAGGTATCGGAAGCAGATTCATAATCCCTAAGTTTATACTTAAAACAGCAGCCCACTTTAACAGATACACGACCCCTGATTTGGCCACCTCTTCAGTAGATTTATAAATCCCTACAGGACCGGATAATGCATCAATGGAAAATTGGCCTGTTACCAGCTGACCCAGCATGGAGCCAATCTGCTTTGTCCAAAAGTAGGTTTCAGTAAAGCCGGATGCCAATACTTTAGTCGGTGATTTTTCAACTGGAGGATATACACCGATTACACCGATTTTTTGCTGTTCTCTTTCAATTTCTTTCGGAGTTACAGGAATCTCGAGCGTTTTACCATCGCGATCGACAATAAAGACAATTTCTTCTCCCGGATGCTTCTGGATAGCTTCCTGGATATCCATCCAATCGGACACTTCAGTACCATCGATTGATTGGACAGCATCACCTTTCTTAAGCCCGGAAGAAATGGCTGCACCGTCCTTTGTCAAACCCCCAAGCTTCGGTTCATCCACCACAATTCCCTGAAATGCACCTATGATCCAGAAGAGGACAATTGCCAACAGAAAATTCATCATCGGTCCGGCAAATATAGCCATGGTTCTCTGGCCTAATGTTTTGGAACCAAACTGACGGTCATACGGGACAATCTGATTCTCTGCACCATCTTCAACAAGCATAGCTTCAGGATGGACCCTAAATGTCTCGAGTTCTTGATCCTCGCCGTCCTCATACCCCTCAATGACAAGTTTGTGTTCGAGGTCTGCAGCCTCTACTTCTACCACCTTAATATTCGGGTATTTTTCTTTATTATTTAAGATGATTTTATTTACTAAACCATCTTGATCAAACAACAAACCAACCCTGTATCCTGGTTTAAGCTCTGTTGTATCCGCATCTTCTCCAGCCATCCTTACATAGCCGCCGACTGGAAGCAGACGGATGGTGTAAAGAGTTTCGTTTCGTTTCATTGAGAAGACCTTTGGGCCAATCCCAATAGCGAATTCGCGGCATAGAATACCAGCTCTTTTCGCAAAAACGAGATGCCCCAGTTCATGGAAAAACACGAGAGCTCCAAATATCAAAATGAACGCAATCACTGTTTGCAAAGTTTGCACTTGTTCAACCACCTCTTTTTTTATGAAATAGATCGAATAAATTGACGTGCTTCTGCATCTACTTCCCGAATAATATCCAAACTTGGATTACTTATCGCAGTATGCCGGCTCAACGCTTTCTCTATCATTGTTTCGATCTCTAAGAATCCGATTTTCCCGTCCAGAAAACTCGCGACAGCCGCTTCATTGGCTGCGTTTAAAACTGCTGGCATCGTACCGCCGGCTTTCCCCGCCTCATACGCAAACCGTAAACAAGGAAAACGGTTGAAGTCCATTTCGTCAAAATGAAGTTTTCCAAACTCTGCAAGATTCAGCCTCTTCGCAGAAGGAAAAGGAATTCGGTCAGGATATGTAAGAGCATATTGGATAGGAACTCTCATATCCGGTGTACCAAGCTGAGCCATAATACTTGAATCATGAAACTCCACCATTGAATGGATGATGCTTTCCCGGTGGAGAAGCACCTTAATTTTATCGTATGGAATCTGATAAAGCCAATGAGCTTCTATGACTTCAAGCCCTTTATTCATCATGGTCGCCGAATCAATGGTGATCTTTGCACCCATTGACCAATTCGGATGGTTCAAAGCATCTTCAACAGTCACATCCTTCAGTTCATCCCTGGTGCGGTCCCTGAAGCTGCCACCTGAGGCAGTAATGATGAGATTTTCAATATTTTTATCATTTTCACCTTGTAGTGCCTGAAAAATAGCAGAATGCTCACTATCTACAGGAAGAAGCTTGACGTTATTGTCTTCCGCCGCCTTCATGACCAGGTGCCCTGCGGTTACAAGAGTCTCCTTATTGGCAATGGCAATATCTTTTTTAGCCTCAATGGCCTGAAGGGTAGGATATAGACCGACACTGCCAATTACTGCATTGACAACAATGTCTGCTTTAGGATAACAAGCTGTTTCTACAAGGCCTTCTTCCCCATATATAAATTGTATGTTCAAATGTGAGTATTCCTGCCTTAATACGGTACAATCTTCTTTATCTTGTACGGAAACAAGCTCAGGCTTAAATTCTCCAATAAATTTTCTGGTCAGATCGAGGTTTCTCCCTGCAGACATAGCTGCAAGCTTAAATTGCTCTGGGTGGGAGCGGATAATATCCAGAGTCTGGGTCCCAATAGAACCAGTCGCTCCTAAAAGACTGATATACTTCAACAATTTCAACTCCTACACTTTGAAACAAGCATTACTTAAAGTAAATGAAGCAGATGAAGAATAGGCAATACAAAGATCAAGCTGTCCAGGCGGTCTAATATGCCGCCGTGGCCTGGAAGGATATTTCCGGAATCCTTGATTCCATATAGCCTTTTATAGGCAGACTGGACCAAATCGCCAATCTGGCCAAAAATAGAGATGAAAATAGAGATGGCAGCAAGCTTCCATAATGGATCAGTTATGTTGGTAAACAAGAAGAAAATAACGGCAACCAGCAAGCCGCAAATAATTCCGCCTACTGCACCTTCTATTGTCTTATTCGGGCTGATATCAGGCCAAAGCTTTCGTTTCCCCATGGCTCGTCCGACAAAATAAGCGCCTGAATCGGTGGCCCAGATAATAAATAGGGTAAAGAATATATAGGTCAGCCCATTATCCATACCGCGTGTCTGATAAAAATAATAAAAGCCCATCCCCACATATAAAACAGAAATGATCATAAATCCAGCGTCATCATAGGTATACTTATTCTTAGATAATACCGTATACGTTAACAACACAAGTACCAGTAACAAAACAACTTCAAGTTTTGTATACGTATCATTTGTAAGATTATTAAAAGCAGACCTTGGCATCAGCACCAGCCACAATGCAACATAAGACAGCACAGAAGGCAGGCTCGCCAAAGGCATCTTCCTCATCTTAAGCAACTCATACAAACCAATCGTTCCCAAGAGATAAGCCGTAGCCATCAAGGGAACTCCACCCATTATAACAAGCGGCAAAAAAACTGCAGCAGCAATTATTCCAGTAATAATTCTCTGTCTCATAAAATTAAAATTCCTCACCTTCATAGAAAAGCGGAAGCGCCTTGGGCAGCCCCGAACAGCATAAGATGAGCAGGCCGTGGAAAGCGGTTTTCCTTTCCATGGACTGATCAGCTTATGACTCGAGGGGCTAGGCGCTGCAGCTGGACATCAAAGAAAAGCGCAGGTATCCGCGTTTTGCCCCGAATTGCACAAGACAAGCGGGCCGTGAGAAGTGATTTTCTTCTCATGGACCGATTGGCTTGTGTCGGGAGGGGCAGGATACCGGAGCTGGACAAATAGAAAAGCGGAAGCGCCTGTTTAAGGATGACCGGCTAAGACCGCCACGTCCTGTGGCAACGCCGTCCTGACCTGCGTCCGCAGGCCTCCGACAAGCATAAGATGAGCAGGCCGTGGAAAGCGGTTTTCCTTTCCATGGACTGATCAGCTTATGACTCGAGGGGCTAGGCGCTGCAGCTGGACAATCAAAGAAAAGCGCAGGTATCCGCACTTTAAGATTGAACGGCTAAGATCGCCACGTCCTGTGGCAACGCCGTTCTGACCTGCGTCCGCAGGCCTCCGAATTGCACAAGACAAGCGGGCGGTGAGAAGTGATTTTCTTCTCATGGACTGATTGGCTTGTGTCGGGAGGGGCAGGATACCGGAGCTGGACAAATAGAAAAGCGGAAGCGCCTGTTTAAGGATGAATGGCTAAGACCGCCACGTCCTTTGGCAAGGCCGTCCTGACCTGCGTCCGCAGACCTTCACAATATATCAGGTAAATCCACATAAAAAGGGATGCTCATACATAAAATTAGATTTTGCCACATAAAATCCGGTTTACCCCTCATAAAAACCGATTTTCGCCACATAAAATCTTGTTTTCCCCACATAAAAACCGAATTACCCCTCATAAATCGCAGTCTGCCCTATAAGTACTTCAAAAAAGCGATATGGCAAGAGGTAATGGCGAAAATTCATTGATTTTACCAACATACACCTCTCGGAGCCATCTAATTAAAAGGCATACTGCATCAAAACTGAATGAATCTGCGCAGAAACCCTGTTTAAACCCCGCCGTACCTCCTGGACCTTTTCTGGAAGTCTGTTATTGCTTCCAGCAGGTGCTCTTCGCTAAAGTCGGGCCAATAGACATCGGTAAACCAGAATTCTGTGTATGCTAATTGCCACAGCATGAAGTTGCTTAGGCGGATTTCCCCGCTGGTACGGATGAGCAGGTCTGGATCCTTGAGTCCGTCTGTCATTAAGTAGCTGGAGAAGAGTTCCTCGTTGACCTGATTTTCATCTATTATACCACTTTTCGCATCTATTAAGACCTTTTTCATGGCATGCAGGATTTCTGCACGGCTGCCGTAATTGAGGGCAAAGTTCAAGATCATGCCCGTATTTTGGCTTGTTTCTGTAATGGCTTTTTCTACAGAGTTTAAAGTATGCTGCGGGAGGGCTTCTTTTTCCCCCATCATTTGGACTTTAACGTTTTCTTCGATCAGTTCAGGCAGAAATGTACCTAAGAATTCCTGTGGCAGTTTCATGAGAAATTCTACTTCTGTCTGAGGCCTTTTCCAATTCTCAGTCGAGAATGCATAGACAGTCAGTGTCTTGACACCCAGCTGGCTTGCAAGCTTGGTAATCTTTTTTACAACCTTCATGCCTTCATGATGGCCTGCAATCCGGGGCAGAGAACGTTTCTTGGCCCAGCGGCCATTGCCATCCATGATGATTGCAATATGCTCCGGTATTGGATTTCTTTTTGCTTCATTTATTTTATCCGTTACATTGTTTGAGCCGCTTTTATTTTTCCAGCGTTTCAAGATTTCCATAACATGTATCCCCCACCTGAATTAACTCTAAATAAGATTCGGACAGAGTAATTTCAATATGTATTGATGTTAAAAATGAATCTATTTAATAATAACAAAAAAAGCAGCAATCTCCTATTATTAATGAGAAATGGCCAGCAAACCCGCACGGCTGCGGAATTGTTATATTTTAAAAATCACTTTTCCCGAAAAGGCAGCGAGCCGCCCGAAATTTATTCTGTGGCTGCGCATGAAAATTTATCAGCAGATTACTTTATTTATACACCCGTGCTGGAGCGTTAGAACCTTTCTCTCGGCATCAAATACTATGAATAGGGTCCGGATAAAAAAAAATCCCCTCTGGCAGGGGCATGTAATCTTATTAAATTATACCTCTAAGATCTCTTTTTCTTTATCTTTGGTAATTGAATCCACTTTCGCGATATAAGAATCGGTTGTCTTCTGGATTTCATCAGAATATCTGCGAAGATCATCTTCTGTAATTTCACCGTTTTTCTCAAGCTTCTTCAGATCATCATTCGCATCACGCCGTACATTTCTGACTGCGATTTTTGCTTCTTCAGACTCTTTTCTAACCTGCTTAACCAGATCCTTACGTCTTTCTTCAGTAAGCGCTGGGATAGCCAGGCGGATAACAGAGCCGTCATTCGTAGGGTTTAGACCCAGATCCGATTTCAAGATGGCCTTTTCAATTTCTGATAAGACAGTCTTGTCATAAGGCTGAATAACTAGAAGACGAGCCTCAGGAACAGAAATTCCCGCAACCTGGTTTATCGGTGTTGGTGCACCATAGTAATCCACTGTTATTCTGTCAAGAAGTGAAGCATTAGCACGGCCGGCACGAATACTTGCCAGCACACGGCTGTAAGCACCGATTGCTTTATCCATACGATCTTTTGCATTTGCGGTTACTTGTTTTGGCATTGTTTATTTCCCCCTTACAATGGTACCGATTGTTTCGCCCATTACGGCACGTTTAATATTTCCTTTTTCCATGATAGAGAACACGATAAGTGGTATGTCATTATCCATGCATAAAGATGAAGCAGTAGAGTCCATAACAGCAAGTCCTTCTTTTAGTACATCCAGGTAGGAAAGCTCATCATATTTTATTGCATTTGGATTTTTAAGCGGATCTGCACTATATACACCATCCACATTATTCTTACCCATTAAAATCACTTCGGCTTCTATTTCAGCAGCTCTTAATGCAGCAGTTGTGTCTGTTGAAAAATACGGATTGCCGGTTCCAGCAGCAAAAATGACTACTCGTTTCTTTTCTAAGTGTCTGATAGCACGTCTTCTGATATAAGGTTCTGCTACCTGTCTCATTTCTATGGATGTTTGAACCCTTGTTTCAATTCCCTGTTGTTCGAGGCTGTCCTGCAGGGCAAGTGAGTTCATAACTGTTGCCAGCATTCCCATGTAGTCAGCAGTTGCACGGTCCATGCCCATTTCGCTGCCTACTTTGCCGCGCCAGATATTTCCTCCGCCAACAACAACTGCTACCTCTACTCCAAGCTCTGCTACTTCCTTTACCTGCTCTGAAACAGATTTGATAACTGCAGGATCCAGTCCAAATCCTAGATTTCCCGCTAAGGCTTCACCGCTAAGTTTTAATACGACACGATTATATTTTGCGCTGCTCATATAAACCTCCAACTATGTAAAAATCTGATTCCTTGTTCAACCTGCTGCGATGATTTTAAAAAAAGGGAACACAAGGTGTCCCCTATTTTTATATTCTCACATATCAAAAGAAAATTAGTCTTTTTTAACTTGGCTCATTACTTCTTCAGCAAAGTTATCTTGGCGTTTTTCGATGCCTTCGCCAACTTCATAACGTACGAAGCTTGCGATTTTACCGCCTTTAGATTCAACAAATTTTCCAACTTTTACGTCAGGATTTTTTACGAAACTCTGGTCATTTACACAAATTTCTTCATAGAATTTATTGATGCGGCCTTCAACCATTTTTTCAACGATCTTTTCTGGTTTGCCTTCGTTAAGAGCCTGCTCAGTCAATACTTTGCGCTCACGTTCAATTTCATCAGAAGTAACCTGGTCACGAGAAACATAAAGAGGTCTTAAAGCTGCAATGTGCATAGAAACATCTTTAGCAGCTTCTTCATCAGTAGTTCCTTCAAGAACTGTTAGAACACCGATACGGCCGCCCATGTGAAGGTAAGCACCAAAAGCATCAGCTTCGGTTTTTGTTTTTACTTCGAAACGGCGAAGAGTAAGTTTTTCTCCAATTTTAGAAATTGCAGCATTGATATGTTCAGCAACAGTAGCGCCGTTTTCCATTGTTTGCTCAAGAGCTTCTTCAACAGATGCAGGCTTGTTGTTTAATAGGTGTGAAGCAAGTTCTTTAACAAGTACTTGGAAACCTTCGTTTTTCGCAACAAAGTCAGTTTCTGAGTTAACTTCAAGAATGACTGCTTCGTTACCTTCTGTCAGGATATAAGTAGATCCTTCAGCAGCGATACGGTCAGCTTTCTTAGCAGCGCTTGCCATTCCTTTTTCACGTAGGAAGTCGATTGCTGCCTCCATGTCACCGTTTGTTTCAGTCAATGCTTTTTTGCAGTCCATCATACCTGCGCCTGTTTTTTCACGAAGTTCTTTAACCATTTGAGCAGTTACTGCCATTGTAAAACTCCTCCTTTAAATATATGTAAAATCGTTTGGTCCCTTACATAGTGTCCCGTAACATCCTTTTTTTACAAAAGATTTTTGCAGAGACAGCGGTTTTCTATAAGGTTTGTTAAACTTGTCTGTCGATTTCCATTCCAATCAACATGGTGCTCAAATTAAAAATGAGCTTTAACATCTTCTTAAAAAAAGGTGATAAAAGGCCTTATCCTCTTATCACCTTTTGCTACATTAAGCAGTTGTTGTTTCTGTTTGTTCTTCGCTTTGTTTAACTTCAAGGATAGCGTCAGCCATTTTACCAGTTAGAAGTTTAACAGCACGGATTGCATCATCGTTTGCAGGGATTACATAGTCGATCTCATCCGGATCACAGTTAGTATCAACGATACCTACAAGCGGGATGTTCAACTTGTGTGCTTCTGCAACAGCGATACGCTCTTTACGAGGATCGATGATGAAGATTGCATCAGGAATACTCTTCATATCTTTAATACCGCCTAGGAATTTTTCAAGGCGATCCCATTCTTTTTTAAGTTGGATAACTTCTTTTTTAGGAAGCACTTCAAATGTACCGTCTTGTTCCATCTTTTCGATTTGCTTAAGACGAGTAATACGTTTTTGAATTGTTTCGAAGTTAGTTAATGTACCACCTAACCAGCGTTGGTTAACATAGTACATACCTGCGCGAGCAGCCTCTTCTTTAACAGATTCTTGTGCTTGCTTTTTAGTACCTACGAAAAGGATAGTTCCGCCGTTTGCAGCAACTTCTCTTACGAAGTTATAAGCTTCTTCTACCTTCTTAACTGTTTTTTGCAGGTCAATGATATAGATGCCGTTACGCTCAGTGAAGATATATTTCTTCATTTTTGGGTTCCAGCGGCGAGTCTGGTGACCGAAGTGTACACCAGCTTCAAGTAATTGCTTCATAGAAATTACTGACATGTTTTGTTTCCTCCTAATGGTTTTTATTTCCTCCGTCCTAATCATCTCCAGGCATTAACTGTTTTACAGCACCAAATGCCCGAATCCCTGAACGTGTGTATTAACACCGTTGACTAATATAGCATATTCAGTTGAGACATTCAAGCATTTTCATGTATTAACTTCTGATTTTTAATAAAAGATCGATTTCAGTTTTTCCTTTTTGTAATTTCTTAGCGATCTGTTCATTAGAAAGTCCGGATTTTTTTAATTCTAATGCCTGATGCAGGATCGAATTTACATAGAGCTGCTCAGCGCCTGCCTGCCCGTCCAGCTGTTTATTAAAATGTGCCTTGAAACTATTGCCTGATTTGGCACTTTCTTGTGATGATGCGCTGGATATTTCAACAATATCACCGGGAAGCTGATTGATTAAACTTTCTGCTCCTCCGAACTCATCTGGTGGCTTCGAGTCTTTATAGGAAGTGATTGCCTTTTTCTTGCCTTTCTTATAGGGCTGGCCGGACGGCGGCAGTGAACGCCCTGATTTATTTCCGCTATTTACTGGACTTCCTGCTGGCAGGGGCTCAGGGGTGTTCCCCTTTTCTTTTTTTGCTGCCTTACCTGTGGGAAGGCTGGCCAAAAGGTTTTCGTGATCCTCCTTCATTTCCGCTGCAAATGACGAAAGGATGGTTTCCATTTCTTTCACTGCCTCTCTTTGATTTTTTTCAAATTGAAGCATTCGGTTCTGTCGTGTATATAAAATGATAATTCCGAGCAGTGCAATGATATTTAATATGAAACTGACGATTAATAGAAATGCTGTCATCGATCCTCACTAACCGGAAAAGTCAACAAAGTTTCCCTTGAACGGATGGGGGGCTGATGGTTCGACCGCTTGAGGATTTTCTTTTTCTGACTCTGCAAGAACTTCCCTTGATATTTGATCATCCGTAAGGTGCAGCTTTTCCTTCTGATTTTTTCTGGTGACTGTATTTGTTTTGCGTCTATCTTCCTTTTGTACCTCAAAGGAAGCAAGATCGTTTTGGAGCTGTCCTCTCTGCTGAAGCTGTTCATGAAGTTTCCCTGTTTCCTGGGTTCGCGGCAGGGCGATTTGCATTTCAATAGCTTTCAAGCTCACAAACATCGAATCCTTTCCTTGATCCCGCTTCCCTTTTTGCATGACGTCCAGGGCTCTCTTAATAAACCGGAACTCTATTAATAAGTGAGCCTCCTCGTCTTCGCCTGCGGGATCTCACCTGTCCCGCAGCTCCCGCAGGAGTCTCGCACCTTACGCTCCATTCGACCTGACTGAACAACAGGGTGACGTAACAAAAATTATTAGAAAACAACAATCTTTTAGAAAAGAGCCATTAATAAATATCCCATTCCTGCTACATAGCCTTTGATAACGTAGATTTCAATTTAAAGATCGCTTTCGAATGGATTTGCGAAATTCTGGAGGTGGAAAGTTCCATTACCTGTCCAATTTCAGTCAATGTCAGCTCTTCTTTATAAAATAATTGTAAAACAAGCTGTTCTTTTTCATTTAACATGGAAATAACCTTAGCAAGCTCTGAGTATAATTCTTCCTTTAAAAGCTGTTCCTCCGGCTGAAGTGCTCTTTCATCCTTCAGCACCAGCTTGCTATCTTTTTCTTCATGCTCCTGCGGCGATTCATCCATAGACAAAATATTAGAAAAAAAGTTTTCATTGATTGCCGATGAAACTTCATTTTCGGTCAGCTGCAGCTCCATGGCTATTTCAGCTGGTGTGACCGCACGCATGTATCGTTGTTCTAAATTTTCTATTGCCGCTTCTATTTTCTTCGCTTTTTCTCTTGAGCTGCGTGGAAGCCAGTCTTCTTTCCGCAGGCCGTCTATTATGGCGCCTCTTATTCTAAAAGAAGCGTAAGTGTCGAATTTTAAGTCCCTGCTCGGATCAAATCGCTCCAATGCATCAAATAAACCTACCATTCCCAGACTGCGTATATCATCTCTGCTCACGCTTTTAGGCAGCGTAACAGAGATCCGCTGTACATGGTAGGACACTAAAGGCATGTACTTTTTTACAAGAGCGTCTCCTGCTTGGGGATCACGGCAGTCTGTCCACTTTTTCCATTGCAGCTGCTCTTCTCCAGTAGTCGTTTGAGACATGGAACTCCTCCTCACAGTATCGTTGAATACATTTTTTGAACTGAACAACTGATATTATATCAGTACCATTTTCGTTTAATAAGAGCTTTTGCCCCCTAGAAACTAGTAAAATAGGAATATTTTCATCTGAATTTTCATGAATAAAGGCCGAAGAGGCGTCAATGATCCTATATATCCATGACTCCCTTATTCACTGTCCTGATATTCAAAATACCTTGTTTTGGATCAAACTCGATCGTCCTCCCGCTGTTACCTCCAGTATCTTCACTCAGCACCGGGATTTGGAGTCGTTCTAATTGCTGTTTGACCGCCTCTACATTCCGCGGACCAATCCGCAGCAATTCATTTCCGTTCGAAAACTGGAACATTTGAGCGCCGCCTGCAAGCTTAGCCTTTAATAGTGCAGGACATGCCCCTGCCTGTTTGAGCAGTTCCAGTAATTCCGGGACAGCCGTATCGGCATATTTAGCCTTATTGATGGATTCCCCTTTTGAGAGGGAGGAATCCGGCAGCATGACATGGGCAAGTCCGGCTATTTCTTTATTCAAATCATAAATTACAACACCCACACAGGAGCCGAGACCTGACGTTCGGATGAAACCGGGGGACTTTACTATATTCATATCAGCAATTCCGACTTTTATAATGTTGCTTATCTCAGCAGCTGCCATTCTCGTTAACTCCTAATGCTTTAAATATAATCTCAAAGGATTCGGGATCTGGAATGAGATAAAACTGGCCGTCCATATTATTCCTGCTCTTGCCATCTTCTTCATGTAAAGCTGTATTGATCACAATGGCATAGTCGCCTGCATGTGAAATCTCTATCAATCCCTGGCTTATGACCGCCCCAGCCATATCCACTGCCAAATAAGGTATCGATGGATAGATATTTAAATGGGTAAAATCGGATAGTGCCGATAAGTATGACCCTGCGAGGATGTTGCTCAGCTCTTTAAGAGCGGAGCTGGCCAGCTCCGAAAAGTAAGGCTGGTCTCCAATGTTTGTTTCTTCTCCAGTTAATTGAGAAATAAAGCTTGATGCCTGTTTTAGCGGCAGAAGGAAAAACATGCTGCCGGGTGCATCACCTTCAATTCTAAAAAAAACGATGGCCACAACGGTCTCTGTTCCGCCAGCCATTTCCATCATCTCATCAAAAGAGACGATTCTGACGTCGGGTACTTTCATATCCACTTTCTTGTTCAAAAGCCTGGATAAAGCGGTGGCAGCATTTCCCGCCCCAATATTGCCGATTTCTTTTAAACTATCTAATTGTAAATGAGTGATATGATGAATAAAACTCATGATCAGCCTTCTTTTCCAGAAGTATTGTTCAGTTCCTCTGGATTTAAGACTTTATCTAAATTCAATAAAATAAAAAGCCGTTTATCGATCTTCACAATTCCTTCTATATATTCTTCATCGATCGTACCAGCTACCTCCGGCTGGGGTTCAATGGATTCCGCTTGAATATCAAGTACATCATTAGCCGCATCCACGATTAATCCGACTTCAGATTCCTGGGCTGCCGCAATAATAATTCTGGTACTGTCTGAATATGGCTCCTGTTCAAGCCCAAACCGCAGACGAAGGTCTATTATCGGCGTAACAACTCCGCGGAGATTCAATACTCCTTTAACGAAGTGGGGGGTTTTTGGGACACGCGTAATATGCTGAAGCTTTTCAATCGATCTCACCTGACTAACAGGGAGCGCATATTCCTTGTCTACCAGCTGAAATATAATCACTTTTAGTTCAGAAGCTGTACTGAGTGCTGCTGATTCGGCCATACCTATCATTCTCCTAACCATAATCTATAAAAATTCATTATTTTATAAGAGCATTGCAGTCAATAATCAAGGCTACCTGTCCGTCGCCCAAAATGGTGGCACCTGAAATGGCAAAGGCTGATTGCAGATAGCTGCCTAGTGCTTTTAGGACAATCTCTTGCTGGCCAATGAACCGGTCCACTACAAGCCCAGCCATTTTATCTCCTTTTCGGACCATAACCAATGAATAAAATTCATCTTCTTCAAACATCTGCGGGACTTCAAGAACTTCTTTCAGAAAAACTAAAGGCACAACTCTGCCCCTGAAATCAATGACCTTTTGGCTGTGTGCATTCAGCACTTCAGATTTTTTAATAATGGCTGTCTCTATAATAGAAGAGAGTGGAATTGCATATTTCTCTTTCTGTATTTCAATCAGCATGACCGATATGATAGAAAGTGTAAGCGGAAGCTGTATGGAGAAAACAGATCCTTTTCCTTCCTGCGAATCGATTGACACAGCACCGCCCAGGGACTCGATCGTATTTCTTACCACATCCAGCCCGACCCCGCGGCCGGAAATATCTGAAATTTGGTCAGCTGTTGAGAAGCCTGAAGCAAAGATTAAGTTGTACACCTGTTTATCGGTCATGGTTTCAGAAGCCTGTTCGGACAGAATTCCTTTTTCAATCGCTTTACGCAGGATTTTTTCCCTGTTCATGCCTGCACCGTCGTCTTCGATTTCAATGAACACATAGTTGCCGCTATGATACGCTTTCAGGGTCACTTTTCCTTCTTCGCTTTTGCCTTTTCCCCTCCGTACAGAAGGCATTTCAATTCCATGATCAAGGGCATTTCTCAACAGATGGACCAGCGGATCCCCAATTTCATCTATAACAGTCCGGTCCAATTCTGTTTCCGCTCCGATAATTTCCAGGTTAATATTTTTATTCAGGTCTCTAGCAAGCTGGCGCACCATTTTTGGAAAACGGTTAAACACCGTGTCTACTGGAACCATCCTCATATTCAGGATGATATTTTGAAGATCGCCGGAAATCCGCGACATTCTCTCAACCGTTTCATTTAATTCCTGGTTGTTCACTTCTCTTGAGATTTGTTCAAGCCTGCCGCGGTCGATTACCAGTTCTTCAAATAAGTTCATCAAACTGTCCAGGCGCTCAATATTTACCCGGATCGTTTTATTTCCAGTGCCTGCAGGCCTCGTGCCTGGTGCCACTTTTTTCTTTTCTTCAGTCTTTATGTCATCTGCTTTCTCTTCGTCAGGAACATTTCCTGAATCGTTTTCAGGCTGGTTTTCATTTTGTTCCAGGATGACGGGCCGGCATTCTGCATGCTCAACTTCAGACACCTTCATCACTTTTTTGCAGATGTCTTCAGCACTTTCTTTTGTAATCAATGTGACAATAAATTCCCGGTCAAATTGTTCTTCTTCCAATTTTTCAGCAGAAGGGGTTGATTTAATCACTTCCCCAGCCTTTTCTAAGACTTCGAAGACCATGAACACTCTTACCGCTTTTAAAAGACAGTCCTCCCGGATCTGCACAGTCACTTCATAGCTGTCAAAGCCTTGTTCCCTAGACTGCTGGAGAACAGTCAGCTCAAACTCATCATACGAAATCAGTAACGTACCTTCCTGCATTTCAGGTGCTGAAGCAGCCGACATCTCCTGCTTTGCGAGTGCCTCTGTCAGAGGTTCTCCTTTTTCGATCAGCATCAGCTTGTTAACTACCTCTGAAATGTTTCTTTTGCCGTCTCCACCGTCCGATATGGAAAACACCATGGCTTCCAGATCGTCCACCGCCTGAAACACTACATCGAGGATTTCTGTAGACACCCTGATTTTTTCATTACGAATGCCATCCAGGACATTTTCCATCTTGTGAGTTAGATTAGCTAAGTCTTCGTACCCCATAGTGGCGGACATCCCTTTTAATGTATGGGCTGAACGGAATATTTCATTAACGATGGCCAAGTCTTCTGGATTCTTTTCCAGCTCCAATAATTGTTCACTGCAGGTCTGAAGGTGTTCTTTACTTTCCTCGATAAAAACCTCAAGATACTGACTCATATCCATAATCTACACATCCTTCAACTTTCACAATAATTTTTGTATGGCCTGTGCAATGTTGTTTACATCTTCTATTGCATCAACACATCGGGTTGCAATGGCGGCTTTCGGCATTCCATATACTACGGAAGTGCCCTCCGATTCGGCGATTGCTTTGGTGGTTCCTGTTTTTTTCATGGCTAAAAGTCCATGTGATCCATCATTTCCCATTCCTGTCATAATGACCGCTATTTTCATATAATCTTCAAGTTCGGCGGCAGATTCGAACATCACATCAACAGATGGCCTGTGACCGTTTCGGACTGCATCTCTGCTAAGAGAAACGGCCAGGTGATCCCCTGCCTTTTTTACTCTCAGATGGGAGCCCCCCGGCGCAATGTACGCAGTACCGTTTTGAAGGATATCTCCTTCTTCGGCTTCCTTTACATGAATGTCAGACAGAGTATCCAAACGCCTTGCCAGCGACTTCGTAAATCCTTCTGGCATATGCTGAACGATCAGAATGGGGGCATCCAAATCTGCAGTCATTCTGCATAATACATTTTGAAGGGCTCCCGGCCCGCCGGTGGAGGTACCGATACAAATGATTTTTTTCCCGGGCACAGACTTTTGCCTGGTGTCTCTTTTCAAAGAGTTGTCCCCAGCCGCTTTAATTAAACTTGTCTCTTTAATCCTGTCGGTCTGCCTGCTTAACAATTCCGTATTGATGCTTCCTGCAGCCAGAACCTTCCCAATCAATGATTCTTTGATTTTATGTAAATCGAGAGAAATAGCACCGGATGGCTTAGGAACAAAATCAAACGCACCTAAAGAAATGGCATGCAGTGTGTTTTCAGCTCCTTCCACGGTTGTGCTTGAGAGCATAATGCAGGGTACAGGCTTTTCCTTCATTATGTTTTCAAGTGCTTCCAAGCCATTCATCACAGGCATTTCAATATCCAGGGTTACAACGTCGGGCCTTAGAGCTTTGACTTTCTCAATGGCATCTTTCCCATTCCTTGCTGTTCCCGCTACCTCAATCCTGGCATGTTCTGATAAGAATCCTGTAATCAATTTCCTCATAAAAGCGGAATCATCGACCACGAGGACTTTTATTGTTTCCATGGGCTTTCCTTCCTCCCGAACACAAACTGTCGAAGGCGGCTGACAAAGCCTTTGATTGATTCTAAAGGCACTTCTGGATATTCGTTTGACAAATATGAAGAAATTAATATATTCAATGCTGTCGAAATCTTTGAAGAAGGGCTGTTTATAATAAAAGGCGTCTGTCTGATCACTGACTTCGAGACTATTTTGTCATCGGGCAGAACTCCCAGCACATTCATCTCAAGCTTCAAAAATTGTCTAACCACGTTCTGCAGCCTGTTTAATGTCAGCTTTCCTTCCTTCTCATCTCCTGCTTTATTGCATATAAGAAAAAAAGGAATAGACTGCTGCTGTAATGCCAGATATTTAATGGCTGCATATGCATCGGTTACTGAAGTCGGCTCAGGAGTGGTAATAACAAAGATCTCGTCCCCCGCTAGAAGAAAAGGGACGGTATCTTCCGAAATTCCTGCACCCATGTCAAAAATAATATAATCGTAATCTTCCATGATTCTTTCAAACTCTTTGAAAAATTGATCGACCATTTCAGGTGCCATCTGAAAGATAGTTGGTAACCCGGTGCCGCCCGCAATATACGAAATATCCGCCGGCCCTTTGGAAATCACCTCTTCGAGCGGCAGGCTCCCTTCAAAAAAATGGACGATATTCTTTGAAGATGTACTTCCCATAAGAATATCTATATTGCCCATCCCGATATCCATATCAAACACAAGGACAGACTTCCCCTTTTGCGAAAGGGCAATGGCAAAATTCAAGGAGAAGTTGGATTTACCTACACCGCCCTTCCCGCTGATCACGGAGATGGCTTTTGTGTGCTTTTTTGTCCTCAGCTTGTCTAATCTGTGCCGTAATACTTCAGCTTGATCCTTCATGTTTCATATCCCCAAATAATGTTTTTATAATAGTGTCAGGAGTCGCTTCTTCAATGTCATCTGGAACATTCTGGCCTGAAGCAAGAAACGCCGCACCCATTTGGTGCTCCAGCATCACATTGAGCATCGCCCCATGACACGCGGTTTCATCAGCTTTTGTAAAAATAAATCCGTTAATTGGAAGGATGGAAAACTGGCGGAAAATATCTTCCATATCAGATTGCCGCGAAGTCAGGGACAATACTAAATAGGTTTCCATCTCTTCCTGGAATTGAATTACTCCCTTTAAATCCTGGACATATGACTGATTGCGAAAATTCCGTCCGGCTGTATCGACAAAAATATGGTCATATTCGGCGAACCTTTTGGATGCCCGGCTAAAGTCTTCCGCATTGTAGGCAACCTCCAGCGGAACACCCAATATTTGCGCGTACGTTTTGAGCTGTTCGATAGCTCCGATCCGGTAGGTGTCTGTCGTGATAAAAGCGATTTTTTTTTGCTGCTTCAGCACAATTTCTGACGCTATCTTCGCTAGAGTGGTCGTTTTACCTACTCCTGTTGGACCCACAACATTAATAAATTTTTTCGTAAAGACCCGCTTAGGGAGCCTGATGGCTGCAAGCTGCTGTTTAAGCTCTTCCCTGGCCCAGCTCTTGACGTCGCTGACTGCTGCCTTTCCCTGGCTGGAGTACCATTTCTCCAGCAGCTTATGGACCAGCGCCTGCCGGACCTTAAGATCCACATCGATTTTTTGAAGATGAATATCGATAAGTCGAATCGGTTCAGGAAGACTCTCTTTTAACAGAGCGTTATCTTGAGATAACCCGGAAAGCATCTGTTTAAGCTGAGAGATTTCATGCATGACTTTTGCAGGAAATGGCGGCGTTTCATTGTGCAGCCTGCTTATCTTCTCAGCAGGTTCAATGTTGTTTTGCTCGGGTTTTTTTTCCTTTTTAACGATTGCTTTTCTCGGTTTTTCTTTCACTAAAGGTTTCTGGGGCCTGGCAGCCATCGGGTCGATGGCTGCCACTACCTCAAAATTCCTTTTTTTGAACAGGCCCATAAAACCGCCTGAATGTATCACTTTTGAATTTAGAATGACGGCATCATTTCCCAGTTCACTTCTGATTTCATTCATTGCCTGTGCCATTGTCGGCGCCACATATTTTTTCACTTTCATTCTACGTTCACCACCCCTACACTTTGTACTTCAACGTTTGCTTCTAGTTCATTGTATGAAAGTATGGGAACTTGCGGAAAATACCTTTCGGATAACTGCCGGATATACATCCTGACCGCAGGGGAGCATAAGACAATCGGGGTCTGCTCCATCAGAGACGATTCTTCGAGTTTATTGGCTATGGATTCTAAAATGGCCTGCGAAACTTCCGGATCGAGACTTAGGTAATTCCCATGCTCGGTTTGTTGTACACCTTCAGCGACCAGCTTTTCCACTCTGCCTGATAAGGTGATGACCTTCATGCTTTCATTCGGTACTGTATATTGACTTGTGATCTGTCTGGCCAGAGCCTGTCTGACATACTCCGTTAAAAGATCTGTGTCTGTAGAAAGCTTGCCGAAATCTGCCAATGTTTCAAAAATGATCGGCAGGTTCCTAATCGATACTTTTTCTCTAAGCAGCTTTGACAGCACTTTTTGAACTTCACCGATTGTAAGCGGGTTTGGCGTTACTTCTTCGACTAAAATCGGCGAACTTTCCCTTAAATGATCGATCAGCTGTTTTGTTTCCTGCCTTCCAAGCAGCTCATGTGCATTTGCTTTTATCACTTCAGTAATGTGTGTTGAAACGACACTTGGAGGATCTACCACTGTATATCCCATCATTTCAGCGTGTTCCTTGGCTTCATCGGAAATCCATTTCGCCGGGAGACCGAAGGAAGGTTCTATCGTATCAATTCCTTCAATGCCATCATCTTCAATGCCCGGGCTCATCGCTAGATAATGATCCAGCAGAAGCTCCCCTCTCGCCATTTCATTTCCCTTAATCTTCAGACGATATTCGTTTGGATTAAGCTGTATATTGTCCCGGATCCGCACCACC
Source organism: Peribacillus deserti (assembly GCF_002863585.1). Classification (GTDB taxonomy): domain Bacteria; phylum Bacillota; class Bacilli; order Bacillales; family DSM-1321; genus Paraperibacillus; species Paraperibacillus deserti_A. Next base: position 19,454 of record NZ_PGUY01000003.1, on the reverse strand, counting down.
GGAATGACCAGTCCCATTTCTATCGCCAGCTGTCTCCTGATCATCACAATCCGATCCAGTAAATCTCCTCCCTGATTGGTATCAGCCAGAGGGATAAGTCCATAGCCGAACTCAAACTCGATTGGATCGACACTCAGAAGATTGACGACACTTTCAGGACTTTTCATTTCGTCTGTTTCAATTTCTTCTTCTATTTCCTGAAGCTCTGCCTCGTCTGCCCGAGGCTTTCGATTTGCCATATATCCCCCAATAATTAAGAACGCAGCAACCGGCAAAGTTACGAGATCATTTATCGGTGTAAATAAACCGAGAAGTGCAATTGTTCCACCCGCCACATACAGCATAGGGGGAAATGCCAGAAGCTGTGAGGAAATATCAGAGCCTAAATTGCCTTCAGACGCAGCACGGGTTACAACGATTCCTGTTGCGGTAGAAATCAACAGAGCCGGCACTTGGCTTACGATGCCATCCCCAACGGACAGCAATGAAAAGTGATGTCCAGCTTCTGCAAAACTCATATCCTGCTGCATGATTCCGATTACAATCCCGAAGATAAGGTTGATCAGGACAATGATGATCCCCGCAATAGCGTCGCCCTTAACGAATTTACTGGCACCATCCATAGCTCCATAGAAATCAGCTTCGCGGCTTACTTTTTCTCGTCTTTCTCTGGCTTCTTTCTCGGAAATCATCCCGGCATTCAAGTCTGCGTCAATACTCATCTGTTTACCCGGCATCGCGTCTAATGTAAATCGGGCTGCTACCTCTGACACACGCTCTGCTCCTTTTGTAATGACAACAAATTGAATGATGACCAGAATCAAGAAAACAACCAGCCCGACAATAATATTTCCGCCCACCACGAAGGTTCCAAATGTTTCTACAACCCCACCGCCTTCTCCTGTGCTTAAAATCGATCGGGTTGTAGAAACATTCAGGCCCAGCCTAAATAATGTTAATAACAGCAAGAGAGATGGAAATATAGAAAATTGAAGCGGTTCCTGCATATTCATGGATGTGAGCAGCACCAATAATGCAAGAGAAATGTTGATAATGATCAATAAGCTTAACAGCCAGGTAGGAAATGGAATAATCAACATGGCAACAATTAGGATAACGCTCATTAGGACTGATAAATCTCTTGCTGGCATAAATCTCTCTCCTATCAAAAATGAATCAAATTTTACCTTTTAACTTATAGACATACGCTAAAATTTCAGCAACTGCTTTAAAAAACTCTTCGGGAATGGCCTGTCCTATTTCACTGCCATCATGCAGGGCTCTTGCCAGCGGCCGGTTCTCAACCATGACAATATCATGTTCGCCTGCCACAGACTTTATTTTCTGGGCCATAAAATCAACGCCCTTAGCCACCACATAGGGCGCATCCCCCTTTTCCTCATCGTACTTTAAGGCAATAGCATAGTGAGTCGGGTTCGTGATCACTACATCCGCTTTTGGGACTTCCTGCATCATTCGCTGCATGGCCATTTCTCTCTGTCTCTGTTTAATTTTTGATTTGATTAAAGGGTCGCCCTCAATGTTTTTATATTCATCTTTAATATCCTGTTTGGACATTCGGATACTTTTTTCAAAATCAAACTTCTGGTACATATAGTCAAGCAGCGACAAAAACAATAAGGCACCTGAAGCAAATAAACCGACCGTGATGGTTATTTTAGCAAGGGTTGACAGTGCAGCGCCGGCGGTCTTCTGGGATAACAGCATGATTTCGGGAAGCTTATTCCAAATCACCAGGAAAGTGACAAGTCCGACAATCGCGATTTTCAGGATGGATTTCAATAACTCAACAATAGCCCTCATGGAAACGATCCGTTTGAACCCGCTGATAGGATTTAATTTCTCAAGCTTAAATTGGATGGCTTCCGTGGAAAACATAACGCCTACCTGAAAATAATTGGCAGCGGCTCCTGCAATAAGTGCAACGCCTAACACAGGGGCAAGCAGCTTTGCAAGTTCTGTGATGACACCGACAAACAGCGGCTGGATATTTTCGGCCTCCAGGCTCACAGTGCTGAAATCCCTCAGATACTCCGTAAAAAGGAACATCATTTTTTCAAGCATCGACGGACCCGTGATCATCAAGAGGAAAAATACCGCAAGCAGGACAATAGCTGTGTTCAGATCCTGGCTTTTGGCTGTCTGGCCTTTTTTTCTTGCGTCCTCCCTTTTCTTTGGAGTGGCTTTTTCTGTTTTTTCCCCTGAGAAATATTGCAGGTCAAGCTGAAGCTGTTTCATTATGTTCCTCCGATCAGGTGCATGAATCCCCGCATGGTAAGCAGTGCATATTCAAACAAGCTGCGAACAGACATCATCATGGCCCCAAATACCGCTATAAGGATAATGAAGCTGACAATGATTTTCACCGGCACGCCAACTACGAATATATTCACCTGGGGAACTGTCCGCGCAACAATGCCTAAGGCGACGTCAACCAGGAATAAACTCCCCACGAGAGGAATGGACATCTGAAAAGCAACGAGAAAGGTCTGGTTAAAGGCGCGTGCCATATAACTCACGACGTTCTCATCACCAAACGGGATAAACATTTCATTTATCGGAATGGTCTCATAGCTGTAAAAAATTCCATCCAGCAGGAGATGATGTCCATTTGTCGCCAGTAAAAAGAGAAGTGTTATCGTATAGAAATACTGCCCCATCAGCGGTCCCTGGGCACCAGTCTGGGGATCGATTACATTGGCAATGGCAAAGCCCATTTGAAAGTCTATAAAGCCGCCTGCCATCTGGACCGCAGACATAATCATATAGGCAATGAACCCAAGTGCCAGTCCTACTATCGCTTCTTTGATGATTAATAAAAAGTAAGCTGCATCAATATCTATCGTCGGTGCTTTGATTGTGTAATACATGATCCAGGCCAGAAAAAAGCTTAAGCCTATTTTATGCATCGCAGGAATGGTTCTGTAGGCGAATATGGGACTGACGACAAAGAAGGACGCCACCCTGACAAGCACCAATAAGAAAACTGCGAATTTCGGAACCAATTCTTCCATTCTATTACCCTATGAACCTTGTTAAATTTGAGAATATTTCGGTTGTATAGGAAAGCATATGGCTCAGCATCCATGGGCCAAAAAACACAAGCGCTACCAAAACGGCTACGATTTTCGGAACAAAAGCAAGTGTCTGTTCCTGGATCTGCGTAGCAGCCTGAAAAATGCTGATGATTAAACCTACAACCAATGCAAGTGCGAGCAGCGGGCCGCTTATTATTAATACCGTCATAATTCCTTTTTCTGCAACGGAAATGACAAACTCTGAATTCATCCTTTATCACCTGCTTAAAAGCTTTGAAGTAAAGATTTAACTACTAAATACCAGCCATCAACCAGCACAAAAAGCAGTATTTTAAATGGCAGCGAAATCATGACTGGCGGAAGCATCATCATCCCCATAGACATTAGGACGCTTGCGACAATCATGTCGATGACCAAAAACGGGATGAAAATCATAAAACCGATTTGGAAAGCCGTTTTGATCTCACTGATGGCAAAAGCCGGGACAAGAGCCGTGATTGGAATATCTTCTATCTTTTTTGGTTTGTCCATTTTTGCATATGATAGAAATAACTCCAGGTCTTTTTGTCTTGTATGCGCGCTCATGAATTCCTTAAACGGTATCGATGCACGTTCATAAGCCTCATCGAGCTCAATTTTCTCCTCGAATAAAGGAGTCAGCGCTGTTTTATTCACTTCTTGAAAGGTAGGCGCCATGATGAAAAAAGACATAAACAGCGCTAACCCGATCAGCACCTGGTTCGGAGGCATTTGCTGTGTCGCAAGCGATGTTCTGACAAAGCTCAGCACAATAATAATTCTTGTAAAACAGGTCATAAGGATTAAAATGCTTGGCGCAAGGGACAGAACGGTCATAAGCAATAAGAGTTTCACAGAAGTGGAGACATTTTCAGGATCCGATCCGCTGAAAAAGTCCATGAATTCATTCATCCTCTGTTCCCCCTTTACTCCTCAGCTCGTCAATCGCTTTCTTTCTGGATGTCGAAAGTTCCTCCAGCTGTTTTTTCAACTGTCCGGTAAAGCGGTTTTCGCTGCTTTGCTCCTTACCCCGCTGCTTCCATTTTGAAAGTAAATCGGAAGGCTGGAGCATTCCATCCAATTTTTTGTTGTGTTCTTGAATGAGTGTTTTATATTCATGTTCTTCACTGATCTCTTTTAACAGCTGAATATTATCTCCGACACCGACAACAAGCACCCGCTCACCAACTTTAACAAGCTGGACCGACCGGTTTCCCCCAAGAGATGTGCCTCCGAGATTTTCTACAAAATTTGCTTTTTGGTAGCTTCTATTTTTTTTGTTCATGAAACGAAGCATAAAATAAAGAAGAGCAACTACAAAAATAGTTGCAGAAATCATACGAAAGAAGTCCCCTGCGGAAAAATCAGCACCATCCGTTCCCTTAGTGCTGGCCGGTTCTTGATTTTGATCAGCTGTTTCTTTCGATTTGTCAGGGTGTTCATACCAGTCTTTAACACTTTTTTCGACCTGCTTGGCATCCACATGGTTACCTGTGCCATAAAACATAAGCGACAACAGAAGTAAGATCCCTATGACTTTTTTTATAACCAACTTCAGACACCCTCTTACCTAAATTGCTTAGCTTAATGTTTTACTGATTGCTTCTAATACCCGGTCTGCCTGAAAGGGCTTTACAATAAAGTCTTTAGCTCCAGCCTGGATGGCATCAATCACCATAGCCTGCTGTCCCATTGCGGAGCACATAATGATCTTTGCAGCCGGGTTCATTTTTTTAATTTCTTTTAAAGCTGTAATTCCGTCCATTTCCGGCATCGTAATATCCATGGTCACTAAATCCGGCTGGTGTTCTTTGTATTTTTCAACAGCCTGCTGGCCATCAGCCGCTTCTGCGACCACGTCATAACCGTTCTTGGATAAAATATCCTTAATCATCATTCTCATGAATGCTGCATCGTCTACTATTAAAATTCTGTGTGCCATTTTTTATCCCCCATACCTATCGTAATTTTTTGATTCTATCTGATTGACTGATAATGTCTGTAACTCTCACTCCAAAATTTTCGTCGATGACAACAACTTCTCCCTTTGCGATGAGCCTGTTGTTTACCAGTACATCAACCGGTTCACCTGCTAGTTTATCCAGCTCAATGATGGAACCGGAAGAAAGCTCGAGCAGTTCTTTAACTGAACGCTTTGTACGGCCGAGTTCCACTGTCACCTGGAGCGGTATATCCAAGAGAATATCTAAATTACTAGACTCTTGTTCCTGCACCGGGGACGTGTTGAAGCTGGAAAAGCTGGCCGGCTGCACGTTAACCTCAGCCTGAGGCTGTATAGTCCCCGTTCCAAAATGCTGCGGTCCCTTGGGCTGCTGCATCGCATAAGACTGCCCGCCCTGGTTTTGCTGCATATACACAGGGTCGGCTGGATAATTAGGTTGAAGGTCAACTCCCTGCAGCGGACTCTGCGTGCTTTCCGGGTTTGAAGGTTGTGAGGACTGCGCCTGCTTCACGGCAAGGTTCTCAGCATTGTCAAACGTTGACGGCGGAGGTTCAGGGGCCGGTGGATTTAACAGATCATGTACAAGACTCTTTGCAAAAGTATGCGGAAGCAGCTGCATGATATTTGAATCTATTAAAGTGCCAACTTTCAATCTGAAAGAAATGCGCGCAAGCAGATCTTCATCAGGGATGGAGCCTGCGCCCGAGCCTTCTTTCATATTTAACAAGTCAATACTTGGCGGTGAAATATCCACTTTTTTATTAAAAATCGTAGACATGGAAGTAGCCGCTGATCCCATCATCTGGTTCATTGCTTCCTGAACAGCGCTTAGTTGAATTTCTCCCATCATTTCTGATGGGTTTAATCCATCTCCTCCAAGCATGAGATCAGCAATGATTGCTGCATCACTCTGCTTGATGACAAACAGGTTTGTACCTGAAAATCCAGCTGTATACTTCACTTGGATTCCGACATAAGGGTGGGGGAATTCATCTTCGAGCTTAGCTGCAGAAATGATATCCACACTCGGTGTCGTAATATCTACCTTCTGGTTTAGTAGTGTTGACAGTGCAGTCGCAGAGCTTTCAAACGATATATTTCCAATCTCTCCGAGAGCGTCTTTTTCCATGGTAGTAAAATAATCTTCTATATCTGGTGTTGTATTATCGTCGCTTCCGAAATCATCGCCTCTTAGCAATGCATCAATTTCATCCTGCGAGAGCATTTCATCACTTACCATCTTCGTCTCCCCCCTCTATCTTCTCGAGAATTTGTACAGCTAATCTTTTATTGGCCTTCCCTGGCTGTCCAATAAACTTCGGGACATCCCCCACCTTTACGACTAATGGAGCATCAATGATCTGATTCAGCTCGATCACATCTCCTATATCCAGAGTTAAAAAGTCCTGGATGGATATATCCGTGCTGCCCAATTCTGCAACAATCGGCAATTCAGCCTTCTTGATTCTTTGTTCAAGGACTTCAATCTCCTGCGGCAGACGCTCTTTCTTAGCTGTCTGCATCCAGTAATGGACGGAGAGTTTAGGTATGATGGGCTCCAGCACTACATGAGGAATACAAATATTAATCATTCCGCTTGTTTCACCTATATGGGTATTCAGCGAAATCACCACAACCGTTTCATTTGGAGACACCATTTGCAAAAACTGTGGATTCACTTCAAAATCCGTGAAAATTGGATCAATCTCAGCAATGGAAGCCCACGCCTCCTGCAAGTGTTCAAACGCTCGCTCAAACATATTGGACATGATTTTGGTTTCTATTTCCGTTAGGTTTTCCACTTTATTGACACTGGTGCCTCTGCCTCCAAGTACCCTGTCCAGCATGGCATATGCGATATTCGGATTCACTTCCATGAGGATCCGGCCATCAAGCGGCGGAACTTCAAAGACATTCAATATCGTCATCTTCGGAATGGAACGGATGAATTCCTCGTAAGGAATTTGATCTGCAGAAGCCACATTGATTTGTACATATGTCCTTAACTGAGCAGAGAAGTAAGTGGTTAATCCGCGAGCGAAATTTTCATGTATCCTGGTTAAACTTCTAATTTGATCTTTTGAAAACCGGAGCGCCCGTTTGAAATCATAGACCCGGACCTTGCGTTCGGTGTCTTCCTTCTTTAATTCATCCGCATCCATTTCCCCTGTGGAAATGGCGGATAATAGAGCATCTATTTCACTCTGCGATAATACTTCGCCAGACATTTGCGCCACCTCCCAAACTAGTATGTTATGAAATTTCTACTGAAGAATAGAGGAGGTTATATATACTTTGATAATCTTACCGTCCTGCATAATGCTGTTTATTTTAGATTTAATTAGTTCTTCAAATTTTGTTTTCCCTGTTTTTCCTTTAAGGTCTGCCGCTTTCATGTCTGACAGTTCAGTAACAATAATGTTCTTCACCTGAAAATTGCGCTTCTCCAGTTCTTCTTTTGCATCCTTGCTGTCTGTTTGAACCGTAAACGTAATTCGGATAAAATCGCCGCTGGCTAAATTAGTCGTAATCTCAGGAACATCAACAGAAGATTCAATAATCTCATCAATGCTGGGTTCAGCATGTGCCTCCTCTTCTCCCGTAAACTTCATAACAACAACGAGTGCTATTCCTCCGACAAGAGTAATCGACAATAATAAAATCAGCATGATTTTCACCAGTTTATTCTTCATCTAAAGCACCCCCTTTATCATTAGTCAGTCCCAGAATATTAATGGCCCGGTAGAAACCGATCATGGATTGAACAATTTCTTCTTCTGTTTCAGCCACGATATATTTTTTTCCATTTGTTAATGAAATGATCGTATCAGGATGAGATTCCACAGTTTCAATATAAATAGCATTTATATAAAAGCTTTTGCCGTTTAACTTCGTTACATTAATCAATTATGTTGGAGAGCTAAAGATTTATCCCCAGCTCTCTCCCTCCAAATCTATCGTTTTAAGTTCACAAGCTCCTGGAGAATTTCGTCTGATGTAGTAATAATCTTAGTGTTGGCTTGGAAGCCGCGCTGCGCCGTGATCATCTCCGTGAATTCCTCTGAAAGGTCGACGTTGGACATTTCAAGAGAACCGGATGCTATCGTTCCACGGCCTTCTCCTGCGATATTTATGTTAGCAGTACCGGAGTTAATCGACTCTTGGAACAGGTTGCCCCCCGTTTTGGTGAGCCCGGAAGGATTACTGAATTTTGCTATCGCAAGCTGTCCAAGTGTAGTAACTAGACCGTTTGAGAATACACCGTTAATTTCGCCAAGCGAACCAATGTTGAAGCTTTCTAAGCTTCCCTGTGTATTGCCGTCAGGATTCGCCTGGGCTGAAACGTTACCTGATTTGGCAGTCAAATCTTTCATTGGAACGTTAACCGCAAATTGCTTTACAGCACCAGTCCCATCATTAATATTCAAATCAAATTGAACAGCAGGGTTCGGAGTAGCCGGATCCATGCTAAGGGTGATGTCCTGAGAAACAATATTTTCCTCGGGGTTATCTGGGTCTACTGGTAAAGTGTTATCAACAAAAGAAAATTTCCATGTGCCGGCACTTGCATCTACAGGTGTAATTTTCAAGTCTAAAGTATGTGATATTCCGATTTCGTCAACTATTTTAATTTGTTGTGTGGTAGAGGTACTTCCTTTAGCGTCAGTCGGCAAGTTCCCGGATAAGGGAATGTTCACCGTTTGTTTTGCCGGTAATAGCTCATTCACATTCACAGCAATATCCTTTAGCACTCCATTCTCTAAAGACTGGACTTTCATTCCGTCACCGGTAACCAAGTTCCCATTATCATCTAAATACAAATTACCGGCTCTCGTGTAAAACTCTGCATCCCCCTGCTTGACCACAAAGTACCCATCACCATTAATCGCCAGGTCCAGCGATCTGCCGGTCGTCTGCAGACTTGACTGAGTATGGATCGTATCGATAGTAGCCATTGTGGAACCCAGTCCCACCTGCATCGGGTTTTTCCCGCCTCGATTATTCTGGGCAGCACTTGCCCCTGAGATGGTTTGGTTCATGGTATCCTTGAAAGTCACACGACCTTTTTTGAATCCATATGTGTTTACATTGGCAATGTTATTACCGATAACATCGAGCTTCGTTTGAAAGTTTTTCATACCGCTTATTCCTGAATACATTGATCTAAGCATGTTTTTTTCCCCTTTCATGATGGCTGCTTCTATCAGTCCGCAGCCAAGGCTTTCCTTAAAAGGTCCAGCCTACTCCATTACAATGGTTCCATTTATATTAGTAAATATTTGTGCACTGGCTTCCGTTCGATCCATGGCTGTTATGACGGTATTATTTTTGGCACTGACGATTAGTGCTGCGTTTTTCAAAAGGACTAGCGAGTCCTGTACTCCCATTTTCTTTGCTTCCTGCAGCTTTTCCTCAAGTTTATTCCAGCTGGCCTGATCGATTTGGATATTTCTCTGTTCGAGCCGGGCTTTTGCATGTTTGCTCACCATAAGCTTTGAGGGTTCAGGGCGGGCGGCATTTTGCAGCTGCTGGGCAAAGCTTGTTTTCAGCGCCTTCTGCTGGATTGCTCCCTGTTTTTTATAAATAGACAGCGGAGCGGTGGAAATGGGCCTGATGTTTACCTTTTCCATACAAACGACTCCTTTTATCAACCGGTGATCTTAATCATTTGATCCATATTAATCTTCGTTCCGGAAGCATCATCCATTTCAATGGAGGTTTTGCCGTCCTTTAACCCGACTGATTTAACAATGGCTGTAGATTCTTGTTTTTGATCAGTAAGCCATGTAACGGTTTTTCCAATCAATTCACTTGCCTGCATAAGAGAACTTCCACTTTGACTTGCAGATTGATTCACTTCGGAGATATTTCCGGGCTCTAATTTCGTTCCATCTTCAAGTGTAAACTGGACCGTATCTTCCTTAAACTGAACAGAAGTAATTCTGCCCTTTCCTTCTTCGATGTTCGGAAGAGCCCCACCATCAGCAGATTCAGTTATTTTATGCCATGTTACCTCTTTGCCGACGAATTGATTGTAAGAAACTAATTGACTCTGCTGCTGCATGGCTGTGAATTTGTCAATGGACTTTCCCATGTTTGTTATCTGCTCGAGGGTGGAAAAAGTGGCCATTTGGGCTATAAAATCTTTATCTTCCAGCGGGTTCATCGGATCTTGATTTTGCAGCTGGGTCATTAAGATTTTTAAAAAATCATCTTTCCCTAAATTGTCGCCATGGGTCTGCCTTTTTTGCTCCTGATAGCTGCTGAGGAGCAGCGACGATTGAATCTTGTCCATGCTATCACCTACACTTTCATAGTTACTAAGGCCTCTTCAAAGGACTGATTAAAGTCAAGCGTTCCATCCGGTTTATCTTCATCAGGAATATCTTGTTCGAAAGGCTGCTGCTCTTGCTGCTGGTGATCTTTCTGGAAGAACCTTTCACCTGTATACTGGCTCATAGCCTGTGAAATTTCTATTTTTTCAAGTCCGATATTCTGAGTTGAAAAAGCATGCTTCAGATTTTGGATATGGTTTTCAAGAGCTTCCTTAGCCTGGCTAGTTGATGCTATGATTTTTGCTGTAATCAATGAATCTCTTTGAATGATCTCAATTCTCAGCGAACCAAGGTGCTCAGGATTTAGGCGTATAAATAACTTTTGTGTTCCCTGGATACTTGAAAAGTTTGCTTTAGCCAATAAGTTCTCGAATTGCTTGATGAACTGTTCCTGGCTGACGGGCTGTCCTGCTTTTTCAAGACTGAGGACGAGAAGCTCGACCTTAGAAACAGGCATATGAAAAGTCGCTGCAGCAGGCGGCAGCTCACTGCCGGAAACTTTTCCTGCATTTTTTTGGTTTTCAAGGTTTACTCCTTGATTCATACGGGTAAAAACATCATGGATTATGTTATATGTCCTTTTTGTATTACCACTTGACTGGGTGTCTATATATTTAATTGTTAAGGAATCTTCTTTCTCAAGATTGCTGGCCACTGTCTGCAAAACCTCATCAAGATTCTTAATCAATCCTTCTTCCCTGCTTGATAAATCAGTATATTCGGCACTTAGCACCATCAATTTGGCTAACTTTAAAACTTGGGAAAGAGAATCAAAATTCAGATTAGCAAGTTCTTTTATTTCCATCTGTGAGATTGGCAGAATAAGAGAAACTAATTGCGATAAATCAGTAATATCTTTATCATCGCCTCCTGCTTCTTCCTCTTTGATTCCAAGCTGCTTTAACAGCTGGATGATCGATTCTTTTAACGAGCCGCTTTCAGCAAGCTCCGAAACGAGAGGATGGCTGGTTACATCACCTTCTCCCATAACCAGCGTTTTAGCGAAGCCGGGTCCGCCTTCCGATTCAGTAATGCTTCCCATGTTTAAAACATTCAGCAGATCCTGGACTAATTTTAATTGCTGTTCATCCAGTTGTTTACCCTCGGCGGATGATGCCGGCAGCTGATTAATCCCGGCAAAAACGGAGCCAAACTGGCCGTTTATAGTGTTTTTTGCAACTGATTCTTTTACTGAACTGCTGTTTAACATGCCGGACAGGCTGGCTCCTGCGATGGCTGTGTTCACTTTTTTCACCTCCTTTCATTACTCAAGCTCCCTATTCCGTCCCTGACTGTTCTTTTTCCATATTTACTGTAAGCTTTTGAGTAAGGCTTGCAGCCTGTGACGGTTCCATTTTTTCAAGAATCGCTGTCAGAGACTCACTGTTTACATTGGATAAAATCTTCACAGCTTCATCCTCACTAAGCTCTGAAAGTATGGGAGCTGCCTTTCCTGGTGACATGGACTGATAGGTTTGAATAATATCCTTGAAGGCCCGTTTGTTCTCTTCCTGAGCTTTTGTTAATTCTTTTATTTCTTGCTCCAGCCTTTGTTTTTCAATTTCATTGTTATTAATTTTCTTATCACGGCTGTCGATTAAGTTTTCCAGCTGAGCGATCTTTGTTTTCTCTTGTTTGAGAGAAGCTTCAAGACTTTTTATTTTGTTTTGGTACTGTTTTACGGATGGTGTTGTTTTTTCTTCTTTCATCAGACTGGATATACCAGGCAGTTTTACTCCTAAATCCTTTGCCGCACTCCCTACGTTTACACCGGCAACCTTTAAGATCACGATCGAAAAGAGAATCGCTGCCATAAGGGGAATCAGTATAACAAATAAAAACCATTGAAGTTTGTTTTGTTTTTTTTCTTCAAGTTCTATGTTCTTATCCATGTCATCACCTGTCTGCCCCTGCTAAGTACTGCTGAATCGAAATTTCATCCATCTGTATGTTCTCGAGGTATTTATTGTGATCTATAAACTTCTTTAAATCATTCTCTTTGATCTTTTCATATTTTCTGACTTCCATATTTGTTTCCATGAGCTTTTCCTGAAAAACATTCATTTTGTGCCTTGCATCTATTACAGCCTTTTGGTTATGGCTGATGATATTTTCCAGATTTTCCATGAAGAGCTGGTGATGGCGGATATCCTGTACAGACATCCCGTTTCCCAGCCTTTGCTGCTGAAATTCATGGAGCTCTTCCTTTTTCTTTAAAAGCTTGTACAATTTCTCTGCTGCTTCTTCAAATTGCCTTAAGGCTTCGCTGTATTTAGAAAAGGCATCATTTTTTTCTTTTTCCTTAATAGAAAGGATCTTTTCGAACTTATATTGATACTGCATGGCCTATTCACCACTTTCCATTAATTCCATCAAGCGAAATACACTTTCTTCCTTGGACACTTTTTCTTTTGTACTCTGCTTTAAAAAGGAAATGATTTCAGGATATTTTCTAATGGCTTCATCGATTTCCTTTGAGGAGCCTCTTTTATACGCTCCAATATTAATAAGATCTTCGGATTCGATATAAGTGGACAGTAAATCCCTAAGCCTCTCAGCATTGTGGACATGTCCTTCATCCGCAATATGGTTCATGATTCTGCTGATGCTTTTCAAGACGTTAATGGCTGGATACTGACCTTTATTGGCCAAGCTTCTGTCCAACACAAAATGTCCGTCTAATATTCCCCTTACAGTATCGGCAATCGGCTCGTTCATATCGTCCCCATCGACCAGTACGGTATAAAATGCCGTGATAGATCCATGAATATTTGTACCTGTCCTCTCAAGAAGGCGTGGAAGAATCCCAAACACGGATGGTGTATATCCTTTTGTAGTCGGTGGTTCACCCACTGCAAGCCCTATTTCACGCTGTGCCATGGCCACCCTCGTAACGGAATCCATCATAAGCATGACGTTCAGACCCTTATCCCTGAAATATTCCGCTATGGCTGTAGCAGTGAATGCACCTTTGATCCTCATCAGAGCTGGCTGGTCAGAGGTTGCAACGACAACGATGGATCTCGCTAATCCTTCAGCCCCCAAGTCCCGTTCAATAAATTCCCGGACTTCTCTTCCACGTTCGCCTATCAGCCCAATCACATTCAAATCGGCCTTTGTATTTCTGGCTACCATTCCAAGTAACGTACTTTTCCCCACACCGCTGCCCGCGAATATTCCGACTCTCTGGCCATTACCGACAGTGAGCAGCGAATCAATCATTCTGACTCCGACATCTATACTCTCAGAGATAGGCGGCCTTTCCATTGGATTAGGCGGATCCTGCTCCGTTGGTACAGCTGACAACCCTTTTGGTAGCGGCGAACCATCTAACGGATGGCCAAGGGAATCGACCACTTTGCCGATCAGCTCTGTACCCACTTTAATCTCAAGCGGCTGAGATGTTGTTTCCACCAAGCTTCCTGGGGATATGTCACTAACTGCTGTATATGGCATCAGGATGACATTTTCATCTTTAAATCCGACCACTTCTGCACGAATCAGTTTCTTAGCACCTTTTACACCAGTGTGGATGTAACACACATCCCCTACTGAGCTTTCCGGTCCTTGGGATTCAATCATAATTCCGACTACTCTTTTTACCCGTCCATAATGTTTGAAGGTGTTCAGTTCATCTATGAATGGCAGCAATTCTTGTGCTTTCACGATTGATCCCCTTCTAGCAGCCCGAGCAGCTTTTCCTGAATTTCACACAGCTGGCTGTCGACGCTGGCATCTATTCTTCCGTTGGAGGACTCGATCACACAGCTTGTTTCTGCTAATTCTTCATCTGGATAGATGTATAATTCTGAATTTTTCGGAAAGAGAGCCGTCAGCTTTTCCTTTTCAGAAAGAATAAATTCAAAATGGGCAGGATGAATATGAAGCTGGACTTCTTTGTATTCCCTTGCTTCTTTAATGGCCTGTTTTACCAATGAGAGAAAAGAGGCTTTTGACTCTGCCAATTTTTCTCCGATTATTTTCTCTGCAACTTTAAGGCTTAAAGCAAGAATGGTTTCCTCAGAGGATTCAATATGCTCTTTATAATCCTCCCTTGCGGCATCAATCACTTTTTTTGCTGTATGAATACTTGCAGATATGTCTGAATAACCCTTCTTAATTCCAGCTTCAAACCCCTCGTTATATCCTTCCTGGTAGGCACGCTCCTTCAGCAGGGGCAGTTCACCATGCTCCCACTCCTGCCTTTGAAGGGCGATTTCACTTGTAATCTGGCTTGCTTGTCCATGTGCTAATGAAATTATTTCCTCTGCCTGCTTTTTGGCATCATCTAAATACGACTCATGCAAGAAGTCAGCAGAAGTCGCAGGATCATCAGCGAAGGCTTCCTGCGAAGTATTAAAGCTCTTTATCCGGATAAGCTTTTTTTCTTTTTCCTTTATGGGATAACTGGATTTGATAATCCTAGACAATGATGTCATCTCCTCCACCACGTGCTATAACAATCTCACCTGTTTCCTCCAGACGGCGGATAACGGCAACAATTCTTGATTGAGCCTCTTCTACGTCACGGAGGCGGACTGGCCCCATATATTCCATTTCTTCCTTAAAGGTGTCCACCATACGCTTGGACATATTCTTAAACACAATATCCTTGACTTCATCACTGGAAACTTTGAGTGAAAGCATGAGGTCATCATTCTCTGCATCTCTGATGACTCTCTGAATAGCCCTGCTGTCAAGAGTGACAATATCCTCAAAGACAAACATCCGTTTTTTGATTTCTTCAGCAAGCTCGGGATCCTGGATTTCGAGAGCGTCAAGAATCGTTCGTTCTGTCGACCTATCTACTCCGTTTAACACTTCCACAACTGCCTCTACTCCGCCTGTCTGCGTATAATCCTGAGTAACGGTGGCTGAAAGCTTTCTTTCTAAAATCTGTTCCACCTCATTGATGATTTCAGGAGATGTGCTGTCCATTGTTGCAATCCGCCTTGCAATATCCGCCTGCACCTCCTGGGGAAGCTCCGAGAGAATCTGTCCGGCTTGTGCCGGATCTAAATAAGATAAAATCAGGGCAATGGTCTGGGGATGCTCATTTTGGATAAAGTTGAGGATCTGCCCGGGATCTGCTTTTCTGGCAAAATCAAAAGGCCTGACTTGAAGTGAAGATGTCAGTCTGTTTATGATGGCTGAAGCCTGCTCTGTTCCCAATGCTTTTTCAAGCACCTGCTTTGCGTATCCAATCCCGCCCTGGCTTATATAATCCTGGGCCATCGCTATCTGGTGAAACTCCTCAAGTATTTCTTCTTTATTCTTTGAATCTACTTTTCTTACACCGGATATCTCCAAAGTGAGTCTTTCAATCTCTTCTTCAGATAAATGCTTGTACACTGAAGCAGAAACATCTGGACCTAGTGAAATGAGCAAGATAGCTGCCTTCTGTTTTCCAGATAATTCGCCTTTTCTTTCTTTAAGTGACAACCTCTTCTCCTCCTATTCTTCCGTAATCCAGGTGCGCAGCAGTTTTGCGAACTCCTCTGGCTTTTCTTTCGCAAGTTTTTCCAGCTGTTTTCTGCGGGCCGTTGCTTCTGTTTCAGTTTCTTCCGTCACATCAGGAATATTGAATTCAATTTCTTCCTCGACTATATACTCTTCCTCTTCATCTTTTCTTCTTGAACGCAGGAATAAGAAAATGGCAGCAGCCAGCGCGAGCAGTAACACCCCGCCTGCTATAAAGGCCCATAGCGGAATTGCAGTTTTTGTCTCTGAATCAAACGCCATTTTTCCATTGAACGGCTGGACTGAAACAGCAATTTTATTATCTATATCCTCTTCAGTCACTGTTTCAGGAAGGTAATCTTTATCAATCGATGTCCGGACAATGGTTCCTAATACTTTAGTAATATCGTCTATTCTTTCCTGAGGAAGAGAATTAGTGTCATTTTTCTTAGGGGGTTCGACCATGACTTGTATGCCTAGATCTCTGACTTTGTACGGACTTTCAACAATTTCCTTTTTGATTCTATTTACCTCATAATTTATGGTATCTTCTATCTTTTCATAGTCGCCGTTCCCGTTTGTGCCTTCTAGGTATTGAGTTCCCAGCGAATCGGATGGATCTTCACTCTGCGGTGTACCTTCAGCCGGATTACCCGTTCCTGTAAACGTCTCGGTTATTTTTTGGGCGCTTAGGGCAATGCCTTTCATGTTTTCTTTATCAACCGGTTCAACAAGGTTCTCTTCTCTATTTTCCTGGGTAAAGTCTATATCGGCAGTTACTGAGACAACCACTTTGTCTCTCCCCATTAAGGTGCCCAGCATATTCTGGACCTGCCTTTGAATATCCCGTTCGACTTCCTTTTTCATTTCGTGCTGTGCTGTAAAAATAGTACCGTTCTGGAAATTATTTTCATTTTTTAAATCAAAGTACTCAAAATTCTGATTCATGATGACGATATTATCTGTAGGAAGGTTAGGAACACTCTTTGAAACCAGATGATACAGTGATTTTATCTGGCTCTCCTGGAATTGGTAACCCGGTCTTGTTTTTAAGACAATCGAAGCAGAGGCCTCTTCTTTTGAATCACTGACAAATATTCCTTTTTCGGGAAGGCTGAGCATGACTTTCGCCTCTTCCGCCCCGTCGATTCCTTTAATAAGATTGGCTAGCTCAGTCTGCATGGAATCAAGCTTTACAACCTGAAATTCGTTATCGGTCATTCCAAATCCAGCGTTCTCGCTGAAAAAAGAATAGTCTATACTTCCGGATTCAGGAATTCCTTCTGCAGCTAACTCCACTTTCAGGGAATCTACATTCTCTTCAGGAACCAGTATGGTTTTTCCGTCATCTGCAATCTCTGAAGATATGCCTCTTCCATCCAGGTTCTGCTTAATCGTTCCTGTTTCTGACGGAGCGAGATTGCTGTATAGAGGGACCATATTTTTTCTGGTAGAAAAAAGGGCTGCTGCAGTAATCAGCACGAGCACAAGAATAACGGAGCTGATTAGCACCGTTCTTTGTTTTTTCGTTCTGCTGCCCCAAAACCCTGTTATTCTATTTTTTAGATTAGCTATAGTTTCGTTCATCCTGATCCCCCGGTTAATCTGTTTATCTCTTCACTAGTTATCTCTCTATTTAGTAAAGCCCACCGCCTAAACCTGAATTCTCATCATTTCCTGATAGGTCTCGATTACTTTATTTCTGACTTCCATGGCAGCTTCAAGAGTTATGCTCGCTTTTTGAGAAGCAATCATCACCTGGTGAAGATCCACGTTTTCACCTCTGGCCAGTTTCGAAGTATATTGATCAGATAGTACTTGTGATTCATTAACTTTTTCTATTGATTCCTTTAATACCGACGCAAAACTCTTCTGAGCTTCGTATGGTGTAGCAGCAGCCGGTGTCTGCAAATTTTCCGGTTTAGCTGTCTGCTGAAGCGGTGCAAGGGTTATTCCATTAATCATTTATCTGCCACCTGCCTATTTCCCGATTTCTAACGCTTTCATAAGCATTCCTTTAGATGCATTGAACACTGTTACATTAGCTTCATATGATCTTGTTGCGCTCATTAAATCGACCATTTCTCTTAATGGATCCACATTGGGCATTTGTACGTAGCCATCCTGGTCAGCATCAGGATGCTCAGGATCATATATTAGTTTATTTGGAGTAATTTCATCTTCGACAATTTTTGTTATCCGGACACCTTGTTCCGCTGCGCTTCTATTTGAAACAGCTGAGTTTAAATAATTGGAAAAGCTTCCTTCATTGGCTTGAAGTACAACAGCCTTCCGCTTATAAGGATCCCATTTCCCTGTTTCAGCATTATAGGTCCCTCTTGTGGAATCTACATTAGCCATGTTTGAGGAGATAACATCCATTCTAAGGCGCTGAGCCGTCAGAGCCGAGGTAGTGGTATTCATACTTTGAAACATGCTCATGGTTTATCTCCCGCCTTTTATAACAGAATGAAGTGTCTGGAATTTCCCACTGATTCGTTCCGTTAAAGCATTGTAATAGATTTGGTTCGTCGCCAGATCGCTCATTTCTTTATCAACATCCACACTGTTTCCGTTATGGTTATACTGGACGTCATTTCTTGTGTATACTCCATTAGTCCCAGATGAACTTCCATAAAAATCAAAGTGTCTGCTATCTGTTTTACAGGCATTTAGTCCCAACTCTTTTTCCTGCTGAAGCATATTTTTGAACGATACATCCTTAGCTTTATAGTTTGGAGTATCAGCATTTGCTATATTTTGAGAAATTACCTTTTGCTTTACTGATGAATAATCAAGGGCCCGTTCTAGTGTTGTTATTGAATTAGAAAAGAGCTTCATCTTGTTCACCTCTTAAAAATGAGTATTTTTAGGAAAAAAGGAGAATTATGTAGAATAAGGCCATATTTTGTAAACGCAAGAACTCATTTCCTATTCTAATGAAATCCTCCCACTCTGTCTATGACGCAAAATGGAATATTTCTGTGTTAATAGTCCTATTTTTAATAAAAGATTACATAATTATGACATTTTCGTTACATAGGAAAACAGAATTTTCCAGACGTTGACGGGCAAAAAATTAATTTTAATAAAATGGGGAAGCAGGAACTTGGCCGGCTATACGATCTTTATCATGAGGGGCAGGAATGGAATTTATGCTGGCTATTAAATGTGGTTTGAGACGAAGAATAAATAAAGTACACTATGGTGCAATTTTTTTGTACGATCTACCCCTTTTTGCAGTGCACTCATATTGTGCCATATCCTTTTAAGAGTGGTACATCAGTTTATGAAGGATAAAACGAGTTTTACGTGGATTACCTGTGTTTTTTTGTAGGAGTTATATGGATTTCAAGTGGGATACCTGTGTTTTATGAGGAGTAAATCCGGAATTTAAGTGGGCTCTGAGATTTTATGAGTGGTAATCCAGGCTTTAAGAGGGGGATCTGTGTTTTTATGAGGGGTAACCCAGGCTTTAAGAGGAGGATCTGTGTTTTTAAGTCAAGTCCTCAATATTGTGTAAAATACTCTACCTTCGTTTTCAACTGTTTATTATTGTTCAACTGACTTGGCCTTAATTACACCACATACCTACATTTTTTTGCCGAAACTTCCATG